>CAZIVD010000004.1:0-79604 GCA_964542635.1 uncultured Nocardioides sp. | reverse complement strand
CGGCGGCCGGCCGGAAGTCCTCACGGGCGGCGTGCACCCGGGTGTCGACCGCGCCGAGAGGCCACAGCGCCAGCCACCCGGCGGCCACGAACAGGACGTGCGTCGCCGTGAGGCCCAGCAGGATGCCCAGGGGAGCGTTGACCGTCAGACCCGCGACGACGCCGACCGCCACGCCGAGGACGACGGCCGCCACCAGTCGCGTGAGAGCAGCGACCGGCTGCCTCCCGTCACCGGATCCCGACCCGCCGCCCGTCACCTGGGCATTGTCGCAAGGCCGACCCGGGGTCCAGAGGATCCACGACCTGCAGTCCTCCCGGCGACGATCCGGACGCCGACCAGGGGGCCGGGTCTGGATCGTGGGCCGAACGCCGATCCCGTGGTCCATTGCGCGCGCACCATGCCAGTCGATAAGCCGGGAGGACACCGACGACGGGCGGGTCCGATGGACGACGAGCACAGTGCCGAGCCCATTCGCGTTGCCCTGGTCGGCTGCTCCGGGGTGCTGGGCGACATCATCCGCCGGGCGGTCGGCGAGGCGCCCGACATGTGGGTCGTCTCGGAGGCCGAGGCGCGGCCGAGCGGCTCCGGCGACGTCGACGTGGTGCTCTGGAACAACGCCGACGAGGCGGCCGTCGAGCGCCTGCTGGCCGAGTCCGCAGACGCTCACCAGCCACCCGTCCTGACCGCGCTGGACGACGGGCGCAAGGCCGTGCTGTGGCGCCTGGCCCCCCATCGCACCGCCCTGGGCGTGTTGTCGCCCACCTCGCTGGTCGAGTGGATCCGCGCGGCGGCCACCCGATGACCGAACCGAGCACGACGAAGGAGAGCCGCAGATGACCCCCACCCTCACCTACCCGGGTGTCTACATCCAGGAAGTGCCCAGTGGCGTCCGGCCGATCGCCGGGGTCAGCACCGGCACGGCGCTCTTCATCGGGGCGTCCGGTCGGGGGCGGATCCAGGACCCGACCCTCGTCCTGAGCCACGACGAGTTCGTCGACCGGTTCGGCGACGACGCCTCGGTGAGCGACCTGTCGCGGCAGGTACGGCTGTTCTTCCTCAACGGCGGCACCACGGCGTACGCGATGCGGATCGCGAACGGCGCCACCTCGGCCAGCGTCACGCTGGCGGACGAGGCGGGCAATCCGGTCCTGACCCTGACCGCGGCGAGCCCGGGCGCCGACGGGGAGGCGATCCGCGCCCGAGTGTCCTTCACCCCGGCGTCGCCGGACTCGACCTTCGACGTCGAGCTGTTCCGCTGGCAGTTCGGCCCCGGCGGCCAGCGCACGGCCCAGCAGCTGGAGACCTTCACGGGTCTCTCGATGGACCCCGAGTCGAGCCGCTACGCCCCCGACCTCCTGACCCAGCAGTCCCAGCACGTCGACGCCGCCCTGGTCGGCGCACCTGCCGGGGGCAACGGCTCGAGCCAGTCGGGCCTCGCGGTCCCCTGGCGCCAGGCGGCGGGCTCCACCCTCCGCGACCAGTGGACGGCGCTGGTCGGCACGGCGGGTCCACCCGCGGCCGAGCAGACCTTCACGATCTCCGTGGACGGCGGGGACGCGGTGAGCGTCGACCTGTCCACGATCGTGGTCGGCACCCTCCCGGCTGCGACCTTCGGCGACGCCCTGGGTGCCGAGATCTCCCAGGCGATCCAGGACGCGCACGCCCTGGTCGGGCGTCCGGGCGTCACCGTCACCGTGAGCATGCCCGACGGGCCGGCGATCGCCACGGGCAGTGCGGCGCTGCACGGGGACGCGACGTTCGACACCACGTCGTACCTGCTGTTCGAGTCCACGACCGGGGGCAACATCGCCATCCTCGCGGACGGCGGCCTGCTGTCCCGCCGGCTGCGCCTCGGCCTCGCGAACGGCGGCCGCGAGATCACCTCGCACGCCGGCCTGCGCCCGGCCCCCAACGCCGCGCTCTTCGACGACGCCTCGCTCAACGCCCTCGGCGAGCTCACGCACGACGACCTGACCAGCATCACCCTCGACGGGGACACCGTGGTCGTCCCGACCTCCGCCGACCAGACCCGCCCGTTCTTCGTGCCCCAGGCCGGCGGCTTCGCCACCGACCTCCGGGGCGGTCTCGACGGCCTCGCCGAGCGGCTCCGGGTGGTGCGCGACGCCGTGAACGCGAAGGCCGCGTCCACCCCGACGTTCCGCTGGGTCGCCGAGCTCTGGGGGACCCGCCTCGCCCTGCGCCGCACCGCCGGTGACGACAACGCCCTCACGCCGGCCGACTTCGCCACGGTCGGCACGGGCGGCACCGACCTGGCCCCCCTCTTCAGCGACAACACGCGGTTCGCGACGGTGGGCGTCGGCGGACTGTCGCTGGGCAGCCAGATCAGTCCCGCGGCGGTGGCGACCGACGGAGGGTCACCCCAGGGCAGCGACTACGACGACGCCTACGAGGTCGTCGACCGCGAGGTCGACCTCTTCAACCTGATGGTGCTGCCGGAGTCCAACAACGGCGGGGTGGACCGCAAGACCCTCTGGGGACCGGCCAGCGTGTTCTGCCAGCGCAGCCGGGCCTTCCTGCTCATCGACCCGCCCCCGACCTGGACCGACCACATCACTGCCGTGGACGGGACCGGGGCCGACGACAGCATCACCGACCTGCGCACCGGCCTCGTGAAGGACCACGCCGCCGTGCACTTCCCGAACCTCGTGATCGACGAGAGCGGCATCCGGGTGGTCACCTCCCCGTCGGGCGCGATCGCCGGGCTGATGGCACGGATCGACGAGCGTCGGGGCGTATGGAAGGCCGCGGCGGGGACGGAGGCCGACCTCCGCGGCATCGTCGGGGTGCAGTACGCCTTCAGCGACGGCCAGAACGGCAACCTCAACCCGCGGGGCATCAACACCATCAGACGCTTCCCGACCGGGATCGTGAACTGGGGCGCCCGGACCATGGACGGCGACAACGACGCGGGCTCGGAGTACAAGTACGTGCCGGTCCGGCGACTGCTGCTCTATCTCGAGGAGTCGATCTACCGCGGCCTCCAGTGGACGGTCTTCGAGCCCAACGGGCTGGACCTCTGGGCCGCGATCCGCCTCAACGTGGGCAACTTCCTCAACGGCCTGTTCCGCCAGGGCGCCTTCGCCGGCGCGACCGCGAGCCAGGCCTACTACGTCAAGTGCGACGCGGAGACCACCACGGAGACCGACCGGTCGCTCGGCATCGTCAACGTGCACGTCGGCGTCGCGACCCTCAAACCGGCCGAGTTCGTCGTGATCTCGTTCCGCCAGATCACGCTGCCCGAGGAGTGAGCGATGACGAACACCATGTTCCCCGGGAACGTCGAGCGCTTCGACCCCTACAAGGGCTTCAAGTTCGTGGTGAAGTTCGACGGCCGCCCCGTGGCGGCGGTCTCGAAGATGTCCGCGCTCAAGCGCACCACCGAGCCGGTCGTGCACCGGGTCGGCGGCGACCCCTCGAGCAACCGGCTCTCGCCGAGCACCTGGAAGTTCGAGCCGATCACGCTCGAGCGCGGGGTCACCCACGACCCGGAGTTCGAGGCCTGGGCCAACCTGTGCTTCAGCACCGACGGCGACGCTGCCATGTCGTTGAAGAACTTCCGGAAGAGCCTGACCATCGACCTGCTCAACGAGCAGGGCTCGGTGGCGCTGTCCTACCTCGTGTTCCGCTGCTGGGTCTCGGAGTACCAGGCGCTGCCCGAGCTCGACGCGAACTCCACGGCGGTCGCCATCGAGATGCTCGTGCTCCAGAACGAGGGGTGGGTCAGGGACGTGAGCGTCCCGGCGCCCGTCGAGACGTAGCCGATGGGTGCGGTGGTCGGTCTCCGCTGGTCCGGGGACGTCGGGACGGCGGTCGTGGGCGAGGTCACCGGGCACGCGGAGCTGGCGGTCGTCGGCGTCGGCTCGGAGTCCGCGATCGCCTTGGTCGACGCCGTGCTGGCCCCCTCGGCCGGCGCGGGATCCGCGGCGCCGGGCACGGCGAGGTCACTGGCCGTCGCCGACCGGGACCGGATCCTGGTCCGGATCCACCTGGATCTCTACGGCGCGCAGATCGCGACCACCCAGACCTGCCGTGCCTGCGGCGAGCGCTTCGACCTCGACTTCCGGCTCGACGACCTGGCCGCCCACTGCGAACCAGACGTGGGCGAACCAGACCCATCCGCCGACGCCCGGTGGCGCCTGGGCGACCTGGAGTTCCGGCCGCTCACCGGCGACGACGAGCTCGCGGTCCTGGGCGACCGGGATCCGGCCAGGGCGCTCTTCCGCAGGGTGACCGAGGGTGCGACTCTGGAGGACCCGGGACCCGGGACCAGGGCCGATGTCGCCGAGGCACTGGCGCTCCTCGCGCCACCGGTGGCGACCACGATCGCAGCGGCCTGCCCGGAGTGCGGCGCGGCACAGCCGGTCGAGTTCGACGTCCAACGGTTCCTCCTGGCACGGCTCCTGGCCGAGCGCCCGCTCCTCTGGCGCACCGTCCACCGGATCGCCGCGGCCTACCACTGGTCGCGCGACGAGATCCTCGGTCTCGGCCGCGCCGAGCGCGAGGCCTACGCCGAGGTCATCCTCGCCGGCTCCCGGGCGCGCGCACGATGAGCGACTACTTCGCCCGTGCCGCCACCCGCACGGACCCGGAGGCCCGACCGGGCGTCGCCGCGCCTGTTGTCCGCGGTGACGCGGCCTCCGGTCCGGGGGCCCTGGACCATGAGGATCCGCCGTCCGACCAGACCACGGTCGTGACGAGGCCCGCGATCGACGAGGGTGCCGTCGAGGTCGGCTCTCCGATCAGGTGGCCCCAGCACGCTCGTGAGGAGGACGCGCGTCCGGCTCCCGCAGGGCCCGTCCCCGGCCCTCCGGTCGGCGACGGCCGAGCCGCCCCGCCGTTGCTCCTCCCCGAGGTCCAGGTCGGGTCGGCGGCCCCGGCCCCGGCCGCGACCGACGCCGAACCAGTGGTGCCCGCGACGGTGCGAGGGGCCGAGCCACCGGGGCATCGCATCGGGGGCGAGGCGAGAGACCCGTTCGGGATCGAACCGGAGGCTCGCGGGCGACCCGAGAGGCTGGCCCCACCCGCCCTCGAACCGCCGTCCCCGGCCACCGCGGAGCCGCCGCTCGCCACGACCGAGGCAGCGGCGCTGGAGCTGGCCGACGCGGTGATGTGGGCCCGCGACGAGGCCGTCGTGGCGGTCGTCGAGCCTCCCCGGGCGCCGTTCGAGCCGCGGACGTCGGAGCCCGTCACCGACGGGCCCGCGGTGGTCATCGACCGGCTCACGATCGAGGTCGTCGACGACCGTCCCCCCGGACCCGCTCAGGGGCCGGCGGAGGGCGTCGCCCCGCCCGCTCGTCCGCGCCCCGGCCCGACCGCTCTGATCCCTGCCCGCGGCCGGTTCGGCCCAGGATGGGGGTGGTGAGGTGCCGCTCGCGAGCCTGGCCACCGTCACCGACGCCCTGCGCCGGATGATCAGCGAGGGGATCGGGGCCTCCGATGCGTGGTCCCCGAACCCCGCACCGACGGTCGAGCCGGTGGCCCCCGACGCCATGACGGGGGAAGGGCTGACGTTCTTCCTCTACGGCGTCGGCGAGAACGCCACCGCCGCCAACCGACCGGGCCGGTCCCGGGACCTGCCGCTCGGGCTGGACCTGCACTACCAGCTCGTCGCCCATGGCGGCAGCCCCGCCACCACCGAGACCGTGCGCCGGGAGCACCTACTGCTGGGCCTGGCCATGAAGGTGCTGCACGACCATCCCCGCCTCGAGTCCGGTCTGACGGTCGGGAACGTCGACATCTTCGGCGCGGCCGGGATCGCCGACGGCAACACGATGTCGGTGACCCTCCAGAAGCTCGAGCCCGACCAGGCCGTGACGTGGTGGACGGCCGGCCAGCACGGCATCCGCCCCGCCGCCTATTACACCGTCTCGGTCGCCCTCGTGCAGGAGGGCGTCGCACCGGTGAGCGGTCCGCCGGTCCTGGTGCGCGAGGTCTTCGGCTTCGCGGGACTGGCCCCGCGGCTCACCGGCTCGTCGGCCACGCACACGCTGACCCGCCCCGACGCGGCCCCGGCGACCGTCCGCACCAGCCCCGCCCAGCTGCCGCCGGGCGCGACGTTCGAGCTGACGGGGGAGGGCCTTCGTGGGGACCTCACCGTCTCGGTGCGCGGCGAGACGTGGCCCGTCTGGAAGCCGCTCGCGGGCGCCTCGGTCCGGACGGTCGGGGGCGTGCCCACGGTGGTGACGACGTTGGACCCGAGTCCCGGCGGTCGCCTCGTCGTCCCGGGCCTGCTCCGGGTCCGGGTGGCCCGGGCCGAGGAGCGGCTGCTCACCGACGGTGGCACCCGACGGTTCTCCTTCGAGAGCAACGAGACGGCGGTGTCCGTCGTGCCCGTCGTGACCGGCGTGACGACCGGGAGCCCGCACCGGGTCAGCGGCGGGCCGTTCTCGGGGCCTGGCATCGACCCCGCATCAGTGCGCCTGTCCCTGGGCGCGGACGAGCTCGTCCCCGGCACCGTTCCCCTGGGAGCCGGCGAGTTCGAGGTGGTCGACCGCGGCACCATCGAGTTCGAGCCGCCCGCGACCGTGCTGTCCGGCGACCCCGTGCGGGTCCGTCTGCTCGTCAACGGGGCCGAGTGCCTCCCGACCTGGTACGTCGAGCCATGAGCTCACCCCGCATGAGCACCGACGTGGCCGCCCGGATGGCGCAGGACGAGGGTGTCGCGCTCGACCTCGTGCGGCAGCGGGTCCGGATGCGGCTGGGCCTGCGGACCGCGTGGCTGGCGCACCTGCGGGAGCTGGGCCTCGACGACGTCGACATCGCGACCGGCGACCGCGACAACCTCGGGGACGAGCTCGCCTGGAGGGCGGGTGCGGCGCCGCCTGAGCTGCTCGACGCCGTGGCCGCCGCCGACGCGTCTCTCCGGCAAGGCGCAGCCGGCAGGCTCGGCGTGCTGACGGAGGTCTTCGGGCTGACCCCGCCCGAGCTCGACCTCCTGCACGTGTGCCTGGCGGCCGAGGACGAGCGGGTCGGCCGCGTGCTGGCGCTGGTGTCCGGCGACGAGCGCGGCCGCCGCGTCACCGAGGCCGCGGCCGCTCGCGTGTGCGATCGCGCCGCACCCGTCCTCGCCTCGGCCGAGTCCGCCCTGCGGCTGTGGGGCATCGTCGCCGACGACCCCGGCCTGGCGGGGGACCCACCGGCGGTGCTCCTCGACCACACCGTCGTCGCCTGGTTGCACGGCATCGACGAGCTGGACCCCCGGCTCGTGGGGGTGCTCCGGGGCACGGTGGCCCACGAGCCGTTGGCCGGCTGGCCGGTGTCCGAGGTGGCCCGGCGCTGCCGTCCTGACGACGCGCTCGACCAGCCCGACCCGGTGCGGGTCGTGGTCCGTGCGCGGCCGGGATCGGGTCGCCGGAGCTTCGCAGCAGCCGTGTGCGCCGCCCTCGGCCTGCGGGCCGTCGAGGTGGACGCGGACCGGATCGCCGAGGAGGACTGGGCGCAGACCTTCACGGCGGTCCAGCGACACGCGTTCCTGGGGCGCAGCGCCCCCGTGTGGCACGGGCGGCGGGCCGGCGCGTCCGCCTGGCCGGCGTACCCTCCCGGTTTCCCGATCCAGTTCGTGTGCGTCGAGCCGGGGGAGACGGCGCCTGCGGTCGACGGGGTGGCTGATGTCGTCCTCGACCTGCCCGACCCGACGGTGGAGGACCGCTGGCGGCTCTGGCGCACCTACGTGCCGGCCTGCGAGGAGTGGCCCGAGCCCGAGCGCTCGGACGTCGTGGAGCGCGCCCATTCGACGGTCGCTGACATCGTGCACGTGGCACGGCTCCGGGCGACGACGGTCGGTGCCGCGCGCGAGGCACTGCGACGCCGCAACAGAGACCGGTTGGGTCCCCTCGTAACGCCGATGCCGTTGCCCTACGGCCCCGACGACCTCGTCGTGCCTCCCCGGATCCGGGACGCCCTCGACTTCCTGCTCTTCGAGTGCCGCCAACGGCGCCGGTTCTGGGCGCTGGGCGACCGGGCGCGGCTCTACCCGCAGGCGGGGCTCGTCGTGCTGCTCGCCGGTCCGCCCGGTGTCGGCAAGACGATGGCCGCCCAGGTGGTGGCGGCGTCGCTGGGCGTCGACCTGCTCCGCGTCAACCTGGCCGAGACGATCTCCAAGTACGTCGGCGAGACGGCCAAGAACCTCGAGGCGGTGCTCCGCAACGCGGGCGAGCTGGACGCCGTGCTGCTGTGCGACGAGGCCGACACCCTGTTCGGACGGCGGACCGAGCTCCGGGACGCGCACGACCGGTGGGCCAACGCCGACACCAACTTCCTGCTGCAGGCGATCGAGACCTACCCCGGCATCGCGATCCTGGCGACGAACCGCAAGGACCAGCTCGACGAGGCCGTCATGCGGCGGCTCCGGCACGTGCTCGAGCTGCCCAGGCCGGATGCCGGTGCGCGCCTGTCGCTCTGGCACGGCTTCCTGGCCGATGTCGAGCCCGGACTCGACCTCGCCGCCTGCGCGGCCCTCCTCGCACGACTCGCCCACGGGGTCGAGCTCACCGGCGCGGAGATCAAGAACGCCGCCTTGAACGCGGCGTTCATCGCGGCGCGTGCCGGCCGGTCGGTGGACGCCGACGCGATCGTGGAGGGACTCGACCGGGAGCTGAGCAAGCAGGGGCGAGCGCTGAGCGTCCTGGACCGCAGGCGGGTGCTCGATGGCTGACACGGGAGCGGCCGGCAGCGTCAGGATCCGGTCGGTGCGACTGCGGGTCGGCCGCAGTGCCCTGCCGCTCGACGAGCGATCGCTGGCGGAGGCGGTCCGCCGCCAGCTTCCAGGCCACCTCGACCCTGCCGTCCGCGAATCGGTGGCGACGGAGATGGCGGCCGAGCTGGCAGCCGAGCTGACTCGGGCGGCGGGCCGGGTCGGCGCTCGGGGAGCGCGACCATGAGCCGCCCCGCCTCCCGGGCCACGCGGTCCGCTCGCCGACCGGGACGCGCCGCTCCCGTGCGCCAGCGCCCGGGAGCAACGTCGACCCCCGCCCCGAGCACGGCCCTGGCCGGCCCCCTGGGCCCCCGGCGCTCGGCGGCGGCACCGGCTCGTCGGCGTCACGGACCGACCGGCCTCGAGCGCGAGGCGGAGCGGGTGACCGACGAGCTCCTCGCGGGCTCCGTCGGCCTGGCCAGGAGCGTGACCCCGACGCGTCCCGCACGGGCCGCGATCAGCGGGAGCCCCGGCCGGCCCTTGCCCGCGGTCGCCCGGGCCCGGTTCGAGCGCGGGCTCGGCGCCGACCTGTCGGCCGTGCGCGTGCACGACGACGCCGTGGCCCATCGGGGGGCCGAGGCCGAGGGCGCGGCCGCGTTCGCCGCCGGCCCCCACGTCTACTTCGGCCTCGGCGAGTACCAGCCGGGCACCGAGGCGGGTCTGCGTCTGCTCCTGCACGAGGTCGTGCACACGCTCCAGCAGACCGGCCGGGTCTCTCTGGAGGGACTGCGGCGGGTCACGGACGTCGAGGGGCCCGGTGAGATCCAGGCAGCGCCGAAGGACCAGTTCCTGGACCGGTTCGCGGCCCTCACGCCGGCAGAGGTCTTCACGACGATCGCCGAGGACCACGGCGGGCTGGGTCCGGACGCGCCGATGGGCGCCTACGGCGCGACCGTCGCGGACCGTCTCGAGCGCCAGGTGGACACCGCCTCGCGGGCCTATGAGCAGCTGGTCACAGACGTCTTCTCCGACACCCATGGGGCGACCACGCCGCGCCAGCAGTCCTTCCTCCTCGACCTGGTCAAGGCGGGGGAGGAGTGGGAGGCCGCGGCGACCCTCATCGAGCGGGCGCCCTGGCCGCTCGCCACCAAGTGGACCTCGAGCGGCTTCCTCGCCTGGCTGTACCAGGACGCGGGTCGACCCATCGGGTGGGCCGCCGAGGTGGTCGAGACGACCCCGGCCCTGCGGACGTTCCGGGACCTCGTCTACGGCGCGTTCCGGATCTTCCTGGTGCGTCCGGACAAGGCGGCCTACGGGGTCGGCGACAAGGAGGCGAACCTGATGTTCGCCGCACCGGAGTGGGCGAGCGGACTCTCGCTCAACGAGCGGGCGACCCTGGCCGCCGTCTTGTTGATCGACATCGAGAACAACCGCTACGCGGTCTGTCGCGAGGCCGACTCGTGGTCCGGCTCGACCCTCGTGGGCGGGGACGAGCAGGAGCAGGCCTTCGCGCGCAACCCGGTCTACCGCGGTTGGCACCGCACGGGCGAGCTGGCGCCGCGGTTGGCAGCGTGGGGCGAGGCCGTGCGCGGGGTGGGCGAGCCGCTCCACGTGCGGGCGGTGACCTGGTTCGAGGAGCGACGCCGGCAGGCCCACGACTTCTGGCAGACCGCCCTGGAGCGGTGGAACGCGGAGCTCGGCAACCGACTGACGACCGGACGGACGGATCTGCCGGAGGAACGACGGGCGGAGATGCGGCGGGCCCTCGCTGCCAACCCCATCGCCGGCGAGGCGGCCCGGCAGGTCTCGGCGGCCGCCGTGGTCTACCTGGCGCCGGAGCAGGCGGAGCTGCCCGACGCGTCGGCGTACGCCGCACGACTCGTCGCGCTGCGGACCGTCCTGGACCGCCAGTCGTCGGCGCTCTGGGCCGACCTTTCCCGCTTCCGCCTCGACGAGAAGACCCTGGCGCGGGCAGAGCTGGTGCCGTGGCTCGCCTTGCGCTTCGAGCGCCTGCGCCAGCAGTCGCTGGTCTACGTCGCCAAGGACGACGTCTCGGGCTTCGACGACACCCGGCACGGCCACCGGCTCGGGATGTCGACCGAGCTGCGCCGGCTGGCCTACGAACTCGACGACGTCGTCCTCGAGGAGGCCGCCGAGGCGGTTCAGCACAACGAAGCGGGTACGGGCAGCCGCCTGGTGCTGATCAGCGACTGGCGGCATCCGGCCACCAGCGACCTCGGTCAGCTGTCGCAGGACTTCGACAAGGGGGTGCGGTTCGCCGACAACATCGTCCTGGACGCCCGCGCGATCGCCACGTTCTACCGCGAGGCGTTCCTGCACCGGCTGGCCGACTCGCTCGAGGACCTGCTGGACCCGGCGGTGCGCGACGCGGTGCAGAACCGGCTGGTGCTCCAGGAGTCGTTCGCGGCGGCCAAGGGCGCGCCGGCAGCGATCCGCTGGGTGGTCGACGAGAGCGACTGGGCCCCGCGCGACGGCGAGACCCGCTCGGTCGCCGAGATCATCTCGTCCCACCCCAAGTCGGTGGCCACGCTGCCGCCCAACAGCAAGGACACCGTGGTGGTGTATCCCGGGCAGGACGTGGAGGCCTCGCTCGAGGTGACCCCGCGACTGCAGGGCATCTTCGCCTGGCAGCTGCCCGCGTGGGACCAGCTGGCCGCGCAGTCCGCCGCCGCGCTCGCCTCGATCCCCGAGGTGCTCGCCCTCCTTGGGCCGGTCGGCGCCGACCCGGTCGCCTGGCTGCTGCGTCTCGACGCCCTCATGGGGGTGGGGCAGGGACCCACCCAGGACCAGGTGCGCCTCCGCGTCTGGCAGCACCTCTACGACCGCACGCTGGTCCAGCGACGGCGTCTCGGCACCGACAAGCTCCCGCCGGGGCTGCTGCGCGAGGCCACCAACCACGACCGTGGCGTCGTGGCCGCGCGGGTCGGCCAGCTGCTGGGCGCCTACGACGCCCGGGTCGGCACGTGGGAGGAGCCGCTCGAGGCGCTCGACCTGATCACCCAGTTCCACCGCTACGCGCTGCCGGCCACCGACAACCTCGCGCAGACCACGGCGCTGGTCGTCGACATCGCGGGTGCGCTGCGCTCGGCGTTCGTCCGAGAGGCCTTCTTCGGCTCGGTGGTGCTCGAGGAGGAGCGCTACGACCTGGTGACGGGCTACTACGGCTTCCTGGTGATCGCCCAGCGCTGGCTCACCGACGTCGACAAGCGCGCGCTGCTGACCCGGAACTTCCTTCGGCTGGGCGACGCTGACCTGGCCGCGCGCACCGCCGACATCGCGGCGGTCCGCGAGGCGTTCGAGCGGGTCCAGCGCCGTATCCAGTCCGGACGCGGCTTCGAGTCGACGGACGGCGGCGCCCTGCGCAGCCTGAACTACCCGTTCCTGGTCACGACGGAGCACCAGTTCGGGACGAGCGGCACGGCCAGCTTCCAGCTGGTGCGCGTGTTCAAGCGGTTCCGCTTCCACCCCGAGTACGGCGAGGCGGGGCAGGCGGTGCCGGGCGTGGACAAGGAGCCTCGCCCCGCCGAGGTCATCGACGTCTCCAGCGGCCGGCTGCTGGACTCCGATACCGAGCTGTTCGAGTTGCGGATCAACGACCGTCCGACCATCGTGCGGGCGCGCGACGTCGACCTCCTGGACGCGATCTGGCGGGGAGTGGAGGAGAAGGCCTTCCAGCTCTCGATGGAGAACCTGCAGCAGGCGATGTCGGACATCGCGACGCTGGCCGTCGACCTCGTCGAGCTGGTGCCGGGCGCAGGGCAGGCGGTGATGGTCGGGCGGATCGTGCTGTCCGTGGCCACGTTCCTGGCTTCCGCGGACTTCGACGACATCAAGGCGATCGTGAGCGGCGAGCTGCTCCAGCAGATCGAGGGTCTGGTGGCCGGACTGGAAGCGATGCTCGAGCCCGAGCAGATCTGGATGTTCCTGCTGTTCGGCAACGACACCCTGTTCCTCCGCAAGCTCGCAGACCGGGTCGGGCCGAGCAAGGCGCGCCCGGTGGCGCGCAAGCCCGGACGGCTCGGCCGGCTGCTCCGGCTCCTCCTCTCGCTCGGCACCCTGATCGCCCGCGAGGTCGAGCGGATGCGCGATCTCGTCCAGCCCCCGCTGCGCACGGCCCAGGCCTTCGTGGTGACCCACCCGGTCGTCTCGACCGTGGTGCATCTCGCGGCCCTCGCGATCGCACTCGGACCGCAGATCGCCGAGGGCGTGCAGGAGGTGGCCGACTTCGCCCAGGACCCCGCCCGGGCCTTCGCCGATCGGGTCGAGGCGCTGGTGTCGGTGATCGAGGAGTTCGAGCTGCCCGAGGAGATCATCCCGAACGCCGCCCTCGTCGCCGCGATCCTCGGTCTGATCCTCGCCCGCTTCGGCACCAAGGGGAAGCTGATCCGCGCCGCCCTCGAGGTCACCGGCGCGATGGCCGAGATCAGCGGGATGGTGGCCGAGGCGATCCCGGACATCGCCAACCCCAACCGGCTGTGGAAGGAGAAGGTCCGCCCCCTCGTCGACGACGTGCTCACCGCGCTGCGCACCGACCTCATCGACGGCATCTACGACGCGCTGGCGGCGATCGGGGTGTCGACCGCGGGCAAGCCGGACAGCACCACCAGGGTGACCCCCAAGCTGGTCGCCGGGCCCGGCCACGAGGAGGACGAGGCCGCCGAGCCCGCGCTGGCTCCCGGGCAGCCGCCGTCCGTCGCCCTGGATCATCTGGTGGCGGCCCCGGGCGGGGACGTCATCCCGCCAGGGCCGGGAAGCCCGCTGCCGCCGGGCCCGCGCGGCGCCGCCGAGGCGGGCTTCGGTCGCTCCTTCGAGCACGTCCGGCTGCACCGGGCGACCCTGGGCGACGGGGTCGACGCGCTGACCCGCGGCTCCCACGTCGTGATCCGGCCCGGCCTCTCCCTCGACGCCGGTCGCGGCGGGCACGTGCTGCGCCACGAGCTGGGCCACGTCGTCCAGCAGACGAATCCGTCGGCCGGTGTCGACGAGCACCCGCGCCCCAGCCGGGGTCGGCCGGGCACGGCCGTGCGCTACGACCCCGCCGCGGAGGCGGCGGCGGACCGAGCGGCTGCGGGCTCGGGTCCGGAGCCGGCCCCCTCAGGCCTGGTCGGCGCGGCCGCCCCCGCTCTCGCCCAGGACGTCGTCGAGCGGGTGCTCGGCAAGCTGGCCAGCTACGAGGACCTCAAGAAGTACCAGGAGGAGATCCACGGCACCGTCTCGGCGCTTCCCTCGCTCTCGGACGAGCAGACCAAGGACATGGAGCGGCTGCAGAAGAAGCTGGCCGCCGCTCTCAGGGCGCCCACGCTGCCCGTGTCCGGCATCCCGCACGACGCGAAGGTGGACGCGTTGGGCAAGGTGCGCGAGCACGCGGCGAACGCCGGCCGGCGGATCGCCGATCTGCGCCACGACCAGCCCGAGGCGATCGACCGCCTGGGCCGCGGCGCCCTCCGCGAGGCCCCCAGGCCGAAGAGGAAGAAGGGCCAGCCCCAGGTGCAGGAGCGTCGGCACGAGATCAACCCGGCGCTGCTCGCCGGACTCATCGAGGGCTACCTCCTGAGCAGGTCCGGGCTGCTCGTCAACGTGAAGTTCCCCCACGACCGCACCCTGTTCGAGACCTGGCTGCGGGGAACGGCCACGTTGGACCTGGAGGTCGACGGGGTCTTCCTGGGGGCCGTGACGAAGTCGAGCCCGCTGTGGCGGCCGATCCTCGACGGCCAGCTGCGGATCGGGGCCACGTTGCAAGGCGGTCCCGTCGCGGAAGGTGCCCGCTCGTCGTACGTGATCGGCAGCGAGTCCGCGCAGGCGGACCTGTTCCAGGCGATCGTGGCCCGCCTGCGGGCCCTCGGCCCCCGGGAGCGCTCCCTGCAGCGCGACCACTACGCGCTGCCCGTGGAGCTGCTCGAGCATGCCGTGGACACGCTCGCCGTGGGTCTCGACGTGACGCCCTCGGACCTCCCGCGCCCCGCGCAGTACTTGGAGACCAGGCTGCACCAGGGAGGCCGCGAGTTCGGCCTGCGCATCGCCACCCACGGTGAGCTCGGCCCCTACACGAGCAAGAACCGGCACAGCCACCACACCACGCAGTTCCTGTTCGCGGAGTACTTCACCGAGCGGGCCGGGCGGCCGCCGTTCGGGGCGAAAGAGCCCGGCCTGAAGCGGGGCGCGGACGGCGCGCCGGACGTGCTCTACCGCGCGGACGGCAAGAAGGCGATCGAGCTCGGCAAGCTCTACGGCAAGGAGGGCACGCGGGGCGGACCGATGCCCGCCATCCTGCTGGCGCACACCACCCACGAGAGCTCCGCGCTGCACGTCGCACCCTCGAAGCCGGCACGGCCCGACGACCTGGGACGCACGAGCCAGGGCAGCACGGTGCACTCGTGGTACCGCGAGAAGGTCGACGAGCCCCAGCCGGTGAACCAGGTGACGGGGACGCCCGACCCGGCCATGGTGGCCGGGCTGCCGGACGTGCTGAAGGCGCGCAACCGGGAGCTCGTGGACGGCGTCCAGCACGTCTACCAGAAGATGTGGAACCGGATGATGCCCGCGCTGGACTCCGGTCTGGTCGCGGAGGAGAAGCCCTACTACGAGACCATCGCGTCCCGGCTCGACGCCAACCTCGAGCCGGAGGGCGTGAACAAGGGCAAGCTCAAGTCGGAGTGGCTGCTCGACGTGGACAAGCTCCACGCGGTCTACCAGCTGGCCGAGGAGAACAACGACGCCGTCATGGCGCGCTTCGGGGTGACCAAGCCGTGAGCGAGTTCTCCCCCCAGAGTCCGTGGCTGCTGTCCGGCGCGCTGATCGTCCTCAAGGACACCACGATCGTGCCGATCCCCAGCATGATCCCGTTCCAGTACAACCCGGCGACGCTGTCCCGGACGATCGATCCCTACCGGCCGGAGGGGGATGACGGCGACAAGTACGCCGTGGTCGCGCGCGCCCAGCCCGGGCCCCCGACCGAGACGATCTCGGTCACCCTCGAGCTCGACGCGACCGACTACCTGGAGGATCCCGGCAACCACCCGGTCGGCGCGCTGGTCGGGGTCTCGTCGCCGATCGCCTCGATGGAGAAGCTGCTCTACCCGACCGGCACCGTGGTCGACGCGGTGATCGGCGCGATCAAGAGCCTCGTCGGTCTCGGAGGGCCGAGCACCGTGCCCCGCAGCGAGGTGCCGGTGGTGCTCTTCTTCTGGGGCCCGAGCCGGATCGTGCCGGTGCGCGTCACCAGCCTGACGATCGAGGAGCAGGGGCACACCCCTCTGCTCTACCCCGTCCTCGCGACCGCCCGGCTCTCGATGCGGGTGCTGTCGCGACCCGACTTCCCGAAGGAGCTGTCCATCGCCGAGAAGATCGCCGTCGCCGCCTACGAGTGGACCGCGCTGAACCGCGACCTGATCAGCGCGGCCGGCCTCGTCGACACCGTCGCAGGGATCATCCCGGACTAGCCGGAGGCCACCATGACCGAACAGCCGACCAGCCGCTACGACGACGCCGAGCGCTACGTCGTGCCGGGACCCGACGGGGTGCCGGTCCAGGTGGCCGCCTCGCCCCGGCGGGACCGGCCGCTCCGGCTCGGCGTACACCTTCGACGGGACGGCGAACGGCTCGACCACCTCGCGGGCCACTATCTCGGCGACGCCACGGAGTTCTGGCGGATCTGCGACGTCAACGACGCGATGCTGCCGGACGCGCTCACCGACGCCCGTCGCGTCGACATCCCCGGGAGCCGGACGTGAGCGGGCTGGACGCCACCGTCGTCTCCTCCGGTGGGGACGTGGGCGAGGTGCGGGAGATCGAGGTGCTCGAGGCGCTCGGGGAGCCCACGCGCTACCGCTACCGCGTGCCGGTCCGCATCGCCGACGGCGACCTGCCGGCGCTGGCCGCTCCCGCGGCCGACCCCGGCGCGACGACGACGATCGTGGCGAGCGGAGCCGCGCTGGTGCGCGGTCCGGTGACCGGACAGCGGGTCCGGCTGACCGGGGAGGGCGACACCTCGTGCCTCGACGTCCTGGGCGGCGATCGCACCCTGGAGATGGCCCGCGAGGCCAAGATCACCTCCTGGTCGGCGATGCGGGCCTCCGACGCGGTGACCGCGATCGTCGGGGGCTACGGCTTCATGCCCGACGTCACGTCCACCGGCACGGTGTTCGCGCCCACCGGCCACGAGCTGGTGCAGCGGGGGAACGACCTCGACTTCGTGCGGCGGCTGGCGCGGCAGCACGGCTACCTGTTCTGGCTGAGCCTCGACGCGATCGGGCTGGAGACCGCCCACTTCGCCCCGCCTCCCGTGACGGGCTCCGCCGGCGTCACCCTCGCGCTCCATCTGGACGGAGCGGCGCTGGACTCGCTCGACCTGACCTGGGACGCCGACCGCCCCACCTCGGTCACGGCGTCCGGACTGGACCCCGGCACCCTCCAGTCGGTCGACGCCTCCGTGTCGGCGTCCCCGCTGCCCGCGTTGGCCGGCTCCGGACTGGCGGCGGTCAACGGCGGCGGCTACTCCACGCTCACGGTCGCCCCGGGGGACGATGCCTCGACCTTGACCGGCACGGGTCAGGACGTGCTCACCGAGGCCGACCTCTTCGTCCAGGCCCGGGCGAGGACGACGGTCGGTCGGCTGGGCAGCGTCCTCCACGCTCACACGCTCGTCGACCTCGACGGACTCGGTCGCCGCCACAGCGGCACCTGGCTGGTGGCCTCGGTGCGGCACCTCGTCGACGCGGTCTCGCACCGCATGGAGTGCACCTTCGTCCGCAACGGGTGGGAGGGCTGATGGCGCCTCGCGACCCACTCATCGAGGAGGTGGCCGACTGGATGCGCAGCCACTACTTCGGCAAGTACCGCGGCGTGGTCGTGGACACCGGCGACGCCAACAACCAGGGGCGCATCCAGGTGCGCGTCCCGGCCGTGCTCGGCGACCTGGAGGTGTGGGCGCTGCCCTGCGTCCCGTACGCCGGGGACGGCGTGGGCCTCTACCTGCTGCCGGAGCCGGACACCGGCGTGTGGGTCGAGTTCGAGGGCGGCGACCCGAGCTATCCCGTGTGGACAGGCTGCTTCTGGGGCACTGGTCAGCTCCCGGACGACCCGCAGTCGGCGATCAAGGTGCTCCGCACCCAGGCCCACACCATCCGGCTGGACGACGACGAGGGAGAGCTGCTGGTCTCGTCGGACTCGGGCGCCGAGACGGCCTACACCGACGAGGCGAAGACGACCGCGGGTCAGTCCACCCACACGGTGTCCTCCTCCTCGGTCTCCTCGTCGAACGGCACCGGCTCGGTCGAGGTGTCCACGAGCGGGACCAAGGTCGACGGCTCGGCCCTGGAGGTGCGCTGATGGGCCAGACGCTGACCACCTCCACGATGATGGCCTGCCCACACGCCGGCACCGTCAACTCGGTGACCGGCAACAGCACGGTCGACGCGGGCGATCCCGTGCTCCGGTCCACCGACACGTTCACGATCACCGGCTGCACGTTCACCCTTCCGGGGCCGAAGCCGAGCCCCTGCACGAAGGTGCAGTGGCTGGTCTCGGACCTCAAGGTCACCGCCGCCGGATCCCCCTCGCTGAGCACCGACAGCCTGGGGCTGTGCCTCTCGGCGGACATGATCCCGCAGGGCATGGTCACCATCACCTCGACGCAGACGAGGGTGAGCAGCACATGACCTCGATCCGTCATCCCTTCGAGGTCGACGCGGGCCTGGGCCGGGTCCGCGTCGAGACCGACCGCTCGGCGTACATCCGGCAGCTGATGCTGCAGGTCCTGCTGACCTCGCCCGGCGAGCGGATCGACCGGCCCGACTTCGGCTGCGGCGTACGACGGATGGTGTTCGCGCCCAACAACCCCTCGACGGCCGCGCTCACCCAGGTCCTCGTCTTCCAGGCGCTGACCGAGTGGCTCGGCGACGTCATCGACGTGCAGGAGATCGCCGTGACGTCGCAGGACGCCACTCTCGAGGTCGCGATCACCTACCGCGACCGCGAGACCGGACGCACCGACGTGCTCAACGAGGTGATCCGCTGATGCCCGACCGCCTCGAGCTGCTGCGCGCGCAGACTGCCCTGACCGGCATCGACTTCGTGTTCGTCCACGACGCCCAGACCACCCTCGACGTCTACTGGCACGTCGAGCCGGACACACTCGACGTGCCCCTCGTCGGCGATCTCGCCGAGGCCGACGTGCTGATCTCCTCGCGGTTCGGCCGCGACCACCCGACGGTGCCCGTGACTGCGGTGTCCTGGCCGACCGTCGAGGGGCGCACCGTCCTGCGGCTCACGGTTGACGAGCCCGGCGACTTCGTGCCCTACCGGCTGGCGGTTGCCGACGACCGGGTCGACGACTTCTACAACGACGTCCCCCTCAGCTTCCAGGCCGCGTGCCCGTCCCGGCTCGACTGCGCCCCGCGGACCCCACCGTGTCCCGACGAGCTCCCGCCCGGGCCGCCCGCCGACCACACCGCCCGGGACTTCTGGCAGCTGCGCCGGCTGATGCTCGACGCGGCGACCCTCCTGGAGCCGACCTGGCAGGACCGCTCCGTGGCCGACGAGCTCGTGATGCTGGTCGAGGTGCTCGCGTCCGTCGGCGACGAGCTGTCCTACGCCCAGGACCGGATCGCCCACGAGGCCACACTCGAGACCGCGACCCAGCTGCGCTCGCTGCGGCGGCACGCGCAGCTCGTGGACCACCGGATGCACGACGGGCTCGGCGGGTCGACCTGGCTCGCCGTGACGGCGGGCGGCCCGGTGGGGATCGGCACCCTTCCTGCCGGCACCGCCGTGTGGGCGGAGACGGAGACGGGTGAGCGGGTGGAGTTCGCCCTCGGCACGGGACTGGACGACGAGCTCGCCGGCGCGACCTACGAGGTGGACGAGCGACGCAACGCGCTCGTGCCCCACGTGCCGGACGACGCGGCCGCGTGCCTCCCGGCCGGGGCGACCAGTGTCGCCGTGGTCGGCCACGTCGGAGCGGCCTTCCCGCAGCCCGGGGACCCGCCGCTGATGGTGGCGCTGCACGAGGACCCGGACGACGCCGGCGTCCCGCGACGCACCTGGGTGCTCCCGGTCGCCTCCGGGGTCGACGACCTCGATCCGCTGGTCCCCGACCCGTTGACCGGGACCGCGCCCGCGCCCGTCACGGTGCTCACCTGGGACCCGGCCGACGCTCCGCCCTTCGACCTCGACCTGGAGCACGCGGTCGTGCTGGGCAACATCGTCCCCGCCACCGCAGGCGTCACGCTGCGGACCGGATTCGTGATCGGTCCGGCGGGTACGACGGGACTCGCCGAGGCCGTGGAGCGCGAGGGTCCACACGGCTCCACCGAGTTCCTCCACTCGCTGCCCGACCCCGCGCTCAGGGGACTCGTGTGGCGACCGGCGGGCACCGACGCCATCGGCGGGGGCGGGAGCCTGCGGGCCACGCTCCCCGAGCTCGCCGTGCTCGAGCAGCGCGACCCCGACCCGGCGGTGCGCTGGGACTGGCGCCCGCAGCTCGTCGGGCCCGGTGCCTCCACGTCGACCGACCGTCACGTCACCCTCGACGACGGGACCTGGGGACCGGCGGTCACCTACCGCCGGCCCGGCGCGGAGATCGTGCACACGGACTGGCTGGCGGGCAGCGGCTACACCGTGCGCTTCGGCGACGGTGAGTTCGGCAGCCCGCCGCCCCAGGGCGCTGAGTTCGAGGTGGCCTACCGGGTGGGCAACGGTCGGGCCGGCAACGTCCCCGCGGGCGCGCTGCGGCACCACGACGGGTCCGATCTGCTCCTTCAGGCCGTCACGAACCCGATGGCGGTCACCGACGGGGCCGAGGCCGAGCCGGTCGAGGAGACCCGCCGGGTGGCGCCCTACGAATGGCAGACCGTCACCTTCCGCGCGGTCCGGACCGAGGACTATGCCGAGGCGCTCACGCGGCTCCCGTGGGTGCAGTCGGCCGGGGCCGTGAGCCGGTGGACGGGCAGCTGGCTGTCGGTGCTGGCCACACCCGACCCGCGCGACGCGGTCGCGATGACCCCCGTGTGGCGGACGGACGCGCGTCGCCAGCTCGACCGGTTCCGCCAGGCCGGGCGCGACGTCATCCTGGGCGAGCCTCGCTACGCCGACCTCGACCTCGACGTCGCCGTCTGCGTCGAGCGCACCTCCTACCGGGGCGAGGTCACCCGACGGGTCCTGGTCGCCCTGCTCGGTGACCCCGAGCGGCCGTCGGCGCCCTTCTTCTTCGACCCCGACCGGTTCGTGTTCGGCACCCCGCTCAACCGGGGCGCACTCGAGGCCGCCGTCCAAGGGGTGCCCGGGGTGCGGGCAGTCGACGCGGTCGCCTACCGACGTCGCGGCCGGTTCGACTGGCGTCCGCTCCCCGCGGTGGTCGTCGTCGCTCCCGACGAGCTGATCCGCGTGGTCAACGACACCGCGCACCCCGAGCGCGGCACGGTGAGGATCGTCACGAGAGGAGGCGCCTGAGATGGGCTGTCCCTGCCGGCACCACCGGCACCCGCGCCGCCTGGACATCGCACCTGGCCTGACCCGCCTGCCGCGCACGGTCGCGACGTACGGCGAGTTCCGGCGCGCGATGCTCTCCGACGCCTCTGCGCGGAGCCAGCTCGACGACTGGGTGGCCCGGGAGCCGGGCGACCTCGGCGTGCTCCTCGTCGAGATGTGGGCGGTCGCCTGCGGTGTCGTGGCCTTCGCCGACGAGACCATCTGTCACGAGTGCTACCTGCGCACGGCGCGGCTCGACGGCTCGCTGCGCAGGCTGATCGGCCTGCTCGGCTACCGCCCCCGTCCCGCCGTCGCGGCCGCCGCCGACGTGTCCTTCCGGGTGACCGGCCGCAACCCGGTGACGATCCCGGCCGGGACCGCGCTGCGCTCCGGTGCGGTGGGCGAGCACCCGCCCCAGGTGTTCGAGCTGCTCGAGGAGCTCGTCGCACACCCGCTCGCCAACTCCTTCGACGTGGTCGCCGGGCCCCTCGACGAGGTCGGCGAGGACGCGCCCGGCTCGGGCAGCACGGAGCTGGGCGAGCTCACGGTGCTCGTCTCGGCTCCCGGGCTGGTCGCAGGGACGCCGGTGCTGGTGTCGGACCCGGCCGTGGTGGCCGTGCGCCGGATGACGCGCGTGCAGCCCCTGCGCGGGCCCGGTCCGCAGCGTGCCGTGCTGCGCCTGTCGGCGCCCGTCGAGGTGGCCGCCGCCACGCGGTGGGACGACCTGTCGGTGTCGGTGTCCACGGGCTCGTCGGGTCTCTGGACGCTCGCGGTGACGGGCCTGACCCAGCAGGCGGTGACGGACTCCGGCGGCACGACGTCGCTCACCCTCTCCTCGCTCCAGCGGCAGATCGCGACCGGCGACGTGGTCGTCGTGGAGCGCGGCGACCGCACGCGCTGGTTCGCGGTGAAGGCCGTCGAGGAGGTCGCCTACCGGATCGCCGCCGACGTCACCTACGAGTTCGACGACGATGACTACACGCTGCCCGGCGCGTCGATCGCCGTGACCCGGGTCGTGCTGGACGCGGACCTCGACGACGTGGGCCGCCGCGGGCCCGGCGACAGCGGGAGCTGGAAGGACCGGGCGCCCGAGCTGACCCTGCGCTGGGGCTGGGTGAGCGCCGGTCGCTTCGCGACGCCCGTCGCGACGAGCCTGGACGACGCCGGCGCCCCGCTCGACGTGGGAGCCGGGCTGGACGCGCCCTGGTCCGACCACGCGCCCGACCGGTTCACGGTCGTCGACCGCGACGGCCGGGCCGTGACAGCGCCCGGCGCCCTGGACTGGGAGAGCGGCGAGGTCGTCCTCGGGGAGGTGACCTGGGAGCCGCCGCTGCGCTTCCCCGTGCGTGTCGAGGCCAACGTGGGCCTCGCCACCCGCGGCGAGACCGTGGCCGCCGAGGTGCTCGGCTCCGGCGACGCGGCCGCGACCGGACAGGTCTTCACGCTGGCCAGGTCACCGCTGACCTACCTCGGCCCGTCGGCCTCCGGACAGGAGGCCGTCGCGTCCTCGACCCTCGTGGTGTGGGTCGACGGGATCCGCTGGGACGAGGTGCCGCACTTCGTCGGCGTGGGCCCGACCGACCGTGTCTACGTCGTGCGGCACACCGGCGACCCGGACGATCCGCAGGGACAGGGCACCGAGGTGGTCTTCGGTGACGGGGTCCGAGGGGCCCGGCTGCCGTCGGGCACCGACAACGTGGTCGCGGACTACCGCACCGGGGCCGGGGCCGTGCACCCGCCCGCGGGGTCCCTCGCGCAGGTCGTCCGGCCGGTCGACGGGGTCGCGGGCGTGGTCAACCGGGCGCCGGCGTACGGCGGAGCGGATGCCGCCTCGGCGCGCGAGATCCGCACCGATGCCCCGCGCAGCGCGCTGCTCCTCGGGCGGATCGTGTCGCGCGCGGATGCCGCGGCGGTCGCGCGCGAGACACCCGGCGTCGTCACCGCCGACGCGTCGTACGCGTGGAACCCCGACCGGCTCGCCTCCGGCATCCTGGTGCGCTACATCGGCGATCCCGGACTGGCCGAGGGCCTGCGCGTCCGGCTCCGCGCGATGGCCGAGCGCGACGTGCGCATCGACGCCGTGGTCTCCCCGCCGCACCCGGTCTCGGTGACGGTCACCCTGGTCGCCGACCCGCGCCGCCGCCCGGCCGACGTCGTGGCCGCGGTGGTGGCCGCGCTCACCGGCCCCGAGGGTGCGCTGACCCCCGGGGTGCTGGGCATCGACGGAGCGCTCTACCGCAGCCGGCTCGCCGCCGCGGTCGTGGCGGTCGACGGCGTGCTCGCCGTCACCGGCCTGCTGCTCGACGGCGCGGTGTTCGACGCGGTGGGCGTGGCGCCGTCGGAGGGCGGCCACCTCGACGCCGTGTCGGGTCTGACCGTGGTGGCGCAGGAGGAGGCGGGCCATGGCACGTGACGGCTTCGAGGTCCACTACGCCGAGAAGATCTGGGACCGCATCCCCGAGCTCTACCGGGACGCCGACGGCCGACCGGCGACGCTGGCCGACCCCGGCGGTCGCGGGCAGCTGCGGGCCCTCGTCGAGGTGCTGGCCGGACAGGCCGCGATCCTGCGCCGGTCCAACGACCGCCTGTGGGACGACCAGCTGATCGACCTGTGCGACGACTGGGCGGTGCCCTACCTCGGCGACCTCGTCGGCACCCGGATGGTCTCGGCGCTCGACCTGCGGGCCCGACGGGTCGACGTCGCCAACACCGTGCACTACCGCCGTCGCGCCGGGACCCTGCGGCTCCTGGAGCAGGTCGTCGTCGACATCGCCGGCTGGGAGGGGATCGTGGTCGAGCAGTTCCGTCGGCTGGGGCGCAGCTGGCACGGACTCGACCCCGAGCCGGCCCTGCGCGCAGGTGAGATCACCGGCACGCCGATGGGCGGAACGGCCGACGTACGACGCCCGCTGGGCGCACTGCGCACGGACAGCCCCTTCGACGAGTACGCGCACACGCCCGACGTCCGCCGTCACCGGGGCCGGGACGGCCGCCATGCGATCCCCAAGCTGGCCTTCCATCTCTATCGGCTGGCCGCCCTGCCGGTCGTCCAGGTCAGGCCGACGCAGGCGGTCAACCCCCGGTCCTTCACCCTCGACCCGCTGGGACGTGCCTGGCAGGTCTTCGCCCGCGCCGACCGGCCGCTGTCTTGGGACGACTGGCGCCGGCTCGAGCCCTGGGAGGTGCCGGCCCGCATCTCGTGCGCCTTGCTCAACCACGCCGAGTTCGACCTCAGTCCGGAGGCGGTGGCGCTCGTGGTCAACGGAGGTCTCGGACTCTCCGCCGCCGAGGTGTCCGCCCTGGAGTCGGTCCGTGGCCGGGGCTGCCACTCCCGTCAGGACCTGCGCGTCCTCCTGGAGTCCCTCGACGAGCCCGGGCTGCTGGCCGACGACGTTCGCAACGCCGTGGAGGCGGCGGCCCTGGTCGAGGACTGCGGCGCGTGGGGTCTGCTCTCCACGGACGGAGGGCGCGAGCCCTCGCTGCGGGTGGAGGTCGGTGGTGCGACCGTGCCGCCCGAGCAGGTGGTCGCGGGGGACCTCACCACCTGGCGCGACCCGCCGTCCGGCCGCACCGTGATCGTGGATCCGCGCCTGGGACGGCTGCGCTTCGCAACCCCGCCCGGTGCGTCGGTGCGTGTGGACTTCCATGCCGGCTGGGTCGCTGCGGTGGGGGCGACCACGCATCCGCGCGCCGACCTCCCCGCCCCGACCGTGCACCGCTCCAGCGGCGGCGTGTTCCCCGCGCCGGCTGACGGTGCCGTCGTCGAGATCGACGACAGCCGGGCCTACAACCCGGCGAGCCCGGTCGCGGTAACGACGGAGATCCGGATCCAGGGAGCGGACCGCGCCCTGCCGTTCCTGCAGCTCTCAGGCGACTGGGTCTTCGACAGCGGGGCCGCGGTGGACGCCAGGCTCGCCCTGGACGGCCTGTGGGTCCTGGGCGGTCACGATCTCGTGCTGCGAGGTGACTTCGCCGAGGTCACCATCCGTCGGTCCACCCTCGACCCCGGGACCGAGGCCGCCGGAGACGGCGTGGGGCTGCGGATCGAGGGCAACGTGGGGACGCTGCGGGTGCAGCGCAGCGTCGTCGGACCGATCAGGGTCGCCGACGACGCGGTGGTCGGCCTGGTGGAGCTGTCCGACAGCATCGTCGAGCCGGTCGACCCGGGCGACGAGGCGTCGTTCGCCCTGGACGCCCTTCGCGTGACCGTGGACGCCGCGCGGACCACCGTCGCAGGCGCCGTGCGATGTCAGCGGCTGTGGTCGACCGACTCGCTCTTCCTGCGCGAGGTCCGCGTCAGCGACACCCAGTCGGGGTGCTTCCGCTTCTCCGCCGCACCCGCCGGGTCACGCCTGCCGCATCCCTACGAATCGGCGACGACGCCGGCCACGAACCTGTTCACGACCGGGCTCTTCCCGATGCCCGGCTACCGCCAGCTGCTGCTCAGCGCCGACCCGGCGATCGGGCGAGGGGCGGAGAACGGGTCCGAGATGGGCGCCTACAGCGCGGAGCTAGCACCGATCTCGTTCGACAGCCTGCAGGCGAAGGTCGCGGAGTACCTCCCGATCGGTCGGCTGCCCATCTACCAGTTCGTGACCTGAAGGCACGTGTCGTGAAGAGGAGAGTGCCATGTCCGTCGACCTGAGCCGGGACAGCTTCCAGCCCGACAAGCGCTACACGTCGGTCCGGCTGCAGCAGGGCCGGGTGATCCTCGACGACGACTGGAACGAGGCCGAGTCGATCACCGCGCACGAGCGGGTCGAGAGCCTCGTCGACGTGATCGGCCCGTCGGGGTCCTCCGACGACGGGCTGCTGGTCACCGCCGTCACGGTCGACGGCGACGATGAGGTCGACCTCGACCTCGGGGGCGGCACGTTCTACGTCGGCGGTCGGCGGGTGCGCTGGCCCGCCGGTCAGAGCTACCGCTTCCAGGACTCCTTCTTCGGTCCGCCGGTCGTCACCGCTCCGGCGGGAGATCGCAACGACCTCGTCTGGGTCGAGGTCACCGAGGAGCCCGTGACCGCCGTCGAGGACGCCGAGCTGCGTGAGGTCGCACTGGGTGGTCCGGACACCGCGGCCCGCACCCGGTTGGTCGCGCGGGTGCTGGTGGAGACGGACACCGAGCAGGACTGCGAGCGGGCCTTCGAGGCGACCGTCGGCGCCGACGTGGACGACCGGGGAATGCTGCGCACCGACGCGACCCTCACCGTGGACTTCACCGAGGACTCCACCCCGGCGGACCTCTGCTCACCCGCCGTGGACGGTGGCTATCTCTCGCACGAGAACCAGGCGATCCGCGTGCAGGTCACCGACGCCACCCACGTGACCTGGTCCTTCGACAACGCCTCGCCGCTCTATCGCGTGGAGCTGCGGCCGGACCGGCAGACAGTCCACTTCCGCGGCCAGCCCACCGACGACGCGCACTGGCCCCGCTCGGGCCAGGTCGTCGAGCTGCTGCCCTGGTCGGCCGTGCTCTCCAACGGTCAGCTGCAGGCAGCCGGCTCCGGGGTGCTCGCCGTCGTGGACGTGCCCTACGACCCCGACTCCGACGAACTGGTGCTCGAGACGCCGGTGCCGGCGTTCGGCGAGGACGCCTACGTGGGGCGCCCGGACCAGGCCGAGCTGGAGGCCGAGGGTGTCTACGTCTACCTCCGCGTGTGGGAGCGTGGCGAGGACACGTCCGGCCCGGATCTCCTCTTCGCGCCTGGGGGCGCCGCCGTACCACTCGGGACGACGGGGCTGGCGGTGTCCTTCACGGGCAGCACCTTCCGGCGCGGCGACTACTGGATCATCGCGGCCCGGCCGGCGGAGCCGCTCCGCGTCGTCCCGTGGGACTTCGCAGAGGGCCGGCTTCCGCACGGCCCGGTGCGGCTGCGCGCCCCACTGGCGACGATCCGCTGGCGCGGGGGAGTCGCCACGATCCACGACTGCCGGCGCCGCTTCCGGCCGCTGACCGAGCTGCAGGGGTGCTGCGACATCACGGTGGGTGACGGCAGCAACAGCTTCGGCGACGTCGAGTCGATCCAGGCGGCCGTTGATCTGCTGCCCCCGGAGGGTGGTCGGATCTGCGTGCGCAAGGGCGTGTACGACGAGCGGGTCACGGTCAGCGGCCGCACCTCCGTGGAGATCCACGGGTGCGGCCCCGACACCGTCGTCGCGCCGTCAGAGCGGGGCGCGGTGTTCGTCATCGACGGCTCCGAGCACGTCATCCTGCGGACGATGCGGCTGGTCGCCCACGACGCGGAGGGCGTGCGGATCGGCCGCGACCACGCCTGCCGGGACGTGCTGCTCGACCGGCTGCGGATCGACGCGTCGCCGCTGGCCCCGGGGGTGCTCGCCGGCGCCGCCCGCCGCGTGCGCGGCTTCGTGAGAGACCTCGTCGTGGAGCACTGCACGATCGAGGTCGCCGACCTCGACGCGCCGCCCCGAGAGGGGTCGTTCTTCGAGCTCTGGCCGGCCGTGTTCGTCCAGGGCCGGGGGCTGCGCGTCAGCGACTGCCGGATCTCGGCCGGCCTCTCGCGGCTGACCGGGGCGCTCGGCGGCATCCAGGTCGGGGGTCTGAGCCGAGACGTCGTGCTCGCCCGCAACCGGGTGCTGGGCGGCAACGGGCACGGGATCACGCTCGGGTCCGTCGTGTGGGTCACCGAGGACGAGGTCGGCCTGGCGGTGTCGGACTACCTGGCGTGGGCGGGTCGGGCGCGTGCCGTCGGGTGGCTGGTGTGGTTCGACGGCGGCTGCATCCACGTCGACGGGGACCCGCCTGACGACCCCGACGACGACGGGCCACCGCCGGTGCCGCTGTCGGAGGGACCGGTCGAGGACCTGGTCGTCG
Source organism: uncultured Nocardioides sp. (assembly GCA_964542635.1). GTDB lineage: Bacteria > Actinomycetota > Actinomycetes > Propionibacteriales > Nocardioidaceae > Nocardioides. The sequence goes on along the minus strand of CAZIVD010000004.1, from coordinate 51,633 downwards.
AGGACAACGAGATCCGGTCGATGGCCGCCGACGGCATCGGGGTGGCGCGATTCTTCGAGCCGTCCGACGACGAGCGGGCCGACATCGTCACCGTCGAGCGGGCTCGCATCGACCGCAACCACATCGAGGGCAACCGACGTACCTCCACCCCCAACGTGTCGTCCGGGCTGGCACGACTGTCGGGCCACGGCGGCATCGCCCTCGCGGAGGCGATCGACCTGCGGGTCCGCGACAACCGGATCCTGTCCAACGGGCCCACCGAGGCCGACCCCGTCTGCGGGCTGTTCGTGCTCGCGGGCGAGGCACTGCTGGTGACCGGCAACGACATCGCCGACAACGGCCGGACCACGGCCGAGCGCGGGGTCGTGCGTCTCGGCAACCGCGGTGGCGTCGTCGTCCGGACCTGCCAGGGCGGCACTGTCGGCCGCCCGCGCGACCTGAGCGCGCCGGCGGTCGGGGCCCTGCTCGTGCACGACAACCGGGTCTCGCACCCGGCCGGTCAGGCGATCTGGGCCCTCGGGCTCGGCCAGATGTCGGTCCACGACAACCAGCTTGCGGCCGGCAACCTGGGCACCGCCGACATCGTCGCCGCGATGCTGAGAATGCTGGACCGCGACTTCCAGAACCTCGGCGAGGTCGTGTCGCTGGCCCTGCTCCACCTGGTCGGCCAATCGGTGACGTTGCTCAACAGCGGGCTGCCGATCGACGTCGCCGGACTGGTGCGCAACCAGGTGCTGGGCAAGCACGTGCCCGGGACCTTCGCCGCCGCGACCCTGCCCGCGGCGATCGGCCGGACCCAGGGCCAACAGGCCTACGAAGAGGCGGCGTCGGCCGAGACGAAGGTGAGCCGGCCGGTCCGGGGAGTGGACGACCTCGGTCGCGGCACCACCACCGACCGGTTCCTGCAGGGCGGTCACATCTCGTTCGACGACAACCAGGTCACCCTGGACCTCGTCGACGAGGAGCCCTCGCTGGCTCTGTGCTCGGTGCTGCTGGTCTCGCTCGACGACGTGGCGATGCACGACAACCAGGTGCGCTGCCTGACCACGCAGGACCTCGTCGTCGTCGATGCCGTCGCGGTGGCGCTCTGGTCGATGCGCGCCTGCGGGAACCGGCTGCAGGAGATCCGGGCCCGCTTCGACGGGGGCGCATTCGGCACGATCCTGTCGCTGCTCAGCTTCGGCGCGATGAACGTGACGACCGGCAACGAGTGCTCGGCGCCGCACCTGGCGCGGGCGTTCTCCCCGGCGTTCCTGGTGGACGAGCAGAACCTGGAGGTGCCGTGATGGCGACGAGGCGAACGACGACGGGGACCACCGCTAGCTCGGGGAGCACCGCGAGCACGGGGAGCACCGCGAGCACGGGGACCACGTGGCGCGACGACCTGGTCGCGGCAGCGCGACGGGTGGTCGCCGACAAGGAGCTGCAGCGGCTCCGGGAGCGGGTCGGCGAGGTGGGCGCGGTCGGCGACCTGGTCTTCGCGGCCCATCTCGACGACCTCCTCTACGTCGAGCGGGCCCGGTTCCACCGCGCCCGGCGCGACCTCGCGCGGGCTCGAGCCGAGGGCGACAAGGAGTCGGTCTCGCTCGCCGAGCAGCGGCTGCGCGCCGTGGCGGCCTCGTTGGGCGTCGTACGGCTGCAGCGCGACGTGGCGACGGGAGACGTCCGCCTTCCTCTGGACGACGAGGAGCCGGCACCGGGCAAGGAGCCGACCGACGGCCCGGGTCAGGAGCCGGCCAAGGAGCCCGGCAAGACGCCGACGAAGCGGCCGACCAAGCGGCCGACCAAGCGATCCCCGAAGGGGTCGGCGTCGGCGTCCTGAGGGTGCCCTGGCCCTCGCGCTGGTAGCCCGAACGGGCCATATCCCCTGGGGCTCACTTCGTTATAGTCGAGTCCGACGACGTCGCCGCGGCAGACCGTGCCGGAGGCACGGGGACGACGTCGCGGAGGGGCTGGACCAGCGTGAGAGTCCTGGTCGTGACGGACATCCGGCTGTACCGGGACGGTGTGGCCGAGGCTCTCCGCCGCCTGCCGGACGTCGAGCTGGCCTCGACGGCGCCCTCGGGCGCCTCCGCCGTGCTCGCCGCCCGCCGGGCCGAGCACGACGTCGTCCTGCTCGACATGACCATGCCCGACAGCGCCCGCACGGTGCGTTCTCTCCTGGTCACCCGCCCGGCCCTGACCATCGTCGCCCTCGGCGTCCCCGAGGACGGCCCCGAGGTCGTGCTCGCCGCCGAGGCGGGAGTCGCGGGCTACGTGCCGCGCGAGGCGACGCTGGACGAGCTCGGCGACGCACTGCGCTGCGCGCTCCGCGGCGAGGCGCCGTGTCCTCCGCGCGTCGCCGCCGGACTGTTGCGGCACATCGCGCTCCAGGCCCGGTCCCGCACGGCCGCCGAGACGCCGAGCGTGCTGACCCGTCGGGAGCGCGAGGTGCTGCGCCTCCTCGAGACGGGCCTGAGCAACAAGGAGATCGCCCGCGCCCTGGACCTGCGGCTGAGCACGGTGAAGAACCACGTCCACAGCGTGCTCACCAAGTACGGCGCCGCCGGGCGGGGCGAGATCGTCAGTGCGGGGGCTCGGCGGGCCTGAGTCCCAGCCAGGGCTGCGCCCGGTCACCGATGGGCGAAGTAGCTCCAGAGAAGAGTGCTTCCCGTCGATGGTGAGCACCTGACCGTCGAAGGCGACCCGAGTCTTCTCGTATGACCAGGCGAACGGCTCGGTCACCACCGGAGTGATCTTCGTGATCGGTGCGCGGGCGGCTCAGGCCTCGGCGTCCTCCACGGCGAGGTCGATCGCCAGGTCCAGGGCCTCCACGATCTTGTTGGCCGCAGACAGGGTGCGAGCCGTGCCCACGATCGGAGCGACGGTCACCAGGATGTCCTGGGCGTCCTCGAGCGTCAGCCCGACCTCGGCAGACGGCCCGAAGTGGAGCAGGTAGGAGGCCGCGGGAGCATCGACCGCCACGAGCGCGGCCAGACGGATCGCGACGACGGACGCCGGGTCCAGCTCGGTGCGAGCCACCGAGACCGCGGTGATGTCGGCGAGAGCCTCGAGGACGGGGGCGACTCCAATGGCCATTTCTGTTCTCCAACCTGATCGTGTCGAGGCCCCGAGAACCGATGTCGCTGTGCACCCTACTCCGCAGCCACACGCTCTCAGCCAGTGGGTCACGTTTGGGTCACGATGCTCAGAACCCCTGTGGATACTGGGGATTCGGGGCTTCTTGGGGGGTCGGGGTGTCGGTGGTGGCGTCTAGCGTCGGTGGTATGGATGAGGAGGAGCTGGCGGCGCTGGACGCGGAGGGTGTGTTGGCCGCCGCGGGCCGGGCCCGGCTGGCGCGTCGGCTCGCGGAGGTCGAGGACCTCCAGCTGTTGGCGCAATGGGCCGCGCTGCATGCGACCGACCCGACCGACCCGGAGCAGAACCCAGACGCCGCGTGGGCGCGGTGGGTCGGGGACGTGTTGGTCCATCCCGGCGGAGAGGGGACGCCGGGGGTGCAGGACTTCTGTCTGGGCGAGATCGCGATGGTCCGAGGCACCGGGGTCGGGTCGACGATGCGGGCGTTGGCCGACGTGCTCGACCTCCAACACCGGCTGCCGAAGACCTGGGCGCGGTGTGTGGCCGGGGAGGCCGAGACCCTGGTGGCCCGCCGGGTCGCCGCGTTGTCCCGGCACCTGCCCGCGGACCGGGTCGGGGTGGTCGACGTCGCGGTCGCCCGGATCATCGACCGCGCCCCGGCCGGTCGGGTGCTGAGGGTCGCGGAGGGCAAGATCGTCGAGGCCGACCCCGGCCTGCACCAGGAGCGGGTCGAGGCCGAGCTGCGGCGCCGCTACGTGCGGTTCTCAGCCACCGACGAACACGGCCTGCGCACCCTGATCGGCCGGATCACCGCCGGCGACGCGGTCTGGATCAAGGCCACCCTGGACCGGGTCACCCAGATCCTGGGCCCGAGGCACCCCGAGGCCACCGCCGACGAGCTCCGCTCGATCGCGCTGGGCTGGCTGGCCCGCCCCGCCGAGCTCCTCCAACTCCTCCTCGAACACACCGAAGCAGAGACCGAGGGAGAGCCAGAAGCGGGGGAGTCAGAAGCGGCGGAGCCAGAAGCGGCGGAGCCAGAAGCGGGGGAGCGCGAGGTGGCGGAGAGCGCGGGGGTGTGCCGGGCGCTCGCGTTTCCCGCCGACCTGCTCGACGCGCTCCGCGCCGCGGACCTCTCCGCGCTGGCGCCCAAGACCGTCTTGTATGTGCACCTGCACCAGGCCGCCCTGCACGGCGCCGCCGCAGCCGCCCGGGTCGAGGGCCTCGGCCCGGTCACCCTGACCGCCCTGTGCGAGCTGCTGGGCCGGACCCGACTGGTCGTCAAACCCGTCCTCGACCTCACCGCCCGGGTCCACACCACCGCCTACGAACACCCCGAGTCCCTCAAGGAACGCGTCCACCTGATCACCGGCGGCGACTACTGGCCCTACGCCACCTCCACCAGCCGCCACCTCGACTACGACCACCCCACCCCCTACCACCCACCCAACCCGCCACCCGACGACCCCGACAAGCCACCCGACGACCCCTCAGACAGCGAACACAGGGACAATCCGCTGGGCCAGACCGGCACCCACAACTCCGGACCCCTGGGCCGCCGCCACCACCGCTGGAAGACCCACGCCGGCTACCACTCCCGCCAAGCCGGACCAGGCCGCTACGCCTGGCTCACCCCCCACGGCCTCGGCTACCTCGTCAACCACACCGGCACCCGACCCCTCCCACCCGAACACCTCAAACTCATCCTCAACGCCCCACCCGGCCTCGACATCTACCCCACCGGCTAGCGGCGTGTCAGGGCTGTCTGTCGAAGGTGAGGGTGGTGCCAGGTCCCGTCAGGGTCAGGGTGTCGCCGTCCTCCGAGACGTGATCGACCACGGCGAGCGCCGCGCAGTACGCAGTCTCGAGTGCCTGGCGGGCCCCTGGGCAGCCGGCCCCAGAGCTCTGGATGCCGTCCGCAGCCAAGGGGCCGCCGTCGTAGTCGGGGTGGAAGCCGTAGGTATTGCACGAGCTCTGGCCGCGGACCACTCCCTCGTTCCCAGGCGCGTCTGACTCGAGCGTGATGGGGGAGTGGAGCAGGGCGGTGAGGTGGCCTTCAGAGGTAGAGCCCTCGACGAAGATCCAGCGTCCACTGATCAGGTCTGACGGGTCGCCATCCGGGCTGCCGGAGCAGGCACTCAGCGCCACTGCCACCAGAGCCAGGCCGCCGGCGGAGACTCTCACCGCTCCATCATGGAGCGTGACCGATGACGAAGGCCACGACTCGTTCGCCAGCTCACCGCGATGACGAGCCCGGCCACGACGGCTCCACACCAACCGAGGAGCAGGTCGCCGAGAGTGTCGGCGTACGCCGTGGGCAGCTCGGGCGAGTGCGTGACAAAGGCGAGGTACTCGAAGAGCTCCCAGACCAGCGACGCGGTCACACCGAACGCGATGCTCCGCTCGAGGATCTCGCTCAGTCGAGCGCCTGGTGGCAGTGTCAGCAGGATCACGGCGGCGCTGATCAGGGCGCTGTTGAGCAGGTGCATCCAGTCGTCGAACCAGACGACCGAGTCGTAGAGGTCGAGCCGGTTCCCGAGGATGTCCGAGAAGCAGACCAGCGTCACCAACAGGTCGGGCAGCCACGGGTAGGCCGTGCCGCGATGTCGCAGCCAGACGAACCACACGACCGGCACGGAGAGGGCCCACAGCGGATACGTGATCGCCCGGGCGACCGGCGCTTTCCCCTCGAGGTTGCCCCAGCCGGGATCGAGGAGCACGAGGGTCAGGAAGCCCAGCAAGGTGAGCTTGGCGGCCAGGTCCAGCCAGACGATGAGAGACAGCCGCCCGTCCGACAGGGTGCGCACGCTGTCGTCGCCGAGTGGATGGGTCCGGGTGACCATGACGACGGTCCTCTGCGGGTGGTTCTCCTCCCAATCTCCTCCGGAGGCCCCGCGCAGGGCAGAGGCGTTGGTCCCGCCCCGGCACGGTCTTCCTGGCCCTACCCCCGGATCGAAGCCATGAACGCCGAGATGGCCGCATTGACGGCCGCGGGCTGCTCGCGGACGGCCAGATGTCCTGCGCCCGGCAGGATGCACAGCTGCGCTCCCGGGATGGCCTGGGCGATGTCGACGGTGTGGTGGGTGGGGATCACGTCGCGGTCGCCGGCCAGGACCAGGGTCGGCGCGCTCACCCGCGCCAGGTCGGCGGCGTCGATCCGCGGCTCGACCTGCCACAGGGCGAGGAGCTTCGCGAGCACGACGTCGCCGTGCGCCGGCCCGTCGGGGGTGAGCCGGTCATACACCGCGCGCTCGGGGTCGTCCCCGGCGTCGCCGTCGGTCCCGGCCTCGTCCTCGTCCCCGGCGTCGCCGAAGACCGACGGGTCGAGGTTGGCACTGATCGCCACCAGCGACCGCACCCGCGCGGGATGGTCCAGCGCGAGCAACAGGCCGACGACCGCACCGTCGCTGAAGCCGACCACGTGGGTGCTCTCGACGTCGACGGCCTCGAGGAACGCCAGGGTGTCCTCGACCATCGCCTGGTAGGTGAACGGTCCCGGACGGTCGGCCGTCCGCCCGTGACCGGGACGCTCCATCGCGTGGACCCGGTAGGTGGTCGCGAGGTGGCGCAGCTGGGCCTCCATGGTCTCGAGTGAGCAGAAGCCCCCGTGCAGCAGGAGGAGGGGCTCGCCGTCGCCGTGCTGCTCGTAGTAGGCGGCGATGCCGTCGAGGTCGAAGGTGGGCATGGGGTTCTCCGGTGCTCATTCTCTTGCGAGTCGACGTCGGGCGAGCTCGGCGAGCAGCGCGGCCTGGTCGTCCAGTCGGCTGTCGTCGAAGACAGCCCGTTCGGAGTGCATCGGAGCGGGGTCACCGTTCGAGGCGTCGGGGCGGACGCCGAGGAAGACCAGGGTCCCGGGGACCTCCTCGAGCACGTAGGCGAAGTCCTCCGAGGCCAGGGCCGGTGCCGGCAGGAGCCGCACCGAGTCACCGTGGGTCTCGCCGAGAACGTCGAGCACGAACGCCGTCTCGTCGGGGTCGTTGACCGTGACCGGGTAGGAGTCGACGAAGGTCGTCTCGACCCGGCATCCGTGGGCCTCGCCGACGGCAGCGACCATCCTCGGCAGCTCCTCGCGCACGCGGTCGAGCGTCTCACGCGAGAGCGTGCGGATGTTCGCCTCGAGGCTCACCTCGGAGGCGAGCACGTTGCCGGCCGCGGCGTTCGAGGAGAGCCGGGTCACGGAGATGACGGCGGGCTCGGTCGCCGAGAGCCGACGGGCGGCGAACGCCTGGACCGCGAGCACGATCTCGGCCGCCACGGGCACCGGATCGACGGCGTGGTGCGGGTACGCCGCATGACCACCGGTGCCGACCACCCGGACGTCGAGGCCACTGGCGCTCGCCATGACCGGGCCCGGGCGGGTCACTGCGAGGCCGCCCTCGGTCACGCAGTCGACGTGCACGGCGTACGCCGCGACCGGGCGCGCGCCTGCCGCCTCCAGGACGCCCTCCTCGATCATCAGCCGACCGCCGGCGTGACCCTCCTCGCCCGGCTGGAACATCAGCACGACCGTGCCCGGCAGCTCGTCCCGGCGGGAGGCAAGCATCTTGGCGGCGCCGACCAGTCCTGCCATGTGGAGGTCGTGGCCGCAGGCGTGCATCGCGCCGTTGCGCGCCGCGAAGGGCAGCCCGGTGGCCTCCTCGAGGGGGAGGGCGTCCATGTCGGCCCGGAGCAGGACCGTCGGCCCGGGGCGGCCACCCCTGAGCACGGCCGTGACCGAGGTGAGCGCGTGACCGGTCGTGAGCTCGAGATCGAGGTCGGCCAGCGCGGCGATCAGGGTCGCCTGGGTCTCCGGCAGGTGCAACCCCACCTCGGGCCGGGCGTGCAGGGTCCGGCGGAGCCGGACCAGGTCCTCGAGCACGACGGCCTCTAGTCGACCCGTGCGAGCGGACCCGCGGCCTTGACCGAAAGCCTCACCGTCGGGCGGGTGGAGTAGGTGACCGGGACCTCCAGCACCTCGACGATCGCGACCTCGCCTCGGTCGGCACCGGCCTTGACGGCCCGGTCCACGGCGAGCCGGGAGGTCTCGTCGAGGAGCGCCTCGCGGTCCTCGAGCGGCACCAGGGCGTCGGCCCGGCCTCCGGCGAGGGCGATCGCGGCCCCCACGGCGTTGGCGACCTCGGCGTGCTCCGGCCGCAGGACCGCCCCCGCGCCCGGGAGGTGGTCGGGCACCAGGAAGCCACCGCCGCCGACCACGACGAGGGGCAACTCGGTCCTCCCGAGGGAGAGCCGCTCGACGGCATCGGCGAGCGACGCGTGAGCCACGGCGAGCCCCGCGCGCAGCGCGGCCGCAGTGGCGGTCGGGAGCGCCGGAAGCCGGCGACCGGCCAGTCGCGCACCGCCGAGCACCGCCGCGTCCGTGAGCGTCGGGATCCGACCGCCGAACAGCAGGGCCTCCTCGGTGATGCGGAATCCCACGGATCCCGGCCCGACCCGCGCCGTCGCGGGATCGACGACGGTGCCGCCACCGACGCCGATGCTCACGACGTCGGGCATCCGGAAGTTCGTGCGCACGCCGCCGATCTCGCGGGGCAGCGTGGACTCCCGCGGGAAGCCGTTGACCACGATGCCGAGGTCGGAGGTGGTGCCCCCGACGTCCACGACGATCGCGTGCTCGGTCCCGGACAGGAAGGCGGCGCCGCGGATGGAGTTGGCCGGGCCGGACCCGATCGTGAGGACCGGGAACCGCGCGGCATAGTCGAGCGACATCAAGGTGCCGTCGTTCTGGGCGAAGAACGTCTCGGCCTCGAGCCCCTCGTCGGCGACCACGTCGACGAGCGCCTCGGTGACGCTCCGGGTGACGGTGTGCAGAGCCGCGTTCAGGACCGTGGCGTTCTCCCGCTCGAGCAGACCCGTCGGGCCGATGTCGTGGCTGACGAAGACCGGGTGCGCAGGCCCCACGTGCGTACGCACCAGGTCGGCCACCTCCTGCTCCTGGTCGGGAGAGGACGGGCTGAACACGCCGGAGACGGCGACGGCGTCGAAGTCGCCGAGGCCGTCCAGGAAGCGGACGATGGCGCCGGGCTCGAGCGGCGAGATCGCGGTGCCGTCCACCATGTGCCCGCCGCCGGTCATCAGCGCGCCGGCCCGGACGAGGGCTACGAGGTCCGACGGCCACCCGACGAGGGGTGGGTACTCCGTCGCGGCCGGAGCCCCCAGCCGGACGATCGCGACCCGGTCGAGCGAGCGACGGGCCACGATCGCATTGGTCGCGTGCGTCGTGCCGAGCATCACCCGAGAGACCCTGGACCGCTCCGCACCGAGTGCGGCGAGCACGTCCCCCACGCTGGCCCGGATCCCACTCGTGACGTCGTCCGTCGTCGAACGCTTGGTCTTGGCGAGCACCGTTCCGCCCGCGTCGAGGACCACGGCGTCGGTGTTGGTGCCGCCGACGTCGATGCCGAGGGCGAGGTCCCGGCCGGCGCTCATCGGGTGACTCCGAACGGCGAGTACGACAAGTCGTAGCCGAAGGCGCGAGGTCCGGCCAGCTCGAGTCCGCGAGGAGAGCGCCAGATCGGGTCGCAGGGCCAGGCGAGCACCGCGACGCGCTGCCCGAAGCGCAGCATCTCGGTGGTGATCGCCTGACCGGTCTCGGCGTCGAGGATCGTGACGTTGTCCGGCACGCTCACCAGCACCTCGCCGTCCTCGCGGACGAGGAGGTTCTCGTTCTGCAGGTCGAGGATCTGGCGTCGGCCACGGTCAGTGCCGGTCCCGGTGATCGTGACCGAGCCGCGTGCGAACCCGCCCTCCGTACGGCGGTCGAGGTCGGTGATCTTGCCGGTCAGGAGGATCCGGCCACCCAGCTCGGTCGCGACCGCGTCGAGCGGCTCGGGAGCGGTCAGGAGCGCGCGACCCACGCGGATTGAGCCCGTCACCGTGCCCTCGATGACCGCGCCGCGCGCCGTCTCGGCTGTCAGGAGGTAGTGCGCGCCCATGCACATCGAGCCGCTGGCCACGGTGATCGCGCGCGCCAGCCTCTCCATCCAGTGCAGATCGACGGTCCGTAGGGTGGTGACGTTGCCGACGACGTCGCACATCACCGCGAAGCCGCACGGCACCTCCGCGACGTTCATCGCGACCATCGCGGCGTCGGGGAACGCGCGCCCCATGCCGTCGGCGTCGAGCAGGTCCAGCCCCAACCGGGCGGCCCAGCCCACCGGCGCGAGCCCGTTGCTGCCGCCGATCTCCGCCGCCATCAGAGTCGTGATCCGGCGGCCGGCGAGCACCTCCGCCTCCCGCAGCAGGGTCTCGACCTGGTGGGTCGCGGGCAGCATCTCGATCCCGACCGTGGGCGCGCCGATGCCCGACACCAGGATCACCGCATCGTCCGGGCCCAGGTCGTCGACGGTGGTGAGGGGCACCGGGCCGTGGTCCAGCAGGGCCTGCTCCACCACCGACGCCACATGGTGCACCGCGCCTCCTCCGCCGGTGCCGAAGACCGCGGTGCCGACGGCGAGCGCCGCGACGTCGTCGGCGGTGACCGCCTCAGCCCCCACCGAAGGCTCGTCTCTGCTCGCCGCCGGGGTCGGACTCCACCCGCGGGGGCACGTCCCAGAGGACGGTGAGGCGGCGCTCCTCGTCGTACGCCGGCCACGCGCTCTCGCCCACGACAGGCACGCCCGTGCGGGCGAAGGACGCCCAGGCCGCTCGCATCAGGGCCGAGAGCTCCTCCGATCCCGGCGCGTCGCGGAGGAACGGCACGTCGTCGCGGTTGCCGAACACCAGCGACGTCTCGACGCCGTGCCCCGCGCCGACGTCGGGACGGGCCGGATCGTGCCAGCGGAGCTCGTAGAGGTACGCCGGGGCCTGGGCCCGCCGTGCGCGGGACTCGGCCAGGCGCACGGTCGGGAACCGGAACCACGCGTCGCGGATCGCGCCCTCGACGTCCTCGCCGTAGCGCTCGGCCATCTCAGGACTGTCGACGTAGGCCGCGAGGGTCTCGACGTCGCCGGGGTCCGGCAGGGGGATCCAGACTCCGAGGACCCGCATCTCGTCATGGTTGGTGCCCAGCATCACCGGCACGTCGGGGCACGACCCCACGTCCGTCGCCACCCACGCAGGGTCGGGCAGCACCTCTCCGTCGAGCACGGGCTGCCACACCTCGACGTCCGGGAGGTCGACGGTGGTGAGCGCGCCGGCGTCGGCAGCCAGCAGGCCGTCCGCGCCGCCGAAGGCCTCGAGCATCGCCTCGCGGACCGCCCGGTTGCGGCCGGCGTCGATCCCGCCGGACAGGGTCGCGTGGGGGAACACCCCGCTCTGGCAGATCGCCCGGTGGAACAGGCCGGCCGCGCTCGGCATCGCGAGGAGGGCGTGCACCTTCATGGCGCCGCCGGACTCCCCGAACACCGTGACGTTGCCGGGGTCGCCGCCGAAGGCGGCCGCGTTGTCGCGGACCCACTCGAGCGCCAGCACCAGGTCGGTGAGCCCGACGTTGGCGTCGCCCTCGATCCCGTCGATCTCGCGGGTGTCGAGATAGCCGGTCCCACCGAGCCGATGGCTCGGCGCGACGATGACGACGTCCTGCTCGGTGCTCAGCAGGCGCCCGTTCTCGCGGGGTCGCGTGGCCTGCCCGAACACGAAGCCCCCGCCGTGGATCCAGACCATCACCGGGCGGCGCGCGTCGTCCGGCGCGGGCGTCCAGACGTTGACGTAGAGGCCCTCCTCGGTCCAGTCAGTGACGTAGGAGCGCCCGAAGACAGACTCGTCGTAGGCCTGCTTGTCCGCGTCTGGGTTGGTGATCGGCGGTTGCGGCGCCATCAGCGGCCAGCGGTCTGCGGGGAAGGGCTCGGTCCAGGGAGAGGCCGCCCGCGCCGCCCGGAACCGGCGCGGACCGCCGATCGGACCGGCGAACGGGATCCCGCGGAACTCCCAGCCGCCCTCGACGGCCACTCCCTGCACCGGGCCGAGACTCGTGGGAACGGTCGACGTCATGTCAGGCACGGTTCCACGCCGGAGACCGCGCCGCGTCATGGCCGGCCCCAAGTCGGGGGCCGGGTGGTTGGGGGCGGGCGACAAGCGGCGACCACCACGGCGGGCGCCGGTGTGCTCAGGCAGGCAGGCCGCCGGCCCGCATCGCGGCGGCCAGGTCCGCACTCGCGAACGGCTCGGCCGGGTCCTCGAGCGCCCTGAGGACGGCCGCGACGTCCTCCGCCGGCTTGTCCTGGCTCAGCTTGGCCTTGGCCACCACGCGCGTGGGCCGCAACCGGAAGCCCACGACGTACGGCGCGAGCCGGTGCACGTAGGCATCCACCCCGTCGAGGTCGAAGGGTCGCGGGCGCTGCGACTCGAAGTGGTCCTGGGTCAGCCGCAGCACCTCCAGCGTGCCGTCGGCGTCGAGCCGATCACCGGTGCCGTGCAGGTGCGCGACGACGTAGTTCCACGTCGACACGTAGGGGCTCCCGACGTACCACTCCGCGCTCACGTAGCCGTGCGGCCCTTGGACGACGAGCACCGTGGCGGCCGTCCCGAGCTCGTGCTCGTCGGCGTCGGTGACCGGCAGGTGGCTGAGCAGCACCGGCGTGCCGTCGGGGTCGGCCGCAGGGTCCGGGACCACCGGCAGGTGCGTGACCACCAGGCCTCGGCTCGTGGCGCTGACCATGGTCACCCAGGGGTGGGCGGCGATCAGCCGGGTCAGGTCGCGGTTGGTGCCGGGCCAGGCGTAGACGGGTTGCTGGAGCATGCGGCCACCCTGTCACCCGCCGGAGCGGTCGGGCCCTGTGCTCCTTCCCCTACCGCTGGTCCCCGGATTGTCGGGGACCACAGGAGGCTCGGACCTGCAGCCAGGTCACCAGCGTCTCGTCGCCGCCCGCGAGGTCGATCCCGAACAGCTCGTCGAGCCGCTTGACCCGGTAGCGGGCGGTGTTCTCGTGCACGTTGAGAGCCCGTGCCGTCGCGACCATGTCGCCGAAGGAGCCGAGGTGCTCGAGCAGGGTCTGGGCGTAGTCGGTGCCCTGCGTCGCGTCGTGCTGGAGGAGGGTCCGCACCTGCGGGAGCAGCAACGCCTCGTCGTCGGCGGGCCGACCCGCGCTGACGGCCGCGAGCACCACGGCGCTGCGGACGTCGTCGAGGGTGGCGACCCGCTCGTCGCCGGTCAACACGTCCGCGACCTGCTCTGACAGTCGTCGGGAGCGCGCGCCATCGGCCAGCGGCACGGCCGGCCCGACCGCGACCCGCAGCTCGACCCCACCGGAGCGGCGGGCGGCGGTGACCAGGCTCCCGCCCAGCTTGCGCAGCCGGGCGGCCAGACGGTCGGTGCTCTCGGTGACGTCGGTGCCGTCGGTGAGCACGGGCAGGAGTAGGGCGATCGAGCCCGGCTCCAACAGCGTCGCCGCCGCGGGGTGCCAGTATTCGCCGTGCAGCCCCACCAGGTCGAGCACGCGGGCGGTGACCGCCTCCGCCGTCTCGCTCCCGTCCGTCGCGGCGGCCGGCCGGATCGTGGCCAGCACGACCCAGGTCGTGGGCGGGACGCCGAGCACGGCCGCGACCTCGTCGACCGCGGCGGTGCCGGCGAGCAGCCCGCGCAGAGCCTCGCTCCGACGGGCCCGCCCCGGGTCGTGGCTCCCGCGCGCCCTCAGCAGGTGCAGCGCCGTGGCGCGGGCGGCGTCGGCCAGCACGCGGTCGGCGTCGGCCACCAGGCCCGGACGGTCGCAGAGCACCCAGATCATGCCGAGCACCTGGTGTCCTGCCCGCACGGCGATCGCCATCCGGTCGGCGTACACCGGGTCGGAGCTCTCGAACTTGACGGGCCCCGGGCTGCGGATCACGGCCTGGTACTCGGCAGCGTTCGTGGGCCGGTCCGGCGTCTGCCTGCCGAGGATGGCCAGTCGCCGGATCTCGTCGATCTCCTGGCCGGGGAGGTTGGAGTAGGCCCAGACGCGGCCCGTGGTCTCCTCGATCGTGACCGGACCGCCGATCGACGCCGCGATGGAGTTGGCCAGGGAGAACAGGTCGCCGCTGCCCGGCTCGTCTCCCGAGCCGATCCGCACCACCGCTGCGCGTGCGGCCGTGACCACGGCGTCGAGCTGGCGCCAGGCCGTCTCGTCGTGCGTGACGAGGAGCGTCAGCCCGGCGTCGTCGGCAGCCCGGGACGCGTCGGTCAGATCGCTGCCCCAGCTCTTCACGACCACGGTGCGGCCACCGGCTGCGGCGACCCGGGCCAAGGTCTCCGGGATCCGCCCGTGGGACTCGCGGCCGCCGGTGAGCAGCACCAGCTCGTCGTCGAGCTCGGGCACCGGCTCGCCGGGGCCGAGCACCATGGGCTCTCCGACCGGCTGGTCGAGTCGCTCGCTCGGCCCCGTCACGTGCGCCAGCACCAGCGGACCGAGGAGCGCGAGCACGTCGCGGAGCGAGGCAGGGGGCGCGTCGTCGCCCGCAGGCTCGAGCTCCGTGGTGGTGCGAGCGACCACGTCGGCGATCCCCATGCGGACGAAGCGTAGCCCCGTCTCCAGGTGCTTGTGCCCTGCCACAAAGCACGCCGGAGGAGTGCGTGGGCAGCGCCAGAGCGTGCGGCCGGTCCGCGCACCACCATCGTCGGCATGACCCACCCTGCCATCGGCGCCGGCTCGCTGACCGGCGTGGTGGTGCTCGACCTCTCGCACGTCCTCGCCGGGCCGTACGCCGCCCAGACGCTGGCCGATCTCGGCGCCACCGTGGTCAAGATCGAGAACCCGTCCGGCCCCGACGTCGCGCGCGGCTTCCCGCCCCGCGTGGGCGACGACCCCGGCGATGCCCTGAGCGGCTACTACGCGCAGTTCAACCGGGGGAAGCGGGGGCTCGCGCTCGACCTGCGCGAGGACGCGGGCCGTCAGGTGCTCAAGGATCTGGTGGCCGGCGCCGACGTACTCGTCGAGAACTTCAGGCCCGGCACCCTGGACAAGCTCGGGGTCGGCTACGACGTGCTTCGCGAGGTCAACCCGCGGCTGGTCTACACGGCGATCTCCGGCTATGGCCGGACCGCCTCCCGCAGCCGCCGTCCGGCGTTCGACAGCACCGCCCAGGCAGCGGGCGGCATCTGGTCGATGACCGGCTACCCCGGCCAGACCCCGGTCCGGGTCGGTCCGGTCATCGGGGACCTGGCGGCGATGGCGTGGGCCGTGATCGGCACCCTCGCCGCGCTCCGGCACGCCGAGAGGACGGGCGAGGGCCAGGTCGTCGACATCGCCCAGGTGGACTCGATCCTCGCGATGACCGAGACCGCCGTCGTCGACTACACCACGACCGGCGCCGTCGCGGCTCCCGCCGGCAACGAGCATCCGTGGGTGCGGCCCTACGGCCTGTTCCCCTGCAAGGACGGGCACATCTTCTTCGGTGGCTACACCGACAAGCTCTGGGCGCTCAGCTGCGAGGTCTTCGGCACCCCGGAGGCGGCCGCCGACCCCGCGATCGCCACGATGGCGCAGCGCTTCGACGAGGCGACGTACCGGGCCCGGGTCGAGCCGCTGGTGCGTTCCTGGTTCGCGGACCGCACGCGCGCGGAGCTGGAGGAGCTCGCCGGTGACCTCGTGCCGCTCACCCCGATCCTCGACATCGGCGAGGTGGTCGACAGCGTCAACACCGCCGAGCGCGAGATGGTCGTCTCCGTCGACTACGCAGACCTGGGCCCGGTGCGGATCTTCGGGTCGCCGCTCAAGCTGAGCCGGACCCCGCCGGTCGCCGACCGACGCGCCAACGCGCTGGGCGAGCACACCGACGAGGTGCTGCGCGAGCTGGCCGGCTACGACGAGGAACGGATCGCCGCGCTGCGCGCAGCCGGGGCGGTGGCCGGATGAGCCCAACATCGGCCCGGACCGTCGCTGTGGCGTCGCGGGTACGGCGGGAGGTGTTCCGTCGCGAGGTCGGCGATGCCTTCCGCGGGTCCTTCGCCGGGACCGGGGCGCCTTCCGACGAGGTCCCACCGGGATGGGAGGGCCTCGCCTTCCCCTTCGACGTTCCGCTGTCGGACCTGCGCCCGGACGGCAGTCCGGAGGCAGTCGACCTGCCCGGCTCCGAGCTCCCTCGGCGGCTGTATGCCGGCGAGGACACCGAGTTCCGGGGCTCGCTGCGCTTCGGCGAGACGGTCGAGCAGCACACGCGGCTGGGCCGGATGGTCGAGAAGACCGGTCGCTCGGGACGGCTGGTCTTCGTCGACCTCGAGCGCGACTACGTGGTCGACGGTGCCGTCGTGGTCAGGACGACCTGGCACGACGTGTTCCTCTCTGCAGCCGCCACCGCGGCCACCGCACCGGTGCGTGACGAGACCGCGTGGACCTGGCGTGAGCCGCACCGGCTGGACGCGCGCCAGCTGTTCCGGTTCTCCGCGCTCACGCTCAACACCCACCGCGTCCACTACGACCGCGACTGGGCTCGCGAGGTCGAGGGGTTGCCCGACCTGCTCGTGCATGGACCTCTCCTGCGCATCCTCCTTCTCGACCTGGCGCGTCGGGTCGCGCCGGGCCAACCGGTCCGGCACGCCTCCGTGCGCCTAGAGAGCCCGGTCTACGTCGACACCGACGTCCACCTGGTCGGGCGACCGGACGAGGGTGGACTCGAGCTCGCCGTGCTGGGCCCCGCAGGCGAACGCTGTGCCACCGCCCGGGTGGCGCTCCCGACCACGATGGAGACGAGGCGACCATGACCAGCCCGACCAGCCGCATCAGTGGTTTCAGAGATCTGTCCGTGGCGGACCGCCGGGCCCGCGTGGCCGAGGTCGCCGGGCTGGCGGCCGAGCGGCTCGCCGTTCTCGACCCCGTGGCCGGCCTGGGCGTGGAGCAGGCGGACCACATGGTCGAGAACGTCGTGGGCGTGATGGGGATCCCGGTCGGCGTGGCCACCAACTTCAGGGTCGACGGGCGCGACCTCCTGGTGCCGATGGCGACCGAGGAGCCCTCGGTGGTCGCCGCGGCGAGCAACCTGGCGCGGATGACCCGCGACCACGGAGGCTTCGTGACCTCGGCGACGCCGCCGGTCATGCAGGCCCAGGTCCAGGTGCTCGACGTGCCCGACCCCGAGGCGGCGCGACTCCGCCTGCTCGCCCACGCGGACGAGCTGGCTGCGCTGGCCGAGGCCCAGGACCCGGCCCTGGTGTCGTTCGGCGGCGGCGTCCGCGACGTGGCCGTCCGGGTGCTGCCCGGTACCCGGCAGACCCACGTCGTGCTGCACCTGGCCGTCGACGTCCGCGACGCGATGGGTGCCAACGCGGTCAACACGATGGCCGAGGCGATCGCCCCACGGGTCGCCGAGATCGCCGGCGGGCGCACCCTGCTGAGGATCCTGACCAACAAGGCCGACCTCCGGGTGACCCGGGTCGGCGCGACGTTCGACCGCGACCTGCTCGGCGGGGCTGAGGTGGTCGAGAGCATGCTCGACGCCGCGGAGCTCGCCGTCGTGGACCCCTACCGGGCGGCCACCCACAACAAGGGGATCATGAACGGCGTCACCGCTGTCGTGCTGGCGACCGGCAACGACACCCGCGCCGTCGAGGCGGGCGCCCACTCGCACTGCCTGACCGCCGACGGCCGCTACACCGCGATGTCGCGCTACGAGAGGTCCCGTGACGGCCATCTGGTGGGCACCCTCGAGCTGCCGATGGCCGTCGGTCTGGTCGGAGGCGCCACCAAGGTGCATCCCGTCGCGCAGACGAACGTCGCCACGCTCGGCGTGCAGTCCGCGGCCGAGCTGGCCTCGGTGATCCTCGCCGTCGGGCTCGCGCAGAACGCCGCTGCGTTGCGTGCGCTCGCCACCGAGGGCATCCAGCGCGGGCACATGTCGCTGCACGCCCGCAACGTCGCGGTGACCGTCGGCGCCGACCGGCACGAGATCGACGAGGTCGTACGCCGGATCGTCGCCGAGCGCGCGGTCCGCACCGACCGGGCCCGCGAGGTGCTGTCCGAACTGCGCGCCGGGCGGTAGCCGACCGCCAGCGGCACCGACGCCCACAAAGCAGGGCCGCTCCCTTAGGTGACCAGCACATAGGCGCGGTGGGGAAGCGCTCGTTAGCGTCCCGCCAACCCCGACCAGGAGGAACCCATGGCAGCTCTGCCGCTCCGTCCCGGACCACGCTCCCGAGGGCCGCGTCATCGCGCGATGCTCGCGCTGGCCACGACCATCGTGCTCGCTCTCACGGCGTGTTCCGCCGCGAGCAGCGACAGCGACACCGAAGGGGAGGGCGACGCCGCTCCGCCCGAGGAGCGCAGCGGCGGGACGCTGACGGTGCTGACCCAAGACGAGATGATCGACCTCGACCCGGCCAACAGCCTCAACTTCCCGACGACCTGGCTGGGGCTCACCGGTCGCAGGCTGACGACGTGGTCGCTCGTGGAGGGGCAGGACCCCGTCGTGGTCCCGGACCTGGCCACCGACACCGGCACGCCCACCGACGGCGGCCGCACCTGGACCTACACCCTCAAGGACGGCCTCACCTTCGAGGACGGCACGCCGATCACCGCCCAGGACATCAAGTACGGCGTCGAGCGCACCTTCGCCCCCGAGCTGTCGGGCGGCCTGTCGTACCACAAGACCCTCTTGGAGGGCGCGGAGACCTACGAGGGCCCGTACAACGGCAAGCACCTCGACTCGGTCGAGGTCACGGACGACAAGACGATCGTCTTCCACCTCAACAAGCCGTTCGGCGACTGGCCGTGGATCGTGGCGATGAACGCCTTCGTCCCTGTCCCCGAGGCGGGTGACGACCCGGCGACCTACGGCAAGAAGCCGGTCTCCTCGGGTCCCTACACGGTCGAGTCCAACCAGGCCGGGACCCAGATGACCCTCGTGCGGAACGAGAACTGGGACCCCGCGACCGACGAGGTGCGCACCGCCCTGCCGGACTCGATCGTGTTCAAGATGAGCCAGAACCTCTCGACCAGCGTGCAGTCGCTGATGGCGGACACCGGCGAGGCCGTGTCGTCGTTCCACTCCGAGCCGCTCGGCGCCGCGGAGCTGGCGCTCGTCAACGGCAACCCGGACGCCAAGGCGCGGATGGTCACCTCCGACGCGAGCACCCTGACCTACATGGCGATCAACACCGAGCGGGTCACCGACATCAGGGTGCGCCAGGCACTCCAGTACGCCGTGGACCGCACGTCGCTGGTGCTGGCCGCCGGCGGGGCGCAGGCCGCGTCGCCGGCCACCACGCTCATCACACCGGGCATCCCCGGGCGCGAGGAGTTCGACCTCTACCCGGCGGGCGAGACGGGCGACGTCGACAAGGCCAAGGAGCTGCTCGCCGAGGCCGGCGGCGAGGACCTCACGCTCACGCTGTGGACGATGAACGACCCGAAGTCCACCGCCGAGGGACAGGCTCTCCAGCAGGCCATCGAGCGGACCGGGATCACCGTCGACCTCAAGCCCCTGGACGGCAGCGTCTGGTACACCGACGGCACCGGCGACGACCCTGACTACGACCTGATCCTCAGCTGGTGGATCCCGGACTATCCGAGCGCGGCCAGCAACATCGAGCCGCTCTACCACTCGACCTGGATCGGCGGCGGCGCCTTCAACCTGTCCCGCTTCGCGGACGCCGAGATCGACCGGCAGATCGAGGAGGCGACGTCCGAGGTCGACCCGGCGGCCGCGCAGGCGAAGTGGGCCGACCTCGACCAGCAGCTCATGGAGGAGGCGGTCACCGTGCCGCTCACCTACGCCCGGAACTCGTTCCTGGCCGGGAGCAAGGTGCAGAACATGTTCGTCAACCCCTACCCGGGCTACCAGAACTACCAGACCCTGTGGTTGAGCGAGTGACCCCACTCCTCGAGGTCTCGGGACTCCGCGTCGGGTTCCCGGTGCCGGGCGACCAGCCCGGCGCCGGGCCGGACCGCGAGGGCCGGGTCAAGGACGTGGTCGAGGATGTGGCCTTCGACCTCGCGCCCGGACGCGTCCGGGCGCTGGTGGGGGAGTCCGGCTCCGGCAAGAGCGCCACCGCGATGGCCGTGCTGGGCCTCCTGCCGGCGTACGCGCGAGTGTCGGGGAGCGTGCGACTCGAGGGCGAGGAGCTCCTCGGTGCGGCGCCGGAGAGGCTGCGTGCCGTGCGGGGCAAGAGGATCGGCGCGATCTTCCAGGAGCCGATGAACGCCTTCAACCCCGTCCACCGGATCGGGTGGCAGGTCGCCGAGGCGATCGGCGCCCACCAGCGGGTCGGCCGCGCCGCGAGCCGGGACGCGGTGCTCGACCTGCTCGGATCGGTGGGTCTCGACGACCCGGTCCGGGCGGCCCGCTCCTACCCGCACGAGCTCTCGGGCGGGCAGCTGCAGCGGGCCATGATCGCGATGGCGATCAGCTGCGACCCGGTGGCGCTCGTCGCGGACGAGCCGACCACGGCCCTCGACGTCACGGTGCAGGCGGGCATCCTCGAGCTGATCCGCTCGCTGTGCACGGGCGGGGACCGCGGCGCCGGCACGGCGGTCCTGCTCATCACCCACGACATGGGGGTCGTCGCCGACCTGGCCGACGACGTCACCGTCATGCGCGGAGGGCGGATCGAGGAGGCCGCGCCGGTGCGGACGGTCTTCGCCGAGCCGAGCTCGGCCTACACCCGGGAGCTGCTGACCGCCGTACCCCGACTCGAGGCGATGAGCACGCGTCCGGTGCGACCTGCCGACGAGCCCGCGCCCGAGGACCTCGGCCCGGCAACCGTCGAGGCCGACGACGTGCGCATCGTGTACGACGGGCGGAGACGCCAGCAGGTGGTGGCCGTCGACGGGGTGAGCCTCACCATCCCCCAGGGCCGGACCTACGGCCTGGTCGGCGAGTCGGGCTCGGGCAAGTCCACGCTCGGCCGGGCCCTGGCCGGCCTGGTCCCGGTCCGCTCCGGCCGGCTGGCGGTGTCCGGTGTGGACCTCGCGCAGGCGTCCCGGCGCCGGCTGCGCAGGCTGCGCCGCGACCTCGGCTACGTCTTCCAGGACCCGGCGTCCTCGCTGGACCCGCGCTGGACGGTGGGTGAGTCGATCGCCGAGCCGCTGCGCCTGTCCGGGACCATGGGGCGGCGGGACCGGGAGCGCCGGGTCGCCGAGCTGCTCGACGCGGTGCGGATGCCGGCCGACAGTGCCCGGCGCTACCAGCACCAGCTGTCCGGCGGGCAGCGGCAGCGGGTGGCGATGGCGCGCGCCGTCGCGCTGCGCCCCGACCTGCTCATCGCCGACGAGCCGACGAGCGCGCTCGACGTCTCGGTCCAGGCGCGGGTGCTCGAGCTCCTGGCCGAGCTGCAGGGGGAGTTCGGCTTCGCCTGTCTGTTCATCAGCCACGACCTCGCGGTCGTCCGGCAGGTCGCCCACCACGTGGGCGTGATGCACGCGGGCCGACTGGTCGAGCACGGCCCGACCGCCCGGGTGCTGAGCGCGCCGGACCACGCCTACACACGCCGGTTGCTCGCCGCCGCGCCGATCGCCGACCCGGACCAGCAGCAGGCCCGGCGCGAGACCTGGCGCTCCCTCAGCGCCCAGCACGACCCCGACGGGGCCGCAGCATGAGCACCATCGCAGCGGGCGCCGAGCTCGACGTCGTCCCCGTCAGCCAGACCGGGGTCCGGGCCGTCCTCCGCACGCTGCGCCGGGACCGCTGGGCCTGCGCGTCGGCGGCCGTGATCGCGCTGTGGGTGCTGGCCGCGGTCTTCGCGCCCGTCCTCACCGGGATCAGCGGTCACGACCCCTACACCTACGACGTCGGCGCGCTGGACGAGAACGGCGTGCCGACCGGGGTCGCCGGCGGTGTCTCCTCGTCGCACTGGCTGGGCGTCGAGCCCCTCACCGGTCGCGACCTGTTTGCGATGGTGGTCTACGGGGCGCGCACGTCCCTCCTCATCGGGCTCAGCGCGACCCTGCTGGCCGTCTCGCTCGGCGTGGTGGTCGGGCTGACGACCGGCTTCGTGGGCGGCTGGTACGACCGCCTGGGCAGCCGGTTCGTGGATGTGATGTTCGGCTTCCCGGTCCTGGTGTTCATGATCGCGCTGACCACGATCGCCCCCTCGTGGCTGCCGCGCTGGGCGTTCATGGTCCTGATCATCGGGCTCTTCGGCTGGCCCGGGATCTCCCGCATCGTCCGCGCGCAGGTGCTCTCCCTGCGGGAGCGCGAGTTCGTCGCCGCGTCGATCGCCATGGGGGCCCCGCCGAGGCATGCGATGGCCCGCCATGTCCTCCCGAACGTGACCCCCACGATCATCGTGATCTCGACGATCCTGGTGCCGCTGCTGATCGGGGTGGAGGCCGCCCTGTCCTTCCTCGGGGTGGGGGTCACGCCGCCGACCCCGTCGTGGGGGCGCATGCTCGGCGACGCCATCGCCTGGGTGCAGACCGACCCGATGTACCTCGTCGTCCCGGGCGTCGCCCTGTTCTCCGTGACGCTCGCCTTCAACGTGCTCGGCGACAGCCTGCGCGACGCCCTCGACCCGAGGAGGCTCCGGCGATGACCACCCTGCGGTTCCTGGGAGTCCGCCTGGTTGGCATGGTGGGCGTGCTCTTCCTGATCGCGTGCCTCACCTACGCAGTCTTCTACCTGCTGCCCGGCAACCCTGCGCAGCTGAGCTGCGGCCGGCCCTGCACGCCGGAGAACCTCGCGCGCGCGGAGTCGTTCATGGGCACCGACCTGCCGTGGTACCAGCAGCTGGTCAACTTCCTGGTCGGCATCGTGGCCGGCCGCGACTTCGGGTCCGGGGCGGCTGCCGTCCACTGCCCGGCACCGTGCTTCGGCTACTCCTTCCAGCAGAGCGCCCCCGTGACCGAGCTGCTCGTGGACCGTCTGCCGCTGACCCTCTCGATCGCGATCGGGGCCGCCGTGCTGTGGATGGTCCTCGGCGTCGGTGGTGGGGTGGTGGCCGGGCTGAGTCCGGGCCGCGCGGCCGACAGGGCCGTGATGACGGTGGCGATCGCGGGAGTATCGGCGCCGGTCTACCTGGTCGGCCTGCTGGCGATCCTGGTCTTCGGGTTCACCCTCCAGTGGCTCCCCACCGGCGGCTACGTGCCGATCACTGAGGATCCGGCGGCCTGGTTCGGCCACCTCGTGCTGCCGTGGTGCACGCTCGCGTTCACGACGGCGGCGGTCTACGCCCGCCTGACCCGCGCCCAGATGATCGAGACCCTCGAGGAGGACTTCGTCCGCACGGCACGGGCCAAGGGGCTGCCCGAACGCCGGGTCGTGATGCGGCACGGCGTCCGCAACGCGCTGCTGCCGGTCGTGACGATCTTCGGCCTCGACCTGGGCGTCCTGCTGGGCGGCACGGTGATCGTGGAGAAGGTCTTCTCGGTCCAGGGCCTCGGTGCCCTCCTCATCGGCGGCGTGGGCTCCCGCGACCTGCAGCTCGTCGTGGGACTGACCCTCTTCTCGGCGTTCGTCATCGTCTTCATGAACGTGGTCGTCGATCTCCTCAACGGGGTCCTCGACCCACGGGTGAAGGCGCGGGTCTGAGGCCATGAGCACGACGACCGCGGAGCTGCTGGCCGACCTGCTGGAGGGGCGCGTCGAGGGCGCGACCCCGGGCTCGCTCGAGGGCCTCGTCGTCCTCGACATCACCAGGGTCGTCGCCGGACCGTTCTGCTCGATGATCCTGGCCGACCTCGGCGCCACGGTCGTCAAGATCGAGCACCCGGCCGACCCGGACTACACGCGCACCTTCCCGCCCATGCTGCAGGGAGACGGCGACCAGGACGGCCTGAGCGCCTTCTTCGCGCAGTACAACCGCAACAAGCTGGGGCTGACCCTTAACCTGGCGACCGCGGAGGGCAAGGACCTGCTCCGCAGGCTGGCCGCCCGGGCGGACGTCCTCGTCGAGAACTTCCGGGCGGGGACGATGGACAAGCTCGGCCTGGGCTACGAGGACCTGCGCGCGGTGAACCCCCGGCTGGTCTACACGGCGCTGTCGGGCTACGGGCAGACAGGGCCCTACCGCCGCCGGCCGGCGTACGACAACAGCGCCCAGGCGACCGGCGGCCTGTGGTCGATGAACGGCGAACCCGGCCGGGCCCCCCAACGCGTGGGCACCATCATCGGCGACGTCTCGACCACGCTGTACGGCGTCATCGGCACCCTGGCCGCCCTGCGTCACGCCGAGCGGACCGGCGAGGGCCAGCTCGTCGACATCTCCCAGCAGGACTGCGTGCTCAGCCTGACCGAGAACGCCGTCGTGTCCTACACCGTCGACGGCAAGGTCGCCGAGCCGCTGGGCAACGAGCACCCCTTCGTGCGGCCCTACGGCCAGTTCCCGTGCAAGGACGGCTTCGTCTTCTTCGGGGGCTACACCGACAAGTTCTGGCGGCTCAGCTGCGAGATCTTCGGCGACCCCGCCCAGGCCGCGGACCCCCGGGTGGACACCATGGCCAAGCGGTTCGACGCCTCGACGTACGAATCGGTGGTCAAGCCGATGGTGGAGGACTGGTTCTCCCAGCGCACCAAGGCCGAGCTCGAGGAGCTGGCGGGGGACGCGGTGCCGCTGAGCGCGATCAAGCGCATCGACGAGGTCGTCGAGGACCGCCAGGTCATCGCCCGGGACATGGTGGTCGAGGTGGACTACCCGCGTCACGGTCCCCTCCGGATGGCCGGGTCCCCGCTCAGGCTGACCGCCACGCCCGCCCGTCCGCGCGGGTTGGCGCCCGATGTCGGCGCGGACACGGCGGCGATCCTGGAGCGGCTGTGCGCCATGGCTCCCGACGACCTGGCCCGCTTGCGGCAGGCGGGTGCGATATGAGCGCCTCCACTGTTCGAGCTGAGGCGGGTGCCGTCACCTTCGAGGTCGAGGACGGCGTCGCGACCATCGTCCTGGACCGACCGGCCAAGCTGAACGCCCTGACCCTGGCGATGTACGACGACCTGGCGGCCGCCTTCGACCGCGCCCGCGACGACGCCGCCGTGGGCGTGGTGGTGCTCACCGGCGCGGGGGAGCGGGCCTTCTGCGTCGGCGCCGACCTGCGCGAGTCCATCCCCGCGCTCGCCGAGGGCCGGTTCGACATCTCCCACTGGGACGGCGCGCACCAGAAGCACAGTCGCCTCTTCAAGCCCGTGATCGGGGCCGTCGAGGGCCTGTGCCTCGGCGGCGGACTCGAGATCCTGCTCTCCACCGACCTGCGCGTGGCGAGCGGTGCGGCGCGGTTCGGGCTGCCCGAGGTGCGGGTGGGCGTCGTACCGGCCGGTGGCACGCTGACCCGGCTGGTCCGGCAGATCCCGCGGGCCTGGGCGATGGAGCTGATGCTCGGCGGGGACCAGATCGACGCCGAGACCGCGCTTCGCTTCGGGATCCTCAACCGGGTCGTCGCCCCCGGCACGGCGCTGGCGGAGGCTCGGGCATGGGGCCGACGGCTGCTCGAGTGCAGCGGCACCGCGCAGGAGGTGGTCACCTCCTCCGTGCGGCAGCTCGCGGACCTGCCCGAGGACGCCGCCTTCCACGCGGAGGCGCTGCATGGACAGCGGGCGTTCACGAGTGCGGACGCCCGCGAGGGGCTGAGCGCCTTCGCCGAGGGTCGCCAGCCGCGCTTCCCCAGTCGGGAGTGGGCTCCTACAGATGCGGCGAAGAGAGACGGGGCCAGTCGATGACGACCGGACTGCTGCTGCGCCACGGACGACGCTACGGCGGGGAGCCGGTCGACCTGCTCCTGCGGGACGGCCGGATCGCGGCGGTGGGCCGGGGGCTCGTCGCCGACGGTGCCGAGGTCGTCGACCTCAAGGATCGGTACGTCGGGCCCGGGATGTGGGACAACCACGTGCACCTGCGCCAGACGGTGATGGCGCGCCGACGCCTCAACATCACGGGAGCGACCAGTGCGGCCGCTACCCTCGAGCTGGTCGCGGCCGAGCTGCGCCGCCGTACCGGGTCGACGCATCAGCTGCTCGTCGGATACGGCTTCCGCGACGGCGTCTGGCCCGACGAGCCGAGCCTGGCATTGCTGGACTCGGTGGCCCGGGACACCCCGGTGATCCTGGTCAGCGGCGACCTGCACTGCGCCTGGTTCAGCTCCAAGGCCGCTGCGCGGGCGGGCGTCACGCCCGACCGCTACGGGCTCGTGCGTGAGGGTCCCTGGATCGAGGCTCTGCGGGACAGCGAGGAGACCGCGGAGCTCACCGCCGACATGTACGCCGAGGTCGCCCACGCTGCGGCAGCGCGGGGAGTCGTGGGGGTGCTCGAGTTCGAGAACGCGGACAACCACGGCGAGTGGCCACGACGGGTCGCGTCGGGCGTGCGGTCCCTGCGGGTCGAGGCTGCGGTCTGGCCGGACCGTCTGGAGGAGGCCATCGCGGCCGGGGTGCGCACCGGCGACGTGCTGGACGACCTCGGGCTGGTCACCGCCGGACCCCTCAAGGTGGTCTTCGACGGCTCGCTCAACACGCGCACCGCGCTGTGCCTGGACCCCTACCCGGACGCCACGCACTCGCACGGCCTGGTGACGGTGCCGGTGCCGGAGCTGCGGCGGCTGCTGCGGCTCGCCCGCGACCACGACGTGGCAGCCGCGGTGCACGCGATCGGTGACCGCGCGAACCGCGAGGTGCTCGACGTCTTCGAGGAGCTCGGCATCGGTGGCGCGATCGAGCACGCCCAGCTGATCGCCTCCGAGGACTTCGCTCGCTTCGGGCGGCTCGGGATCGTCGCCGGGGTCCAGCCCGAGCACGCGATGGACGACCGCGACGTCGCGGACCGGCACTGGGCCGGACGGACCGACCGCGCCTTCGCCCTGGCGTCGCTTCTGGAGGGTGGAGCCCACCTGAGGCTGGGCTCGGACAGTCCCGTCGCCACCTTGGATCCGTGGGTCACCATCGCGGCTGCGACGACGCGAAGCCGTGGCGGCCGGCCGGCCTGGCACGCCGAGCAGCGGATCCCGGTCGACGTCGCGCTCGCGGCGAGTGTGCGCAGCGGACTCCAGGTCGGCGAGCCCGCGGACCTCGTGGTGACCGAGGTGGACCCGCTCCTGGCGTCCGAGGCCGAGCTGCGCGCCATGCCCGTGGCCGGCACGCTCCTCGGCGGTCGCTGGACCTGGCGGGACCCGAGTCTCGGCTAGCCGTGCTCGGGCACGGTCAACGCGTCGGGATCCTGGCGCGGCGGCACGTGGTGCAGCGCCGTCTGCACCAGCGCGGTGCGCGCCTTGATCGTGACGGCCCGACGCAGCCGGCCCTGACCATCCCCGACGAGGCCTGCGACCGTCTGGCTGACCTGCTCGTCGGTGTACGTCGGCCGCGTGCCGGGCGCCACCTCGACGTCGGGCAGAGCCACCAGCACCGGCAGGATCTGCCCGCCGAGCTGGTCGAGCAGCTGGAACCGCTGGAAGCGGTCCATCTCCTGCCAGATGGTCTCCACGTCCGCGCGCCCACGGCGGACGTCCTTCCGCTGGGCAGCCAGCATCGCCTTGGCCGCTCCCGTGAGCGCCGCCGTCAGCTCGTGCTCGGTGAAGCGCATGGCTCCAGCATGTCGGACTCGCGGTGGAGCGGCGGCCGTCCTAGGGCCGGTCGAGACGGAACAGGGCGGGGGCTGGCGCCTTGCCCTCCACCAGGTCGGCGAGGATCCGGCCCACGGTCGGCACGAACTTGAAGCCGTGGCCGGAGAAGCCCGCGCCCACCACCACCGGTCCGGTGCGGTCGAGCACGAAGTCCTCGTCTCGCGTCGTGGTGTAGGTGCAGCTGATCGGGACGCAGGCCCGCGGGTCGACGCCGGGCAACCAGTCGGCGGCGTACTTCTGCAAGGCCGCGAGCTGCACGGGCTCGGGCTCGAACGAGCGCGCGTCCGGATCGACGACGGGCCCGGTGCCGTGCCAGCCCGCCTTGACGCCCTCGCCGGGCGTGAGCATGCCGTAGACAGGAGAGAGCCAGTGGTCGTAGCGCGCATCGCCGGCCGCGGGGAGGTGGTTGTAGCTCGGCCAGACCGCGTCGGGGTCGGTGATCGCGAAGTGCGCGGGCTGCTCCTGGGTGACCACCAAGCGTGGGAGGGCGACCTGGGTGCCGAGGAGCTGGTCGGTCCACGCGCCGACCGTGACCACCACGGTGCTCGCGACGTACGTCGTGGGGCCGGTGACCACCTCGACCAGTCCGTCCTCGCGGATGCGGAGCTCCTCGACGGGGGTCTCCAGCAGCACCTCGCCGCCCCGGGCGGCGGTCCGTCGCTGGAGCACGACGACCGCGTCCTCGGCATACACCCGGCCCGCCTGGGGCAGGTACAGGACCCGGGTGTCGAAGCGGATCCCGCGCCAACGCTCCTGCGCCTCCTCGACGCCCAGCATCGCGGCCTCGACCCCGAGGGCGGTCAGCTCCTCGGCGGCACCCACCTCGACGCCCGCGCCGTGGTTGGTCTGGCCGACGAGGTCGAGCAGCGTGGCGGCGCTCTCGTCCTCGAGTGCGCGCCACCAGATGGCGGCCTCCTGCAGCATCGCCTGGTACGTCGGGTCGGGGTAGGCGACGTTGAAGTTGCGCGTCCGCCCGTGCGAGGCGCCGAGCTTGTGCCGCTCGCCGTACCGCTCCAGCAGGGTGACCTCCCGGCCGCGCCGAGCCAGGTGCCAGGCGGTCGCGGACCCCATCGCCCCGCCCCCGATGACGATCGTGTCCCGTCGCTCCACGGACCGAGTGTCCCAACTCGTGTCCAGGTCTGGCCTCGTGGTGTGGCACAGGACGTGACAGCTCCGACTGGGTCGGGACACGGGACCCCGGCGGCATGGTGCGGGGGTGCGGTCACCTGGGAGAGTGGCGGCGATGAGCCTGACGACGTCGCCGTTCCCACCCATCGCCGACTACGCGTTCCTGTCCAACTGCCACACGGGCGCGCTGGTCGCCCCGGACGGCTCCGTCGACTGGCTGTGCGTCCCGGCGTTCGACTCACCGAGCGTGTTCGGCAACCTGCTGGACCGAGGAGCCGGGTCGTTCCGGTTCGGTCCCTACGGCATCAACGTGCCCACGGCCCGCAGCTATCTGCCCGGCACGAACGTCCTCAGCACGACCTGGCACACGCCTCGCGGATGGATCGTGGTCCACGACGCGCTCACGATGGGCCCGCGGCGTGGAGCCGACACCGTAACCCCGCACACCAGGCCACCGGCCGACGATGACGCCGACCACCTGCTCGTCCGCACGGTCGAGTGTCTCGAAGGTGAGGTCGAGGTCGAGCTGGTCTGCGAGCCGATGTTCGACTACGGCAGCATCCCGGCCGACTGGTCGCTGGCCGACGCCGACGGCCACGCCGCCGATGCCGCAGGTGGGGGCCTGACCGTGCGGTTGACCACCGACATGCTGATCGGCATCGAGGGCGGCTCCGCCCGCGCCCGGCACGTGCTCACCGCCGGCGACACGGCGTACTGCGCGCTCTCGTGGGCCGAGGGCCTGGCCACGCCGCACGACACTCACGACGCGGTCGGTCGGATCGAGGCGACCGTGCGGTTCTGGCGCGGCTGGCTGGCGCGGGCCCGGGTCCCCGACCATCCGCTCCGGCATCCCCTCGAGCGATCGGCCCTGACGATCAAGGGCCTGACCTACATGCCGACCGGCGCCACCGTCGCTGCTCTGACGACCTCGCTGCCCGAGACTCCCGGCGGGGAGCGCAACTGGGACTACCGCTACACCTGGATGCGGGACTCGACCCTCACGCTGCAGGCGCTGCACTACCTGAACCTCGACTGGGAGGCCGACGAGTTCATGGGGTTCGTCGCGGATCTCGAGCCCAATCCCGACGGCAGCCTGCAGGTCATGTACGGCATCGACGGACGCCGCGACCTGACCGAGCGCACCCTCGACGAGCTCTCCGGCTACGAGGACGCGCGGCCGGTGCGGGTCGGCAACGGGGCGTTCACCCAGCGCCAGAACGACGTCTTCGGGGCCGTCCTGGACTCGCTGCTGCTCCATACGCGGCGCAGCCAGCGCCTGCCCCGACGGCTCTGGCCGCTGATCCAGGCCCAGGCGGCCAGCGCGACGGCCGCCTGGAGCGAGCCCGACCAGGGCATCTGGGAGACCCGGGGAGAGCCGAAGCACTACGTGTCCTCGAAGGTGATGAGCTGGGTCGCTCTCGACCGGGCCGCCAAGCTGGCGGGCATCCGCGGCGAGCCCCGGCTCCAGGCCGAGTGGCAGGCGACAGCGGAGGAGATCCGCGCCGACGTCCTCGCCCGCGGCGTCAGCGACCGCGGCGTCCTGCGGCAGCACTACGACACCGACGCCCTGGACGCCTCGACCCTGCTCGCGCCTCTTTACGGCTTCCTGCCCGGCACCGACGACCGGGTCCGCGCCACGGTTCGGGCGATCGCCGACGAGCTGACCGAGCACGGCTACGTGCTGCGCTACCGCACGGAGGAGACCGACGACGGTCTCTCGGGCGAGGAGGGCACGTTCCTGATCTGCTCCTTCTGGCTGGTCTCGGCGCTCACCGCGATCGGTGACCTGGACCGGGCGACGAGTCTGATGGAACGGCTGCTGCGCATCTCCTCCCCGCTCGGCCTGTACGCCGAGGAGTTCGAGGTCGAGCGCTCCCGTCACCTCGGCAACTTCCCCCAGGCGTTCTCCCACCTGGCCCTGATCGAGGCAGCCGGACGCATCATCCTCAAGGAGTTCCGCGACGACCTGTCCCTCTAACCAGCGGAAGAGTCGTCACCCAGGCCCGCTTCACGGGCCTTGATCATGGCGCCTGCCCGGTGCGCCACCTGGAGCTTGTCGAGGATCCTCGAGACGTTGTTGGCCACGGTCTTGGGCGAGAGGAACAGGGCTGCGCCGATCTCGGCGTTCGTCAGCCCCCGGGCCACCCCGTCGAGGATCTCGCGTTCGCGGTCGGTCAGCTCGGGGAACGGCCGCGCCTTCGTCCGTGGCCGGCCGAACCAGGTCTGCAGGCGCTCGGCGAGAGCGGCGCCGAAGACGGCCTGTCCCTGCGCGGCCGACCGGACGGCAGCCACGATGTCCTCGCCGTCCGAGCCCTTGAGCAGATAGCCGGACGCCCCCGCCGCGACCGCCTCGAACACCATGGCGTCGTCGTCGTACATGGTCAGCACGAGGACGGAGGTCGAGGGACTCCTCGTCCGGATCTGTCTGGTCGCCTCGATGCCGTTGAGCTCCGGCATCCGCAGATCCATCAGCACCACGTCGGGCGACGCGGCCAGGCACACGCGCACGGCCTCGGCGCCGTTGGACGCCTCGCCGACGACCTCGATGTCGGCATGGGCATCGATCACCGCCCGCATGCCCTGGCGGACCAGCGGGTGGTCGTCGACGAGGACCACGGTCGTCATGTCACTTCCTCGGGTAGGTCACCTTGATGTGGAACCCCGCTGGACCCGAGCTCGCCAGGAACGAGCCGCCCAGCTCGATGGCACGCTCCCGCATCGACGCCAGCCCGACCCCCGGATGCCACGTGTCCACCACCTGGCCGTCGTCGTCGACGGTGAGCACGATCTCCGCTCCCTCCCTGGCGATCCGCACGTGGCAGTGCCGCGCCGTGCTGTGGTGCAGCACGTTGGTGACCGCCTCGGTGGCGGTCCGGTACGCCGCCACCTCGACGGCCGCAGGGAGGTCGAGCTTCTCGTCGGCCTCGAAGGCGACCTCGAGGCTCGACTCCGCGACCAGGCCGGCGAGGTGGAGCCGGAGCGAGTCGTTGAGCCCCAGTTCGTCGAGCGCGGGGGGTCGCAGGCCGTGCACCAGGCCGCGGAGGTCGTTGATCACCTCGGCTGAGGCCTCGCGGGCGGTCGCCAGGTGCTCCTGGGCCTTGTCGGGATCGGTGCCGAGCTGGGCCTGGGCGGCATCGAGGTTGAGCTGCAAGCCCGTGAGCAAGGGACCGAGGCCGTCGTGCAGGTCGCGCCGCAGGCGGCGGCGTTCCTCCTCCTGGGCCTCCACGAGCAGGCGCCGGGAGACGAGGGGTCCGACGCGACGGCGGCGGGGAGCGGGATCGCCGGACCAGAGCTGGTAGCGCAGCACCGGGATCAGCAGCGTCGAGACGAAGACGACGGGCTCGAGGATGCTGGCGGCCGCGCTCAGGTCTGCTCCGGTCACGGCGAACGGGAACAGCAGCAGCGACACCGCTGCTCCGGCGGCCCGCCACTGCAGCTGCTGGCGCTCGATGCCAGTGGCCTTCACGCAGCGGATGATCACGCCGATCCCAGCCAGGATCCCGAGCAGGATCAGCAGCGGGATGAGGGCGAGGGAGGCGTTGCCGACCGGGGTCACCCACGTGTCGTCGAAGAACCGGCGCTCCTGCAGGGACTCTGCGAGGGTGCCGAGATCGGTCGTGACGCTGTCACCGAGGTAGTTGCCGACGAGCGCGATCGGGATGCCGTAGCAGAGTGCGCGGTCCAGCCAGCGCCCGAGCCGAGTCGAGGGGCGACCGGACGGGAACCTCACGTTGACGATCCCCACCAGCGCGATCGGCACCCACTGGAGCACGCCGAGGCCCACGCCCCAGGCGGCGAGCTGGCCGCCTCGTCCCTCGAGAGCGAGGGCCAGTGACGGCACCCCGATCCCCACCAGCGCGATGTCGGCGAGGGCGCCCAGCCCGAGCACCCAGCCGAAGGGGAGGTCCGGCCGGCGGGCGATGAGGACAGCGCCGACGATCCCGAAGCAGAGCAGCTCGGACGCCGTGGTCAGCGGGTCGTAGAGAAGGTCTCCGGCCGCGGCTCCGGTGCGCGCCACCCAGAACGCTCCCGCGGCAGCCGCGACGGACAACACGAGCAGGGTCGCCGCAAGCCCGCTCGCGTGGCGTGTCGTGAAGGACGGTGCGTAGGTCTCGATGTCTCGAGGATGCCGAACCGGCAGGGTGCAACGCCATCCATCCCGGCCCAGCCGGGAACTCTTCCCGGACGTCGTGATCGGGCGCTCTGGGAGTGGGTGGGTCGAGCAGGCGAGCGTGGAGACACCTGATTCCACTCCACGAAAGGTCACCGTCATGGCAGTCGCGAAATGGGCCGCAGTCGCGGTCACGCTCCTCATGGGCTTGGCAAACGCGGGGCTCGTCCTCCAAGAGAACGCCGGACTGAGGGTCCTCGGCCCGGCGCTCGCCGTCGCTGCAGTGGTCAGCGTCTTCGGCTTCGTCTCCGGCAAGCCCTGGGGCGCCGGCGCAGTCGTCGCGGTGGGCGCGGCGAACCTGGTCTGCGCAGTCGTCGGCGCCTTCGCGGGGCTCGAGGGCTGGCCTCTGGGTCTCGTCCTCTCGGCGCTGGGCATCGTGCTCGGAGCGGTCGCCAGGCCCAGCAGCCGTCGGGCCGTGGTCGCATGACCACCAGCATCGAGAGCCCTGCGAGCGTGAATGTGCACGACGCGCGGGGCTTCTGGCGGGTGCTGCTGGCGATGGTCGTGCCGATCCCGTGGCTGGCCAAGGGGATCCAGTACGTCGTGCAGGCGCCGTTCGAGCACACCACTGACCAGATCCGCTACAACCTGGACCACGACCTCCACCGCTATCTCCAGTGGCTCGACGCGCTGTTCGTCGTCCTCGTCGTCCCGTCGATCGTCGCGATGGTCCTGGTGTCACGTCGTGGCGCGCCCCGCCTGGCGACCGCGGCCGCGGTCCTGATGGGTGGCGGCTTCCTGATGGTGCTGCCGCTCAACGCCTCCACCGACGCCCTCGCCTGGGTCGCGGCCCAGCACGCCCATGACCCGGTGCTGGTCGGCGGCTTCATCGACGACGCCGCCGCCGACGCGAGGTCGAGTGTCGGCATCGCGGGCTTCCTCGTCGCCATCGTCTTCGGCTCGATCCTCGTCGGGCTCGCGCTGTGGCGGAGCCGGGCGGTCCCGGGCTGGGCGGCCGCACTCGTCGGGCTCGGGGGAGCCACCCACATCTTCATCTCCGGCTTCGGGCACGTCGTCCACGGCGCCGGCCTGGTGGTGCTCGCCATCGGGTGTGTCGCCGTGAGCGCACGGCTGCTCTCGATGAGCAACGACGACTTCGACCTGCCGCCGACGCGGCACTAGCGGCTCACCGGGTCTCGACACGACGCTCGTCCCTCGCGGCGGCTCGACCACCGACCTCCTTTCGTTGGTCGAGCCGGGATAGGTTGCCGCCGTGGCCAGACGCACGGCGAGGCAGGGACCCGCGTGAGGGCGGTCGTCCGCGACCGGTACGGCGGACCCGACGAGTTGCGCGTCGAGGACGTCCCGGTGCCGGTGCCCGGCAAGGGGCAGGTGCTGGTCAAGGTCGCGGCCACGTCGGTGAACCTCAGCGACTGGGAGGGGCTGCGCGGCTCTCCGGCGTACGCCCGCCTCGGCGGGCCGCTCCATCCGGCTCGCCGGATCCTCGGCTCGGACATCGCAGGGGTGGTGGAGGAGGTCGGCGCGGGAGTCCGTCGGTTCCGCCCGGGCGACGAGGTGTACGGCGACAACCTGGCGTTGATGGGGGGCTTCGCGGAGTATGCGGTGGCCCCCGAGTCCGCGATGGCTACCAAGCCGGATCGGCTGAGCTTCGCCGAGGCGTCGACCATCCCGCAGGCGGGCGCGATCGCCCTGCGAGGGACGCGGAGCGTCGTCGCCGGCAGCCGGGTGCTCGTCAACGGCGCCGGTGGCGGGTCAGGAGCGTTTGCCATCCAGCTGGCCAAGCGGCTCGGCGCCCACGTGACCGGGGTGGACAACGCCGCCAAGCAGGAGTTCATGCGGGCCGTGGGCGCGGACGAGGTGGTCGACTACACCCGGGACGACTTCACGCGCACGACCCAGCCCCATGACCTGATCCTCGACCTGGTCGCGCACCGGTCGGTCTTCGCCTATCGGCGGGCGCTGGCACCCCATGGCACCTACCGATGCGTGGGAGGGTCGGTGCGGGCACTCCTGCGGGTGGTCACGCTCGGCTGGGCGGTCGGTCGACTCAGCGGACGTTCGCTGGGAGTGCTCGTCGTCAAGGAGGGTCCCGCCCACTTCGAACCGCTGGTCGAGCTGTGCGTCGCGGGGGAGGTTGCCCTTCACATCGACCGCACGTTCGCGCTCGACGAGGTGCCGGACGCCCTCGCTCACGTGGGACAGGGTCGGGCGCTCGGCAAGGTGGTCGTCGTCACCTCCTAGCAGACCGGCGGAGCGGGGACGATGCACTGGACACCCTGGTCTCGCATGGTGTTGCAGTGGTTGACCTCCTCCATGTAGGTCCTGCCGTTCTCATACCGGCACTCGTCGGCACCACTGCCGCCGTCACTGCAGCCGACCACGGCGTAGCCGGCGGCGAACAGGAGGAGCCCCAACGCTCCGAACGCGACCGGCGAGGGTTGACGGGACCGAGCAGACACGGGACCACCTCCGTCGCACATCCGAGATCGAATGGAAGATGTGCACCCGGCGAGGCCATCCCGACCCCCGTCGGCGCTCACCCACGACAGTACGCCGCCGCGCCGGCTTGTCGAGTCGGCCGACGGTCAGGACGGGCGGGCCGCGACGAAGGCGTCCACGCATCGGCTCACGTCGGCCTCGGAGTGGGCCGCCGAGAGCTGCACCCGGATTCGAGCCCGGCCGCGGGGCACCACCGGGAACGAGAAGGCGATGACGTAGACGCCGTTGGCGAGCATCCGGTCGGCCACCTCCGCAGCGGTCCGCGCGCCGTCGTCGCCGGGGAACATCACGGGCGTGATCGGGTGCTCGCCAGGCAGCAGTGGGAAGCCCGCGGCGGTCATCTGCTCGCGGAACAGAGCCGTGTTGCGACGCAAGGTGTCGCGCGCGACGTGGGAGGTCCTCGCGATCTCGAGCGCCTTCAGCGATCCCGCAGCCACGGTCGGCGCTACGGCATTGGAGAAGAGGTAGGGCCGGGCCCGCTGTCTCAGCAGCTCGACGATCTCGGCGCTTGCACTGACGTATCCACCCGATGCTCCGCCGAGCGCCTTGCCCAGGGTCCCCGTCAGGATGTCGACCCGATCGGCGACGCCGAAGTGCTCTGGGGTGCCCCTCCCGCCCTCGCCGACGAACCCCACGGCATGGGAGTCGTCGACCAGCACCAGGGCGTGGTAGCGGTCGGCGAGGTCGCAGATCTCGTCGAGGGGGGCCAGGTAGCCGTCCATCGAGAACACGCCGTCGGTGACGATGCACCGGCTCCGGGCCGAGGATGCCGCCTGGAGCTGTGCCTCCAGGTCGGCCATGTCGGCGTTGCGATAGCGGAGGCGTTGCGCCTTGGAGAGCCTGATGCCGTCGATCAGCGAGGCATGGTTGAGCTCGTCGGAGATGATCGCGTCCTCGGCGTCGAAGAGCGTCTCGAACACGCCGCCGTTGGCGTCGAAGCACGACGAGAACAAGATGGTGTCCTCTGTGCCGAGGAAGTCGCTGAGCGCGTCCTCGAGCCGCTTGTGCAGCTCCTGGGTGCCGCAGATGAACCGGACGCTCGCCATGCCGAAGCCCCACTCGTCCAACGCCTCGCGCGCCGCCGCCACGACGTCGGGGTGGTCGGCCAGGCCGAGGTAGTTGTTGGCGCAGAAGTTGAGAGCGGCGCCCGAGGTCGTCGTGATGTGCGCCGCCTGGGGCGACGTCAGCCGACGCTCGTGCTTGGTCAGCCCCGCAGCCTCGATCTCGTCCAGCGTGGTGCGCAGCCGGGCCAACGTGTCGTCGTCCATCTGGTCCTCCTTGTGCAGCGAGGCCGCACGCGGCGCGCCTCAGGCCTGCATGGTTCAACTCCAGTCCAGGATCACCTTGCCGCACAGGCCGGAGCGGATCGTGGTGAAGGCGTCCTGCCACTGCTCGACGGGGAAGCGGTGCGTGATGACCGAGTGCAGTGCCTCGCGCATCGCCGCCGACGACTGGAGCATCGAGCTCATGGCGTACCAGGTGTCGAACATCTCCCGGCCATAGATGCCCTTGATCGTGAGCATGCGCGTGATCACGCGACCCCAGTCGATGACGTAGTCGCCGTGGGGGAGGCCCAGCATGGCCACCCGACCGCCATGGTTCATCGTGGCCAGCATCTCGGACACGGCGGCAGGGGCGCCGGACATCTCAAGGCCGATGTCGAAGCCCTCCTTCATGCCGAGGCGGGTCATGGCGTCGCTCAGCGAGGTGTCGCGGGGGTTGATCGCGAGATCCGCACCGGCAGCGCGGGCCAGGTCGAGTCTGACGTCGCTGATGTCGGTGACCACGACGAACCGGGCACCGACATGACGGGTGATGGCCGTCGCCATCACCCCGATCGGCCCGGCGCCGGTGATCACGACGTCCTCGCCCGCGATCGGGAAGGACAGCGCCGTGTGGGTGGCGTTGCCGAACGGGTCGAACAGGGCGCCGAGCTCGGGGTCGAGGTCGGGTGGCTGCACCCACACGTTGCTGCCGGGGATCACGACATACTCCGCGAAGGCGCCGTCGCGGTTGACCCCGATGCCCACGGTGTTGATGCAGAGGTGCCGCCGGCCGGCCCGGCAGTTGCGGCAGTGGTGGCACACGATGTGCCCCTCGCCCGACACGAGCTGGCCGACCTGCACGTGGTCGACGTCGTCGCCGACGGCGACCACCGTGCCGGAGAACTCGTGGCCGATCACGAGGGGTGACCGGACGGTGGCCGCCGCCCAGTCGTCCCAGTCGTAGAGGTGCAGGTCCGTGCCACACAGGCCGGCGCGCAGCACCCGGATCTTCACGTCGTGCGGCCCGGGCTCCGGCTCGGGCACGTCCAGGAGCTCCAGGCCCGGTCCCGGGCGAGACTTCACCAGGGCCCGCATGGCGCTCCGTTCGCTGCTCGCGCGATCGTCATGTGACGTCGTGAGGGTGTGCGAGGGCCGCGTCGGCGCCCGGATTCGCCGCGGCAGCGTCGCGCCGGGCGGTCGTGAACCGGGTGGACGGGATGGCGAGCAGCTTGGTGAGCAGCCAGAACGGCGCCGCACCCTCGGGCCACTGCGTCACGACGGTCCCGGAGGCCGATCGGAAGTAGTTCTCTCCGGCCGCGAACGACGACCGGGCCAGGCGCTTGGTGAGCCAACGGTTGAAGGTGCGGAAGTACCCGGTCCGGACCTCGGCGACATCGCTCCCACTGCGCCTCATGTGGCGCAGGACCCGGGCGACGAAGTCGGCCTGGCGTTCCAGGTTGAACACGATGGCGTAGTAGTTGGAGTTCGGCCCGAGCAGCATGAAGAAGTTCGGGAAGCCGGGGTAGTCGACGCCGAGGAACGCCTGGGGGTTGGTGCCCCAGGTGTCGTGGAGGTTGGCACCAGCGCGTCCGGTGACGTCGATGCCGAAGATGTATTCGGCGGGGCGGAAGCCGGTCGCCGTCACGACGATGTCGACCGGGTGCTTCTCGCCCGCGCTGTCGATGAGCCCCTCCTCGTAGAACCGCTCGACCGCCCGGGGCACGAGCCTGACGTTATCCCGTTGGAGGGCCGGGAGGTACTCGGCACTTCGGACGGGGCGCTTGGCCATGTAGGGGCCGCGGGGGGTCAGGGTGCGGAGGAGGTCGGGGTCGGCGATCTGACGGCGCATGTGTGCCGAGCATCGTGCGATCGCCTGCCGGTCGACCCGTGAGCCGGGGACCGCGACACGTCCTCCCAGCCAGTTGCGTTCGTTGGCCACGTAGACCTTGTAGCGCTCGCGGTGATAGCCCCACCAGGTGGAGTATCGGCGCCGCTCCTCGCTGGTGAAGGTGTGCTCGTCCTTCTCGTCGACCCAGACCGGTTGCCGCATGAAGACGGTCAGGGCAGCGCTGTCGGGAGCCATGGCAGGGATGACCTGAGCCGCCGAGGAGCCGGTCCCGACGACGGCCACCCGCTTGCCGGCCCATTCGATCGAGGGGTCCCACCGCGCGGTGTGCACTACAGTGCCGCCGTACTCCTCCCGCCCCTCCCAGGTGGGGATCATGGGGATGTTGAGGATCCCGACGGCCGACACCACCACGTCGAACGTCCACTCGCGACCGTCGGCAGCCACGACCCGGTGCCTCCTGGTGCGGTCGTCCCAGTGCACCTGTGTGATCTCGGTGTTGAGCTGCAGATGCGGCTCCAGCCCACATTCCTTCGCGGTCGCCCTCAGATAGTCGAGCAGCTCGGCCTGGGTCGCGTACTTGCTGGACCACTCGTGCCGCCGGAAGGAGAAGGAGTACATGTGGGACGGAGTGTCGACGGCGGCACCTGGGTAGGTGTTGTGGAGCCAGGTGCCACCCACGTCGCCCCACGAGTCGAAGATGGTGAAGTCAGTGATGCCTGCCTTGATCAGGCGGGCGCCCATGGCGATGCCGCCGAAGCCAGCGCCGATGATCGCGACGGACGGGCCGCCGCTGGTTGTGGCTCTCATGTGGTGCCTTCTCTAGAGGACCTTCTCGAGGAACGCGCGAGTGCGTGGATGGACGGCGTTCTGGTTGAGGTTCGAGGAGGGGCCCTCCTCGAGCAGCTCCCCCTCCTCGAGGAAGAGGAACCGGTCGCACACCTCGCGCGCGAAGCCCACTTCGTGGGTGACGATGACTGACGTCATGCCTCCGCTCACCAGGTCGCGGATGACTTGGAGCACCTCGTTGACCATCTCCGGGTCCAACGCGCTGGTGGGCTCGTCGAAGAGCAGGACCTCGGGCTTCATCGCGAGAGCACGGGCGATGGCGACCCGCTGTTGCTGCCCGCCCGACAGCTGCGCCGGGAAGGCGTGCACCTTCGGCGACATGCCGACCCGCTCCAGGAGCGCGAGCGCCTCCTGCTTGACGATGCCCTTCTCCCGCTTCTGGACGCCGATGGGGGCTTCGGTGAGGTTTTCCAGCACCGTGAGGTGCGGGAAGAGGTTGAACTGCTGGAAGACCATCCCGAGTCGCTGCCGCTGGCGTGCCTCCAGTCGGTCGGGCAGCTCGCGCATTCCGTCGCGGTGGGTGGTGTAGCCCATCAGGTCCCCGTTGAGCAGGACTGCGCCCTGGTTGGGGCGCTCGAGCATGTTCAGGCATCGCAGGAGCGTGCTCTTCCCACTGCCCGAGGGGCCGAGGATGCAGATGGCCTCGCCCGCGTTGACCTCGAAGGAGACCGAGTTGAGCACGCGATGCTGCCCGAACCACTTGGAGATGTTGACGGCGGCCAGGAGCGGGATCGTCGTCATCGTGACCTCCCGACGCGCTCGCGCCGCAACGCGCGCTCGAGGTGGTACTGGCCGTAGGACAGGAGGCTGACGAACACCGTGTACCAGATGGTCGCGACGAGGAGCAGGGGGATGATCTGGTAGGTGCGGTTGTAGATCGTCTGGACGGTGTACAGCAGGTCGGGCACAGCGATGAACGCCGCCAGGGAGGTCGCCTTCAACAGGTTGATGGTGTCGTTGCTGATGGGCGGGACCGCGATCCTCATCGCCTGGGGAAAGATGATCCGGTAGAACGTGCGGACCTTCGTCATCCCCAGGGCGGCCGCCGCCTCTCGCTGTCCGGTCGGGATGGCGAGCAGCGAGGCGCGGATGATCTCGGAGGTGTAGGCCCCCTGCTGCAGGCCGAAGGCGAGGACCGCTGCCCAGAACCCGCTGATCACGTTGCGGGTGTCGGTGGCCCACCACTCAGGTCCGAAGGGGATGCCGAGCACCACCCGCGGATAGACGATCGCGATGTTGAACCACAAGATGAGCAGCACGAGCAGCGGGATCGATCGGAAGAACCAGACGTATACGCCGGCGATCACGCGCAGCAACGGATTGGGCGACAGCCGCATGTTGGCCAGCAGCACCGAGATGACCAGCGCGAGTGCCATCGACAGCACGGTCAGCACCAAGGTGTTGCGAATGCCGGTCAGCACCAAGGGGTGGAACATGTACTCCCACACGACGGACCAGTCGAGGGCGGGCCGGCGCACCAGGTCGACGACCACCAGCGCCGCCGCCAGCAGGAGGACGACGCCGAGTGCGTTGCGAACGGCGTGGTTCGGCGGGTGATGCGGCGACGCACCGAGCCGGGTTGCCTCGGTGCGCCACCGCTCCGCTCGTGAAGCGTCCGACACGAACGGATCGCTCACTCGGTGACCAGACGCGACTCTTCGATCATCATTCCGGTGGTGCCGTAGGTGTCGAAGATGGCCGCGTAGGAGCCGTCCGCGATGATCTCGTTGACGGCGTCGACGAGCTTCGGACCCCACTCGCTGCCCTTCTGTACCGCGAAGCCGACCTCGGTCTCCTGGAACACCGGCCCGGTGACGGCCCACTTCCCAGGGTTCTGCTGAGCCTGGTAGGCGATCGAGCTGAGCGTGTTGGTCGCCGCGTCGATCTGTCCGCTCTGGGCTGCCAGCTCACCGCTGGCCCAGTCGGGGAAGGTCTTGAGGTCGATGGGGTCCTGACCGTCGGCCTCGCAGTCTTTCGACTGCTGCTCGAGGGTCGGGATCGGGCTCGACCCCGTCACCAGCCCGATGGTCAGGCCGCAGAGATC
This sequence comes from uncultured Nocardioides sp., assembly GCA_964542635.1. GTDB lineage: Bacteria > Actinomycetota > Actinomycetes > Propionibacteriales > Nocardioidaceae > Nocardioides. The sequence goes on along the minus strand of CAZIVD010000004.1, from coordinate 10,418 downwards.
GGTCATCTCCGGACCGATCTCGGGACTGCCGGCGGGCACCTCGAAGCTGTAGCCGTCCTTCATCGTGATCACGAAGTCGAACTTCTCCAGTCGCTCCGGCGTCGCGTCGGCGCCCGGGACGAACACGTACTTGCCGGACTCGAGGCCCAGGAGCGAGTTCTCCCAGGTCGTCTGCTCGTTGACGATCTCGACGCCCATGGGTGGGCCGACGGCGAGGGACAGGTCGGGCAGCATGCCGATCGACTCTCCGGCGTCGTCGGTGTAGGCCCACGGTGGGGCGCCGGTCTGCTGCGGGATGGTGAACTCCTCGGACGTGGAACCGGCGCCGTCGCCGGACCCCGTGTCCCCCGAGTCGGCCGAGCTATCACTCGAGTCGCCGCACCCGGCCAACGCAAGCAGGGTGGTGGCAGCGCAGAGTCCCGCGAGGATGCGCCTGTGGGGTAGTGACATCTGACTCCCTAGCTGTGGGGGATGGGCTGGCCGTGAGTGTAGTAATCAGCCAACCCCACAACGCCATGCAAATGCACTGTAGATTGCCACACAGCCAGTGCGATCCCACTGGTCCACCGGCGACAGGAGCCGACGACGTGCCACTGCTGACCGATGTCGTGGAGCGCCTCGGGGACGTGGTCCGGGTGCTGCCGGGGTGCGCCGTTGCCGCGCGAGAGGTCAGCACCTGCGCGGTGATCGACCCGACCGAGCTCCATGGCGATCCCACGGACCGCTCCGACGAGGTCCTCCTGCTACTCGCCAGCCTGGACGCCACCAGGGGTGTGGTGGGCGACCTGAGGTCCAGGCGGCCGGCGCTGGTCATCGTCAAGACCGACGACAACCTCGGCTGGGAGTCCGTGGCGCGGCAGAGCTCGGTCCCGGTCGGCGTGGTCAGGGAGGACGTCACCTGGAGCCAGCTCCACGGGCTGATCACGAGCCTGATCCGCGCCACGTCGTCCACGCGCGCTGACACCGCGGGGGCCGACGACATGGATGCCTCGTCGCAGGGCGACCTCTTCGACCTCGCCATCTCGCTCTCGACGCAGGTGCGCGGCTACGTGACCATCGACGACGCGCATACGCGGGTCCTCGCGTTCTCCCCGCTCGACGAGCACGCGGACGAGCTGCGGCGGGCCTCGGTGCTCGGGAGAGCGGCACCTCCGGGCCACTTGGAGCAGATCAGGTCGATGGGCTTGTGGGACGCACTCCGGCGCGGGGAGCTCGTCGAGCTGCCCGGGACGGTGTCCACCATGCCCCGCCTCGGCATCGGCCTCATCGATCCCTACGAGGGTCACTACGTGGGCGTCATCTGGGTCCAACAGGGGGTCGACGCGTTCGCCCCGAGAGCACGTCAGCTGTTGCGCGCCGCCGGCGTGGTGGCGGCCGGGATGATCGGACAGCGCAGCCGGATCCGCAACCGGGATCGCAGTCTCCTGAGTCGACTGCTCGGCCTGTCGGAGTCGCGCGAGTCGCCGCGGACCCTGGCGACGGCGCTCGGCCTCGACAGTGTCCACACCTGGGCGCTCGGGGCGATCCAGGTCCGCCGACCCGGCCACAGCGGGCCGGCCCTGGCGCGCGCCGCCACCACCGTGCAGCTCGAGGCCGCCACCGTCGGACGCGGTTCGCGGATCCTCGATACGCCCGACATCCTCTACGTGGTCATGCTGGAGGTGCGGCCGAAGGCCGACCTGGAGGCCTGGGCCACCCGGACGTCGGCCACCCTCGCGGCGTACAACCTCGCCGTCAGAGTGGCCGTCGGTCCGGTGGGTCATGCGGCCGAGGAGCTGCCCTCGATGAGGGAGGCGTGCGATGCGCTGCTGGCCGAGATCCCCGTGGACGACGACCGCCAGATCCGGACCTACGAGGCGCACCGCGCCGAGGTCGCGCTCGCCCAGGTGGTCAGGGTGCTGAAGGGCAACGGCTTGTTGACGCAGGAGCGGATCGAGGCCTTGGCCACGTCGAAGTACGTCGACGGCGACGAGCTGGCCCACACCATCGCCACCTACCTCAGGTCCAACCTCAACACGGGCGCGACGGCGGCAGAGCTCAGCATCCATCCGAACACGCTGAGGCAGCGGCTCAAGCGCGTGGAGCTGACGGCGGGCGTGGATCTGTCCAACGCGGCTGACCGCCTCCTGCTGGAGCTCGAACTGAGGGCGGCGTCCATCTGGTCGGGTGGACGGACCGGCGGGTGAGGAACACGTGCTCCTTGCCCGGACGGTCGGGCGCGTCCCGCACGCCGGCCACGCTGAGGCCGTGCGCTGCCAGGTCCTGCTCGATCTCCTGCCGCTCGCGGAACCGGAGCGTGGAGGTCGAGCGCAGGACCTCGCCGTCGATGGTGGTCGACCCCTCGAAGGTGACGACCGGGAGGGACACCTCCGTCACGGTGCGTGCCACGACGGCGGTGCGGCCGTCCGGGAGGGCGACCTCGGTCGGCGCGACGTCCCAGTGCTCCCAATCACGGGCTTCGGGTCGCCGGGTCTCGAAGACGAACCAACCGCCGGCGCGCAGGCACCTCGCGATCGCGCCGAGCGTGTCGTGCCAGTCCTCGTCGGAGACGAACACCTGGGCGGTGTTGCCGGTCATCACCGCGACGTCCGCGGTCAAGCCGAGCTCGGCGACCGCGGTGCCCTCGCCGTGGACCCAGGTGACCCGGTCGGCATGCGGCTTGCTTCTCGCTACCTCGAGTGATGCTCCGGCGGGGTCGACCGCCACGACGGCGAGTCCCATCGCGGTCAGGCGGTTGGCGAGCGATCCGGTGCCGCAGCCGACGTCGAGGACGCGTCGGGCTCCGAGCTCCTCGATGATCGCCACGTAGGCGTCGAGGTCGGACCGGTCGTCGTCGAACACGTCGTACAGGACGGCTTGTCGCGGATCGGCGAAGATGGCATCGGGCTCTCGCACGAGGCGTCCCACCTAGCTCGAGCCGGTCGCCCGGAGCCGTTGGCTGAGGGGCTCGAGTGCCGCGATCAGCTGGTCGAGCCCCTCGGAGTCCAGCCCACGGTAGGGCGCCTCTGCCAGAGCGTCGGTGAGAGCCTCGATCCGGCTCTTGGTCGCGCGCCCGGCCTCGGTGAAGCGTCCGGCGGAGTCGAGCAGGCCACGGTCACGCAGGCCGTCCATCACCGCGACCAGCTCGGCCTTCGGCCGGTGATGGATCCGCCCGAACGACTCCGCCGGGTAGATGCCCACGGACAGGGCGCTGAGCACATGCGCCTCGGTCCCGCCGATCTCCTCGGAGACCAGGGCGACGACGTGCCCGTCTCCCCGGTGCTCGCGAAGCATGTTGGCCGCGTGCCAGAGCCGGGCCACCGGCTCCCGGGGCATCGGGAGCGCCCGGAGGCCGGCGTACATCACTCGTCCTTCGGTCGGAGCGCTGGTCGACGCCCGAGCGAGGAGCTCGCCGGTGCGCGCGAGCCCGGGCGTCTCGACCAGGTCGCCCAGGATCCGCCGCAGCGCCGCGACGCAGCCCCGTTGACGCGCCGCCTGCGCCGCTTCGGGGGTGGTCGTCTCCCAGACCTTCGGGATGTGGCGGGCTACCTCGCCCTCGGCGAAGTTGTAGAACGCCGCCTGCACCACCTCGGCCGGCACCCGGCCCAGCGGCGCGGATCGCCCGGCGAAGTAGCCGTCCCAGTAGTTGTCGAAGCCCAGCGCCGCCATCGCGTCGTTGGGCTCGTCGGAGAAGAAGTTGACCAGGCAGATCGGCTCGATCAGGTCATACAGCAGGCGTGCGACCGACTCCCTGTGTGGCATGTGCGTCCTCTCCGAGCAGGTTTCGACGGCAGCGGTGGGCGTTCCACTGTCCCTACCACGAACGGGCGCACGGCCATACGACAACCATGCGCCGGGACTTGTTCGTTTCGACGAGGGTCGGCGAGACAGCCGTCGCACTGCGCCCGGGCATCAAGCCCTGACCGACCCGCCGGCGGGCACGCCGAAGAACACCCGCAGGTCGGCGACCACGGCCTCCGGGTTCTCCAGGACCGCGAAGTGCCCACCCCGGTCGAACTCCGACCAGTGCTGGATGTTGGCGTTGTCGCGCTCGGCCAGCGACCTGATGGTCTGGAAGTCGTCGCGGAAGACCGCGACCCCCAGCCGACCCGAGCTCACCACCGGCTCGCGCTGGGCGTGCGACTCCTCGTAGTGGTAGCGGACCGAGCCGGCCGCGGTGTTGGTCAGCCAGTACAGCGACACCTGCTCCAGCACCTGCTCGGGCGTGACGAGCGAGGTGCCGTTGCCGAAGCTCTCGAACAGCTCGGAGTAGGCGAGCTGCCCGACTGGGCTGTCGGAGAGGCCGGCGGCCACGGTTTGCGGGCGCGAACCGTTCATCGCGTTGTAGCCGCCGACGGACTGGAACCACTGCATGTGCTCCAGGGCCGCGTACTCCTTCGGCCCGAAGTCCTCGAACTCGGCCGGGTCGCCCGAGGGGAAGGAGAACAGCTGGAGCACGTGCGCCCCGAGGAACCCCTCCGGGTCGAGGATCGCCAGCTCTCGACCGACCAGGGCGCCGGCGTCCGAGCCGTGCACGCCGTACGACGGGTAGCCGAGCCGCCGCATCAGCGCGTCCCAGGTGCGGGCGACGCGATCCATCGACCAGACGCCGTCGACCGGCGTCGAGAAGCCGAAGCCGGGCAACGACGGGACGACGACGTCGAAGGCGTCCTCGGCCCGACCGCCGTACGACTCGGGGTCGGTGAGCGGGCCGACCAGCGGCAGGAACTCGAGGAACGACCCCGGGTAGGTGTGCGACAGCAGCAGCGCCCGCGCGCCGGGCACCGCCGACCGCACGTGCACGAAGTGGATCGTCTGCCCGTCGAGCTCGGTCAGGAAGTTGGGGTGGGCGTTGACCCGCTCCTCGACGGCCCGCCAGTCGAACTGCTTCCAGCGCTCGACCATGTCGCGCAGGTACGCCGTCGGGGTGCCGTAGTCCCACGAGTCGCCGGGCGCGGCCGGGGCGAACCGCGTGTGCTCGAGGCGACGGCGCAGGTCGTCGAGGTCGGCCTGGGGGATCTCGACGGTGAAGGCGCGGATGGTGGTGTCGGACGTGTCGGTCATGACGGGCTCCTCATGTCGTGGTGTCGATCTCGTGGTCACGACGCTAGGAGCCATTCCGGAAGATATGATTCCGGAATCATCGGCGCTGCAGGAGGAATCGTGGGGGAAACCGCGACCCGCACCCTGGCGCTGCTGTCCCTCCTGCAGAGCCGGGCCGACTGGTCCGGCGCCGAGCTCGCCACTCGTCTCGGCGTGTCCGACCGGACGATCCGCAACGACATCGCCCGCCTCCGGGAGCTCGGCTACCCGGTCGACGCGGTCCGCGGCCCGGGCGGTCGCTACCGCCTGGGCGTCGGCGCGAAGCTCCCGCCACTCCTGCTCGACGACGAGGAGGCGGTGGCGGTCGCGGTCGGCCTCCGGGCGGCCACCGGCGTCGCCGGCGTGGAGGAGACCAGCGCCCGCGCCCTCGCCAAGCTCGAGCAGGTGCTGCCCGACCGGCTGCGCCGCAAGCTCAACGCCCTGATCAAGGCGACCACGGCCGGCCCGGTCAACACCTCCAGCAACGTCGAGGACCCCGAGGTCGACGCCGCGGTCCTCGACGCCATCTCCCTCGCGATCCGCGACCACGACGGTCTCCGCTGCGACTACCGCGACGAGCCGCTGGAGATCGAGCCGTACCACCTGGTGGCCTGGCAGCGGCGCTGGTATCTCGTCGCCCGCGACCCGCGGCGCGACGCCTGGGCGCCGTACCGCGTCGACTGGCTGCGCCTCAAGACCCCCGGAGGCCGCCGCTTCACCCCCACCGCCTTCCCCGGCGACCTCACCGAGTTCGTCGTCCGCGAGGTCGCCCGCACCGGCTGGGCCGTCCACGCCCGGATCCGCGTCGACGCCCCGGTCGACGAGGTCGTGGCCCGCATCAACCCCGCCGTCGGCACCGTCGAGGCCCACCCCGACGGCGGCAGCGTGCTCGTCACCGGCGGCGACAGCCTCGAGGTCGTCGCCGTCTGGATCTCGATGCTCGGCATGCCCTTCCACGTCACCGACCCACCCGCCCTCGTCGACCACGTCCGCGACCTGTCCGAGAGGTACGCCGCCGCCCTGCCGTGAACGCGTTCTCGTACGACGGATCAGTCTGCGCTCGCTACGTGACCGAGACCGTCCCTAACGTCGGCCCGGTGCGAGCAGCGCGCAGCACGCCGATGACGGCGCCGATCATCCACAGCGCGAAGCCGACCGAGCCCATGCCCCCGCTCCAGAAGCCGGTCAGGCACAGCAGGGCAACGGTGTTGGAAGCCCAGGTAGCCCAGATCGGTAGAGCTCCCGCTGCCCGGAGGATGCGTGCCGTGACCGCGACTGGGACACTGGCTCCGACCAACCCCGTGAGGGCGGTTCACTGCCCACCACCGCGAGCACAGCTCCAGCCACTCACCCGCCCAAGATCACCGATCCCCAGTCAGATCGGTGATTTGAGGCTGAGCCGCCCTGCCATGATCGGGGTAACGACCGAACCAAGCTGCCCCTGAGAGCGTCGGAACCCGCATGAAGAGGCTCGCGGCGTGCGCTGCTCTCGGGACCCTCGTCGCCTCACCGACCATGCTCGCGGCCTCTCCTGCCCATGCTGCGGCTGTCTGCGAGGGGAGACCGGCCACGATCGTCGGCATGGGACCTGGCACCTATGTCGGTACTGATGGTCCGGACGTCATGGTGGTGAGCGGCGGGGTTGCTGAGGGCCTGGGCGGTGATGACCTGATCTGTCTGACTGGCCCTTACCAGGACTCCACGGCGGATGCCGGACCCGGCAACGACATCGTTGACGCCCTCGGAGTGCCAGGGAGTGCGGGCGTTTTCCCTGGGTCTCGGGGCTGACACCTATCTCCAGATCAGGTCGGGTTCGGCGACCGGGGCGGGCGACGACTCCGTCCAGTCCGGGGCGCCGGGCGCCGCGAACCTGGACGAGATCCGTACAGGCCCCGGCGACGATCACGTCGAGCTGTACGGCCTCGACCATGCCGGGAACCTCAACGTGGGCACTGGTGCGAACACCCTCCGCCTGACGCTGACGCCGTCACGGCCGACGGTGTGGCGAGTCAACGCCTCGAACCGCACCGTCACCTACGGCGGCAAGACGTCTCGGTGGGCCGGCAACATCGTCGAGTTCGCCTTCTCGGCCGTCGACTCCCAGGACCGGCTGTCACTCCGGTTCGTCGGGACTCGCGACGCCGATCTGGTCTCCGCCAGCGGCTCATCACTGGTCGCCAGCTTCGAGATGCGTGCTGGCGACGACCGGGCCTTCGTTCGGGACGCGGCCGCTGCTGGCGCGTATGCGATGGGCTCAGGGGAGGACGTCCTGTCCCTGAGCGGCTTCGACGAGTTCTCATCCGCGTTCACCGTCGATCGCATGGCCGTTGACCTGAAGACACACGAGGTCGACTTCGGGGCGGACGGCGCTGAGGGTCGGATCTCGGGTGTGGAGCGGCTCGTGGTCACGGCTCGCCAGGTGCGAGTGGTCGGCTCCAAGCGAGACGACCACATCGGGGTCGGCGGCTGCAACGTGGTGGCCTCCGGAGGGCTTGGTGCGGACGCGTTGACGCGCAACTCCTTCGGCGTCCCTCAGAGCTGCACCCCTTCAGACATCCGCAGCAGGCTGAAGGGCGGATCGGGTCGGGACGTGCTGCGCGGATCTGCGGTCAGTGACGACGTGCTCATTGGAGGCTCCGGGTTCGACACGGCCAACGGCCGGGGCGGCCGCGACACGTGCTGGGCAGAGATCACCAAGCACTGCGAGAACAGATAGAAGGCCGCCCGACGCGGGGTGGCGGGCTGCATGCTGAACCTGCCGCTCCGCTAGCACCTCAGAGCGCGGTTGAGGGACTTCCCACCTTCAGATCAGCCCTCCGTCTCCTGACCCAGGCATGGCAATGCAGGATTTGCCACAAGCCTCGGACGCTTGCGCGACACTTCGCACGTGGTCGATCGCGAGTTGCCGTCCGTTGAGCCAGATGCCGCGCCTCCATCCAAACGCGGCAAGGTTGGGCCTAGGCGCTCGCGCTGGATCGTGCTCCTCAGGGCTGCCGCCGTCCTCGCGGTCGCGGCGGGCTACAGCTTCACGCAACTGCCAGAGAAGGTCGACGTTGACCGCGACTCGGTCACCGCGGAGACGCCCCCGGGGGACTCCGATGGTGACGGACTCCTTGACGAGGTAGAGGAGGCGGGGTGGGAAACACCGGAGGGTGCGAAGTACCGCACGGACCCGAAACTTGCCGACACCGATGGCGACGGGTTGACCGACTCAGATGAAGCCGGCGCGCCCGTGGAGTCATCCTTCGCGGACGCACCGACAGCGAAGTCCACAGCCGCTCCGACCAAGAACATCTTCGAGGGTTACGCCGATCCCCTTGTGCCGGACACCGACGGCGATGGTCTGGGAGACGCCGACGAAGCAGACCTAAGTCTCGACCCGTTCGACCGTGACACGGACGACGACCTGATTGAGGATGGACCCGAGGTCGAGGTCGTGGGCACCTCGCCCGGTCTCGTCGACACGGACGGTGATGGCTTCGCGGACGGCTACGAAGAGTCTCACCGAGGCGACCAGGGCCTCGATCCGCAAGTAGTAGACGTCAAGGTCAGCAAGATGACCTACGCCACCGACTTCGCCATTGGCTCACTAGCAGGCGACGCGTGGCGCAAGGACTCGTTCGCCTGGCTCGCTGGCAACCTCGCATCGACTGGCACCAGTTCTATCCCCGTCATTGGTTGGATCCTGGGCCCCGTCGCCGACTTGCGCGACGCTGTGGCCTCCGCCATCCGAGGGGACTGGGTGGGGTCAGGCTTTAGCGCAGTGGGGGCGGTTCCCTACGCGGGGGACGCTGTCGCCATTCCTGGAAAGGCCGCAAAGTTCGTCGCTCGCAACCCGGAGATGGCCGCGGCGGTTGCGGCCGCCATCGTGGCGATCAACAAGGTTCCCGAGAAGATCAAGATTGAGGCGAACGAGAAGATTTGGAAGGAATGGGGTGACCTCAAAGCCACTGGCTACAACGACAGAGTGCTGCTCCAGTTGACGAAGGGGTCGACCAATCTGGACGCTCTCGCCGCTGCGATGAAGCGGTCCAATCACGTCCCGGGTGGCTCTGCGAGGTTCTTCGACAACGGCTTGGACGGAGAAGCGTGGCTCGCTTCAAGTCTGAAGAGTTCGCAACAGCAGGTGCGGGTCTCCACTTCGGGATGTGTAGACGTCTGCAACAGCACTAACGTCCGCATCATTGACTCGTGCTTTGGCGGTGCGGTCGACACGTGCGTTGGTGGGGTCGCGCACGAAGCCAAGGTCGGATTCAAGGCTCTGACCGAAGACATCGAAAGACAGATCAGGTCAGACGCCCACCTGATCGCCATGGGCAACTTGGAAGGCGCCCACTGGCACTTCTTCGCAAGCTCGCACACCAACAAGATGGGTGCGAGCAAGCCCCTCTTGGATCGCCTTGATGAGGTCGGCATCAAGTACACGATTCATCCCCCTGTGTAGGTCTCCGCGCCAGGCCACTCAGCTGGCTCTCCTCGGCTCCTTCGGGAGACCAAGTTGTGCGCACTCAAGATCGCGGGTGAACGCGCTCGTCAGCCGGTCGTGGTGGCCAAGCGCGGTCGTCTCCTCGCGGTCGGCGGTGAGGCACATGGTCGCAATGCTGGACCCTGGCAGGGCGGATCGGAGGTAGGGGCGGACAGGTCGGCGCTCACCGGCAGCGATGGCGATCGACTCTTCGGGCTTGAAGCCGGCAGGTGCGGGTTGACAGCGACCAATTCGTCGGGGAGGGACATGACTGGAGAGAGTCATTCCCCTCGGGTGTGCGATCCAAGGCCGCAGAACGAGGAAGCGTCCCTCGACGCTGACAGGTATCGAGGGACGCTTTCGCGGGTCAGGTGATTTCGAGGCCAGGCTGCGGGTGGCCCCGCACCTTATCCGAAGTCGTTGCGTATGAGGCTGGAGTGACCTTCGGTGCGAGTTTGCGACCGGAACGGGCAGCCGAGTTGGCGGCCCTTGTGACTCAATCGCCGAGCGATCAGATGTCGTAGTAGAGCTCGAACTCGTGGGGGTGGGGGCGTAGGGCGATGGGCTGGATCTCGTTGGTGCGCTTGTAGTCGATCCAGGTCTCGATGAGGTCGGCGGTGAAGACGCCGCCCTCGAGGAGGAAGTCGTGGTCGGCCTCGAGGGAGTCCATGACCGCGCCGAGGCTGGCGGGGACGGTGGGGATGTCGGCGTGCTCGTCGGGCGGGAGCTCGTAGAGGTCCTTGTCGACGGGCTCGTGGGGCTCGATCTTGTTCTTGATGCCGTCGAGACCGGCCAGCAGCATGGCGGAGAAGGCCAGGTAGGGGTTGGCCGACGGGTCGGGGCAGCGGAACTCGATGCGCTTGGCCTTCGGGTTCGAGCCGGTGATCGGGAT
>CAZIVD010000003.1:0-152000 GCA_964542635.1 uncultured Nocardioides sp. | reverse complement strand
CCCATCTCGGTGCCGCCGTGGTTGATCAGCACCGAGCCGTCCTTGTAGACGTGCACCAGCGCGCCGGCCTGGTTGAACGAGGTGAAGTTGAAGGAGATCCCGAACTTCACCGGCGTGATCGCCAGCCCGCGCTTGGCGTGGTCGTGCGCGGCGTTGAACACCGCGACCTCGCGCTGCCGTCCTGCGAGGTCGGCGTCCTGCGTGACCTGGTCCCAGGCCGTCACCAGTCGCTCGGGGTGCCGCACGGGCTGTCCGTACGGCGTGGCCTGGCCGTCGGCGTAGAAGTTGCGCCGGCGCAGCTCGGCCGGGTCGAGCCCGAGGAGCGGGGCGCACCGGCCGACGATGTCCTCGACCACCAACATGCCCTGCGGGCCGCCGAAGCCGCGGAAGGCCGTCTGCGAGGTCTTGTGGGTGCGGGCGATCCGGCCCTGCACGTGGAGATGGGGGATCCAGTAGGCGTTGTCGACGTGGCACAGCGCCCGCGACAACACGGGCTCGGACAGGTCGAGGCTCCAGCCGCCGTCGGAGGTGAGCGTCGCCTCGAGTGCGGTGAAGAGCCCCTCGTCGTCGAACCCGGCCCGCCAGGAGGCATGGAAGCCGTGGCGCTTGCCGGTCATCGTGAGGTCCTGGTTGCGGGTGAGCCGCACGCGCACCGGCCGCCCGGTGAGGGTCGACCCGAGCGCGGCCACCGCGGCCAGCCCGTGCGGCTGCATCTCCTTGCCGCCGAAGCCGCCACCCATCCGCAGGCACTGCACGGTCACGCGGTGGCTCGGCACGCCGAGCACGTGCGCGACGATCTCCTGGGTCTCGGTCGGGTGCTGGGTGCTGGACTGCACGAACACCTGGCCGGCCTCGTCGACGGTCGCCAGTGAGCAGTGGGTCTCGAGGTAGAAGTGCTCCTGCCCGGCGAACTCGATCTCGCCCTCGAAGACCCGCGTCGCCGCGGCCATCCCGGCCGCGAGGTCGCCGCGTGCCATGACCGGCTGGGCGCCCTGGAAGCTCTCGGCGGCGATCGCCTCGGGCACCGTCACGATCGCCGGCAGCGGCTCGTAGTCGGCGTCGACGGCCAGCGCGCCGCGACGGGCCGCCTCCAGGGTCTCGCCGAGCACCCAGCACACGGCGTGCCCGTGATACATCACCTCGTCGGGGAACAGCGGCTCGTCGTGCTTGACCCCGGCGTCGTTGACGCCCGGGACGTCGGCGGCGGTGAGCACGCGGACCACGCCCGGCACGTCGTACGCCGCGTCGACGTCGAGCCGGGTCACCCGCGCGTGGGCGTGCGGAGCCTGCACGGGATGGGCGTGCAGCACCCCGACCGTGCGGCCGACCAGGTCGTCGGTGTAGAGCGCACGGCCCGTGACGTGCTCGGTCGCACTCTCGTGGGCCAGGACCCGGCCGACGACCGGGTCGCGGGGGCGATCGCTCAGGCGGCTCACGACGCCACCTCCCCGCCGGTCGCGCCGGCCGAGTCGCCCATCGCTCCGGACGAGGGTCCTGGCACCACCGGACCTTCGCTGATCGAGGCGGGCGAGCCGCCAGGCGAGCCCGTGTCGAGACCCGGCGACCCAAGACCCGGCGAGTGGAACAGCTTCCTCAGCGCGTTGCCGAGCATCGCCGAGCGGTACGCCGCGCTGGCGCGGTGGTCGTCCATCGGGGTGCCCTCGGCCGCCAGCACCGCGGCCGCGGTCTCGACGGTCTCGGCGTGCCACGGCCGTCCCTCGAGCGCCGCCTCGGTCGCGAGCGCCCGGACCGGTGTCGCCGCGACTCCGCCGAGCCCGATCCGGGCCTTGCGGACGACGCCGTCATCGGAGACGTCGAGCGCGAACGCGACCGCGACGCTGGAGATGTCGTCGAAGGCCCGCTTGGCGATCTTGTGGAAGGCAGCCAGGGGGCTCGCGGGCAGCGGCACCAGCACGCCGGTGATCAGCTCGCCCTGCCGCCGCACGGACTGCCGGTAGCCGGTGAAGTAGTCGGTGAGCGGCACCGTGCGCTCTCCGTCGGCCGACGCGAGCACGACGGAAGCCTCGAGGGCGAGCAGCACCGGGGGCGCGTCGCCGATCGGCGACCCGGTGCCGAGGTTGCCGCCGAGGGTGGCGCCGTTGCGGATCAGCCGCGAGGCGAACTGCGGCATCAGCGCCGCCAGCAGCGGCAGCCGGCCGTCGAGGCGGCGTTCGATCTCGGTGAGGGTCAGGGCCGCGCCGATCCGGATCTCGCCGTCGTCGACCGACCAGCCGCGTAGCTCGGGCAGCCGGTCGACCGCGACCACGGTGTCCGCGCGGAAGCCCTTGATGTTGACGTCGACGCCCCAGTCGGTGCTCCCGGCCACGACCAGGGCCTCGGGCTCCTCGGCCAGGACCCGCAGCGCGTCGGCGAGGTCGGCCGGGCGGACGAACCGCGCCTCCCCGTCCTCGAGCCGGGTCGCCGGGACGCCGGGAGCGGACGCCGTACGCCGCCCGGCGAGCTCGTCGTCGTCGGCGGGCGCCCCGAGGGCGTCGGCGGCGTCGCGGATCGGCCGGTAGCCGGTGCAACGGCACAGGTTGCCGCTCAGGGCGTGCACATCGAAGTGGTCGCGGCCCGGGCGGTAGTACTCCGCGGCCATGCTGCACACGAACCCCGGCGTGCAGTAGCCGCACTGCGACCCTCCGCGCACGGCCAGCTCGTGCTGCACCGGGTGGAGGTGGTCCGGGCTACCCAGCCCCTCGGCGGTGACCACCTCCTGTCCGTCGAACGCGGCGGCCGGCACCAGGCAGGCGTTGATCGCCGTCCACTCCGTGCCCTCCCCGCCCTCAGGTGCGGGCCGCGCGACCAGGACCGCGCACGCGCCGCACTCGCCCTCGGCGCAGCCTTCCTTGGCGCCGGTGAATCCGCACCCACGCACGAAGTCGAGCAGGTTGCTGTGCAGCGGAACGCCCTCGAGCGGGCGTGCCTGGCCGTTGACGACGATCTCCGCCACCGAACACCACCTCCGTCGCACAGATCAACGGCATGGTTGGCGGACCCCGGACGTCCCGGGGACGCGACCCGCCGGTTATCCATGCGAACGACGACCCGCGCCTCCACTCTAGCCGCGCCCGCCCCCCGCTGGTCGAGGAGCGAGCCCGCCCCGCTGCTCGAGGAGCGAGCGCCCCGCTGGTCGAGCCGCCGCGAGGGACGAGCGGCGTGTCGAGACCTGGTGACGGGTCGGCGTGTCGCTAGCGGGGTCTCGACTCGGGCTCGCCTGGCGGCTCGCCCGGCTCGACCAGCGAGTGCCGGCGGCGCCCGTCAGAGCACCAGCCGCGCGTGCCGGTTCACGTCCTTGTAGAGGAGGTAGCGGAAGCGGCCGGGGCCGCCGGCGTAGCAGGCCTGGGGGCAGAAGGCGCGCAGCCACATGAAGTCCCCGGCCTCCACCTCGACCCAGTCGGCGTTGAGGAGGTAGACCGCCTTGCCCTCCAGCACATACAGCCCGTGCTCCATCACATGCGTCTCGGGGAACGGGATCGCGCCGCCCGGCTCGAACGTGACGATGTTGACGTGCATGTCGTGGCGCAGGTCCGCGGGGTCGACGAACCGGGTGGTGGCCCATGCCCCGTCGGTGTCGGGCATCGGCACGGGCGCGACCTCGCGCTCGTTGGTGACCAGGACGTCGGGCTCGTCGAGGCCGTCGACGCGCTGGTAGGCCTTGCGGATCCAGTGGAAGGTCGCGCCGGCCTCGGTCTGGTTGTGCAGCGACCATTGGACTCTCGGCGGTAGGTAGGCGTAGCCGCCCGGGGCGAGCTCGTACTCCGCTCCGTCGGCCTGCAGGAACAGGGTGCCCTCGATGACGAACAGCACCGACTCCGCCTCGGGGTCGGGATCGGGGTCGTCGGACCCGCCCTCGGGCGCGACCTCGACGACGTACTGGCTGAAGGTCTCGGCGAAGCCGGTGAGCGGCCGGGCGAGCACCCACAGGCGGGTGCGATCCCAGCCGGGGAGGTACGACGCGGTGATGTCGCTCTGGGTCCGTGCGGGGATCACGGCGTAGGCCTCCGTGAACACCGCACGGTCCGTCGTCAGCGCCGTCTGCGGCGGCAGCCCGCCGCGGGGCACGTGGTAACCGGTCATCGGGATCCTCTCCTCAGCAGTCGTCCGCGGGGCACGTCGTCGACGGGGACCCCTCGCAGCCAGGTCTCGCGGACCACGCCCGAGAGCCGCCAGCCGGCGTAGGCCGACACGGGGTTGCGGTGCCGCAGCGCAGCCACGTCGACGGTGAACTCCTCGTCGGGGGCGAAGCGCACGAGGTCGGCGTCGGCCCCGACCCCGATCCGCCCCTTGTGGCGCAGCCCGACCCGGTCCGCCGGCGCGGAGGCCATCCATCGCACGACGTCGGCGAGGGCGTGCCCGCGGTCGCGAGCCCCCGTCCACACGGCCTGCAGGCCGAGCTGCACCGACGCGATGCCGCCCCAGGCCTGCCCGAAGTCGCCGTCGCCCGACGCCTTGAGCGCGGCGGTGCACGGCGAGTGGTCGGAGACCACGAGGTCGACGTCGCCCGCAGCCAGCGCCGCCCAGAGTGCCTCCCGGTTGTCCGCCTCCCGGATCGGCGGGCAGCACTTGAGCTCGGTGGCGCCGTCCGCGATGTGCTCGGCGTCGAAGGTGAGGTAGTGCGGGCAGGTCTCGACGGAGACGTCGACGCCCGAGGCTCGGGCCGCGTGCAGCAGGGGTACGGCGTCCGCGTCGGAGAGATGCACCACGTGCGCCCGCCCGCCCGTCACCCGCGTCTGCTCGAGCACCAGGGTGATCGCCGCCTCCTCGGCCGCCCGCGGGCGGGAGGCCAGGAAGCCGGCATAGTGCCGACCGTCCAGCGCCGAGTCGTCCAGCAACGCCCCGTCCTCGGCGTGCACGATCATCAGGGCACCCAGCCGCGCCGTCTCGGCCATCGCCCGCGCGAAACCCGGGGCGTCCAGGTGGGGGAACTCCTCGACACCGGAGTCGAGGAGGAAGCACTTGAAGCCGAACACCCCCGCCTCGTGGAGCGGCGCCAGGTCGGCGAGGTTGTCGGGGACGGCCCCACCCCAGAAGCCCACGTCGACGTTGGCCTGGTCCCGGGCGACAGCGGTCTTCTCGACGAGACCCGCGACCGTGGTGGTGGGCGGGATCGAGTTGAGCGGCATGTCCAGGATCGTGGTGACCCCGCCCGCGGCGGCCGCGGCGGTAGCGGTGGCGAAGCCCTCCCACTCGGTGCGGCCCGGCTCGTTGACGTGCACGTGGGTGTCGACCAGGCCGGGCAGCAGCACCTCGTCGTCGGCGAGGTCGATCGTGCGCGCGGCGCGTGGCGGCTCGTCGTACGGCGTGACGGCGGCGATGCGTCCGTCGAGCACGCCCACGCTGGCCGAGGTCTCTGCTCCTCCGATCACCGCGCGCCGGGCGCGCACGATCAGGTCGAGGTCAGCTGCCACGGTAGGTGGAGTAGCCGTAGGGGCTGAGCAGCAGCGGCACGTGGTAGTGCTGGTCAGGGTCGGCCACCGTGAACACCACGACGACCTCGGGGTAGAAGCCCTCGACGTAGCCGGCGGTCGCGAAGCGCAGCACGTAGTCCCCGGCCTCCAGTCGCTCCGGCCCGATCGCGCCGACCCTCCCGTCGTCGTCGGTGACCCCGGAGCCGAGGGCGCCGCCGTCGCGGGTCTCGAGGCGGACGGCGATCCCCGCGGCCGGCCTGCCGGCCGCGGTGTCGAGCACGTGCGTGGACAGGGTGCTCATCCGAGGGCCCCCTCGAGTCGGAGGAGGGCGATCTGGCGCAGGTTGTCGACGGTCTCGGTGCGCTCGGCCGCGTCGTCGTTGCCCAACCTGCGGTCGAGCTCGGCGAGGATCTCCTCGCCGCTGCGGCCCGCCGCGCGGATGAGGAAGACGTGCCCGAAGCGCTCCTCGTAGGCCACGTTGCCGGCGACCAACCGCGTGGCGGTGTCCCCAGCGGCGGGATCGACGCCCGCCTGCTCGCGGGCCGAGGCCTCCGTGTTGTGGCCGGCGGCCGCGCGTTCGCCGATGCGAGGGTGGCCCGCGAGCGCCTGCTCGAGCTCCGCGTCGGTCAGCGTGCGGGCAGCCTCGTCGGCGCGGGCGAGCACCGCCTCTCGGTCGGCGTACGGCTGTCCGGCGAGGACGTCGTCGGCCCAGCGCAGCACCGACAGGCAGCCCAGCAGCGCCTCGCGGGACAGAGCCGGCACGCCGGAGCCCATCAGCAGAACCCCGGCACCGCGAGCCAGGCGTCTCCCGCCGACGCCGCGTCGTCGCGGGTCACCTGGGCCTCGATCAGGCCGTAGGGCCGGTCGGCGGCGATGAACACCTCGCCGTCGTTGGTCAGTCCGTCCACGCGGAAGCCGGAGAAGTCGACGAGGAAGTGGTGCTTGTTGGGCGCGGAGAACCGGATCTCCGCGATGCGCGGGTGGGCGTCGAGCACGGCGGTGCCCATGGCGTAGAGCGTCTCCTGGAGCGCGCGCGAGTACGTCGTGGCGAAGGTCTCGAGGAGCAGGGCGCGGACGCCGTCGTACGACGCGTTCCAGTCGGTGTCGGTGCCCGTGTGCCGCCAGCGCGCCACGAGCGAGGTGGCCAGGATCCGGTCGTCGGCCTCGGCCAGGGTGGTGAACTCGTCGGTGAGGAAGCCCTTGAACTCAGAGCCGGTCGACTTGAGCACGACGAGGTCCTGCACGCCCGAGACGACGTGGGTCTCCTCGCGGCCCACGGTCACCACGCAGGTGCGCACCGCGCCGCCGCGTCTGACGAAGCTGTGGTCGTGCCCGGCGCCGCCGACGGGAATTCGGTCCCAGGCGTACTCCTCGACGCGCGCCTGGGCAGCGGCGGCGGCGGGCGTGACCTCCAGCAGCCGCCGGCCGAGCGCGAGGGCGTAGTCCTCGGGGGACTCGATCCCGTGGAGCTTGGCGTAGGCGAACGCGGTGTTCTTCTGGGTGTCGGTGGGCAGGACCGCACCCTGGTCGCCGGTCACGTGGGCGTCGGCGAAGTCGCCCCGCAGCGAGGTCGACACGTTGAGGTCGCGGATCTCGTGCCGAGCGGTGTCGCGGACGATTCGGACCACGCGGCTCTCCGCCTTGCCGTACTGGTTCGCCCCCAACACCGTCGCCATGTCGAGACCCTAGCCGTGCGCGACGGAGGAGCGCCTTCGGTGGTCGAGCCCTTCAGGAATCCCCGGTCAGCCGGTGATCGCTGAAGTTGTCGGCCCTCGCGAGGGCCGACATGTTCAGGAAGAGGCCGACTCGCTCGGCCGTCTGCCCAGAAGTGCCCCGGATCAGCGTCGCGCCAGCGCCCGCAGCGCCACCTCGTCGAGGCCGGTGCCCGCCGCCACCTCGTCCGCGTCGACGGCCCCGCAGTCCAGGCCGCGGAGCACGAAGTCGGCCAGCGCCCGCGCGGTCGCCGGCTCGTCGGCGATCCCCGCCGTCGGTGACGAAGTGGTCGGTGTCGACCCCTCCGGGACGACCATTTCGTCACGGACGGCGCGGTAGGCCTGCAGGCGGTCGAGGGCGCGAGGGAGGCCCTGGCGGTAGAAGCCGTACGTCGCGGCGTACCGCGTGGGCAGCTGGGCCGGGTGCAGGTCCCACCCCTGGTAGTAGCCGCGGTCGAGCGAACGCCGCACCAGGCGGTGGTGGTTCTCCCAGGCGGCCAGCACCGCCGCGGCCTCGCCGACCGGGAGCACGTTGGTGGAGCCGTCGGAGAGGCGAACGCCGGTCCCGGCGGCCGCCGCCTGCATCACGAGCTTGGCGTGGTCGGCGACCGGGTGCTCGAGCGACTGCTGCTCGGCGGCGATCCCGCAGAACGCGCTGTAGTCGTAGGTGCCGTAGTGCAGTGCGGTCAGGCGACCGCCGCCGGCGTGGATCATCCGGGCGACGAGGGCGGTGCCATCCGGCCCCAGGATCGACTGCGGGGTCTCCACCTGCACCTCGAACGCCAGCGACCGCCGCGCGAGGCCGAGCTCGGCCTCGAGCACCCCGAGCGCATGCACCAGGGCGGCGACCTGGTCGACGCTGGTCACCTTCGGCAGCGTGACGACGAAGCCGTCCAGGGAGCCCCCCGCCCCGACGTACGTCGCCACGAAGGACGTCAGCGTGCGCACCCCGCGCGCTCGCGTGGGGGCCTCGAGCGACTTGACCCTGATCCCGCAGAACGGCGCCGCCGCGCCGGCCTGCTGCGACTCGGCGAGGGCGTGTGCGGCCAGCCGGACGTGCTCGTCCTCGTCGGCGCCGTCATGCCCGACGTACCCGTCCTCGAAGTCGACCCGGAGGTCCTCGATCGGCTCGGTGGTCAGCTTGGCGCGCACGCGCCCGAGCACGCTCTCATCGCCCACCAGCGCGGCGAAGTCGGCGCTCTGGGCCTCCACGGCTGCCACCGCCGCAGCCCCCCACCGTGGCACGACGTCGGCGTCGTAGGCGTCGGCGGGGACGTACGCCGTGTGCACCGGCTGCCGGCGCGGGCGCTCTCCAGGGAACCCCGCAGCCAGCGCCCGGTCCGCGTCGGCGAGCCGGTCGTCGAGGTCGGCGGTGAGCCGCTCCGCCAGTTGGTCAGCCAGCCGGTCGGGGTCGGTCATGGCCCCACCCTAGGGAGCGGGTCAGCCCTCCTTGATCACGTGCGTGGAGTTGGCGAACTTGTCGTGCCAGCCCTGTCGTGCGACGGGGTCGTTGTTGATCGTCACCGCGATCATGATCACCACGACCAGCTCGACGAGACTGGCGATCCACCCGATGAAGGGGATGGTCGCGATGATCCCGAGCGCGGCCCAGGCGTTGCGGCGCAGGGCCTGATCCATGGTCGGGTTGGCGCCGGTCGGGCCGAGCACCCGGAGCTTCATGATCTGCTTGCCGAAGGTCTGGCCGCGGCTGGACTCCAGGAGCGCGAAGTAGGCGATGTAGACCACGCCGCCGATCACCCCGCCGATCACGGAGTCGGTGACGGCGGTGAAGATCACCGACAGGATGCCCAGCAGGATCCCGTCGATGAAGCGCGCCAGGAATCGGTCGAGGAGCGAGCCGGGACGCACGCCCGCAACAGGGGCGGGGCCGCCCACACCGGGCTGTCCGGGCGTCGTCGGGTACGGCGTGGCGCCGTACGTCGCCGCCGGGTCGACCGGCGGGGGCGGGGGCGGCGCGCCATAGGGCGGCTGGCCTGCCGCGGGAGGGTTGCCGGCGTACGGGTTGGCGTCCGGCGGCGGCATCGACGAGTAGGGGTTGGTCGGCGGAGCGGGCGGCTGGGCCGGCGGCGTCCCGTAGGGGTTCTGCGGGTCGGGCGGAGGCGGAGTGCCGCCGCCCTCGGGAGCGCCGGGCTGCGGGGGATTCTCGGTCATGGCCCCAGGCTAGGGCGGACGTCCAGAATTTGAACACCCGCGCGCCACGAGTCGGGGCCAGCTCTCGCGGAAGTTGCCGCGAGTCGGCGTGAACTCTCGCGGAAGTTGCCGCGAGTCGGCGCCAGCTCTCGCTCGAGATGGAGCGAGTCGCCGCGAACTCTCGCATCGGACGCGGGGGTCCTCTGCGCGGCGCGCGCCACCTGAAGAGGTCACGCCGACTCGGCGGCTCCTGGGTGAGAGATCACGCCGACTCGGCGGTCACTCCTCGCCGGCGATGAAGGCCTCGACGCGGCGGCGGCCCTCCTCGTCGGGGAGCTGCACCGGCGGGGACTTCATCAGGTACGACGAGGCCGAGATGATCGGGCCGCCCTGACCGCGGTCCTTGGCGATCTTGGCCGCGCGGATGGCGTCGATGATGATGCCGGCGGAGTTGGGGGAGTCCCACACCTCGAGCTTGTACTCGAGGTTCAGCGGCACGTCGCCGAAGGCGCGACCCTCGAGGCGCACGTAGGCCCACTTGCGGTCGTCGAGCCACGCGACGTAGTCGGACGGGCCGATGTGGACGTTGCGGTCGGAGACCTTGCCGGCGAGCGAGCCGTGCAGGTTGGAGGTCACCGCCTGCGTCTTGGAGATCTTCTTGGACTCCAGGCGCTCGCGCTCGAGCATGTTCTTGAAGTCCATGTTGCCGCCGACGTTGAGCTGGTAGGTGCGGTCCAGCACCACACCGCGGTCCTCGAACAGCTTGGCCATCACCCGGTGGGTGATGGTCGCGCCGACCTGGGACTTGATGTCGTCGCCGACGATCGGGACGCCCGCGGCCTCGAACTTCGCGGCCCACTCGGGGTCGGAGGCGATGAAGACCGGCAGCGCGTTGACGAACGCGACGCCCGCGTCGATGGCGCACTGGGCGTAGAACTTGTCGGCCTGCTCAGAGCCCACCGGCAGGTAGGAGACGAGCACGTCGGCCCCGGTCTCCTTGAGCATCGCCACGACGTCGACCGGCTCGGCGTCGGACTCCTCGATGGTCTCGCGGTAATACTTCCCGAGGCCGTCGAAGGTGTGTCCGCGCTGCACCGTCACGCCGAGCGGCGGGACGTCGGTGATGCGGATGGTGTTGTTCTCCGAGGCGTTGGTCGCGTCGGCCAGGTCGAAGCCGACCTTCTTGGCGTCGACGTCGAACGCCGCGACGAACTCGATGTCGGAGACGTGGTAGTCCCCGAACGTCACGTGCATCAGCCCCGGGACAGTCCCGGTCGGGTCCGCCTCGCGGTAGTAGTGCACGCCCTGGATCAGGGACGTCGCACAGTTGCCGACGCCCACGATGGCTACTCGAACCTGGCCCATGCTGGGGGTTCCTTCCTTCACTGGTTCACTTCCGAGATCTCTCACTGGTTCCTGCGGGTCCTGCGGTGTGCTGTGGTTCGTGCGGCCTAGCCGGGAGCCGGCTGCCCGGGGACGTCGCCGCGGTCGAGCCCGCGCTCGGCGTTGATCAGGTCGGTGAGCCAGCGCACCTCGCGCTCGACGGACTCGACCGAGTGCCGCTGCAGCTCGCTGAGGTAGCGGTCCTCGCCGCCTGCGGTGTGGCGGACCCGGTCGAGGCGCTCCTGGAGCCGGGTACGCCGTCCCTCGAGGATCCGCAGCCGGACGTCGGCGCTGGTGCGGGAGAAGAATGCGAACCTCATGTTGAAGCTCTCGTCCTCCCACGCGGACGGCCCGTCGTCGGTGATCTCGCGCCCGAAGAGCTCCCGCCCGGCGGGCGTGATCTGGTAGGTGATCCGCTGCCGCAGGGAGACCGCCCCGGGCGAGGCCACCTCGGTGATCACGCCCTCGCGCACCATCCGCTTGAGCGCCGGGTAGAGCGACCCGTAGGACAGCAGTCGCGTCCACCCGAGGAGCAGGTTGAGCCGTTTGCGGATCTCGTAGCCGTGGAGGGGGGACTCGTGGAGCAGGCCGAGCACGGCCATCTCCAGAGCGGCGCCCTTGCGTGCCACGTGCCTGCTCCTATCGGTTGGATCTATCAATCAAATGTATCAGATCGATACATCGAACCGCGAACGGGGCCCCGGCTCCCGGGGGCCGTGACGTCGCCAGGCTCACACCCGCGACGGTTGGGACCGGGCTGGTCGCGGCCCGTACCCTCGTGAGGTTCGCCCAGATCCGCCAGCCCCCGATCCCCAGATCTCCCCCAGACCCCGAAGTAGAGAGACCGTGAGCAAACGCCGAGCCGCAGGGCCCGCCGTCACCCGCAAGCCCGCCCGACCCGGCCGCGCCAGGCGCCGGGTCTGGACCGTCGTCAAGTGGCTGCTGGTGCTCGCCCTCACCTTCGGGATCCTCGGCGTCGCGGCGGTCTACTACGCCTACACCCAGACGACGATCCCGGACCCCAATGAGGACTTCGAGACCGAGACGACGTTCGTCTACTACGCCGACGGCAAGACCGAGCTCGGCCGCTTCGCGACCCAGAACCGCGAGTCGATCCCGCTGTCGGAGGTGCCGCCGCACCTGCAGCAGGCGGTGGTCGCCGCTGAGGACCGCACGTTCTGGACCAACCAGGGCATCGACCCCAAGGGCATCCTGCGCGCGGCGTTCAGCAACGCCCGCGGCAACGCCACCCAGGGCGCGTCCACCATCACCCAGCAGTACGTCAAGATCCTCTACCTCACCCAGGAGCGCTCCTTCGAGCGCAAGGCGAAGGAGGCGCTGCTCTCGGTCAAGCTCCAGCGCACCCAGAGCAAGGAGCAGATCCTCGAGGGCTACCTCAACACCATCTACTTCGGCCGCGGGGCGTACGGCGTCCAGGCGGCCGCCCAGGCCTACTTCGACGTCCCGGCGAAGAAGCTGAGCCTCAAGCAGTCGGCGGTGCTCGCCAGCGTGCTGAACGACCCCTCGGACCTCGACCCCGCCAACGGGCCGGAGGCCAAGGCCGAGCTGGCGGCGCGCTACCGCTACGTGCTGGCCGGCATGGCCGAGGCGGGCGACATCACCGAGGCCAAGGCCGCCCAGGCCAGCAAGTCGCTGCCGAAGTTCCCCAAGATCCAGACCGAGAGCCAGTACGGCGGCCAGAAGGGCCACATGCTGACCCTGGTCCGCGACGAGCTCAAGCGCCTCGGCTACAGCGACGACCAGATCAACGGCGGCGGGTTGCGGGTGACCACCACGTTCACGCCCGAGGCGATGGCCGCTGCGGAGCAGGGCGTGCTCGAGCAGAAGCCCGAGGGCTTCGGCGACAAGGAGCTGCACATCGCCACGGCCACGGTCGAGCCCGGGACCGGCGCCCTGCTCGGCTTCTACGCCGGCCAGGACTACCTCGACTCCCAGATCAACTGGGCCGAGGCCGGCGGCATGGTCGGCTCGACGTTCAAGCCGATCACCCTCGCGACCGCGATCGAGGAGGGCTTCTCCCTCAAAGACACCTTCGAGGGGAACTCGCCGTTCACCTTCCCCGACGGGCTCGAGGTGCGCAACGAGGGCGGGGGCGACGGCAACGACTACGGCGCCCGCGTGACGGCGCTGTTCGGTCTCGAGCAGTCGATCAACACCGCCTACGTCGACATGTCGAACTCGATCCCCGACGGTCCCGAGCGCATCCTCGAGACCGCGAACGCGCTCGGCATGCCGCCCGCCAAGGCGAAGAAGCAGTACCCCGGCATCCCCAGCACCAGCCGCGACCTCGAGGCCGACGCCCTGATCACGCTGGGCAAGGCCCGGGTCAGCGCGATCAACATGGCCAACACCTACGCCACCATCGCCAACAACGGCGTGCGCGCCAACGTCCACGTGATCACCAAGGTCGAGGACCGCACCGGTGAGGACCCCTACGTCTACGAGGTGGTCAACACCGACGCTCTCGACCCCGACGTCGCCGCCGACACGTCCTACGCCATGCAGCAGGTGGTCGAGGAGGGCACGGGCCAGGCGGCGCTCGCGCTGGGTCGCCCGGCCGCGGGCAAGACCGGCACGGCGACCAACGACAAGGACCAGGTGTCCTCCGCGTGGTTCGTGGGCTACACGCCCCAGCTCGCCACGGCGGTGATGTACGTCCGCGGCGACGGCGACGACCAGCTCGACGGCTGGCTGCCGTCGTACTTCGGGGCGGACTACCCCACCCGCACGTGGACGGCGATCATGCAGGCCGACCTCGAGGGCAGCGAGGTCGAGGAGTTCCCGCCTCCGGCGAACCTCGACGGCGACGCCCCCACCGACGGTCACGACCCGACGCCGACAGCCAAGCCGACGCAGAAGCCGACCCAGCAGCCGTCGCCCACCTCGGAGCCGACGTCCAAGCCGTCGCCCACGAAGACGCCGACGCTGCTGCCGACCGACGAGCCGTCGCCGACCAAGACCCCGACGGTGCCGCCCTCGGAGGAGCCGACGCCGACGGTCGCCCCCACGCCGACGGTGACGCCGACCGTGACGCCGACGCCCGAGCCCACGCCGGCAGAGCCCACCGCCTCGGTCTCGCGACTCCTCGTGATCGCACGCAGCGAGATCTGGTCCTTCTTCGTGGGGGTGTGAGGCCCGCGTGAGGCCCTCGGGACCGGCGGTGTGATGAGGTAGGCCTCGTGCCGAGCGAGGTGACCTTCCCCGACCCGCGGGGGTACGACGTCGACCGGGTCCATCCCAGCGTCGACGACCCGGCTCTCCGCACGCTGAGCGAAGGTCTCGGCGGCCCCGCCGGCGCGCGCACCGGGCGGCACTCGTGGTGGACGCCCGTGCGCGTGCTGCTGGCTCTGACGGCTGTCTGCTTCGCACTGGGCATGGTCAAGGCGGTGCCCTGCTACGACAAGCACTGGGCCGACTCGACGGTCAACTACCGGACGATGTGCTACTCCGACCTGCCCTACCTCTACACGGGCCGGGGCTTCGCGGAGCGGCAGTGGCCCTACCAGGACGACGAGGCGCTGAGAGCCCGCTACGCCGCGATGGAGTACCCCGTCGTGATCTCCTACTGGGCCTGGTGGGCCGCGACGGTCACCCAGCGCCTGGGGGGCACGCCGGATCTCGAGGCGCGCGCCGGACTCCCGACCGACTCCGTGGCGGTCGACCCGACGGTCCGCCGCGAGACGCTGCGCTTCGTCGCCGTCAACGCCGTGGGCTTCGCGATCCTGGCCCTGCTCGCGACCTGGCTGCTCGCGGGCGTGCATCGACACCGGCCATGGGACGCGCTGCTCTTCGCCGCCTCGCCCACGCTTGCCCTCGCCGGACTCGTCAACTGGGACCTGCTGGCCGTCGCCTGCGTCGCAGGGGCGCTGTGGGCGTGGGCCAGGGGGAAACCGGGCCTGACCGGGGTGCTGATCGGCCTCGGCACGGCGACCAAGCTGTACCCCCTCTTCCTGCTCGGCGCGGTGCTGGCGATCTGCGTGCGCGAGCGACGCTTCCGTGAGCTCGGTCTGAGCATCGGCGCGGCGGCGGGCACGTGGGTGGCGCTGAACCTGCCGGCGTACCTGGCCGGGCCGCAGGACTGGAAGACGTTCTGGCGCTTCAACTCCGACCGCACGGCCGACCTGGGCTCGCTGTGGCTGGTGATCGACCAGCGCTTCGACCTGGCAACGTCGGCGCACACGATCAACACGTGGTCGTGGATGCTCTTCGGGCTCTGGTGCGTCGGGGTGTTCGTGCTCGCCCAGGTCGCACCCACCACGCCGCGGCTGGCCCAGCTCGGCTTCCTGGTGGTGGTGGGCTTCCTGCTGGTCAACAAGGTCTACTCGCCGCAGTACGTCCTGTGGCTGCTCCCTCTCGCCGTGATGGCCAGACCGCGACTGCGCGACCAGGTCGTGTGGCAGGCCTGCGAGATCGCCTACTTCGCCAGCGTCTGGTGGTACCTCGGCAACTACCTGGCCCCCGGGGACGGCGGGGACACCGTCTTCTACTGGTTCGGCATCGTGATCCGGGTGATCGGACAGCTCTACCTGGTCGCGATCGTCGTGCGCGACGTGCTCGCGCCCGAGCACGACCGGGTGCGGGCGTGGCCATCCCTGGCTCAGGCGACGACGACGCGGTCGAAAGTCGTCGCCGTGTAGCGGACCCGCACGGGGAGCTCGGCGCCGATCTCGGGGACCCGAGCACCGCTCGGGAGGAACAGCATCGACGCCTGCATGTGCGGCGGCTCGGCGAACCTGCGCACCTTGCCGTCGACGGTGTACGGCGAGCGCACGAGCCCGGCCGCGTCCAGGCTGCCTCGGGCCAGTGTCGACGCGCGGGCGCGGACCGAGCCCTCGCCGAGCGGGGCCTCGAGGCCGATGCCGTGGGCGGTGCCGCCGCTCACCACGACGAGGTGCCCGGCGCGGGGGGCCGAGCGCCCGCGGTAGCCATAGGTCTCGCCGCGGGCGATCGGGTGGACGTCGAGGACGGTCGCGGTGACGGTGAGCGCGTCCCGGTCGCCGAGCCAGAGGTCGGTACCGATGCGGGGGCGGATCGTGAAGTCGCCGTGCGTGGTGCGGAGCCGGTCGAGCTCGGTGGACGTCAGGTGGGAGACCCACAGCGTGCGGGCCCCGGCGCCGAGGTCGGCCGCCACCGCCTCCTGGACGAGCCGTTCGACCTCGTCCAGATGGCCGCCGGCCAGCGGGAGGTGCACGGCGACGCCGCGGAGTCCGCGGGGCGCGACGCCGCCCCACGTCGCGGCCAGGTCCCGCAGCTCGCGGCCGGACATGCCGTGCCGGCGCATGCTGGTGCCGAGCTCGAGGACGTAGCGGGCTCCGGGGTCGACCTCCAGGAGGGCCGGCAGGTCCTGGGGGCGGGACACCGTGTGGACGACCCGCCGGTGCCAGGTGTCCTGCGGTGCGGTGGCGCCGTACGGACGCCAGGGTGTGAGCACCAGCAGGTCGGCCGCGCACCGGGTGGCCACCTCGGGGAGCTCCTCGTAGGTGCCGACCCCGAGGGTGTCGCAGCCGAGCCACGCGACGCGCCGGGCCAGTCGGCCCAGGCCGAAGCCGTAGCCGTTGCCCTTGGCGACGGGGACCAGGCCCGGCTGGGCCGCGGCGACCTCGCGCAGGTGCGCCCGCCAGCGCTCGCCGTCGACGGTCAGCGTGAGCGGCACGTCAGGACCTCCGCGCCCGTCGGGCCTGGGCCACCTGGAACGCCCGGTAGAGGACGGGGTGGAGCGGGAGGTCCCACTCGCCGGCGTACTCGACGACCTCGCCGCCGGTGCCGACCTTGAACTGGATCAGCCCCGCGTGCGGGTCGTCGGGGTCGAGGGTGTCGGTGATGCCGCGCAGGTCGTAGACCGTCGCCCCCTGGGCGAGTGCGTCGCGGATCATCTCCCACTGCACGGCGTTGGAGCCGCGGACCTCGCGCTTCTCGGTGGACGAGGCGCCGTAGGAGTACCACGCGTGCTCCCCCACGCGGATCGCCACCGTCGCGGCCACCAGGTCGCCGTCGTGGTGGGCCGACCACAGCGTGATCCGCCCGGGATCCTCGGCCACGAGGGCTGCCTGCATCGTGCGGAAGTACGACATCGGCCGCGGCGTGAAGTGGTCGCGTCGGGCGGTGTGGACGTAGAGGTCGTGGAAGGCGGCCAGGTCGCCCCCGTCGGTGACCACCACCCCTGCCTTGTCGGCCTTCTTGATGTTGCGGCGCCAGAGCTGGTTCATCCCCGCGAGCACCGCCGCCTCGTCGAGCGGCTTGCCGTCGGCGTCGACGAGCGGGATCTGGAAGTTGTGCCGCGGCTGGCCGGCGGCGAACCCGCCCTCGACGCCCTGTTCCCGCCAGCCGAGCTCGCGCAGCTGGGAGACGACGCGGGCTCCCAGAGCCTCGCGGGTCGTCGGGGCGAGGTCGTCGAGGCGCTGATAGGCGGGATCGGCGATCCCGGCCTTGATCCGCTCGGCCGTCCAGCGCCGCGTGACGACGGGAGGCCCCATCCGCACGGCGAACGCGCCGGTCTCCTTGAGGTGCCGCGCCATCGGCGTGAGCCAGCCACCGAGGTCGTCGGCGCCCCAGTCGATGACCGGCCCCTCCGGGAGGTAGGCGAGGGTACGGCGCGACAGCGGCCCGGGGACGGGCAGCGCTCGGTGGAGCACCAGCCCGGCGCCGATCAGGTCGCCGTCCCGGAACCAGCCGAGCGACTCCGCTCGCCACTCCTCCTTGACCTGCCCCCAGGCCGGGGTCTGCAGGAAGCTCACACTCGGCTGGGCGCGCACGAACGCCAGGTGCTGCTCGGGGGTGATCACCCTGACCGTCGTGCTCACCCCGGCAGGCTATCGACAGGCCTCCGCACAGTCGGTGGTCGAGCCCGGACTGGATTCGGTGGTCGAGCCCGCGAGCGTCAGCGAGCGGTGTCGAGACCCGGTGACGGAGGTGTGGTCTCGTCACGCGCTCGCTCGTTCCTCGCGAGCGCGGCTCGACCAACGGTCACCTCACGGCTCCACGGTCACCTTGATGGCCTCGCCGTTCTTGACGATGGCGAACGCGTCGAGCACGCGCTCGAGGGGGATGTGCTCGGTGATCAGGTCCTTGACCGGCACCTGGCCCGTGGAGATGTACTCCAGCGCCCGCTTGTTGTGCTCGGGCGCCGAGCCGTTCGCGCCGTGGATGTGCAGCTGGCGGTAGTGGACGAGGTTGGAATCGCACTTGATGAACGGGTCGGTCTTGGGCAGCCCGCCGAAGAAGGAGATCCGGCCGTTGCGCGCGGCCATCGAGATCGCCTGCTCCTGGGTGACGTTCGCGGCGGTCGCGGTGATCACCACGTCGGCGCCGCGCCCGCCGGTGAGCTCCATGACCCGCTCGACGACGTCGACCTCGGCGCCGTTGATGGTCTCGTCGGGCTGCACGGCATCGGCCGACATCTTCAGCCGCTCGGCGTTGACGTCGACGAGGTAGACCGGCCCGGACTGGTGGACGCCGCGGGCGATGCGGATGTGCATGCAGCCGATCGGGCCGGCGCCGAAGACGACCACGGTGTCGCCGGGCTCGATCCCGAGCAGCTCCTGGGCGTTGATGGCGCACGCGAACGGCTCGGCGGCCGACGCCTCGTCGTACCCGACGTTGTCGGGGATCTTGTTCAGGCCGTCCACCTTGAGCACCTGGCGCGGCACGATCATGTACTCCGCGAACCCGCCGTCGTACTGGTAGCCCACCGAGGTCTGGTTCTGGCACACGGCCATCCAGCCCTTGTTGCACTCGTAGCAGTCCCCGCACGGCACCGCCGCGATCACCTGCGCGCGGTCGCCGACCTGCCAGGCGGAGCCGTACGTCGCGTTGACGTCGGCGCCGACCTCGACCACCTCGCCGGCGATCTCGTGGCCGATGATGCGCGGCGGGGTGAGGTTCTGGTGCCCGTTGTAGAAGATCTTCACGTCGGTGCCGCAGGTGGAGCAGTTCTTCACCTTGAGCTTGATCTCGTCGGGTCCGCACTCGGGCTCGGGGACGTCCTCGACGCGGACGTCTTCGGGGGCGTAGAAGCGCAGTGCCTTCATGGCCGGTGGTCCTTTCGTGGGTCGCGGGGGGCGCAGCAGTCTGTCAGCGGGCCTGTCTGTCGACCCTACTGCGTGAAGTACGCATAAAGCCACACATACGGGCAGAAAACCATGCCCGAACACTTGGCAATCGGCCCGGATGGGTGCAGACTGACGCTCAAGCGACGCGTGACGGACGTCACGCCTTGGAGAACGAGAGGAACCCTCGATGGCCTCCACAGCCACGACCGCACCCCGTCCGGGTGCGCGGGTACGGGTGCAGCAGTTCGGCACCTTCTTGTCCAACATGATCATGCCCAACATCCCCGCGCTGATCGCGTGGGGACTCTTCACCGCACTGTTCATCGACGTCGGCTGGCTGCCCAACGCCGACCTGGCGACGATGGTCGGCCCGGCGATCCACTACCTGCTGCCGATCATCATCGCGGCGACCGGCGGTCAGATGGTCTACGGCGTCCGCGGCGGGGTGGTCGGCGCCTTCGCCACGATGGGCGTCATCGGGGGCTCGGACCTGCTGATCGCCGAGTTCAACGCGACCCTGCCCGAGGGGGAGCCCCCGCTCGGCCAGATCCACATGTTCATCGGCGCGATGATCATGGGTCCGCTCGCGGCGTACGTGATGAAGCGCCTCGATGCCTTGTGGGACGGCAAGGTCAAGGCCGGCTTCGAGATGCTCGTCAACATGTTCTCGGCCGGCATCACGGCCTTCGTGATGGCGATCCTGGGCTTCTTCGCGCTTGCCCCTGTGGTCAACGCGGTCATGGAGGCGGCCGGCAACGCCGTCGAATGGCTGGTCGACAACAATCTCCTGCCGGCGACGTCGATCCTCATCGAGCCCGCCAAGGTGCTGTTCCTCAACAACGCCATCAACCACGGCGTCCTGACGCCGTTGGGTCTGCAGGAGGCAGCCGAGCAGGGCAAGTCGGTGCTGTTCTTGCTGGAGGCCAACCCCGGACCGGGTCTCGGCCTGCTGATGGCCTTCGCGATCTTCGGGCGCGGGGTCCCCAAGGCCTCGGCCCCCGGCGCGGCGATCATCCACTTCTTCGGCGGCATCCACGAGATCTACTTCCCTTACGTGCTGATGAAGCCCAAGCTGATCGTCGCGATGATCCTGGGCGGGATGAGCGGTGTGGCCATCAACGTCGCCCTGGACGTCGGTCTGCGGGCGCCGGCCGCACCCGGCTCGATCTTCGCGGTCTACGCGCAGACGGCCAAGGGTGACTACTTCGGGGTGACCTGTGGCGTCTTCGGCGCCGCGCTGGTCTCGTTCGCGGTGGCCTCACTCTTCCTGAGGTTCGAGAAGGCCGAGGACGAAGCCGACCTCGGTCTGGCCACCGCGCAGATGGAGGCCTACAAGGGCAAGAAGTCCTCGGTGGCGTCGGCACTGACCGGTGCGACCTCCTCGGCTGGCCGCGAGATCCGCAACATCGTGTTCGCCTGCGACGCCGGCATGGGCTCCTCGGCCATGGGCGCCTCGGTGCTGCGCAAGAAGATCCAGGCTGCCGGGCACGGCGAGGTCACGGTCGTGAACAAGGCGATCGCGAACCTGACCGACACCTACGACCTCGTGGTCACCCACCAGGACCTGACCGAACGAGCCCAGCACCAGACGCCGTCGGCGATCCACGTCGCGGTCGAGAACTTCATGGGCAGTCCGCGCTACGACGAGATCGTCGAGCTGATCGGCCACACCAACAGTCCGGGCGGCGGGACGGCTGCTGCAGCCGACTCGGCGGCCGGTCCGGACGACGTGCTCGCGCCGAGTGCGATCGTGCTGCACGGCACGGCCACCGACCGGGACGCCGCGATCGAGGAGGCTGGTCAGCTGTTGGTGGCCTCGGGCGCCGTCGACGCGGCGTACGTCGTGGCGATGCACGAGCGGGAGAAGTCGGTCTCGACCCACATGGGGAACGGGCTGGCGATCCCGCACGGCACGAACGAGGCCAAGGGTGCCATCAACCGGACCGCGATCTCGTTCGTCCGCTACGACGCTCCGGTCGACTGGAACGGCAAGCCGGCCGAGTTCGTGCTCGGGATCGCCGGAGCGGGTGACGACCACCTGGCGCTGTTGTCGCGCATCGCCGAGACCTTCGTGGACAAGGAGCGCGTGGCCGCGCTGCGGGCGGCCACCACGCCTGAGGAGGTGCTCGGAGTCCTGCAGGGCGTCAGGGCCTAGCGACTCGGGCCCCCCTCGAGTGGGCGTCGGCTCTCACCTCAGTCATGAGAGCTGGCGCCCATTCGGCGTATCTGGCGTGAGAGCTGGCGCCCACTCGGCGGTCAGGCCCGGGCGAGCAGGGCGTCGGCGTCGGCGCGGTGCTCCGCCGCGCCGCCCGGCGTCTCGAGGAGCACGGGTGCTCCCGCGGCCTGGATCACGGCGGCGAGCCGGTCGGGACCGATGGTGCCCGTGTCGACGTTGGCGTGCCGGTCGGCGCCGGAGTCGAAGGCGTCGCGGCTGTCGTTGGCGTGCACCAGGTCGATCCGGCCGGTGACGGCCAGGACGTCGGCGACCACCGTCTCCAACGGGATGCCTCCCGCATGCGCGTGGCAGGTGTCGAGGCAGAACCCCACGAGCTCGGCACCCTCGGCACCCGAGATGGCGTCGAACACCCGCGCGATGTCGTCGAGCCGGCGGGTCATCGCGTGGTCGCCCCCGGCCGTGTTCTCGATCAGCACCGGCAGCTTGAGGTCGGTGGCCTCCACGGCCTTGCGCCAGTTGTCGAAGCCGGTCTCGTGCTCGTCCGCCTTCGACACGTGCCCGCCGTGCACGATCAGCCCGCGAGCGCCGATCGCCGCGGCGGCGTCGACGTGGCTCTGGAGGAGCTTGCGCGAGGGGATCCGGATGCGATTGTTGGTCGAGGCGACGTTGACGATGTAGGGCGCGTGGACGTAGAGGTCGATGCCCGCGGCCTCGGCGTCGGCGCGCAGCGCCTCGGCGCCGCCGACGTAGCGGATCTCGGGGCCCTGGTAGCCCTGGGGGTCGCCGAGGAAGAACTGGACCAGCGTCATGTCTCGTGCGCGGGCCTCGGTAAGGGGGTCGGTCTGGTCGACGTGCGCCCCGATCCGGATCATGCAGCGACCCTAGCCAGCCCCACCCCCGACCGACGCGGTGGCCGAAACCGGGAGGCGGCCTGTCCGTGGGCGGTGTCAGGATCGTAGGCGATGTCAGATCAGTCGTCCGGTCCCGGTGAGCAGGTGGCGCGCACGACCCTCGCGTCGTTCTGGGCCCAGCTGCCGCGCGAGGGCCGGTGGCTGCTCTCGACCGTCGCGGTCCAGCTCTTCGGCCGCGGGATGACGCTGCCCTTCACCGTCATCTATCTCCACGAGGTGCGCGGCATCGGGCTCGACGTCGCCGGGGCGCTGATGGCGTGGATCTTCGCCGTCGGCGTGCTCGTCACCGGGCCCGGTGGCGCGGCGGTCGACCGGTTCGGCGCCCGCGCCGTCACGCTGGTCGCGACGTGCGTGCACCTGGTCGGCGTCGCCGTCCTGGCGTTCGCCGACACCCTGCCCGAGGCCCTCCTCGCCACCACGCTCATGGGGGTCTCGGGGGTGACCTGGCCGGCGTTCAACGCGCTCGTCGCGTCGGTGGTCAGCGGACCGCTGCGCGTGCAGTACTTCGGGGTCAACTTCGCCCTGGTCAACCTCGGCATCGGCCTCGGTGGTGTCATCAGCGGGCTCTACGTCGACGTCACGCGACCCGAGACCTTCACCACGATCTACCTCATCGACGCTGCCTGCCTGCTCATCCCGATCGGGCTGCTGCTCGGGCCGCTGCGCCACGTCCACGCCCGGGCCGAGGCACCCGAGGACGCGACTGCACACCCCACGTCGTACCTCCGGATCGCCCGGCAGCCCGTGATGGCCTGGCTCCTGCTGCTGACGTTCATCGCGACCTTCGTCGGCTACGGCCAGATGGAGGCGGGCTTCCCCGCCTTCGCCCGCACCGCGGCCGAGGTGAGCACCCGCACGATCGGCTGGGCCTTCGCCGCCAACACGTTGGTGATCGTGCTCGCGCAGTTCCTGGTGCTGCGCCGCATCGAGGGTCATCGGCGCACGCGCGTGCTCCTGGTGATGACCCTCGTCTGGGCGGCGGCCTGGACGCTGCTCGGGCTGACCGGCCTCGTGCCGGGCACCCTGACCGCGGCGCTCGGGGTGGTCTTCTTCCACGTGCTCTTCGGGCTCGGCGAGACGATGCTCCAGCCGACGATCCCCGCGATCACCAACGACCTGGCACCCGACCACCTGCGCGGCCGCTACAACGCGCTGTCCTCGGCGTGCTTCCAGCTCGGTGGGATCGCCGGGCCGGTCGTGGCCGGGGTGCTGCTGCGGCACGACCTGTCGACGGCGTTCATCGGCCTGCTGCTCGGCGGCTGCCTGCTGATGGTCTGGGCGACCCTCACCCTGGAGCGCTCGCTCCCACCCGCGGCCAACGGCCAGGAGCCGGCTCCGGAGCCGTCGACCGCCTGAGCCTCGAGGTCGAGCCCGTCCCGCTGCTCAGCGGACCAACCAGGCGGCCAGGGCGCCGAGGCACGCCGCTCCTGCGAACCCGGCGGTGTGCCGACGCGATGGCCCCGCCCAGGACCGCCAGGTGGACGGCAGCGGCGGTTCGCCGAGCAGATCGGGCACCTCGGGCGGGTGCGGGTGGGACTGCCAGGGCGCCCCGGCCGGCACCCCGCTGGCGTGGAGGGCCGTGCGCGCGTCCAGGGCCGTCGCCGGCCGGAGGGCGGGATCCTCGGCGGTCAGCGATGCCACCAGGGGAGCCAGCCGGCCGTCGACCGTCGCCAGGTGGTCGGGAGGACGGCCCGTCACGAGCTGGCGGGCCACCATCCCGACCGCGTACAGGTCCTGACGCGGATCGGGCGGCGCGCCGGCGGCCTGCTCGGGAGCCATGTAGCCGGACGTACCGACCCCGCCCGGCCCGCGCGTGAGGCGTACGTCGCCGCGCACGACCGCGACCCCGAAGTCGCCCAGTCGCAGCCACGGTCTACCTGTGCCCGTGGGCTCCAGCAGGAGGTTGGCCGGCTTGACGTCGCGATGCACCACGCCCACCGCGTGCACCACCGCGAGGGCGTCGAGGAGCTGGTCGAGCAGCACCGCGGCGAAGTCCCCAGGGAGGAGCGGGGTTCGCCGGAGCAGCTCGCCCACCGTGCCGCCGCGGACCAGGTCCATGGTGAACAGCACGCGGTCGTCGTCGGCGGCCCAGCCGGTCGGGAGGACCACATGCGGGTGGTCGATGCGCAGGGACTGTTCTCGGACGAAGCGCTGGAGCAGACCGGCGTCGTAGCGGCTGAGCACCTTGGCGGCGACCCAGCGCCGCTCCCTCAGGTCCCAGGCGCGCCAGACGCT
Source organism: uncultured Nocardioides sp. (assembly GCA_964542635.1). Taxonomy (GTDB): domain Bacteria; phylum Actinomycetota; class Actinomycetes; order Propionibacteriales; family Nocardioidaceae; genus Nocardioides. The sequence goes on along the minus strand of CAZIVD010000003.1, from coordinate 127,952 downwards.
CCCCATCGCACCCACGCCGATCCGGTCGGCGATCAGGTAGCGGCCGGCGATCGCAGCGGAGCCCATGACCGCGGCACGGTAGCCCTTCCTGCGTCGCGCGGCGCGGGACCGGCGCGGCCCTGGGGATGGGCCGACGGCCGTGTGCCCCGGGGTCCGCGCGGCGGTCCGGGATTGGGAGGGGTCCTCGGCCCGCTGATAGCCTCTGCGGGTTGCCTGTGGGCGGTGCGGTCCGTCGTACCACTCGAGCCCCGGGCCTCACGTGAAAGCCCTCCTGCCACGGAACGCCCGTGGTCGCCTAGTCCGAAGGAGGTGGGACTGCTTTGCGTGCCTATGAAGTGATGGTCATCCTGGACCCCGGTCTCGAGGAGCGCACGGTCGAGCCGTCGCTCGAGAAGTACCTCAACGTCGTCCGCAAGGACGGCGGCAGCGTCGAGTCCGTCGACGTCTGGGGTCGCCGCCGCCTCGCCTACGAGATCAAGAAGAACGCCGAGGGCATCTACGCCGTCGTCAACCTGACCGCCGAGCCGGCCACCGTCAAGGAGCTGGACCGTCAGCTCACCCTCAACGAGTCCGTGCTGCGCACCAAGGTGATCCGCCCCGACGCTCGCTGAGCGAGCTGTGGAGGCGGCCTACCGATTGTCGGCGGGCCGCGCCACGATGGGCCCCACCTACGAGAACGCACCCAGACAAGAGGATTCAGAGGAGACCTGACATGGCAGGCGAGACCGTCATCACCGTCGTCGGCAACCTGGTCGACGACCCCGAGCTGCGCTTCACCCCGTCCGGGGCGGCCGTGGCCAACTTCCGGATCGCCTCGACGCCGCGCACGCTGGATCGTCAGACCAACGAGTGGAAGGACGGCGACGCGCTGTTCCTCTCCTGCTCGGTGTGGCGGCAGGCCGCGGAGAACGTCGCCGAGTCGCTCCAGAAGGGCATGCGCGTGGTCGTCCAGGGGCGGCTGCGTCAGCGGCAGTACGAGACCCGCGAGGGCGAGAAGCGCACCGTCATCGAGCTCGAGGTCGACGAGGTCGGCCCGAGCCTGAAGTACGCCACGGCCAAGGTCACCCGGGCCAGTCGCTCCGGCGGAGGCGGCGGCTACGGCGCCAGCGCCCCGGCCGAGGACCCCTGGGCCACGCCCAGCCCCGCCGCGGCCCCCGCCGCTCCGGGAGGTGACCAGGGCGCGGCGCGTCCGGCCGGCGACCCGTGGGCCGCCCCGGGCGTGAGCGCCTCGGACGAGCCGCCCTTCTGAGCCGCCAGCGGCACCTCTTCCATCCATCCGATCCAGCCCCACCATTCCGGCAGCTGTGCCGGGCTCATCAGAAAGCGAGCACCACAATGGCCAAGGCAGTGTTGCGCAAGCCCAAGAAGAAGGTTTGCCAGTTCTGCAAGGAGAAGGCGACCGGTGTCGACTACAAGGACACCACGCTGCTCCGCAAGTTCATCTCCGACCGCGGCAAGATCCGCGCGCGTCGTGTGACCGGCAACTGCGTCCAGCACCAGCGCGACGTGGCGACCGCCGTCAAGAACGCCCGCGAGGTCGCGCTGCTGCCCTACACCTCCACCGGCCGCTGAGAGGAGTCGACGTCATGAAGCTCATCCTCACCCAGGAGGTCGACGGCCTCGGCGCCCCCGGCGACGTCGTCGAGGTCAAGGACGGCTACGGCCGCAACTACCTCGTGCCGCGTGGCCTGGCCATGAAGTGGACCCGCGGCGGCGAGAAGACCGTCGACTCGATCAAGGCGGCCCGGGCCGCACGCGCGGTCCGCGACCAGGACCACGCCGAGTCGATCCGCACCAAGCTCGAGGCCGCCCCGGTCTCGGTGCAGGTCCGGGCCGGCAACGGCGGTCGCCTCTTCGGCGCCGTCACCACGGCCGAGATCGCCGGTGCGATCGCCACGGCGGCCGGCGAGCCGGTCGACAAGCGCACGATCGTGGTGGCCCAGCCGATCAAGACCCTCGGTGCCCACCGGGTCTCGATCCGGCTCCACGACGCGGTCTCCGCGACGGTCGACCTCAACGTCATCCCGTCCTGATTGGCGCGAGCGTGTCGCTGCGCGCCACGCTGCCGCGCTGATGGGCGCGGGTCGGTGCCGCGCGATCAGGGCGCCGATACGGCGACCCGGATGCGGTGGCTGTCGAGCGTGCCGGTCAGCTGGGCGACGGCCCCGATGGTCCGGGTCTCCCAGGACCCGCGCAGCCGGCCGTGCGCGCGCCCCGTCAAGGTGAGGTCCACGCGCATGGTGCCGGCGTACCGGTCCCAGACCGCCCGCCCCGAGACGGCCAGTCCGCGTATCAGCCGGACCCGGTCCAGGTCGAAGCGCACGATGTCGTACCCGGCGTAGCGCCAGGTGCCGCCGCGCAGGCCGACCCCGTCGCCGTCGTAGTTGTTCCACCACCGGTCGGGCAGGTCCGCGACCGTCAGGAGCGCTATGCGCGCCACCGATGGGGGCGAGGCTCCGGCGGGCAGCTCGGTGGGGAACCGTCCCAGCGCGCGCACCGGGGCGACCTGGCGTGCGCACCGCGTCAGTGCTCGCGGCAGCGTGGTCCGCGGTGCGGCCACGAAGGCCCGGACGATCCTCTGGGCGCAGTCGTCGGTGTCCCCGACGGCGGTGACGTGGAAGCTGTTGGCGACCATCACCCGGCGAGCGCGGGGGAACTGGTCGGCGACCATGGTGGCCTCGGCCGGCGTGGTGATCGTGTCGAGCTCGCCCGTGAGCACGAGGACCGGCTTCGCGGAATAGCCGCCACCAGGTGGCTTCGGCGGCCCGGCCGGGTTGTCCGGTGGCGCTGTCGGCCAGTCGGTGCACCAGTCGAGGTACTGCCAGTCCGAGGCGGCGTACTCCGCGATGGTGAACGGTCCGTAGGTGTCGGGGTGCGAGAGCTGCCGCGCGGCCAGCGCGTCGGCGTACTGCTGGCGACGCACCGCCGGCGGCGCCGTCATGTCGTAGAGCTGCGGGTAGTCGTGGCAGGCGACGGCCGCGTCCAGGCCCTCGCTGTAAGCCGACACCGGTCCGGCGTCGGGGTCGCCTCCGGTGGCCTCGGCGACCAGCCGCAGCAGCGGGGCTCGGTCACCGGACAGAGCGGACCTGAGCGCGGCCGTGAGCTCGCGGTAGAACACCGGGGCGTAGGTCGCCGTGAACGCCACCGTCGCCAGGGTCGAGCCGTCGACGCGCACCTTCATGGGGCGGCCGTCGGCGTCGCGGGCGGTGCCGCGCCACGGCTTCTCGCGCACCTCGGCCAGGACGCGGCGCAGGGTCGGGAGGAACCTCGCGCCGGCCTGCCCGCACGGCGCCGACCGCTCGCACACGGTGTCGAAGGCCCGTCGCATCGCGGGTGCCTGGGTGGGATACCAGGCGCTCTCGCCGTACGTCGGGTAGCTGGCGTCCAGGACGACGCTGCGGACGAGCTCGGGGTGCCGCCCCGTGAACACCTGGGTGAAGAAGGTGCCGTAGGAGTCGCCGTACACGTCGAGCTTGCCGAGCTCCAGAGCCTGGGCGACGGCCGCGAGATCGTCGGCCGACAGAGCTGTCGTGTAGTCGTCGGCCCGGGCGCCGAGCTGGGCACCGCATTGGGCGGCCGCGTCCGCGTAGGGGATCGTGAGCCGCTGCAGGGCGGGGCAGTCGACGGGCATCGAGCGGCCGGTGCCGCGCTGGTCGACGAGCAGCAGGTTGCGACGTTCCAGCAGGGAGCCGTACATCGCGGCGTACGACGTGCCGGAGCCGGTGGTGCTGTAGCCCGGGCCGCCCTCGTGGGGCACCAGCGTGCCGAGGGCGGGTCGGCTCTGGTCGGTGGCCGGGCGGAAGGCGAAGCCCACCCGGACCCGACCGGCCTGCGGGTGTCCCGGCTCCCACAGGCGCCGGATCGAGCCGCAGTAGGCGCCGGACACCACGGCGCACGGGCGCAGGGTGAGCTCGCCGACCTCGAGGTCCGGGCGCGCGTCGGCGTGGCCGGCCGGCGGCGGGGGTCGATGCTCCGGGCCGGGCGGTGCTGCGCCCGAGGGGAGGAGGGTCGCCAGCGTCGTCGCGACCACGACCAGCGCCGTCAGGACGACGGCCACGGGCAGAGCCAACAGTCGTCGGGACACGGGGCGACCCTGGCAGCCCGCGCCGACGGAGTCCACCTCGGGTGATGCTCCCTGCGAGCGAGGCCCTGTGCGGGTCAGGCGCCGGCCCGTGCGGTGGCCCCGGTGACCAGCCACGCGTCCCCGTGCTCGCGGTGGAGCAGCACGACCAGCCGGGCACCCATCAACACGGCCGAGAACGACACCCAGACGGCCACCACCCCACCCCCGAGCCCGGCGACCAGGAGCACGACGGGCGCATAGGCGGCGAGCACGACGAGGCCCGCCCACGCGAGGTAGGTGCCGTCACCCGCGCCGATCAGCACGCCGTCGAGCACGAACACCAGGCCGCACACCGGCTGGCCGACGGCGGCCACGAGCAGCACCGGCACCAGCAGCGAGGAGACCCGCTCGTCGCCGGTGAACAAGGCACCCAGGAACGGACTCGCGACGCCGAGCAGCACCCCGCAGGCGCAGCCGCCGACGGCGCCCCACCACATCATCCGGCGCGTTACCTCACGGGTGCCCGCACGGTCGCCCGCCCCGAGATAGCGGCCGGTGATAGCCTGCGCAGCGATCGCGATGGCGTCGAGGGCGAACGCGAGGAACGTCCAGATGGTCAGCGCGAGCTGGTGGGTGGCGACGGCGACCGCCTCGTCCTGGCCGCTCCTCGCTGCGCCCCACACCACCGCGTACGTCGTGAGCAGGAGCGCCGCGCGCAGGGTCAGGGTGCGGACGACGAGGGCCACCCCGGCGTGGGCGGCTCGCCGGATCCCCGGAAGGTCGGGAGCCAGCGAGGCACCCTGGGCGCGCGCGGCCCGCACCACCACCGCACAGAGGGCCGCGGCGCTGGCGACCTGTGCCAGCACCGAGCCGATCGCGGACCCGGCGAGTCCCCAGCCCTCGAAGCTGCCCAGACCGTAGACGAGCAGCAGGTTGAGCACGACGTTCAGCGCGTTGCCGGCCACCGCCACGACGAGCGGGGTGCGGGTGTCTTGCAGCCCGCGCAGGACGCCGGTCGTCGCGAGCATGACGAGCAGGGGCGTGGTGCCGAGGAAGGCGATGCGCAGGTAGGTCGTCGCCGGGTCCGTGACCTCGGGCCCGGCGCCGAACAGCTCGACCAGCCGGCCGGCGAGCGGTACGCCGGCGACCGTGACGAGAGTGCCGATCAGGACGGCGAGCCAGATCCCGTCGATGCCCTGGGCGAGCGCGGCGCGCCGATCCCCGGCGCCGAGAAGCCGCGCGACTCCCGCCGTGGTCCCGTAGGCGAGGAACACGCACAGACCCACGACGGTCTGGAGGACCGCCCCTGCGACGCCGAGGCCGGCGAGCGGCGCCGTGCCGAGGTGGCCGACGATGGCGGCGTCCGCGAGCAGGAAGAGCGGCTCGGAGACGAGCGCGAGAAACGCGGGCAGCGCCAACCGCCAGATCTCGCGGTCCTGTGGATGCCCCACCCCGGCAGGGTAGGCCCGCGCCGAGGGGCGGCACTCCCGCGGGCTGAGGAGCGAGCACACCGAGCGTCCCGAAACCAGGCGGGTCGAGGGTGAGGGAACGCAGCACCTGTGTACGAACGGTGGAAATCCTCCCGTGGTCGCGCTTCCACGGCTTCTTGTCGACTTGCGGCGGCCCGAATCCCAGATGACGAGAAGGTGAACGAGGTTGTCTCGGCACGGATTGGCCCTGCACAGCGGTGGATGCCATCCGTGCAGGTCACAGGCCTGTACGGAGCGCCTCCGCAGGGTCTGTGCACAGGTGATCCCCAGCCCCGCGCACAGCCCGTGCGCGCGTCGTCCACGAGCGGGGGCCGGTTCTCCCCAGCTTGTGCCACGGCCTGTGGATAACCCTCTTCCGCCGTGCCGCCGGCGCCCCGTAGGTTCGCCGGAGCGACCACCGATCCACCTCGCCCGTGCCGCCTGAGCAGCGCCCACGCGACGTCACCCCCGCGACCCCCTCGCGCGGTCCTGCACGCCGTCACGCCCCGTTGTCGGTGGTCGCCCCTAGTGTCCCATCCGTCACACCTGTCCCGGCGTCCAGCGCCGATCCCGCCCGCTGATCGAACCCGCCCCGCTGTTCCGCCCCGCTGTTCCGCCCATCCCGGAGGTCTCGTGAGCATCGCCCATCAGGACGGTCGTGGCGAATGGGGACCCGACCGGCTGCCGGAGCCGCCGCTGGACGACTGGGGCGACGGGCCGGCGGCGTACGAGCCCGGCCAGCGGCCCACGAGGCCGGGGGACCGCACCCCTCCGCAGGACAACGCCGCGGAGCAGAGCGTGCTGGGCGCGATGCTGCTGTCCAAGGACGCGATCGCCGACGTCTCCGAGATCCTGCGCGGGGTCGACTTCTACCGACCGGTCCACGAGGTCATCCACGACGCGATCGTCGACCTCTACGGCCGCGGCGAGCCGGCCGACCCGGTGACCGTGGCGGCGGAGCTCCAGCGTCGGGGCGAGCTGATGCGCATCGGCGGGGCGCCCTACCTGCACACCCTCTCGGCCAACGTCCCGATCGCCGCCAACGCCGGCTACTACGCGCAGATCGTGCACGAGAAGGCCATCTTGCGCAGGCTCGTCGACGCGGGCACGCGGATCGTCCAGATGGGCTACGCCGGCGAGGGCCAGGTCGACGACGTCGTGGACCAGGCCCAGGAGGCGGTCTACAAGATCACCGACCGCCGGACCGCCGAGGACTACGCGCCGCTGTCGGACCTGATGGACGGCGTGCTCGACGAGATCGAGGCGATCGGCAACCGCGAGGCCGGGCTCTACGGCGTGCCCACCGGCTTCATCGAGCTCGACGAGCTCACCAACGGTCTGCACGCCGGCCAGATGGTGATCGTCGCCGCGCGTCCCGCCGTCGGCAAGTCGACCCTGGCGCTCGACCTGTGCCGCGCCGCGTCGATCCACAACGGCCTGGCCAGCTGCTTCTTCAGCCTGGAGATGACGAAGTCCGAGATCATCATGCGGCTGCTCTCGGCCGAGTCGCGGGTCCCGCTCAACCACATCCGCAACGGCCAGATGAGCGACGACGACTGGACCCGCCTGGCCCGCAAGATGGCGGAGGTCTCCTCGGCGCCACTGTTCATCGACGACTCGCCCAACATGACGATGATGGAGATCCGGGCCAAGGCCCGCCGCCTCAAGCAGCGCCACGACCTGCGCCTCGTGGTCATCGACTACATGCAGCTGATGACCTCCGGCCGCAAGGTCGAGTCCCGCCAGCTCGAGGTCTCGGAGTTCTCCCGCCAGATCAAGCTGCTGGCCAAGGAGCTCGAGGTGCCGATCATCGCCCTCTCCCAGCTCAACCGCGGTCCCGAGCAGCGCGGCGACAAGCGCCCGATGATGAGCGACCTCCGCGAATCGGGATCACTAGAACAGGACGCCGACATGGTGGTCCTGCTCCACCGCGAGGACATCTACGAGAAGGAGTCGACCCGCCCCGGCGAGGCCGACCTGATCGTCGCCAAGCACCGCAACGGCCCCACCCGCGACATCACGGTCGCCTTCCAGGGCCACTACTCGCGGTTCGTCGACATGGCGCACTGACGACAGAGGCGCCGAGACGCAGCCAACCACGACAACCGGCTGTCACGGTCACGACCCACTGGTCGTGTCGTTCACTCTCACAGGAGCGCCGCGACCACCTTGTTCGCAGTCTCCTTGGCCGATCCGGGGTTCTGGCCGGTGACGAGGTTGCCGTCGACGACGACGTAGGAGACGAAGGGGAGCTTGGCCTTCTCGTAGCGGGCGCCGCGCTCCTTGGCTCGCTCCTCGGCGTTGTAGGGGACGAGCTTGTCGACGCGGGCGAGGACCTCCTCGGTCCAGGCGAAGCCGGTCATCCTCTTGCCGGCGATGAGGTAGGACCCGTCGGAGAGTCGGGTGTTGAGCAGCCCGCAGTAGCCGTGGCAGACCGAGGAGACAACGGCGCCGCGCTCGTAGAGCTCGCGGGTGATCCGCTGCAGGCCCTCGCTGTCGGGGAAGTCGTACATCACGGCGTGGCCGCCGGTGAAGTAGATGGCGTCGTAGTCGCCGGAGTCGACCTGGTCTGGGTGGAGGGTGTTCTCCAGCAGCGCCATCTTGGCCGGGTCGGCGCGCCAGGCCTTCGCGGTCTTGTCGTCGTTGGGGAACTTCAGGGCTCGTGGCTCGAGCGGTACGGCGCCGCCTGCTGGGCTGACCAGGGTCTGCTCGAAGCCTGCCTCGTCGAAGACGTGCCAGGCGTGGGTGAGCTCGGACAGCCACAGCCCGGTCGGGTGCTCGGGGTCGTCGTAGTGGGCGACGTTGGTGACGACGTTCAGGATGCGCTTGGGCATGCCCGGCTTCCTTCTCGTGTGCGACGCTGCTGGAGCGCCGTTCCTGGTCGCCCAATGTATGCACTGCTAACATTGACCGTAGCGCGACCGCCCCAGCGAAGTCAACCGGGCGACAGGAACGGCGAGCAGGTCAGCGACGCGGTCGGGCGGAGAACACGGCCAAGAGGGACGCGCGCACCTGCGCTGCGACGTCCTCGGTCGAGTCCGCGGTGAGCTTGCGGTCCAGGTAGAGGAACGCCAGGCCGTGCACGACGCCCCAGCCGCCCAGCGCGAGGTCGAGGGGATCCGAGTCAGGGAAGACGCCGGTGACGGCTGCGGCGAGCAGCTCGTGGACCTCGGCCGCGGCCTGCACCCGGTCCTCGTCGTCGGTGTTGCACTCGTTGCCGAACATCAGTCGGAACAACGCCGGTCGGCGCAGCGCGAACTCGACGTAGGCAACGCCGAGCTCCGCCAGCTCCTCGGGTGTGGTCGATAGGTCGCGGTCTCGGATCAGATCGGCCCTGAGGTTGCGCAGGCCCTCGGCCGCCAGTGCCGACTCCAGCGCCTCCCGCTCAGGGAAGTGTCGGTAGGGCGCGGTCGCCGAGACGCCAGCCTCGCGGGCCACGGCGCGGATCGAGAACGTCTCGCCACGTTCGAGCATCCCCATGGCGGTGGAGATGAGCGAGGCGCGCAGGTCCCCGTGGTGGTAGCTGCTCCTGACTGCTTCGGACATGGCGGGCTCCACCTCTTCGTGCTCTCTGCGACTCGTTCGGAGGCCTCAGGATCGCGCCAGGGGCGCCTTGCGAGGTGAGGGAAACGCCGATGCCCCGGACCGTCGGCACGGCGGGACCTACGTCGCCTCCGTCAATGTTAACTCTGCTCACATTGCTTGCTTGCCTTAGATATAAGCAGTGCACACATACCACGACCAGATGTCGCCGAAGGCGGCGGTCGACGCCCTGGCGCGACTCTTCGCCCCCGACGCGCTGATCCGCTGGCCCTACACCGGCGACGAGGTGCCTGAGGGTTCCTCCAACGATCACATCGCCTGGGTGCGAACGCCGGAACACGTCGTAGACCGGGCGATCTCGTGGTGGACGTCGACCTCCGGGTCTGACCGAGCCACTTCGACAAGCGGATCCTCGACCGGTGATCCGTTGCGCGGCCTCCTCTGACCAGCGCCTCGACGTTCCGTCCTCACTTCGGTTGCGGCAGGGGATCGATCAGGACGCCGGGGTTCATGATCCCGGCGGGGTCGAGCACCTGCTTGCCGGCGCGCAGCGCCGCGGCGAAGAGGTCCGGGCGCTGCTGGTCGTACCAAGGCCGATGGTCGCGACCCACGGCGTGGTGATGGGTGATGGTGCCGTGGTGGGCGATCAACGCGTCGGAGACGGCGGCCTTGATCTCGTCCCACTGCTGGACCGTCTGGCCCCAGCGGCCGGCCGCGTAGATGCCGAAGTACGGTGCGGGTCCGTCGGGGTAGACGTGGGAGAAGCGGCAGGTGATGACGCCCTCGGCCCCGACCTGCGCGAGCGCGTCGCGGGCGGCCGCGTCGACGGCTTCGCGGAGCGCGTCGAAGCGGTCCCAGGTGCAGGCGGTCTCGAAGGTCTCCACGATCATCCCGTGGGCGGCCAGCGCGTCGCGCTGGTAGGGCATCCGCAGGAACGCTGAGCGCCACTCGTCGGCCGCGCCGCTGCGGGCGACCTGGTCGGCGCTGTCGGTGTAGCGGGCGGGCTCGTCCAGGGTGCCGCCGTGGTCGCGGCACAGCTCGAGGGCGCGTTCCATGCGCGCGCTGACGGGGTGGTCGGCCGACTCGAAGCCGAGCACGAGGACCGACGTGGGCGAGCCGGCGTTGATGAAGGCCTCCATCGGGTCCAGGAGGCGGCAGTTGGCCGGATGGAGGCCCGACTGCGCCAGCGCCCGCACCGCTGACACCCCCGCGGAGTAGTCGGCGAAGGCCACCGAGGCCGCGGCGCGCCAGCGCGGGCGGTCCTGCAGGCGGACCCAGGCCTCGGTGATGACGCCCAGGGCCCCCTCGGAGCCGAGGAACATCCGGTCGGGCGAGGGACCGGCGCCGGAGGCGGGCAGGCGACGGCTCTCCACGACCCCTGCGGGCGTCACGACCCGCAGCGACTCGGTGAGGTCGTCGATGTGGGGCAGGAGGGTTGCGTAGTGACCGCCCGCTCGGGTGGCCAGCCACCCGCCGAGCGTGGAGAACTCGAACGACTGGGGGAAGAACCGCAGCGTGTAGCCCTGGGGCCGCAACTGTCGCTCGAGATGCGGTCCGAGGACGCCGGCCTGGACTCGGGCGGCCCGGCTGAGGGGATCGACCTCCAGCACCTGGTCCAAGGCGCCGAGGTCGAGACTGACCGCGCCGGCGTACTCGTCACCGACCCGCGGCTCCACCCCGCCGACGACCGAGCTCCCACCCCCGAACGGGATGACCGCGAGGTTCGCTCCGCTGCACCAGTCGAGGACGTCGACCACCTCGGTCTCGGTGGTCGCGCGCACGACCAGGTCGGGAACGTGGGGAAGGTCCCCGTTCAGGGCGCGCACGACGTCCCGGTACGCCTGACCGTGGCTGTGGGCGACCCGGTCGCGGACGTCGGTCGAGGCCAGACCGGCCAGGTCCGCGGGCGCCTCGACCCGGCTCGTCGTCACCCCGAACGATTCGATCGGCGGCGGCTCGTGGGGCACCAGCTCTGCCCTCGGGAGGAGGGTCGCCACCCGACCGACGAGGTCTTGGAGCTCCGCGCCGACGACAGCGTCCTCGACGTGGCCCCAGCCCCACCACGAGCGTGTCTTCGGAGTCATCGCCCCGCCCTCCTCGACAGCATCAGCCTCGGGATGTGCCGACCCGGGCCCGGCTGGCCCGGACGACCACGTCGTGGAGGGTGGTCTCCCGGCCCGCGTCGCCAGTCAGGGTGCGCTCGGACTCCGTCGCGGTGACGACCTCCCACTGGGCCGGGTCGAGGAGTGCGGTGATGGTGGCCGCCGTGGCTGAGGCCTCGGCGGGTGGACCTCCCTGGTGGCCATGCCCGTGGCCTTCCCCGTGGCCTTGCCCGTGGCCTTGCCCGTGTCCGGGCCCGTGCGGGGGTGGCTGGCCGGTGGCCGCGTCCCGGTGGAGGTGACCGACGATCAGCAGGGTGCCGCTGGGTGCCACCCACTGCGCGAGGCGCTGGTAGAAGTCGAGCTGCGGCATCGCCGGATGGGCGTAGTGCGTGGTCACCAGGTCGTACGGCGCGTCCGGCTCCCACACGGACAGGTCCGCCTCGATCCAGCGCACCCGACCGGCCACCCCGCTCTCCTCGGCGCGCTCGGCCGCGCGCGCGAGCGCGGCGGCGGCGACGTCGACAGCCGTGACCTGCCACCCGCGGCCGGCGAGCCAGATGGCCTCGGCTCCCGCACCGCAGCCCGCCTCGAGGGCCGTGCCGGGCACCAGGCCGCCGACCTGCTCGACCAGGTGGGGGTTGGGCGGGCTCGTCCCCATCGACGTCCCGCGGTCGCCGTCCCAGACCTCGTCCCAGTACTCCCGGTCGAACTCGTGCGTCATGGGTTCATGGGGCGATCGAGGGACGGGCTACGGGGACGACGGAGAGGAACTCCGCGAGGCCGGCGAAGTCGGCGGGGTTGGTGGTGAAGAGGGGAACTCGGTGGGACACAGCGGTGGCCGCGATCTGGAGGTCTGCGTGCCGTCGCCGCGGGGTGCGGCCACGAGCCGCGAGCGCGCCGGCGAGCTCTCCATAGACCCGTGCGGCCGCTGCGTCGAACGGGAGCGGCTCGAACTCGCTCTCGGTCCGTTGCAGGATCGCCGTCCGACGGGCCCGCTCGACCCGCGCATCAGCGCCGCGGCCGGTCACCAAGTGGGGCCCGGCCGACAGCTCGGCCAGCGTCACCGCGCTGATGGCGACCTCGACCGGGAGCTGCTCCGGGACGATCCACTCGCGCAGGATCACCACGTTGGTGTCGATGAGCCCGCGGTCGTGATCAGTGGCCATAGGGGTCGAGCGTCTCCTGGACGGTCAGGCGATCGAGGTCTGCGCGAAAGCGATCGACGTCGACGGGCCGTGGGCCCAGGCTCCCGGCCAGGAAGGCCTCACGAGGAATGAACGTGCGTCGACGCCGCAGGGGCACCAGCTCGCCGATCCGATGACCGTCGCGGGTGACCGTGAACGACTGGCCGTGCTCCACGGAGTCCATGATCTCCTTCGAGCGCGTGCGCAGATCGCGCTGGCTGATCTCCGGTTGAACCCCCATGTGCCCCAGGGTAGCACCCTGTGCCACCTACCCCACCCGCCCAGCGTGCGACGTACCAGGTGCGGGTCTCAGGCTCGGCAGAGGCGAGGGTTCCGGTGGCTCGTGACGCGTCCCCTCACAGCCGTGACGCCGATCCTCACGCCTCCTGGGCAAGGAGCAACACCCACACCCAGGAGGACACCATGCCCAGTGCGAACAAGACGACGACCCCCATCGGCATCGACCTGCCGATCATCGAGGGCCGCTACGCGCCGGTCGGCGACTTCACCGTCGGCTTCGAGTCCTACCGGGAGGACGTCGACCCCGCGCCGTACTTCGTCGGGCTGCCCGACGACCGCTGCCAGTGCCCGCACTGGGGCGTGGTGAGCGAGGGGCGGATCACCTTCCGGTGGGCCGACCGGATGGAGACCTACGAGGCCGGCGACGCCTACTACGCCGAGCCGGGACACCTGCCGCTGATCGCAGCGGGCACGACGCTGGTCGAGTTCAGCCCCAGCGCGGGTCTCGAGGCCACCATGGCGGTGGTCGAGGCCAACCTGGCCAAGGAGGGCGCTGTCTCATGACGACGACCACCGGTCGGACCGAGACCCACCGGGTCGTGGCCGACCTCGTGGCGTGGCTGGAGACGGGAGAGCAGGACGACCTGTTCGCCGCCGACGCGTTCGCCGACCTCACCTTCCCGGAGTGGCGGATCCAGGAGTCAGGCGCTGACGGTCTCGTCGAGGCGAGACGTCGGCAGCACGGGATGCCCGGACGGGTGCGGGTCGAGCGCGTCGACGAGACCGCGGCCGGGTTCGTGGTGGCGTTCGAGGAGCGCTGGAGCCACGAGGGCCAGGACTGGTACTGCCGCGAGCTGATCCGCGCCGACGTGGCGCACGGGCAGATCGTCGACCTGGCGCTGTACTGCACCGGCGACTGGGACGAGGAGGTCCAGGCCCGCCACGCGCGGGAGGTGCGCCTGATCCGGCCCTGACGGCGCATTGGACGAGACCGACGGAGAGGGAGGCGGCATGGCGTGGAGTGGGCCAGGATGGGGGCCGAGATGGAGACGTCCGCGTTGACGCGACTCCTCGACCGGGCCGACGCCGAGCGGGCCGCGGGGCGGGGCGAGGACGCCGCGCGGCTGTACGGCGAGGCGACGGTCGCCGCTCGCGAGTCCGGTGACCTCCCTGGCCGGACCCGCGCGGTCCTCGGCCTGGCGGCCACCCACGTCTTCGGCACCGACCCGGGGTGGCTGCCCGCCGAGCTGTACGACGTGCTGGCACGCACGACCGACGACGCCGGGCGGGCGCGGGTCGCCGCGGCGCTCGCTCGGTGCTGGGCCTACAGCGGGAACGAGGCTCGCGGCGCGCCCTTCGCCGAGGAGGCACTGAGGCGGGCCGAGCTCGCCGGCGACGCCGGGCTCGTCGCCGAGGCGCTGGACGCCACGCTGGCCTGTCACTGGGGTCCCGACGACCTCGAGACCCGGATCGCCCTGGGTGGCCGCCTCGACGAGGTGGCCGCGCACGTGCTCGATCCGGAGGCCCGCCTGCAGGCCCACCTCTGGTCCCTGCAGGTCGCGTGCGAGGCGCTCGACGTGCCCGCCATCCACCGGCAGCTGCGCGCGCTCGAGCGACTCTCCGGAGAAGGCCCCCGCGCCCGCTTCTTCTCGACGACCAGGCGGCTGATGTACGACCTGGTGCGGGGCCGAACCGACACGGCGGACGCACTTCTCGCGGCGGCCGAGGACGCCGCGGACAGCGCAGGCATCGCCGACGCCTGGATGGTGCTCGCGGCCCAGTCGGCGCAGCTGCACTGGCAGCGTGGTGACCGGGAGGCGCTAGCGGAGGTGGCGGCCCTGGCCGAGGACTTCGCCGTCACCGAAGGGGTGACGGAGGTGCGCGCCGAGGCCGCCTCCATGTGGGCCGGGGCCGGCCGCACCGACCGGGCCGCCGCGCTGGTGCGCGGGTTCGCCGGCGACGTCCTCCGGCGGCTCCCGCGTGACGGGAGCTGGCTGCTGACCCTCCAGTGCGTGCTGGAGGGGGCCGTCGCGGCGGAGGACCGCGAGGTGCTGGCGGCGGCCGCCGAGCTGGCGGCGCCGTACGAGGGGCGGGCGGTGATCAACGGAGGGGCCGTCCTGTTCCACGGGGTCGTCGACGACACCCTCGCCCGCGCAGAGGCGATGCTGGGCCGGACCGAGCGCGCTGTGGCTCTCAGGGAGCACGCCCTGGCCACCTATATCCGGCTAGGCGCCACGTGGTGGTTCGAGCGGCTCGATGCCTGGCATCCGACTCCCGCGGCGCCGACCGCCAGCTCGGTGGTGCACCTGCATCCGGCGGGTGCCGACAGCGAGGTATGGCTGGTCGGAGCCGCGCCCGGGGTGATGGTCCGCCCGCTCAAGGGCTTCGGCTACCTGCGGACCCTGGTGGAGGGTCCCGGGCGTGCGGTCCCAGCCGTGGATCTGGTGAGCGGCGGCACCGCGACGGTGCTCCAACCCCCGACCGGTGCCCTCGCCGACCGCCAGGCGCTCGCGGCGTACCGCCAGCGGCTGCGCGACCTCGACGAGGAGCTCGCCGAGGCCGAGGACTGGGCTGACCAGGGCCGGCTCGAGGTCGCCCACCGGGAGCGGGATGCGCTGCTCGCGGAGCTCGGCTCCGCGGCAGGGCTCGGCGGGCGGACGAGGGTCACCGGCTCCACCCAGGAGCGGGCACGGGTCGCCGTCACCAAGGCGATCGGCGCCGCGGTGGAGCGGATCGCCCACGTCGACGCCGATCTCGGTGCGCATCTCAGGGCCTCGGTGCGCACCGGCACGGAGTGCGTCTACACACCCCCTGCGGGCGCCACGCGGACCTGGATCCTCAGGTCTCCGGGGGCGTGAGGCTCAGACGCCTTCCTGCACGCGGAACAGCGCGTCGGCCACGAGGCCGTGCGCCTCCCGGTGCACGGCGTGCGCCGCTTCGGCATCGGGAGCCTCGACCAGGCAGAAGATCTGGCCCTGCTCCTCGTCGACCCAGTAGCGCAGGTAGTTGACGCCGTACGGCTCCTGCGTGGCCAGGTCGGCTTGATGGGCCTTCGCGACGTCGTCCATCGTGACCCCGGCGCCGAGGGTGTGGACGTCCATGTACAGCGGCATGGCATGACTCCTTCGTCAGTGTCCCGAGAGGCCCCGCGTTGGAGCCGTCCCCAGGTCTAGCCCGGGCGGAGGGCCGTGCCATGGGTAGTCGCTACCTATCTGCGGCCAGCTGCCCCCGGTCTTGGAGCTCGCGCCGGCTGCCGACGCCGAGCTTGCTGCGGATCGACGCGACGTGATGCTCGGCGGTGCGGCGCGAGATCACGAGCCGGTCGGCGATCTCCGCGTCGGTGAGCCCGTCGGCCAGTAGCCCGAGCACCTCGGTCTCCCGAGCGGTCAGGTCGCCTGAGGGGCGTGGCCGGGCCTCGCGCGGCGGCGCCCACCCCTGGGCGCGCAACAGGGCTCTGGCCCGCGCGGCGGCTGCCCGGGCGCCGAGACGGTCGAAGATCCGCACGGCCTCGTCGAGGGCATCGCGTTCGCCACTGCGTGCCAGGGCGAGCGCCTGCTCGAACGGGCATCCCAGGCTCGCCCAGAGGGCAGCTGCCTCGCGCCATCGGCCGGCGCGCTCGGCTGCGTACGGCGGGGCGAGGACGGCCAGGTCGACCTCCGGGACTCCGGGGCCCTCGGGCAGCCAGGTGGCGACCATGCCGTGCGACCAGGGGCAGTCGGCCCGCAGGACGACGTCCCAGAGGGCGGCTGCCTGGGCCGCGCCCTCAGCGGGTCGGCCGGCGATCCAGGCCGCTTGGCCGCGGGCAGCCGTCAGCGGCGCCCAGCGCTGGACCTCGGCCATCGGCCCGGCCAGGGTGACCGCCTCCCCCAGGTGGTCGCGCCCGCCGGTGACTCCTTCGCGCGCGTCGAGCTGGGAGAGGACCACCAGCGACTGGAAGGCGTCGATGGGCGCCAGCCCCGCCCGCCGTACGACGGAGCGAGCGGTGGCCCTCGCGGCGCGGAGATCGCCGAGGTCGAGCTCGAGCTGGGCCTCGATGCCGCGCAGATACAGGGTCCAGGAGTCCAGGTCCCGGTCGATGCAGTAGTCCAGGCCCTCGGCCAGCAGCGCCCGGACCTCCCCGTAGCGACGCTGCACGACCGCGGAGGAGGCGATGTTGCAGTAGGCGCGCGCCGCATGCTCGTGGAGGTCGTGGACCCGCGAGCCCTCGAGACTGGCCCCCAGCATCGCGCGCCCGTCCGCGAGATCCCCGGCGACCACCTCCATGGTGCCGAGATTGTTGAGCGCGTGGACGCGCACCTCCTCGCGCCGGGTGCCCTCGGGCAGCCGCTCGGCGAGGTCGAGGGTGCGCCGGCCCCAGCCGCGGGTCGCCTCGAGGTCGGTGGAGAGCATCGAGAGCTGGGCCAGGTTGCTGTAGGCCAGCGCGAGCTCGACGCTCTCGCTGCCCTCGAGGAGGCCGACGGCGAGGGCGGCCTGACGATCGGCCTGCTGACGGTCGCCGGCGAACCAGCTGAGCCGCGAGAGGCAACGCCACGCGTCCCCGACGCGCAGGTCGTCGCCGGCCGCCTCCCAGATCGCGCGTGCCTGCTCGGTGGCTGCGATCGCCTCGTCGATCCGGATCGTCAGGTAGGCCTCGTAGGCCAGCGCCCAGAGCAGGTCTGCTCGCCGACTCGGCGGCAGCACCCCAGGAGGAAGGCGATCGGCGTACCGGATCACGCGCTGGTACTGGTGCAGGGCCTCGAGGTGGGAGCCGAGCTGCGCGGCACGGGCAGCCGCGACCGCGGCATGCGCGAGCACGCCGACCGGGTCTCCGGCGGCGTCGGCATGATGGGCGAGCCGGGCCGGGTCCGCGAAGCGCTGCTCGAGGGCGGCCAGCAGCCTCCGGTGCACATGGACGGCCCGCCCGGCCGGCACCTCGCCCGCGACCGCGAGCCTGGCCAGCTCGTGACGGAACGACACCTCGCCGTCGGACTCCCGGACCAATCCTCGGGAGAGGGCAGCGTCCAGATCGGCGAGACCACCGGCCAACAGGTCCTCGAGGAGGTCGACCTCCGCACGGGTGCCCGTCAGGGCCACGATCTCGAGGGCCTGCTGGCCGCGCTCGTCCAGGCGCGCGACCTGGGCCAGGACCGCGTCCCGCACGGTCGCTGGCACGCCGGGTGTCGCCGCCGCGAGTGCCTCGGTGACGAAGAAGGCGTTGCCACCGCTCACGTCGTGCAGGTGGGCGGGGTCGACGGCCTCCCGGTCGTGCAGCCGGACCAGGGTCGCCACGGCGTCGGCGGTCAGCGGGGGCAGGTCGATGCGCCGGGTCCCGGACGCAGACGCGGTGTCCCCCAGCACGATCCGGAACCCACGGCCCACGCCTGCGTCCTCCGGCCGGAAGGTCACCACCACCAGCGCGTGACAGTCGTGGATCCGCCTGGCCAGGTAGCGGACCAGGTCCAGGGTCGCCTCGTCGGCCCAGTGTGCGTCCTCGATCACCAGCAGGTAGGGCTCGCGGTGCGGAGGCTGACGCAGTGTCGCCAGGAGCCGGGCGAAGACGTCCGGCCTGCTGGCGCCGGGCGGCCACAGCGCGTCGGGCAGTGCGGGCAGCAGGTCGATCAAGGGACCCAGCGGCGCGGGCGTCGCCGCGCCGTCGCAGTTGCCGATTCCCGTCCGCGCCCGCGGCGGCCGGTGGTCAGCAGCCGCGTCCACGAGCCGTCCGACGAACGACGACTTGCCGATGCCGGCCTCACCCGCGACGTACACGAGGCGCCCTCGCCCGGCCGCTGCCTCGTCGAGGTAGCCCAGCATCGCCCGGAGTTGCTCGTCGCGCTCCAGGAGCGGCCAGTCCAGTGCTGCGGTCGTCACGGACCAGGGAACTCCTCTCGAGCTCGGAGAAGTGCGGTTCCCGGGAAGGTGTCGAGCGTACGGCGGGCGGCACGGCTGCACCACCGGTGCGCGGGCTCCCGGTGCGCGCGGCCCTGGTCGGGTGTCGGCGCCGGATGGCAGGGTGGAGGTCAAGCCCGCCTCGGAAGGAGCCCGCCCATGTCTCGCGTCGTCCACTTCGAGATCCACGCCGAGGACGTCTCCCGCGCCGTCGCGTTCTACCAGGCCGTGTTCGGCTGGGAGACGCAGGACTGGAGCGAGTTCGCGGGGATGCCCTACTTCGGAGTCGTGACCGGGCCGGAGGACCAACCAGGCATCAACGGCGCGATCATGCTCCGTCAAGGCCCGAACCCGACCCCCGGCGCACCCGTCGCCGGAGCCGTCATCACGATGGGCACCGACGACTTCGACGCCACCGCAGCGCGCATCGAGGAGGCCGGCGGTGCCGTCGCGTTGCCCAAGGCCGCCCTGACGGGCATGGCCTGGCAGGGCTACTTCCTCGACACCGAGGGCAACGTGTTCGGCGTGCACCAACCCGACCCGACGGCCGCTTAGACGGTCCATTCTGCGCGAGCGCGTCGGCGCTGATTGCCTGGCTGCGCTGACAGGTGTCTGGTCGGTCCGGGTCGTTGGTGACAGCCAGGTGGCGCCGCCACGCTGCCGCGGCTGTCAGGTGTCTCGGCGGTCCGAGTCAGGGTGAGAGTGCGCCGGGCTGCGGGGGGCCTTCGGCCAGCCACTGGGCGAAGGTGAGGGTGCCGCGCGGGCCGGGGCCGGTGGGCAGGACGCCGCCGCCCGCCATGTCCCGGCCGACCTGCCCGGGGAGCGAGAAGGGCACGACGAGCCGCCGCTCTCCCCGGGAGCGGAGGAGTCGGCGGACCAGGTCGGGCAGCCACTCCTGGGCCGGCCCGGCCAGCTCCGGCGCCAGGCCGGCAGGGTCGGCCGGCGCGAGCGCGACCAACGCGTCGGCCACCTCGGCGGCGGCCACGGGCTGGCACAGCATCCGCGGCACGGGGACCACGCCGGCGCGACCGAGCCCGAGGAGTTGCGAGGCGAACTCGTGGAACTGGGTGGTGCGCAGCACGGTGCCCCGAGCGTCCTGGCCGAGGACGAGCCGCTCCTGCTCGCGCTTGCCGAGGTAGTAGCCGTAGTCGACCCGGTCGGAGCCCACGATCGAGAGTGCGACGTGGTGGCGCACGCCGGCCCGCTGCTCCTCGGCCAGGAGCGACCGCGTGACGGCTCCGAAGAACGACCGGGACCGCTTCGCCGACGTGGTGACCACCCCGGTGACGTCGATGACCGCGGTCACCCCGTCGAGGCGTCCCGCCAGGCCCGCGCCGGTGGTCAGGTCGACGCCGGAGCCGCGCGCCAGCACCACCGATTCGGCCCCCTGACGACCGAGGGCAGCGACGACGTGCCGTCCGACCACGCCGCTGCCGCCGACCACGGCCACGCGCATGACGGCCGCCTCAGTCGCCCGTGGGTGCGCCGTACACCAGGGGCAGGTAGTCGGGATGCCGGCCGATCCAGCTCTTGATGAACGGGCACAGCGGGAGCACCTGTCGCCCACCGTCGGTTCGCACGGCATCGAGCGCATGACGCGCGAGAGCGGAGCCCACGCCACGCCCCTCGAACCGCTCGTCCACCTCGGTGTGGGTGAAGACCACGAGCGTGTCGGTGAGCTGGTACTCCGCGAAGCCGGCGAGCTCGTCGTCGAGCCATGCCTCGTAGCGCTGCGCCTCGTCGTTGCGAACCACGTGGACCTCGGCCATGTCTGCACCGTAGCCCGGGACTTTCGGCGGTGGAGATCGGGCAGTCGGTCCCTGGGACGCCTCTCGCCGCTCCGTTGACGATGAAGTGGACCTGGCAAGGACGCCCGTTCTCGAGGTGATGAACGATGACGACGTGGAACTGGTTCGGTGGCAAGTTGGTCGACCTGACCGCCGAGGAGTGCGCAACGCTCCTCCACGAGGGCGCCGCGGTGGGCAGACTGGGGCTGGTCGACGATGACGGGCCGGTGATCGTGCCCGTGAACTTCCGGTGGCACCACGGGCGGGTGACGTTCCGGACCAGGGCGGGCTCGTTGGTCGCGCGCGTTCTCGCCGCTCGGCCTGCCTGCGCCTTCGAGGTCGACGGCATCGACGACTACACGCGTTCGGGCTGGAGCGTGCTCGTGCGAGGCGCCGCGGAGGAGGTCGACCCGACGCAGGCGGTCCGCGACGACGACGCCCCGGAGACCTGGTCCGAGGGTCCGCACGCGATGGTCTTCGCGATCACGCCGCGGGAGATCACGGGTCGCCGCGTGCTGCCCAGCTAGGCCGATTGGCGCGAGCGTGTCGGCGCTGGTGGTCGCGCCGCTCTGCCAGGCCGCTCGTCTGCTGCTGATCGCACGGCGGCCCGACGGCGCCGCCACGCTGCCGCGCTAGTGGTTGCCGCCGGAAGTTCGTCGGGGGTGGGCGCGGGACATCCGAAGAACTTCCGGTGGTGACCACTATCTCCAGCGATCGCCTGCCCGGCTCACTCCAGGACGAGCGTCTCCAGGCCCAGCCACTCGGCGAGCGCGTCGATCTCGGCGCGCACCGCGGCCCTGATCTCCGGGGTGAACGGCTCGTCCTCGTGGAGCGCGTCGACCCGGAGCACGCCCTCGGTCCGCTCGGCGGTGGCGTCGAGCTTGCCGACCAGCCGGTCGCCGTACAGGACCGGCAGGGCGTAGTAGCCCCACCGTCGCTGGGCGACGGGCTTGTACATCTCGAGGGTGTAGTCGAAGTCGAACAGGGCGACCGTGCGCTTGCGGTCCTGCACCAGGCGGTCGAACGGCGAGAGCAGGGCGGCCCGGCCGTCGAACCCGTCCGCGAGTGCGTCGAGCTGCGCCGGGTCGACGCGCCATCTCCCCCGCACGCCCTCGACCACCGCCGGCTCACCGGCCGCGCCGACCGCCGATGGCTCGGCCGGGTCCTGCGGACCGGTGGGCCGGGCGAGGCCGAGCGCTCGGAGCCGGCGCCGGTCGAGCTCCGCGGCCGCCTCCTCGGGCTCGGGCAGCGGCTCGTCGGGGAACACGCGCGCGGCCAGGTCCCAGAGCTTCTCGCGGCCGGTGTGTCCGACGACCACGACCTCGTCGCGCTGGGCCATGAAGCCCAGCAGTCGGAGCACGTTCTTGTTGTTGGTCCACCCGGTCGAGCCCCAGGTGCGCGCGCAGGTGTCGGGCAGCTCGCTGGCCGGCAGGGGGCCCTCGGCCCGGAGCAGCTCGAGGATCTCGCGCCGGCACTCGTCGTTCGCCTCGACCCACTCGGCGATGTCGTGCTGCCACGGCCGCAGCGGGCCGCGACCGGGCCAGTACGGCGCCTCCGCACGGTGCAGGGCGAGGTCCTCGATCGGGCGCAGGAAGCCGAGGTGCTCGACGAGGACCTGGGCGTCGACGAGGTCGCGCAGCTCGGTCGGCTCGTAGGCCGGTCCGAGACGCGTCCAGAGCACCAGGTCGGTGCTGCTGGCGACCGGGGCCGTCGGCTCGGTCGGCAGAAGGGTCAGGTGCCGGGCGACGTCGAGGAGGTCGTCGGGCCGCGGCTGCGCGAGGAGCAGCGCCCGGACCGCGATCCGACGGGCCTCCTGGGAGGTGAGACGGTGCGGCTCCACGACGACGGCCCCGGTCAGGCCTCGTGCAGGAGGCGCTCCATTGCAGCGGCGTCCTCGTCGAAGACGCTGCGCCGCTGGCGGGTGCCGCAGGAGTCGAGAAGACGGGCGAAGTCGGCGCCGGCGCGGTCGACGCGGGAGTCCAGGGTGCCCTCGAGCTCGGTGTCCTCGCCGCGACCGAAGTCGTCGGTGGCGGCGTACACGCCGGTCGGCGAGACGATCGCGCGCAGGTAGGAGAACATCGGCCGCATCGCGTGCTCCAGCACCAGGGAGTGCCGCTCCGTCCCGCCGGTCGCTCCGAGGAGGACGGGCATGTCGGTGAGCGTCTCCTCGGGCAGCACGTCGAAGAAGGACTTGAAGAGGCCGCCGAAGCTCGCGTTGAACGCCGGAGTGACGGCGACCAGGCCGTCCGCCGAGGCCACCTGCTCGAAGGCGGCTTCGAGCTCGGGGTTGGCGAAGCCGGTGACCATCGCGTCGGCGATGGCGCGGGCCAGGGGACGCAGCTCGACCACGTGGGTCGTCACGGGGCGGCCCCGCTCGGCGAGGTGGTGGCTCGCGCTCGCGGCCAGGCGGTCGGCGAGCAGTCGGGTGGCGGACGGCATCCGGAGTCCACCGCTGACGACGGCGAGATCGGTCACGAGTCATCCTCCCGCTCGAGGTCGGGCTGGTCGGGGTCGGGCTGGTCGCTGTCCAACCGGGTCTCCCGGGCCTTCTCGACGAGGGCCTGATGAGTCGGCGCATCGGGTACGTCGTCCGGCCGGCCGCGCGCGAACTCGACCCGCAGCGTCTCGACGACCTCGCCCAGCAGGTCGAGCTGCTCCAGCACCGTGGTCAACGGCAGCCCCGCGTGGTCGACCAGGAAGAGCTGGCGCTGGTAGTCCCCGGCGTACTCCCGGAAGCCGAGGGTCCGCTCGACGACCTGCTGGGGGGACCCGACCGTCAGAGGGGTCTGGGCGGTGAAGTCCTCCATGGACGGCCCGTGGCCGTAGACGGGGGCGACGTCGAAGTAGGGCCGGAACTCGCGGACCGCGTCCTGGCTGTTGCGGCGCATGAAGACCTGCCCGCCGAGGCCCACGATCGCCTGGGCGGCGGTGCCGTGGCCGTAGTGCTCGAAGCGCTGCCGGTAGAGGCGCACCATCCGCTCGGTGTGCGACGCCGGCCAGAAGATGTGGTTGGCGAAGAAGCCGTCGCCGTGGAACGCCGCGAGCTCGGCGATCTCGGGGGTGCGGATCGAGCCGTGCCACACGAAGGGCGGCACCCCGTCGAGCGGCCTCGGCGCGAGCGTGAAGCCGTGCAGGGGCGTGCGGAACCGGCCTTCCCAGTCCACGACCTCCTCGCGCCACAGCCTCCGCAGCAGGGCGTACTTCTCGACCGTCAACGGGATCGCCTGCCGGATGTCCTCGCCGAACCAGGGGTAGACCGGACCGGTGTTGCCGCGGCCGAGCATCACGTCCGCACGGCCTCCGGAGAGGTGCTGCAGGACCGAGAAGTCCTCGGCGATCTTGACCGGGTCGTTGGTGGTGATCAGGGTCGTGGAGGTCGAGAAGACCAGCCGCGACGTGCGGGCGGCCAAGAAGCCGAGCAGCGTGGTCGGCGACGAGCAGACGAACGGTGGGTTGTGGTGCTCACCGGTCGCGAAGACGTCGAGGCCGACCTCCTCGGCCTTCTCGGCGATCGCGACGGTCGCCTGGATCCGCTCCGCCTCCGTCGGGGTCCGACCTGTCGTGGGGTCGGGGGTGACGTCTCCGACGGTGAAGATCCCGAACTGCATCCCGGCCACGGGTCGATCCTTGCATGGCCGACCACCGGTGACGGCGAGGGGAAAGTAAGGTTAGGCTGACCTAAGCAAGTGCCAGACTCACCCGGGAGTCCGACGATGAGCAGTCCCTCCACCACCAGCCCGGCCGCGACCGGTCGCAGCATCCTGGCCAGGCCCGGTCGGGTGTGCCTCGAGCTCGACGGCGGTGTCCGCCTCGAGTCCGCCGGGGTCCAGCTGGGCGAGCACGACGGTGCTCCTCGGTTCTCCTGCCCGGTGGGGTCGGGGCTCGCGTCCTACGCCGAGCGCGGGCTCGGGGCGGTGCTGCGTCTCGACAGCCGTTCCGACGTCGCGGAGCCGGAGCAGACCCTGACCCTGGCCGGACCTCTCGCTCTGCGCGACGTCGAGGCCTGCGAGTGCTGCCAGGAGGTGCGGCACGTGGTCGACCTGGAGCTCGACTTCGTGCTGCTGACGTCGTGGACGCGCGTGGGCGGGCGCCGCTTCGTGGTCGGGCGGCCGGAGCGGCTCGACGTACCCGAGTTCCGGGACGCGCGGCATGCCCTCAACGAGGGCTATCTGCTCGCGGCCGCGGAGCACGCCAACGACTGTCACCAAGACGAGCTGCGCCGGGCCGTGGCCGCACGGACGCATACCTCGATGGCCTCGGTGCTGGCCGTCCAGCTCACCGGGCTGACGCCGCGGGCCGTCGACGTCGCCTGGGTCGACACCCTCGGAGGTCACCGGACCCGGGTCACGTTCCCGCGCCCGGCCAAGGACCCGGCCGAGCTCACCACCGCCCTCTGCACCCGTCTGGGGCTCAGCACCTGCTGATCCGCACCCTAGGGTGAGGCCCCGTGACCACCTGGCTCGAGCTCATCCTCGCGGTGCTCTCACTGGCCGTGGTGCTCGTGGCTCTCTGGTACGTCGTCCGCGACCGACGCGTGGACCCGCCGATCTTCGCTGTCGTCGCGGTCTGGTGGCTCGCCTGTCTCGTGCAGCTGTGCTATGGACTCGTGGCTCTGGCCCGGACCGACGAGGACGTGTCCGGGCTCGTGTTCGTGGGATACCTCGTCGGCCTCGCGGCCATCCCGCCGGTGGCTTGGTGGTGGGCGCGCGGCGAGCCCAGCCGCGCCGGCACCGGCGTGCTGGTCGTCGCAGGCGTGGTCGTGCCCGTGCTGGTGCTGCGGCTCGACGCGATCTGGGGGGCTCCGGGTGCCTGAGTCAGCCTCGGAGCCGACGTCAGAGCCGACCCCAGGGCCGACCCCAGGGCCGACCACGGGCTCCACGTCGACCGGACCCGGTCGCGTGCTCGTCGCGGTGTACGCCGTCTTCGCGCTCGCCGCGACCGGTCGCTCGGTCTACCAGCTGGCCACCAAGGCCGACGAGGCCCCGGTGCCCTATGCGCTCTCGGCCCTGGCCGCCGCGGTCTACGTCGGGGCGACCCTCGGCCTGGCCCTCGAAGGGTCGGCCTGGCGGCGCGTCGCCTGGATCGCCTGCGGCATCGAGCTGGTGGGCGTCCTGGTCGTCGGCACCCTGAGCATCGTCGACCCGGCGCTCTTCCCCGACGACACGGTGTGGTCGCGCTTCGGGAGCGGCTACGGCTATCTGCCGCTGGTCCTGCCCTTCCTGGGCCTGGGCTGGCTGTGGCGCACCCGCGCCCCCTGACCGCGAGAATCCTGATGTCGGTCTCAGCCCGACGAGGGCGCGCCCAGGCCGTGCAGGACGACCCGCCACGGCCGCACCTCGACGGTGAACAGACCGTCGGTGACGCTGGTGTCGTCCTCGGTCGCCCAGCGCCTCGCCTCCTCGAGCCGGTCGCCGCCGGGCAGGCGCAGGACCGTCATCCCGTCGCCCGGCCGGTCGCCGAACGAACCCGCGGCGACGAGATGCCCGGCCTCCTGCTGGCGGCGGAGGAAGGCGAGGTGTCCGGCGAACCGGGGGTCTGCGAACACCTGCCCCACGAGCGCGGGATCGGCAGGTCGGTGGTGCAGGGTCACCCAGGTCTCCGCCTCGGCGTCGCTCACGCGGCGTCTGCTCGCGCGACGAAGGCGTCGAGCACGGGCACCCAGCCATGGCCGTACTCCTCGCGGGCGGCCTCGGGCTCGGCGAAGACCTCCCAGCCGTCGTGCTCGAGCCGGACCAGGGTCTGCGCACCGTCGGCCTCGAAGGTCACGGTGACCCGACTCGCGTGGTCTGCCGTGCGGCCCGGGTGCCAGGTGAAGCCGACGGCAGCACCGGGCTCCCATCGGGTCACCGTGCCCCAGATCGACTCCTCGGGCGCCGCGGCCGCACCGCCGTCCGCGGTCGCGGGAGGGGTCTCCACGATCCGCCCGCCGAGACCCGGCTCGGCGAACCGGACGGACGACCCTGCGCCGAAGACGCTGAAGTCCCCCAACGGCCACCAGGCACCGATCTGCTCGGTGAACACGGCGAACGCGCGCGCGGGCCCGGCGTTGACCCGGACCTCGCGACGCAGGGCGGGCAGGCTGGTGCTGGTCATGGTGACTCTCCTCGGTCGTCGTCGACCGCGTCGGCAAAGGCGCGCAGCGCGGTGTCCCACCTGCCCACGAGCCACTGCTGGGCCACGGCCAGACCCTCCGGAGCGAGCGCGTAGAGATTGCGCGTGCCGCGCGACTCGTGCCGCACCAGGCCGGCCCCCTCGAGCACCCGCAGGTGCTTGCTGACCGCCGGACGGCCGACGGTCAACTGCTCGGCGAGCTTGCCGACGGGGGTCGGGCCGGCTTGCAGGCGGTCGATGATCTCGCGGCGCACCGGCTCGCCGAGCGCGTCGAAGACGAGACCCGCCTGGCGGGCTCTGGCTGATTGGTCACTCATGGGCAACGGTTACTCTAGAGTGACCAATAGCGGATGACAACCCCAGCGGACGCTCGGGCGAGTCCGGTCAGTCGGCGAACGCCGTGGCGAGACGGCCGGTTGTCTCTCGGTACACCAGGATCGGCGCTTCGGCCTCCGGTACCTGGTCGGGGTCGAGGCCCTGCGCCAGCGCAGTGGCCACCAACCACGGGTCCCGCCGCCAGATCCACGGCTCGGGCAGCGGACGACGTTCGTGCTCGGGCGCGGTCAGGTCATGCTCGAGCCGGGCGACGTCGGCGACCGTCGGATCCGCGTCGTCGGCCAGCACCGTGAGCAGGTCGCGACCCCAGGCGTGCAGGGACACCGGGCGGTGCCCGCGCTCGAGATGGGCCGCGACGTCGGCGGCGTACCGCCCGCGCAGCACCAGCAGCGTGCCGGTCAGCGGGCAGACGTTGCGGAGCAGGGCGGCGGCCCAGTGCTGCACCGACCAGCGGGCGACGTCGGCTCCTCGTGGGTCCGCCCCTTCGGTGGGTACGCCGCGCAGCGCGGTCGCGATCCGCTGCTGGTATCCGTCGAGCGGACTCGCGGCCATCACGCCGACCCCGGGGGGGCGACGTCCGCCAGGAGACCCCGTAGAGCGTCGAGCTGACCGAGGATCGCGTCTTTCCCGAGGCGGGGCACGGCCACCGGCAACACCTCGTAGAGCACCAGGTCGAGGCGGTCCGCGCGCTCGAGGGCGGTCCGGAGGAGTCGCGCGGTGGAGTCGGCGACCAGGCCGGTGTGCACGTCGAGGTGCCACCCGTCGTGCCAGACCCCGCCGGCGACGTGGATCTCGCCGACCGTCGACCAGTCCAACTCGTCGACGAACTCGTCCAGTCGCAGATAGCCGTTGTCGACGTCGCACTCGAGGTTGTGGAGGTCGAGCAGCAGGCGTGAGCCGGTCTCGGCTGCAAGTGTGTTGAGGTAGCAGGCCAAGGTGAGGTCCGCCGGGCGCTCGAGTGGGCTGGCCACGTGTTCGAGCATGAACTCCAGCCCGTAGCGCTCGCGCATCGACCCGGCCCGGCCGATCACCAGCTCCAGCGACTCCTGGGTGGTGGGCAGCGCGGGCATCGTGCCGAGGAAGGCGCCGTCGACGTGGGTGAACCCCAGGTGCTCGCTGTGCCATCGGGGCTCGCGCCAAGCCAGGGCCTGGTCGAGGAGCCGCAGGTAGTCGTCGTTCCACCCGCTCGCCGTGCCGATGGACAGCCCGATGCCGTGGAAGGTCACCGGCACCTCAGGGGCTTCGCGGTCGAGGTCGTCGAGGAGGGCCTGGTTGATCCTGCCGTCGCTGCCGCGGAGGGCGTCCGGGATCAGCTCGAGGACGTCGACCCGCGAGGCCAGCGCGGGCAGCAACGCCGCCGGTCGCCCTTCCCAGGAGACGCCGAGGGCGGGCGGCTGCCCGCCCCCGGCGTGGTGGTCGCCTGGCATCAGCTCACCCGCGGAGTCCCCGGCCGACCTGGCCCAGCTGGGCGGCCGAGATCACGTCCACCCCGGTGACCTGCTCGCGGAACCGCTCGGTGAACTTCGAGAACCGGACCTCGGGGTCGATCTTGATGTTGAGGTCCCAGCCGTTGAAGCCGCAGCCGGTGCAGCCCTGCAGGTCGACGAGCTCCCTGAGCAGCTCGGCGAAGTCGTCGAGCTGGAGCGGCTCGCGCAACTTGAGTACGACGGTGTCGTTCATGTTCTTTCCCCCGTGTGGTGCAGTGTCGGCACCGCCGGTCGGCGGCACCTGCGATGACGGTCCGCCCGCCTGTCCCCGAGCCACGTCGTGCGGCCGCCGACAGCACAGGAGCCGCGCGCAGGTCACTGGATACGCCGAGCGAGCCTCGGAGCAGTCCCGGCCCGGCTCCGGTGGGTGACCGTCGCGTCACCCATCGGCAACCTCCGCGTCACCCGGCTCGGTCAGGCTGGAGCCGCAGTGGTCCGGCACGCGAGATCGAGGGGGACGACATGGACGAGGACGTCGAGCGGAGTCTGGAGGACCGACAAGATGCCCGGGTCCGCCAGGAGACCAGGCGCGGGCACGCGCTCCTCGTGCTCCTGGACGAGCGCCCCGAGCTTCGGGACGTGTGCCCGCTCGCCGGGTTCGTGGGAGAGCGGCTGCTCTGGTCCGCCTGAGGCGGGCCGGGTCGCGCGCCCGGACGGTCCTTCGAGAATCGAAGCGCGATTCCGGGGACAAGGCCCCGCAAGCCTGCCTAGCCTGACAGAGTGCGACGCGCCCCCGGCGTCCTCGTGGCAGCACTCCTGGTCGTTGCCCCAGCCGCCCCCCCAGCCCCGGCCCCCGCGGCCGCCACGACGGCTGCGCCCGTCTCGTCCGGGCTCTCTGCGCGCAGCGCCGCCTCGAGCTATTCGGCCGATGCCGTGCGAGCCACCAACGTGGCGCGGGCGCAGCACGACCGCAAGGCCACCAAGGCCGACCGTTGTCTCCACCGGTATGCGGTCCGGCAGGTCAAGGCGATGATCAAGGCGGGCCAGCTCTTCCACAGCGACCTCGGCAAGGTGATGGCGGGCTGCGACCTGGTCGGGGCCGGTGAGAACGTGGCGTACGGCTTCCCCGACGGTTCCTCGGTGGTCTGGGACGGGTGGATGCGCTCGGCCGGTCACCGGGCCAACATCCTCCGCGGCTCCTACCGGATCGTGGGAGTCGCGGCGCGCCGCGACCAGCAGGGCACGTGGTACGCAGCGCAGCTGTTGGGCCGCCGCTGACCGCTGAGGCTCAGCTGTCGCCGGCCGGGACGATGTCGACCATCCACGCCACACCGAACTTGTCGGTGCACATGCCGAACTCGTCGCCCCACATCTGCTTCTCCAGGGGCATGGTGACCGTGCCGTCCGCGGACAGGGCGTCCCAGTAGCCCCGCAGCTCGTCGGCGTCGTCGCCGCTCAGGCTGATCGAGATGGTGCTCCCGGCCGGAGTCTCCTCCATGCCTGGCGGCAGGTCGGAGGCCATCAGCGTGAAGCCCGAGGGCGTCGAGAGGTTGGCGTGCATGACGCCATCACCGGCGGCGCCCTCGGCGCCGTACTCCCCGAAGGTGTTGATCGTGAGGTCGCCGCCGAAGACCTCCTGGTAGAAGGTCATCGCGTCACGGGCAGTGTCCTTGAAGCTGAGGTAGGGGTTGAGCGTCGATCCCATGGTCTTCTCCTCCGAGAGTGGTGTGCGAGACGGGAGGTCCGCCCGTCCTCCGCAACCTAACCCGATCGCGCCGACACTCGCCGGTCGCGGGCTCTCGACGCGGGCTCGCCCGGCTCGACCACGGAGAATTCGGTGGTCGAGCCGCCGCGAGGGACGAGCGGCGTGTCGAGACCGAGCGAGGGGCGGGCTAGGAGGTCGCGGGGTCGGTCACGGGGTCGCGACGGCGTGGCAGCGTGCGCACCGAGCGGGACATGAGCGTGAGCAGGCAGATGGCCACGTAGGCGATGCCCGAGATCGCGAGCACCTCCTCGGTACCGAACGCGACCGCCAGCGGACCGTAGGCGATCTGTCCGATCGGCATCGCCACGAAGGAGCCCAGGGCGTCGTAGGAGTAGGCCCGCGAGAGCATCGAGGACTCGATGTTCTCCTGCATGGCGAGGTTCCAGCCCATCGAGAAGACCTCGGTGCCCATGCCGGCCACGAACATCGCGAGCACCAGCAGCCCCAGGTGCGGGTAGACCCCCAGCAGGAACATCGGCACGCCGAGCAGCGAGATGCCCACCATGCCGTACAGCAGCGGTCGCTGGAGCGGCACGCGCAGCATCACCACGGTCATCAGCACCAGGCCGATCGACTCAGCCGAGAGCACGTAGCCCCAGCCCTGCTCACCGATCGTGTCCAAGGCGACCGCCGGCCCCAGGGTGAAGATCGCACCCATGTGGATCGCGTTGAGGAACCCGAAGGCGAGCACGACGACCCACAGCCAGGTTGTGCGCCGGAAGAAGTCCCAGCCCTCGCGCAGGTCGGTGATCGTCCCGGGCGCGTCCTGCTCGCGGCCTGGCGGAGCGGGCACGTGGACGCCGAGCAGGAGCGCTCCCGAGACGAACCAGGTCAGCGCGTCGATGGTGAGGGCCCAGCCCGCGCCGACCGTGACGACCAGGAGGGCGCTGACCGTCGGGCCGATGATGGTGAGCCCGCCCCGGACCAGCGACATCAAGGCGTTGGCCCGTTGCAGCTGGTCGTGAGGCACGAGCTGGGGCATGATGCTCGCCATCGCGGGGAACGACAGTGCGGAGACGAGCCCATGGACCGCGCTGAGCGCGATGATCTGCCAGAGCTCCGCCCGACCGGTGATCACGAGGAGCGCGATCGCGCCCTGGGTCAGGCCGGAGGCGACGTTCGAGACCTGGAGCACGAGCGCGCGGGGGAAGCGGTCGGCGATCACCCCGCCCCAGAGCAGGAAGACCACCATCGGGATCGTGTGGGCCGCCAGCACCTGACCCAGGGCCGTGGGGGAGTCGGTGATCTCCAGGACGGCGAAGGCCAGCGCGACGGAGGCCATCATGTTGCCGAGGGTGTTGACGAAGCGCGAGGCGAAGTACCACCGGAAGTTGCGCTCGCGCAGCGGCTGCACCGAGTCCCGCCAGGTCACGCAGTCCCCCTCTGATCGTGGTCGCGGTCGCGCTCGGACCGCCATCGCACCAGCCCGACGGGTCCGGGGGCAACCGGATTGCGGTGGGGCATGGGCGGCACCCTCGTGGGGTAGAACAGCAACATGCACCCTCTCAGACGGGCTACCTCGGCCACCCGCTGGGCGGGGCGCGGGGTCCCGCGGCTCTACCACACGGCGCGTGAGGCGGGGCTGAGCCGCCGGGAGGCCCTGCAGGCGGTCGCCGGCTCGGGACACGCACTCGCCTTGGCCCGGTGGCGCCACGGTCGCCGGCACCGCCTCGAGAACGCCGTCCGACACTTCGTGTGGCAGGCGTGGCTGACGGCGACCTACGGGCGGCCGGTCGCCGGCGCCCTGGGCGCCGCGCACGAGGGCCTGGCCAGCACGAGCATGGCCGGCCGGGCCGACAGCGCGGTCGATGCCGCGAACAACCTCATCGGGCAGACGTACGGCGAGCGGCACGCCCGCCGGCTGCGCGCTCTCGGGATGCTCGCGGCTCAGCGGACCCTGGCGACCGAGGCGGAGCAGCTGTGGGCGGCCGGTCAGTTGCGGGCGGCCACCAGGGCCTCCGGCGGAGGCGGGGTCAGGTCGCGCCGCTGACTCGCGGTGAGACGTCCGTGCCCGAGCTTGCGGAGGCAGCCGCTCGTGAGGCCCAGCTTGCGCAGCCCGGCCAGGTCGCCCGCCTGGTAGGCGCCGTTGGCGAGGTTGACCGCGCTCGGGTACATCTGCTGGATCTGCTCGTTCGTGTGCCCCAGCCCGGCCACGTGGCCGAGCTCGTGGACCAGGATCGAGCCCCGGGCGTTGGGTCCGACGAACCCGGGCGGCGCGGCGAACGTGTTGTCCAGCACCAGGCCGGATCGGGTGATCTGGTAGGAGAGTCGGCCCTTGCCGTCGCGCGCATAGCGCAGCTTGATGGCGCCGCCACGGCCGATGTAGTTGCCGTAGAGGTTCCAGGAGGTCTGGGAGGGCGCGGCCCACGCCACCACCATGTTGGTGTTCTTGGGCCACTTGCGCTTCGAGCCGGGGATGGCCTTGGTGCTCCCGCCGTACGTGAACCGGATGCCGGTCGCCGCGGCCAGCTGGGCGATGGCCTGCCGGGCCTCGGGACCCGCGCCCTCCGGGGCGTACTTCAGGTTGAGCCGCCAGCGCACCGGGCTGCACGGGTTGAACCGGATCTTGCGGCCCGGTGCGATCCGGGTCCACGACGACGAGGAGCCCTGAGGGGCATAGGCCGGGTTGACCGTGAACTTGCGGGCCTTGCCGACCTTGCCGGCGGCCTTGCGGGTGCCCTTGACGACGACGCGGAACTGCAGTGACTTGTGGTACCAGTTCGTCTTCGCCTTGAGGTGGAAGCGGCCCTTGCGGTTGGTCTTGTCGCGGTCGACCTGCTTCCAGCCCGACGGCAGCCGCATCTGGAGGATCGTGACGCGCTTCTTCTTGCGCTTGCTCTTGATCTTGCCGTTGACGAAGGCAGGGGTCCCGTAGGTCGCGGGCGTGCTCGGCCAGTTCACCTTCTTGAGCTTGGTGGCCACCCGGGGACGCTGGCGCGGGTCCGGTGCGGACGGGTCCGCGGAGACGGGAGTGGTGAGGGCAGTGGCGACCAGCGCGACCGCCATCGCGACTGCGGCGACGGCGACGGCGCTCCGAGTACGGCGCGGCATGCGGATGCCTTTCGTGGAGGGAGGGGATGACGTCCTTGACGCCTACCCCACCAGACGTCACCGGAAACCTCCGCGTCGGGCGAAGATGGAGTGGCACGGGTGTCGGATCCGGCGCTCGTCGTTCGTGGAAGGGATGAGCGGGCCGATCGGACCCGCCGGACCCGAGGAGTTGCGCCATGACCCAGTACCTGCTGTCCGTGCACCACGTCACCGGCGAGCCGATGCCGGACGACCCGGACGTCGTCGCGCGGATGTACGCCGACGTCGACCGCTTCAACGCCAAGCTCCAGGCCGAGGGGGCCTGGGTCTTCGCCGGCGGCCTGGAGGACATCGAGACCGCGACCACCGTCGATGGGACCGGCTCGCAGCCGGTCGTCTCCGACGGCCCCTTCGCCGAGGCCAAGGAGTGGCTGGGCGGCTTCTGGGTGATCGAGGCCCCGGACCTCGACGCTGCGCTGCGTTGGGCCGGGGAAGGGTCGGCCGCGTGCCAGGGCAGGGTGGAGGTCCGGCCGTTCCAGTCCGCGTGAGCGGCAGCGGCGGGGAGCCGGTGGGACCTCCCGCGGCCGCCCCGCCCGACCTGCCCGACCAGGAGACCCTGGACCGGATCTTCCGGGAGGAGTACGGCCGGGTGGTCGCGACCCTGGCCCGCCGGTTCGGCAGTCTCGACGTCGCGGAGGACGCCGCGTCGGAGGCCGTGGTGGTCGCCCTGGAGCGGTGGTCGCAGGACGGCCTCCCCCCGCATCCCGGCGGCTGGTTGACGACCACCGCCACCCGCCGCGCCCTCGACCGTGTCCGCCGTGAGTCACGGCGCGACGACAAGCACCGTCAGGCGGCCCTGATCGTGGACCCGACCTCTCCCGAGCCGACCGGTCCGGTCGTCGACGACCGACTGAGGCTGATCTTCGTGTGCGCCCACCCGGCCCTCGCTCCGGAGGCCCGGGTCGCCCTGACGCTGCGGCTGGTCGGCGGGCTCACGGTGCCCGAGATCGCCTCCGCGTTCCTGGTCGGCGAGGCCACGATGGGACAGCGGATCACCCGGGCCAAGCGCAAGATCGCCGCAGCGAGGATCCCGTTCCGCGTCCCAGAGCACGACGACCTGCGGCCGCGACTGGCCGGGGTGCTCGCCGTGCTCTACCTGATCTTCAACGAGGGCTACCTGAGCACGTCGGGAGGGAGCCCCGACCGGATCGACCTGACGGCGGAGGCGATCCGGCTCGGCCGGCTCCTCCGAGGGCTGCTGCCCACGGAGCCCGAGGTGGCGGGGCTCCTGGCGCTCATGCTGCTCATCGATGCCCGCCGCGACGCCCGGTTCCACGACGGTCTGCTCGTGCCGCTCACCGAGCAGGACCGGACCTCCTGGAACCAGACCGAGATCGACGAGGGCCTGGCCCTGGTCCGCGAGTGCCTGGCGGTGAACCGGCCGGGGCCCTACCAGGTGCAGGCGGCGGTGAACGCCGTCCACTCGACCGCGCGCACGGCTGCGGATACCGACTGGTCCCAGATCCACGCCCTGTACGGGCAGCTGCTGCGACTGACGCCGAGTCCGGTCGTGGAGCTCAACCGGGCCGTGGCGGTCGCCGAGCTCGACGGGCCCGAGGTGGGACTCGCCGTCGTGGACCGGCTGGCCCTGACCGGCTACCACGCCTGGCACGCCACCAGGGCCGACCTGCTGCGGCGGCTCGGGCGGGCGGACGAGGCCCGAGCGGCGTACGACGAGGCGCTCGCGCTGACGGCCAATCCGGCCGAGGGTGGCTATCTCACCGCTCGCCGCGACTCGCTGTGATTCGTTGGTCGAGCCCGCGAGCGTCAGCGAGCGGTGTCGAGACCCCGTGACCGTTCGGCGAAAGAAGGGGGCGGAGACCCTTGCATTGAGCGACTGTCGTTCGTACTATCGCGATATATCGTGATCGGTCGCCCACGGGGGTGCGACCGGCCGATCGGACCGCGAGGGGCAGCAGCCATGGGGAACCAGGACTTCGGCCGGCAGTACAACCGGCACACCGAGCAGCGTTGGGGCCAGCACCGCAGTGGATGGGTCGGCGACTGGGCCGGCGGCTGGGGCAACTGGGGCGGGGGCGACTCCGGCGGCGGCTCGTGGGGCGGAGGTCCCGGCAGGCGCCGGTCCGGCCCGCCGCCCTGGGTGGGCGAGCTGTTCGGGCTCGCCCAGAGCGCGCCTTCGCGCGGTCCGCGCGTGCGCCGCGGTGACGTGCGGGCGGCGATCTTGGACATGCTCAGCGAGGAGCCGATGAACGGCTACCAGCTGATCACCCAGATCGCCGAGCGCAGCGGTGGCGTGTGGCGGCCCAGCCCCGGCTCGGTCTACCCGACGATCTCGCAGCTCGAGGACGAGGGCCTGGTCGAGTCCGACGACGACCGCGGCCGGCGTACCCTCCGCCTGACCGAGGCCGGCCGGCGCTACGTGGAGGAGAACCCGGGCGAGCTGGCCTCGGTGTGGGCGCCGTTCGGGGCCGCGCGGCCGGGACAGGGCGACCCGCGGACCGGCCAGGGCGGCTCGCCGCGCGGCGAGTACGCCGCCCTCAAGCCCGAGCTCGGCCAGATGATGTCGGCGGTGTGGCAGATCGTCACGCAGGGCTCCGACCAGCAGCGACGCGACGCGATCGGGATCCTCATCGAGACCCGCCGCAAGCTCTACAACCTCCTCGCCGAGGGCGACGCCACCGAGGCCTACCGATCGGCGGACGAGGACCACGAGGGCGAGGAGGGTGAGCCCGACGCCGGCTTCGGTGACGGGTACGGCGACGAGTACGGCGGCGCCGATGCCGCCGACCGTCCGTGAGCCAGGCGGCGCGTCCTTGGCCGCCGTCGGGCGACCGGGGACCGGAGCTGCGGATCGGCGACTCCGACCGGGCCGCCGCCGCCGAGGAGTTGGCCGAGCACTACGCGGTCGGCCGGCTGAGCACCGAGGAGCACAGCGAGCGGCTGGACCGGATCTGGGCCGCGCGCACCCGTTCGGAGCTGGCACCGGTCTTCGCCGACCTTCCCGGCAGCTCCTACCGGGTGCCCACCACCTATCCGACCGTCGGGTCCGGCGCCGTGGGTCAGGAGGGCTCGCGTTCCGGTCCGCGGGCGGGCCAGTCCGGCTGGCCGCACCAGTGGCCGCACCAGGGGCAGCACCAGACGTGGGGCTACGGGGGCGGTGCGTGGTCGGGCCCGCGTCCGGCGGCCGCCGCCTCGGGATGGCGTCGCGCCTGGCACGGTCTGCCCGTCATGCTGCGCATCCTGCTGATCCTGGTGGTCGGCGCGGTGGTGCTCTCGCAGCTGCCGCTGATCCTGTTCGGACTGATCGTCTTCCTCGTGATCCGGCACGGGCACCGCACCCGGCACCCGTCGCGGCCCTACCCGTCGAGGCCGGGTCCGTTCGGGCCGGAGGACCTCAGGCCAGGGCGATCGCGCGGCTGACCCAGGTGTCCGTGACGACCATGCCGACCTTCTCGTACAACGACAGCGCGCCGGTGCGCGAGTCGGTGGAGAGGCCCGACCGCGGGGCGCCGTGCAGCCTCCCCTGCGCGAACGCGTCGACCAGCAGGGCCTGGGCGAGCCCCTGGCCGCGCTGGTCGCGTTGGACCGCCAGCCGCTCGACGTAGCCCTCCTCGACAGGGTCCCCGGCGAGCACCAGCATCGCCGTGCCGACGACAGCACCGCCGGGGTCGGTGGCGACCCGCAGCATCCACGGCTCGTGGCCGGGGCGGCGTACGGTCACGGCCAGGAAGTCCTCGAAGCTCTCGCGCTCGCGCGCCGACCACTCGAGGAAGGCGTCCTCGACGACGTGCCACACGGACTCGTAGTCCGCGGCGGTGGCCGCACGCACGGCGTAGCCGGGGGGCAGGTCTCGCGCGGGCACCGTGACGTCCTCGGGCAGCTGCAGGACCCAGCTGGTCCAGCGCACGCGATAGCCGAGCGACTCCAGCAGACGGTCGGCTGCCGACCCCTCGGGCACGGTGCCGCCGATCTCCTTCTCGCCGCGACTCCGCGCGGCGTGCTCCATCCAGCCGGCCAACGCCGTTCCGATCCCACGCCTCCGGTAGGTGGGGTGCACGCCGGCCTCGCCGCGTCCCGGCCCGAGCAGCTCGGCGTAGGCCACCAACTGGTCGCCGTCCCAGACCCCGATCGTCGAGGTGGCGAGGTCGAAGCTGGGCCGCTGCCAGTCGCTGACGAAGTCGGCCTCCTCCACGTCGACCCGGCCCAGGTCGTGGGCCTGCTCGGCCGCGGCCACGGCGAACGCCGCTCCCAGGTCGGCCATCGTCATCGGTCCGGACCGCAGTCCGTCGGGCAGCGCGTCGAGCTCCACCCGGACATCCTCGCGGCTGAACCCGCGAGAACGCCACGAGCCCGCCGTCGGGGACGGCGGGCTCGGGATGCGAACCGCTGGTCGAGGAGACCGCTGGTCGAGGAGGGCGCTGGTCGAGGAGGGCCCCCTGAGGGCCCGTCACGAGACCCGGCGAGCGACGCTCGCTGCGCCCGTTCCTCGAACGACAGCCAACCTCAGGCGGTGCGGATCGCGCTGATGTCGAACTGGAGCTTGATCTTGTCGGAGACCAGGACGCCGCCGGTCTCGAGCGCGGCGTTCCAGGTCAGACCCCACTCCTTGCGGCTGATGGTGGTCTCGCCCTCGAACCCGACGCGCAGGTTGCCGAACGGGTCGCGCGCGGAGCCGGTCTGCTCGAAGTCGATCGTGACGGGCTTGCGGACGCCGTTGATCGTCAGGTCGCCGGTGATCGCCCAGATGTCCTCGTCCCGGGCCACGGCGGTGGAGACGAAGGTGATCTCCGGGTGCTGCTCGACGTCCAAGAAGTCGCCGGAGCGGAGGTGGCCGTCGCGGTCGGCGTTGCCGGTGTCGATGCTGGCGGGGTCGATGGTGACGCTCACCGAGGAGGCGGCCGGGTCGGCGGTGTCGACGTGGGCCGTGCCGCTGAACGAGGTGAACTGGCCGCGGACGGTGGTGACCATCGCGTGCCGGGCGCTGAAGCCAAGGCGGGTGTGGCTGACGTCGAGGGTGTAGTCGCCGGTGAGGTCGTCGATGACCTGGGTGGCCCGGTCGAAGTCGGAGTCGGGGGTGAACTCGGTGGTGGTCATGGTGTGCGCTCCTCCAGAATGGTTGAAGTTTCAATCGCTCTAACGTGAGCCGCGGCGGGGTTCTTCCCGGCGCACCTGTGAGGTGGGTCACGGGGTGGGTGCCGCCTGGTAGACAGTCGGCATGCCGCTGCGCTCCACCCGCCGTGCGCGCCCGTGGAGGAGCGGGTGGGCGACCGGGATCGCGCTCCTCCTGCTCGTCGGTGGCTGCACCTCCGACGACCCGGAGGACAAGGGGCCCGAGCTCCCGTCCGCGGAGCCCACCGCTCAGGCCCTGGCCGCGGGGCTCGCTTCCGGGGACTTCTCGGGCGTGGCCGTGGCCGCGGGTGACCCGGCCGTCGTCGGCCAGGAGTACGCCGACGTCGTGGCCGGGCTCGGCGACCTCGAGCCGACGGTCACGCTGGCCGGCGTCGCGCCTGCGCCCGCGCCTGCCGCTGACTCCGGGTCCGACGACGAGGACACCGGGTCGGCGGCGGACTCGGCCGCTGTGGCGACCTACGACTGGTCCTGGCCGGTCGGTCCCGACGGCTGGCACTACCAGACCCAGGTGCCGCTCACGTTGCTCGACGACGAGTGGCAGGTCGGCTGGGACGTGACGGCCATCGAGCCCTCGCTCTCGCCCGGCGTCACGCTCGACCTGGTGTCGTTGTCGGCCGAGCGCGGCGACATCCTCGGGGCGCGGGGGCTCGCGCTGGTCACGGACCGGCCCGTGGTCCGGGTCGGCATCGACCGCACCAAGGTCGGGCCCGCGCGGGTGCGGTCCTCTGCGCGCGAGCTCGCCCGGCTCGTGGACATCGACGTCGCGCCGTACGTCAAGCGGGTCGAGGCCTCCGGGCCCGAGGCGTTCGTCGAGGCGATCGTCTATCGGCAGCAGGAGGTGCCGCGCGGGGTGCTCCCCGGTGTCGCGGACATCAAGGGCGCCGCGGCGATCTACGGAGAGCGGCCGCTCGGTCCCACCCAGGGCTTCGCCGCGCCGATCCTCGGCTCGGTCGGCGAGGTGACCGCCGAGATGATCGAGGAGCACCCGGACCTCTACGACCTCGGCGACGTCGCGGGGCTCTCCGGACTGCAGGCGCGCTACGACGAGTCACTGCGCGGCACCCCGGGTCAGGCCGTCAACGCCGTCGGGGCCGACGGCAAGACGCGCGAGCTCTTCCGGGCCCCCGCCGTCGACGGCCAGCCGCTGCAGCTGGCCATGGACCTCGACCTCCAGGTGGCCGCCGAGCAGGCCCTCGAAGGTGTCGGACCCATCTCGGCGCTGGTCGCGATCCGGCCCTCGACCGGGGAGATCCTGGCTGCCGCCAACGGGCCCGGTAACGGCGGCTACAACTACGCGACGTACGGCCAGTTCGAGCCCGGCTCGACGTTCAAGACCGTGTCGTCGCTCGCGCTCCTGCGCGCCGGCGACACCCCCGACACGATCGTGCCGTGCACCTCGTCGATCGTCGTGGACGGGAAGCGGTTCGAGAACTACGACGGCTACCCGGCCTCGGCCCTCGGGCCGATCCCCCTGCGCACCGCGCTGGCCCACTCGTGCAACACCGCGTTCATCTCCCAGCACGACAGGCTGGGGCAGCAGTCACTGGTCGACGCGGCCGCGTCGCTCGGCATGGGGATCGACCACGACCTGGGCTTTCCGGCGTACTTCGGCAACGTGCAGCCGCCCGAGGGCGAGACCGAGAAGGCCGCCGACCTGATCGGCCAGGGCACGATCCTGGCCTCGCCGATGGTGATGGCGACCGTGATGGCCTCGATCCAGGCCGGGAGTCTCGTGGTCCCGAGCCTGGTCACCAGCGTCGAGTCCGGCCCGCCCGACGGCGTGACCGGGCCGACGCCCCAGGAGTCGGCGCAGCTTCGCGCGATGTTGCGCGGGGTGGTCACCCAGGGCAGCGGGTCGCTGCTGCTCGACGTCCCCGGACCGCCGGTGATCGCCAAGACCGGCACCGCCGAGTTCGTGCGCGACGGCGAGCTGCTCACGCACGCGTGGATGGTCGCGGCCCAGGGCGACCTCGCCGTCGCCGTCTTCGTCGACGAAGGTGCCAGTGGCTCCGGCACCGCAGGCCCGATCCTCGAGCAGTTCCTGCGCGCCGCCCGCTGAGCTTCGGCGGCGTTGCAGCCGCTTGGCGGGCGTTGCAACGAGGCCGAAGGTAGGGAACACCCGGCCGACCGGGGATTCCGCGCGGCTCGCGCCAGTCCGGGCAGTCCCGGCCGACCGGGGCTGCCGTCAGCGCTCGCGGGGGGTGATCTGGCGGGCGACGTCCTCCGGCATCGGCTCGTAGTGGGCGAAGGTGCGGGTGAACGAGCCGGCGCCGTGGGTCGACGACCGGAGGTCGACGGCATAGCGGACGAGCTCGGTCTGGGGCACCTCGGCCTTGATCACGGTGCGGTCCTCGCCCACCTTGTCGGTTCCGAGGAGGCGGGCCCGTCGTGAGGACAGGTCGCTCATGATCGAGCCGACGAGGTCGTCGGGCACGACGACCGACACCGTGTCGAGCGGCTCCAGCATCGTCACCGTGGTGCCCCCGGCAGCCTCGCGCAGCGCCAGCGACCCCGCCATCTGGAAGGCCATGTCGGAGGAGTCGACGCTGTGCGCCTTGCCGTCGGTGAGCGTGACGCGCAGGTCCACGACCGGGTAGCCGTTGCGGACACCGCGCTCCATCTGCGCGCGGACGCCCTTCTCCACCGACGGGATGTAGTTCCTCGGTACGGCGCCGCCGACGACCTTGTCGACGAACTCGAACCCGGCCCCCTCCGGCAGCGGCTCGACCTCGATGTCGCAGACGGCGTACTGGCCGTGTCCGCCGGACTGCTTCACGTGCCGCCCGTGGCCCTTGGCCGCGCCGGAGAAGGTCTCGCGCAGCGACACGATGAACTGCTCCTGCTCGACGTGCACCGAGAACCGCTCCGCGAGCCGCTCGATGATCACCTCGGCGTGCGCCTCGCCCATGCTCCAGAGCACGAGCTGGTGGGTCTCGCCGTTGTTCTCCACGCGGAGACTGGGGTCCTCGGCCGCGATCCGGCCCAGGGCCTGCGACAGCTTGTCCTCGTCGGCCTTGCTGGCGGCCACGATGGCGATCGGCAGCAGGGGCTCCGGCATCGACCAGGGCCGCAGCACGCGGGGATCCTCGGGCGAGGACAGCGTGTCGCCCGTCTCTGCTCGGGTCAGCCGCCCGATCGCGCACAGGTCGCCCGCCACGACCGCCTCGGCGGGCGCGAGGCTCTTGCCGAAGGGATAGGACAGCGCGCCGATCCGCTCGTCCTCGTCGTGGTCCTCGTGCCCCGAGCCCTCGCCGAAGAACGACGTGAAGTGGCCCGACACGTGCACGGCCTGGTCGGCCCGCAGGGTGCCGGAGAAGACGCGGACCAGGCTGAGCCTCCCGACGTACGGGTCGCTTGTGGTCTTGACGATCTCGGCGACCAGCGGCCCCGAGGGGTCGCAGTCGATGCCGGCCGCCTCCGCCCCCGCCGGGGTGAAGACGTCGGGGGAGGGGTGCTCGGAAGGCGACGGGAAGCCGTCGACCGCAAGGTCGAGCAGCTCGGCGCAGCCGACTCCGGTGACCGAGCAGACCGGCACCACGGGGAAGAAGGTCGCGTGGGCGACCGCCTTCTCGAGGTCGGCGGTGAGCACCTCGGGAGAGATCTCCTCGCCGCCGAGGTAGCGGTCCATGAGCGACTCGTCCTCGGACTCCTCGATGATCCCCTCGATGAGGGCGCCCCGGAGGTCCTCGAGCTCGGCCGGCCCGGCGGACAGCAGTCCCGCGAGCGCGGTGACCTCGCCGTCGGCGCGTCCGGAGTCCCGCTGGGGGACGAAGAGCGGCATCACCTTGTCGCCGAACGCCGCCTGTGCCTGGGCGAGCACCCCGTCGTAGTCGGCCCGTGCCTGGTCGAGCTTGGTGATCACGACCGCGCGTGGCATGCCCACGTCGGCGCACTCGCGCCACAGCGCGCGGGTGCCGTCGTCGACGCCCTCGTTGGCGGCGATCACGAACAGCGCGCAGTCGGCGGCCCGGAGTCCGGCCCGGACGTCACCGACGAAGTCGGCGTACCCAGGGGTGTCGACGAGGTTGACCTTCACGTCCCGGTGCACGACCGGGGCCACGGCGAGGGAGATCGAGCGGCCGTGCTTGTGCTCGGCCTCGTCGTGGTCGCAGACGGTGGTGCCGTCGCGCACGGTCCCGGCGCGGGGGATGGCTCCCGCAGAGGCGAGCAGCGTCTCCACCAAGGTGGTCTTGCCGGAGCCCCCTGGTCCGACCAGCACCACGTTGCGGATCCGGTCGGGGCTGCTCGCCCCCGGATCCTGTCCCGCTGGTCTACGCGCCGTTCCCTTGTCCGCCATGTCGACACACCTCCTGCTCCGAGGCAACTCCTGTTGGCGCCGTCGCGCAAGGGCCCTGCGTCCCGGCCCCCGTCCGGTGGGGCCGGTCGGCCTCTTCCTGAACCTGTCGGCCCTCCCTAGGGCCGACAACTTCAGCGAGCGCGGCAGCGTGGCGCGGAGCGACACGGTCGCGCCATTCAGAGCAGCACCGGCCGACCGGGGATTCCTGAAGCGGGGCGACCCGGCGATCACTCCGAAATGCGCGCGGCCCCTCGTCGCATGGGGTCGACGAGGGGCACTGACGCTGCCCCCGATTACGCGCTGTCGGGAGGCCGCGGGCAGAAGACTCCCAGTCGAGACGAGGACCCCGGGGTTGTTTCGCTCAAGTGACCCCGCATGGAAGGATTTCTTGTATGTCCGGTCTAGATCTGCTCGCCCCCGAGCATCGTCAACTGTTCATCGCGGGCTCCTGGCGCCCCGCCGCGACGGGGGGCACCT
This sequence comes from uncultured Nocardioides sp., assembly GCA_964542635.1. Lineage (GTDB taxonomy): Bacteria > Actinomycetota > Actinomycetes > Propionibacteriales > Nocardioidaceae > Nocardioides. The sequence continues at coordinate 85,105 of CAZIVD010000003.1, read as the reverse complement.
TCGACGTGCGCGACCCCGCCGACGGGTCGGTGATCACGCCCGTCTCCGACGGCGACGTGAGTGATGCGGTGGCGGCGCTGGACGCGGCTGTGGCCGCCCAGGACGACTGGGCGCGTACGCCGCCACGAGAGCGCGGCGAGATCCTGCGCCGCTCGTTCGAGGCGATCGTGGCCCGTGTCGACGACTTCACCGAGCTGATCAGCCTCGAGATGGGCAAGACCCTCGCGGAGGCCAAGGGCGAGGTCGTCTACGGCGCCGAGTTCTTCCGGTGGTTCTCCGAGGAGGCCGTGCGCATCCACGGCCGCTGGATGCAGGCCCCCGCCGGGGGAAGCCGGCTGCTGACGATCAAGAAGCCGGTCGGCCCGTGCCTGTTCCTCACGCCGTGGAACTTCCCCCTCGCCATGGGCACCCGCAAGATCGGCGCGGCGGCGGCGGCCGGCTGCACGATGGTGGTCAAGCCCGCCGAGCTCACCCCGCTGACGATGCTCGCCCTCGCGCGCGTCATGCAGGAGGCCGGGCTGCCGGCCGGTGTCCTCAACATCGTGACCACCCACCACTCGCCCGCCCTGAGCAAGGCGCTGATGGCCGACCCGCGGCTGCGCAAGGTGAGTTTCACCGGGTCGACCCAGGTCGGCAAGATCCTGGTCCGGCAGTCGGCCGACGAGCTGCAGCGGCTCTCGATGGAGCTCGGCGGCAACGCGCCGTTCGTGGTCTTCGAGGACGCCGACATCGACGCTGCGGTCGACGGCGCGATGATCGCCAAGATGCGCAACATGGGCGAGGCCTGCACCGCCGCCAACCGGTTCCTCGTCCACGAGTCCGTCGCCGACGAGTTCGCCGACAAGCTCGGCGCCCGGATGGCCGCCCTCGTGGTCGGCCGCGGCCAGGAGCAGGGTGTCGACGTCGGTCCGCTCATCGACGACAAGGCGGTCGACGCCGTCGGCGCGCTGGTGCGTGGTGCCGTCGCCGACGGCGCGCGCCTGGTCACCGGCGGCGAGCCCGTCGAGGGGCCGGGCCACTTCTTCCCGCCCACGGTGCTCACCGACGTGCCGTTCGACAGCGAGATCCTGCGCGAGGAGATCTTCGGCCCGGTGGCGCCGGTCACCACCTTCGCCACCGAGGCCGAGGCGATCGCGGCGGCCAACGACACGGAGTACGGCCTGGCGTCCTACGTCTACACCCGCGACCTGGCCCGCACGATCCGGGTGGCCGAGGCTCTGCAGTACGGCATGGTCGGCATCAACTCCGGCCTGCTCTCCAACCCCGCCGCCCCGTTCGGCGGCGTCAAGGCGAGCGGCTTCGGACGCGAGGGCAGCTTCGAGGGCGTGGAGGAGTACCTCGACACCACCTACGTCGCGCTCCCTGCCGGCTGACCGATCCGGGGGAGGGCCGGCGGTGGAGATCTACGGCGACACCGCCACCGTCTACCGTGACTTCGCCGACGAGGCCCGGGACTCGCCCTGCTTGCGCACATGGGCACTGGGCGTGGCCGGCGACCCCGAGGTGCTGGCGTGGCTCGGCACGCTCCCGGAGCGCAAGCGTCAGGCCAACCTGGTGTTCGCCGCCGCCCGGTGGCACGGCGTACCCGCTCCTGGGCCGTACGACGGGCTGCGCACGGCCCTGCTCGCCGACCGCGGCGCGATCCGGCACACGATCCTGACCCGGGCCACCCAGACCAACGAGGTCGGCCGGCTCGCGACCCTGCTGCCGGCGTTCGCGTCGCTGGCGGGCTCCGACGGCCTGGCGCTGCTGGAGGTCGGCGCCAGCGCGGGCCTGTGCCTCTATCCCGACCGCTACCGCTACCGCTGGACCCACTCCGACGGGACGGTCGCCACCGCTGGAGCCGGGCCTCTCCTCCTCTGCCGGGTGGTGAGCGGATCGCCGCCGCTCCCCTCGGTCGTGCCCACGGTCGGTTGGCGTGCCGGCATCGACCTGAGCCCCGTCGACGTCCGGGACGACGACGCGGTGCAGTGGCTGGAGACCCTGGTGTGGCCAGAACAGGAGCAGCGTCGCTCCCGGCTGCGCGACGCGGTGGCGGTCGCCCGGTCCGACCCGCCCCGCCTGCTGGCCGGCGACCTGCTCGACCTCCTGCCCGGACTGCTCGACGAGGTGCCCTCCGGGCTGGTGCCGGTCGTCTTCCACTCCGCCGTGATCGCCTACCTGGAGCAGGCCGACCGGGTCAGGTTCGCGGCGGGGATGGCCGGACTCGTCGCCGAGGGTCGCTGCCACTGGGTCAGCAACGAGGGACCCCGCGTGCTGCCGCACCTGGCGTCTGACGCGCCGCCGGTCCCGATGGGCCGCTTCGTGCTGGCCGTCGACGGTCGAGCCGTCGGCTTCACCCACGGCCACGGCGCGGAGCTTGAGTGGCGGTGAAGGTAGCCCGCGGCATCGGTGCCTACGAGGGCAGGGAGGCGAGCACGTCGGCGTTGTGGCGGTAGCCGCGGATCTCGTAGCCGACCACCGCCACCCAGGGGACCAGCGCCAGCACGAGCAGGCTCCACTGCAGCGGGACGCCCACGCCGCACAGGACCAGTGCCGCCGCGGTCACCAGCAGGAACCCGGTCATCAGCACCAGATGGAAGGTGTCGAACGTGCGGGTGAGGCGGGCATAGACGAGGAAGTAGCCGAGCAGGTAGCAGACCAGTGGCACCGCGACGGTCCACAGCGTCTGGGTCGCCGAGAGCTCCGAGTGCTCCTCCAGGTAGTACGCCGCCACGTGCAGACCCGCGCCCACGGCGACGATCGCGCCGAAGAGCACGATGTGCCAGTAGCCCCATCCGAACGAGCGGCGGCGGTGGGCGTGCAGGATCTCGCCGGTGGGCACCACGAAGTAGAGCCACCACATCCCGAAGGTCATCCCGACCCCGGCCAGCCCGAGCACCGCCACGTCCACCGACCATCCCGGACCCTCGGGTCCGACCAGCGCGGCGAGGGCCGCCGTCGTGCCGAGCAGGCCCTCCCCGAGGGCGATGATCACCATCAGCCCGTACCGCTCCGCGATGTGGTGCGGGTGCCACGGTGTCGGGGTCGCCCGCGGTCCGGCCTCGGCCAGCGCCGGCCCGGCCATCTCGACCAGGATCAGCACGGCAGCCCACGCGAGCATCGTCTGGATCCCGGTATCGGCCAGCAGCAGCGCGATCCAGCCCAGTTGGGCGAGCGCGATGGTCACGATGTAGGTCGTGCACGCTCGTCGATGCGCGGGATCCTGGCGGCCGGCGCGAGCCCATTGCACGAGCATCGCGACCCGCATCACGACGTACCCCAGCACGATCACCGAGTTGTCGACGTGCTCGCCGTGCAGAAGGGACTCGAACAGCGGCGGGATCCCCAGGGCGAGGATCAGCACCCCGACCATCTGCACCATCGTGGTCAGCCGGTAGATCCAGTCGTCGGTGTCGTAGGCCGAGGCGAACCAGGTGAAGGCGATCCACGCCCAGCTGACCCCGAAGGTGACGAAGCAGAAGCCGACCAGGCCCTCCCACAGGTGACCCGCGGCGAGGAAGTGCGCGAGCTCGTTGGAGGCCGTGCCGAAGGCCACCACGAACGTCAGGTCGAAGAGCAGCTCCAGCGAGGTCGCGGCTCGGCCGGACTCGTGCGGGTCGCGGCCTCGCATGCGGATCAGGGTGTGGTGGCCCGAGGTGGGGGTGCTCACCCGCCGAAGGCTAGTGGTCACCACGCGAGGTTCTTCGAACCTCCGGCGGCACCCACTAGCTCCCGAGCGCCGTGGGCAGCTCGGACCGGGAGCCGATGCCGAGCTTGCGGTAGACGTGGGACAGGTGCCACTCGATGGCCTTGATCGACACCCCGAGGAGATCGGCGATCTCGCGGTTGCGCATCCCGTCGCGGGCCAGCAGCGCGACCCGGCGCTGGGTCTGGGTCAGCGACTCGGCGGCCTCGTTCTCGTGGGGGAGATGTCCCAGGCGCTCGAGCAGCCGGGCGGCCCGGCCCCACAGCGGCCAGAGCTGCTCGCGGAAGGCGAAGGACTCCACCGGCACCAGGAGTCGCACGGCCTCGTCGAGCCGGTCCTGGTGACCCGGTGACCGCTCGTGGCTCAGGGCCAGCAGCGCGGCGAGATCGGCGTCGAGCTGGGCGCGGAGCCGGGCGGCCGGTTGGTCGTCGAGCAGGGCGCGGGCGGACCGCAGCACCTCGATGCGGTCCTCGGAGCTCGTGACCACCGCGAGTCCGCGCAGCGCGAGAGCCTCGCCGTACGCCGTGCCGGCGGCGCGGGCCGCCGCGACCTGCTGGATCGCCAGCCGCTCCCCGCGGGCGGCGTGGCCGGTGCGCACCAGGGCCAGGGCGAGCGTGCTCCGCCACGGCACGTCCTCGGGATCCTCGAGGTCGCCCATCGCCGTACCGGCGGCGTCGTAGCGGGCGACGGCGACGAGTGGCTCGCCCAGGGCCGAGGCCACGTCGCCGAGGACCTGGTTGGCGAGCCCTCCGACCAGCCCGCTGCGATGCTGCCACGGCACGATCTCGTCGGTGAGCGACCTCGCCAGGACCAGATCACCCCTCGCCAGGCGACATTCGACGAGCAGGGCGAGGACTCGCGGCGTGGCGTCGCCGAGGGTGGTCAGGGAGCCCGCGAGGGGCCCCAACGTCTCGAGCGCAGCCGTCACCTGACCCGCCCGGGCGAGAGTCCGCCCTTGCGTCAACAGCCTGTACTCAGTGCCCCCCGGCAAGCCCGCCACCATTTCTGGTGCGTGCATGCGCACAACCTAGTGACCCGTCGGCTCCGGTGGGAGGGGTGGCCCGAATCTTTACCCGCTGGTCTCGTCATCCATGGCTCACACCGGGGTCTCGCGGGCACCGTCCGAGGCGGCCACGAGGTCCAGAGCGCGACGCGCCAGCGGCTCCGCGACTGCACGGTCGGCGGCCACGAGTCCGACCCGCGTACGCCGGTCGAGGAGGTCGTCGACGTCGGTCGCGCCCTCGTGGGTGACGCCGAAGACGAGTTCAGCCAGGGTGACCGGCACCTGCGGCCCGGCAGGGGCGAGCAGGTCGGCGTCCTTCAGCCCGGTCACCGTGCGGGCCACGTCGAGGACCAGCGCGGCGTCGGTGCCGAAGCGGCGGACCAGCCGTGACGGCAGGTCCAGCGCGGCGAGCGTCTCCCTGTCGGCGGCCCCGAGGAGCGGCAGCTGCCGGGTCTGGCAGGGCCGCGGCGCGAGGCGCCCGGCCACGAGGGCGGCGTCGACGGCGTCCTCGGCCATCCGCCGGTAGGTGGTCAGCTTGCCGCCGACCACGGTCACCAGCCCGTCGGGCGAGGTCAGCACGGCGTGGCGTCGGGACAGGTCGGCGGTGTCGCCGGCGCCGGTGTCGAGCAGCGGCCGAAGGCCGGCGAAGGCGCCGACCACGTCGTCGCGGCTGAGCGGCCGGGCCAGCGTCGCGGAGAGCGTCTCGAGGAGGAAGTCGACCTCCTCCGGCTCCGGCAGGGGGACGTCCGGCACGGGTCCGTCGACCGGGTGGTCGGTGAGGCCGACGTAGATCGTGCCGTCGGGCTGCGGCAGGGCCATCACGAACCGGCTGCTGCTGCCGGGGAGGGGAGCGGTCACGCACACCCGCAGGCCCGGGAGGGCGTCGGCGCGCAGCACGACGTGGCTGCCGCGGCTGGGGCGCAGGCGCACGTCGGTGAGCTGGCCCGCCCAGACGCCCGCGGCGTTCACCACCATCGCGGCACCGACCTCGACGCGCTCGCCCGAGATCTCGTCGCGCAGCAGGACCCGGTGTCCGTCGGCCGCCAGCACTCGCGTGCGGGTGCGGACCTGCGCACCGTGGGCGCCGGCGGTGCGCGCCAGGGTGACGACCAGTCGGGCGTCGTCCTCGAGCTGGCCGTCCCATCCGAGCAGCCCGCCGCGCAGCCCGCCGACCCGCAGGCCGGGAGCCAGGGCCAGGGCCTCGGTGCGCGAGACCCGGCGGGGTGCGGGCAGCGTCTCGCCAGCGGTGCGGCTGGCCCGACGCAGCAGGTCGCCGCCCCACAGGCCGGCCCGCGACACGCGCGCCTGACCGGTGGAGACCGACTCGTGCAGGGGGATCAGCATCGGCAGCGCCCGCGTGAGGTGGGGCGCGGTCGTCTGCATCAGCACCCGGCGTTCGGCCGCGCTCTCGTAGGCGATGCCGACCTGTCCGTGGGCGAGGTAGCGCAACCCGCCGTGCACGAGCTTGGAGGACCACCGGGACGTGCCGAACGCGAGGTCGTGGGCGTCCACGGCCAGCACCGAGAGTCCGCGGCTCGCGGCGTCGAGCGCCACCCCCGCGCCGGTCACGCCGAGGCCCACGACCACGAGATCGACGCGGGTGGGCAGGCCGGTCACACCGGCCTGGATCCGCCGCGCCTGCGCCGCCCCGCGGGCCGTCACGGCTGCAGCGCCCGCGTCAGGATCGTGGCGAGCTCGTCGTCGAGCTGCTCCTCCGATGCGTGGTCGTCCACCATCGTGTGGGCCGACAGCACGAAGCCGTGCACGGTCAGCAACTGCGCCCGGGCCAGCACGTGCGGGTCACCGGCACGGACCTCCCCCGCCGCCTGGCCGTCGCGCAGCCGGTCGACCAGGAGGTCGAGGATGGCCTGCTGCGAGCGGCCGCGCCGGGAGAGCAGATAGGGCAGCAGGAGCTCGGGGTCGAGCTCGACGATGCGGACGAACAGCTCGTTGTCGCGCAGGCCCCGCACGGTGCGCAGCGCGATGCCGACCAGACGCTCCACCGCGGTGGCCTCGAACCGGGTCGGGGCGCCCACCGCGACGGCGACCACGCCGGTCCACTCGCGGGTCATCAGGTCGCCGAGCAGCTGCGGCATGTCCGACCAGGTGCGATAGATCGTCATGCGGGAGACGCCCGCCCGGCGCGCGACCTCGGTGAGCGTCGTCCGCCGCCATCCGACGTCGAGGATGCAGTCGCGAGCCGCGTCGAGATAGCCGTCGCGGGGCGACCCGGGACCGTCGGTGTGACGAAGTGACGTCATGTGTCACACTGTAACACCATGGAGACCGAGTCCTCGCCCCAGATCCCGTCCAGCCCCTCCGCCGCCGCGGCGCTGCGACCGATGCACCCCACCCGGTGGGGCGACCCGGAGCGAGCGGAGTCGCTGCCCGACTCTGCTCGCGGGCTCGTGGAGATGGTGTTCGGCAGCGCGCGGGAGACGACGGTCCACGACCAGGCCCCGCTGCCCGCATCCGCGCTCGGCGAGGCGGCGCTGGACGCGCTGACGGCGGTCGTCGGCGTCGAGCACGTGCACACCGATGACGCCGTACGACGCGTGCGCACGCGGGGGAAGTCCACCCTCGACCTCCTCCGGGCCCGCGCCGGTGATCTCGCGGACGCCCCTGACGTCGTGGTGCGCCCCGCCGACCACGACCAGGTGGTGGGCCTGTTGGAGGCGGCTGCGGCCCACCGGCTCGCCGTCGTGCCGTTCGGTGGCGGCTCGTCCGTCGTCGGCGGGCTGAGCGCCCGCCGTGAGGGCTTCGCCGGTGTGGTCAGCCTCGACCTCGCCCGGCTCGACGCCCTCCAGTCGCTCGACCCGGTGTCGCGCACCGCGACCCTCGGGCCCGGCCTGCGCGGTCCGGAGGCCGAGCGACTGCTGGGTGAGCACGGCTTCACCCTCGGGCACTTCCCCCAGTCGTTCGAGCACGCCTCGATCGGCGGCTTCGCGGCCACCCGCTCCAGCGGTCAGGCCTCCGCGGGCTACGGTCGGTTCGACGCGATGGTGGTCGGCCTCACCGTGGCCACCCCGACAGGCACGCTGCGTCTGGGCTCGGCGCCGGCGAGCGCCGCGGGGCCAGACCTGCGTCAGCTGGTCCTCGGCTCCGAGGGCGCCTTCGGAGTGATCACCGCGGTGACCGTCCGGATCCGACCCCGCCCCAAGACGCGGGTCTACGACGGCTGGCGGTGGCCGGGCTTCGCGGAGGGCCTCGCGGCCGTGCGGCGGCTCGCGCAGGACGGCCCGCTGCCCACCGTGCTGAGGCTCTCGGACGAGGCGGAGACGCTCGTGAACCTCGCCGACCCCGCCGCCATCGGCGGCGAGGGCTCCGGAGGCTGCCTGATGGTGACGGGGTACGAGGGCACGGAGACGGAGGTCTCCGAGCGCCGCGCCGCGGTCAGCGCGCTCCTGACCGGCCTCGGCGGCGAGGCCGCGGGCGAGGAGCCCGGCCGGGCCTGGGAGTCCGGCCGCTTCCACGCGCCGTACCTGCGCGACTCGCTGCTCGACGTGGGCGTGCTGGTCGAGACCGTGGAGACCGCGACGTTCTGGTCGCAGGTCGACGAGGTGTACGCCGCCGTCAAGGGCGCCGTGAACGCGACGCTGGGCGCCGACGGGGCGCCGCTGCTCGTGCTGTGCCACGTGTCGCACGTCTACGAGACCGGGTGCTCGCTCTACTTCACCGTGGCCGTCCGGGAGTCCGACGATCCTCTCGGCCAGTGGTGGGCGGCCAAGGCGGCTGTCGGCGACGCGATCTCGGCGTGCGGCGCGACCATCACCCACCACCACGCGGTCGGTCGCGACCACCTGCCGTGGCTGGGCCACGAGATCGGCGAGGTCGGGATGCGGGTGCTGCGGGCGGTCAAGGCCGAGCTCGACCCGGCCGGCATCCTCAACCCCGGGATCCTCGTGCCCTGATCCTCAGCCTCGATCCTCAGCCTCGATCCGATGGTGCTCAGGCGCAGCCGACTTCCTTGGCGCTGAACGACATGTCGGCGATGTAGACCACCTGCTGGTTCGTGGCCTGCGAGTTCCAGTACTTCATGGTGAGCGTGGTCAGCGGGCCGGCGAAGGTGACGCTGACGTTGCCGCCGCTGTTGTTGCCTCCGACCGAGAAGTTGTTCCCCGTCTTCCTGAACGGACTGCTGTAGGTGCCGGTGCCCTGCAGGTTGGTGCCCAGCAGCTGGAAGCTCGTCGGCGCGACGGAGAACCCGACGTTGTCGGTGTAGTTGCCGCTGCTGGAGTCGATGTCGGTCAACGTGAAGCTCAGGTTGGTGACCGGACGCCCGTTGAAGTCGATGACCACGGTCTGCCCGTAGGTGTTGCTGTCGTTCGCGTTGTTGTTGCGCGTCTGGAAGAAGGCCAGGCCTTGCTGTCCCAAGGCGCCCACGGAGTTCGGGTGGACCTGCAGGTTGGCGTCCTCGAAGTCCGTGGTCGGCGAGTACCGGTTGAAGGTGCTGGTGAAGTCCACGGTCACGTTGCCCACGCCGCCGGACGGCGTGACCGTCGCCCGGCCACTCGTCGCGCTCATCCGGACGTAGGAGGTCACGCCCCAGTCGATGAGCGCCGGGAAGCTCGGGCCGCACGACGCGGCGTACGCCGGAGCGGCCACGCCCACCGCGACGACCGGCGCGAGCCACACGGCGCCTGCCGTGAGCGTGCGCCGCGAGACGACCGGCGAGCCCGGGACCCGGGCGGCGTCGGGCTCGGTCGTGGTGCTCGCCGGCACCTGCCGTGGCTGAGCCTGGCGGGGTGCTGCCGGACGGGACACAGCCTGACGGGGCGCAGGGGGACACACGGTGGAGGACTCCAAGGGGACATCCGAGACGGCACGGACCCCCAGTCTCTGGACGACCGGTGTGGCGTGTGCCCCAAACGGGAGGTGGTTCCCCCGTTCGCCACCGAAGACCCCCCGAAGTGACTAGGGATGACTACGGCGAGTCGGCGCCAACGCTCGCGACTTGGACCCCGAGTCGGCGCCAACTCTCGCGAAACGGACGACGAGTCGGCGCCAACGCTCACCCCGGTTGAGAGCTCACGCCGACTCGGCGTATGAGTGCCGAGAGCCCACGCCGCCTCGGGGCAGGACGCGGGTTCCCGTCCGGCGGCCCGTCGCGATCCGACACAATGGCGCCACCATGAGTCCCGAGTACCCCCAGCTCCCTCCCGGCTTCCGGTTCGGCACCAGCACCGCGGCGTACCAGATCGAGGGGGCTGCCGACGAGGACGGTCGGGGCCCGAGCATCTGGGACACGTTCTCCCACGAGCCTGGCCGGGTGAAGGACGGCTCGACCGGTGACGTCACCTGCGACCACTACCACCACCTGGCCGAGGACCTCGCCCTGATGCGGGACCTGGGGGCCGGCGGCTACCGCTTCTCGCTGTCGTGGTCGCGGATCGTGCCCGACGGGCGCGGACCGGCGAACCCCGCCGGCCTCGACTTCTACGACCGCCTCATCGACGGGCTGCTCGAGTCGGGCGTCGCCCCGATGGTCACGCTCTACCACTGGGACCTCCCGCAGGCCCTCGAGGACGACGGCGGGTGGCTCAACCGCGACACGATCGACCGCTTCGCCGAGTTCGCGGCGATCGCCGGCGAGCGCTACGCCGACCGCGTCGAGCACTGGGTGCCGGTCAACGAGCCCAACGTGGTGACGATGGCCGGCTACGCCCTCGGCGAGCACGCCCCCGGACGACGGCTGCTCTTCGACGCGCTGCCGGTCGGCCACCACCTGCTCCTCGCCCACGGCCGCGCCGCCATCGAGCTGCGCCGCGCGGGCGCGACGAGCGTGGGCTGCGCCAACAACCACTCGCCGATGTGGCCGGCCTCCGACGACCCTGCCGACGTAGGCTCCACCAAGCTCTTCGACGCCCTGTGGAACGGGATGTTCACCGAGCCGATGCTGCTCGGCCGCTACCCGGCCGACATCCTCCCGCTGATCGAGCCGGTGATCCTCGAGGGCGACCTGGCCACGATCCGCCAGCCGCTGGACTTCTACGGCGTCAACTACTACTTCCCGCAGCGGGTGGCCGCGGCCGGCGAGGAGAGCGAGAACCCCTTCGAGTTCCTCCAGCTCGTCGGCTACGAGACCACGGACTTCGGCTGGCCGGTCGTGCCCGACGCGCTCCGCGAGTGGCTGATCATCCTGCGGGCGCGCTACCGGGCCGCCGTACCGCCGATCATGATCACCGAGTCGGGCTGCTCCTACGGCGTGGGTCCCGATGCGAACGGCGTTGTGGACGACCAGGCGCGGATCGACTACCTGGACGCGCACCTGCGCGCCGTCGCCACCGCCATCGGCCAGGGGGTCGACGTGCGTGGCTATTACACGTGGTCGCTGATGGACAACTTCGAGTGGGCCGAGGGCTTCACCCAGCGCTTCGGCCTGGTGCACGTCGACTACGACACCCTGCGGCGTACCCCGAAGCGCTCCTTCCAGTGGTACGCCGACATGATCAAGGCCCAGCCCACCACTCCCGGCTGACTGCTCGCCGTCCGTGCCCCCGCTGGTCGAGGAGGTCGCGCAGCGACCGTCACGAGACCACTGTCGGGTGGGTTCGGGGTCGGCTGCGCGGGAGGGTCCGCGGGCCTACCCCCCCGCCGCTCGTGCCTCGCGGCGGGGGGCCAGTCCCAGCCACGGCCCCCGGACCCTCCCGCTCCGCCGCCCCCGGGTCCGCTCGTCCGTCTCCCATCGGTGGTCGAGCCGGGCGAGCCCCAGGCGAGCCCGTGTCGAGACCTGGCGAGCGACGTGGCTTCGTCGGTTTCGCTGTTTTCGTGACGGCGCCTCGTTCCTCGGCGCCTCCTCAACCAGCGAAGTCCCGAGGCTGCGGGAGGGGGCGGCTAGACGGAGTGCTTGCGAGCCATCGTCGCGCGGACCGAGTCCTCGTCGAACGGCTCGCCCAGCCACGCGAACAGCGGGGCCAGGGTGGTCGGGTCGGCGACGTAGTCGTCGAAGTGCACGTGGTACGCCGCGTCCCCGAGCCGACCCGCCGCCGCGATCAGGCGGCGCTCGATGTCGGCGAGGTGCGCGGAGTGATCGCCGCCCTTGGCCCACCACTTGCTCTTCAAGACGTCGGCCTGGTCCCGGGTGTTGACGATGAAGCGGGCTCCGGGGAAGACCTGCCGAAGCCACTCCAGATAGCCGTCGAGGTCGTCGTGGCGCCACCACCGGATCTCCTTGAAACCGGTCACCCGAGTGTCCGGCTTGGGCCGGAGCAGCGTGTCGAGCGCGAGCCGTCGAGCGCCCGCGAGCGAGAGCGCGGGAGGGAAGTCGCCGATACCGAAGAACGGGTCGGTACGCCGGCGCACCCGCTCGACCGGCCAGTGCCGGCTGCGCTCGAGGCAGGTCCGGTGGAAGTCGTAGAGGAACCGCAGTGCGTCGTCGTTCTCGCCGCGGATCAGGTAGCCCGGGATGGTGTTGAGCAACCCCATGAGGAGGGTCGAGCCGGAGCGTCCGTAGGTCACCACGAACACGTAGCCGAGGTCACCCGGCCCCTGCTGCAAGCGGCGCACCTTGGCGCGCAGCCGCTCGACCTCCGCCTCCGCGGCCGCCAGCGGGTCGGACGGCTCGGACATGGCTGCAGAGTCTACGAGTCGAACGGCCCCGTCGAGTGTCGTAGCCTCGTCCCGGCAACCACTAGTGGTCACCACTAGGCTGGATCGACCGGACTGGACCGATCGGGACGGATGACGGGGTGGAGGACGGGTGACGAGCTCGCAGCCGCGGGTGCGCCGCAACGAGTGGCAGACGCTGCTCGTGCCTTCCCTCGGCTCGTGGGAGCCGCATCTGTCGGTGAGCATCGTGATGCCGGCGTACGGCGCCCATCGGACCCTTCCCTTCGTGCTCGCCGGTCTCGCGGCGCAGAGCTATCCCGCGCACCTGCTCGAGCTGGTCGTCGTCGACGACGGCGCCCAGGCCGGTCAGCCGCCGCTCGAGCTGCCGGAGGTGCGACCCGACAACGCGCGGATCGTGCAGGTCGAGCAGGGGTGGGGACGCGCCAACGCCTGCCATCTCGGCGCGCAGGTGGCCGAGGGCCAGGTCATCCACTGGCTGGATGCCGACATGTTGCCGGCGCGCACCCATATCGAGGCGCAGCTGCGGTGGCACCACGAGATCGACTACGCCGTCGTGCTGGGGCACAAGTGGTTCGTCGACCCCGCACCGCTCGACGGGGTGCCGCCCTCGTCCGTGCGCGACGCGGTGCTGGCCGACCGCATGGACGACTACTTCCCGCCGCGCGTGCTGGAGCCGCACGACTGGGTGGAGCGGTGGTACGCGCAGTACGACGACCTCCGCACGATCGGCCCGCGCGCGTGCCGGCTCAATGTCGGAGCGACCGCCTCGCTGGCGCGCGACCTCTACCTCGACTCCGGCGGGATGGACACCACGCTGCGCCTGGGCGAGGACATCGCCCTGGGCTACCGTCTCGGCGAGGCGGGCGCCGTGTTCGTGCCCGACCGCGAAGCGCGCAGCTGGCACCTCGGCCGCACGCACGTGATGACGCGTCGCGCCGAGGTCAACGACTACAACGACTGCTTCCTGTCCGACCGGCTGCCCGAGCTGCGCAACAAGAGGCGGGCCGGCCGGCTCTACTCACTGCCCTACGTCGAGGTCGTCCTCGACACCGCCGGCCTGCCGCACGGGCACGTCATCGCCACCATCGACGCGGTGCTCGCGAGCAGCCTCTCCGACCTCGCCGTGACCCTCGTGGGCCCGTGGAGCGGCCTGGGCCATGAGCGCTGCGCGCCGCTCGACGACCCGATGCTCGACACCCGGCTCATCCACGCGTCGTACGTCGGGGACCCACGGGTGCGGCTCGTCGAGGAGCTTCCGCCCGGGCGCAGCCGCGCGATGTTCCGCCTCACCCTCGAGAACGCCGACTGGGCACCTACCCACAAGACCATCGCTCGCGTGGTCCACCACCTCGAGCGCACCCACCACGGCCTGCGGCTGGTGCGGATGCTCGACGGCTCGGTCGCGCGGTTCGAGCGCACCGCCGCCTTGGCACGCGCTGCGCGGGTGATCAAGTCCGGGGAGTACCTCGACGACGTGCTCGACGAGTTGTTCGGCTCGTGGACGTTCGAGGCGGCCGAGGTCGGGTTCTGGCCGTGCGAGCAGGTCCACCGCCCCCGGATGCAGGGCACCGCCGGCACCGCCGAGGACCCGCGCGCCGCCTGGGACTACCGCGACGTGCCCCTCGCCCCCGGCTCGGACGTCGCCGGGGCCACCGGGTCCACGTCTGCCGCGCGCCGTCCGGCACCGGTCCAGGCGGAGGACGGCCCCTCGGCGTCCGACGGGCCGGCAGCCCCGAAGACCCGACAGACCCTCGGGCAGCGGGTCGCCGCGCTCCTGAGGCGACGGTGACCGCGACGCCTCCCGCCTCGGTCCACGACCCCGGGGCATCCGACGGGTCGACCCCGGTCGTGGCGCCCAAGCGGCGGGTCGTCTTCGTGGTCGGGTCCGGACGCTCGGGCACCAGCACCATGGCCGGGGTGCTGCAGACCCTCGGCATGCACGTGCCGCAGCCCGAGGTGGTCGCCGACGAGACCAATCCCAAGGGCTTCGGCGAGCCGCAGTGGGTGGTCGACCTCCACACCGACCTGCTCCAGCGCTGCAACGTCGCGGTCTCCGACGCCCGCCCGTCGGCGTGGTTCGAGGCGGGCAAGCTGGCCCACCTCGAGCGGTTGCGCACCAGGCTGCACACCTGGCTCGAGGAGCAGTTCGTCGAGGGCGGACCCGAGCTGGTGGTCAAGGACCCCCGTCTCTCGTGGTTCCTCGGGCTGTGGCGCTCGGCGGCGCTGCGCTGCGATGCCGCGCCGTCGTACGTCACGATGCTGCGTCCCGTCACCGAGGTGGTCGGCAGCAAGGAGCGCTACTACGCCAGCCGCTTCGGGGCCGTCGACCGCACTGCCGCGTGGGTGAACATGATGCTGCACACCGAGCGCGCCACGCGGGGGTCGGCCCGTGCGTTCGTGCGCTACGAGGATCTGCTCCGCGACTGGACCCTGCCCCTGTTCGCGATCGGCCGGCAGTTCGACCTCGGGGCCGTCACGTCGGCCTCGGCCAACGACATCCGCCGCGTGCACCGCTTCGTCGACCCCGCGCTGCGTCGTGTGCAGCTGACCTGGGACGACGTGCAGGTGCCGCCCCGGCTGCGTGAGCTGGCTGAGGAGAGCTGGCAGGCGCTCAACACCCTGGCCGACGAGGGGGGCGATCGGGCGGAGACCCACGGCGCGCTCGATGAGCTGCGGGCGGCCTACGCCGTCTTCTACGACGAGGCCGAGGCGGTCGCGTCCTCGACCGCGCTGGCCGCACGCCGCGAGGGCTACGCCGACGGCGCCTCCGGGCGCCCGCCCATGGGACCCCACGGCGCCGACCGGATCCCCCACGGTCTGCGCGCCCTGGTGCCGGCCCCTGCTCGGCGGGGTCTGCGCAAGGCTCTCGGCCGGGAGCGCTGAGGCGATGTCGGCCGCCGACATCGCGTGCCTGGAGGGACTGCCCGAGTACGACGTCCGCTGGCGCTGGTCCGAAGGACCGCTGACCCCGGGTCTGACCTGTGTGTTCCGCGTCAAGAACGAGGCGCGCAACCTGCCCTGGGTGCTGCCGCCGATGTTCGAGGCCGTGCAGCACGTCGTCCTCGTCGACAACCAGTCCGAAGACGGCACGCCCGAGGTGGCACACGCCGTCGCCGCGTCGGTGGGCGCGGCCGACCGGTTCACCCTGCTGGAGTATCCCTTCCGGGTGAGCCGTGCCGGGGCCGAGCACCTGGTGACGCCGCCAGCCTCGGTGCACTCGTTGACGCACTTCTACAACTGGTCCTTCTCGCAGGTGCGCACGACGTACTCGATGAAGTGGGACGGCGACATGGTGCTCACGCGCGAGGGAGTCGGCGTGCTCGCCGACCTGTCCTGGCAGCTCGAGGAGTCGGGGGCCGTGGTCGCGGTGCCCCGGCATCCGCTGTCGATCGTGAGCGACTCCGAGGCCTGGCTCGACCTGGGCTACAAGTTCCTCGAGCCGTGGATCTATCCGATGGGGCCGGAGTTCACGTTCGTCAAGGCCTTCGAGTGGGAGGTGCGCGAGTTCCCGGAGACCTCCGAGCGGCTGGTCGCCCCGGAGGGGCTGTGCGTCGAACTGAAGTGGCTCGACGCCGACGAGTTCGCGCACTGGAGCAGCGCCGGCGACTTCGACCGCGCGCGGGCGCCGCGCAAGGCCCGGGAGTGGGATGTGTTCACCGCGCTTCGCGAGGGCCGGGGCGAGGAGGTGCCCGGGCTGGTGCGGATCGAGGCACCGCCCGGTGTGCATGTCATCGACCACGTGACCTCCACGTGGCTGCCCCAGGCCGAGCGGCCGCTGGTGCGGCGGCTGGACTGGGCCGATGTCTGAGGAGCCCGGTTCGCTTCCCGGGCCGGTGGCGGCGTTCCTCCACCAGGAGGGCGAGGCGCTCACGCTGGTGCCGGGAGACGGTGTCGACCTGAGCCAGCGGGGCCGCTATGCGCGGGTGCTGGTGCCCGTCGCCGACCGGGCCGCCCTGCGCGCCGCGGTGCTGCCGCACGCGGTGCGGGCTCCCGTGGTCGCGGTCTGGGTCGACTCGCTCGTCGTCGCGCCCGGCCTGGTGCCGCGGCCGGAGTGGCCGGCGTTGAAGGCGTTCCGCGCCCAGCCCGTGGGAGCAGGCTTCCTCGTCGTCGCGCGGTTCGAGCAACCCGTGCGGGTGGCGAACGTCGTCCGTGAGCTCGCGCGGCAGTCGGTCTGGCCGGCCCCGCCACCGGCGGGCGGACTGTTCGTGGACGACGGCTCGGGTCCCCACCAGCCGGTCGAGGAGCGGGACGTGCCGCCCGACGTCCTCCTCAGCGCTCCTGCGAGTCCCCCGGCGGAGCACCACGTGACCGGTCGCGCGCCGGTCGCGGTGGCCGAGCTCGGCCTGGACGGGCCCTGGACGCTGGGTCCCTTCGATGAGCGCGTGCTCAACCCGGCGGGGTTCGAGGCCGACGTCGACGGCCCCGAGCTGACGCTCGACGCAGTCGTGGCCGGTGCGGCTGGGCCGACGGAGGCTCTCGTCCGGGGGCTGCGATCCCACCGCGGGATGCGTGGCCCGGTGCTGGACCGCCCCGCCGCGGCCCGCGTGGTGGCCGGCCTCGCGATGGCCGGCGTGCCGATCGCGGTCGAGCGGGTCTCCTCCGAGGTCGCGGCCCTGCTCGGCGATGCCGTGACGGCCGCCCTGACCGCGCCGGTCGACCTCACCGAGCCGGTGGCGCGCGAGGAGCACAGCATCGTGCTGCGCCGGGCCGGCCTGCGTACCTTCTCGACGGCGGCCTGGCGGCGTCAGGTCGCCGCGTCCGCCGGCGTACGCGTCGCGGGAGCGCCGACCGTGAGCGTCGTGCTCGCGACCAGACGGCCCGACATGCTCGGCTTCGCGCTCTCACAGGTGGGCCGCCAGGTGGGCGTGGACCTGCAGTTGGTGCTCGCGCCGCACGGCTTCACTCCCGACCCGGTCGAGGTCCGCGACCTCGCCGGACCCGGCCTCGCGGACCGCATCGTGGTGGTGCCGCAGGACGCGTCGGTGCTGTTCGGCGACGTGCTGAACGCGGCCGTCGTCGCCGCCGACGGCGACGTGGTGCTCAAGATGGACGACGACGACTGGTATGCCCCGGACTTCGTCGCCGATCTGCTGCTTGCGCGGTCCTACTCGGGGGCGGAGCTGGTCGGAACACCGTCGGAGTTCCACTACCTGGTGTCGGAGGACGTGACCGTGCGCCGCGGCCACCGCGCGGAGCTCTACGCCCACTTCGTCGCCGGCGGCACGATGCTCGTCGACCGAGGGCTGCTGCGGGCCGTCGGGGGCTTCCGTCCCGTCCGCCGATACGTCGACGCGCAGCTGCTGTCCGCCGTCACGGCTGCGGGTGCCGCGATCTACCGCACCCACGGGCTCGGGTACCTGCTCCGCCGCAACCCCACCGGCCACACCTGGCAGGTCGACCTGGACTACCTCCTCGATCCCTCGCGGGTCGCCGAGGTCCGCCCCGGCTTCTCCCCCTCCCGGCTCCTCCGCGCCGAGTCGGCGTGAACTCTCACCTTCACCCCGCCGAGTCGGCGCCAGCTCTCATCGTCCGCGAGAGTTCACGCCGTCTCGGCGTACGACGGTTGAGAACTCACGCCGACTCGCCGCAGGACGGCAGCGTGGCGGCGCCGGATGGCTGCTGTCACGGCGGTGACGGTCGCGCCACCTGGAACGGCAGCCAGCCGATCAGCGCCGACTCGGGAGTCCAGGACGGCAGCCGGCCGATCAGCGCGGACCCGGAGTTCAGGACGGCAGCGTGGCGGCGCCGGCCGGCTGCTGTGACAGCCGTGACCTGGCCACCGCCTGGAAGGGCAGCCGGTCGATCAGCGCCGACACGCTCGTCCCAAAGAAGCTAGTGCCGGCCGATGCCGCGGGCGGTCCAGCCGGCGGCGCGCCAGGCGTCGAGGTCGAGGGCGTTGCGGCCGTCGAGGAGCTGCTTGCGGGCCACGACGGCCCCGACCGCGTCGAGGTCGACCGAGCGGAACTCCGGCCATTCGGTCATGTGCAGGACCAGGTCGGCGTCCGCGCAGGCAGCGACGGGGTCCTCGGCGTACCGCATGGTGGGGAAGGCCGCCGCCGCTGTGGCTCCGGCCTTCGGGTCGTAGATGGTGACGTGGGCCCCACGCAGGTGCAGCTGTCCGGCGACCCAGAGGGCGGGCGAGTCCCTGACGTCGTCGGTGTCGGGCTTGAACGACGCCCCCCACACGGCGATCCGGGCCTCCGCCAGGCGTCCGCCGATCATCGCCGTCGCGATCTGGGCGACCCGTTCGCGTTGACGCTGGTTGATGTCGTCGACCTCGCCGAGGAGTCCCATCACGTCCTCGGCCCCCAACTCCCCGGCGCGGTGCACGAACGCCCGGATGTCCTTGGGCAGGCAGCCGCCGCCGAAGCCGATGCCCGCGTTGAGGAACCGGCGGCCGATCCGCTCGTCATGGCCGATCGCGTCGGCCAGGTGGACCACGTCGGCGCCGGTGAGCTCGCACACCTCGGCGACGGCGTTGATGAACGAGATCTTGGTGGCGAGGAAGGCGTTCGCAGTCACCTTGACCAGCTCGGCGGTCGGGTAGTCGGTGACCACGACCGGCATCCCGTGCCTCAGGATCGGCGCGAGGTAGTCGCGCAGCCGCTGCTCCGCGCCGTCGGAGCCGACGCCGAGGACCACCCGGTCCGGCCGCAGCGTGTCCTCGACCGCGAAGCCCTCGCGCAGGAACTCGGGGTTCCAGGCCAGCTCGGCGCGTACACCTGACGGGGCCAGGGCTGCGAGCCGCTCGGCCATCCGGGCGGCCGTGCCGACCGGCACCGTCGACTTGCCGACGAGCAGCGGCGCCCCGGTGAGGTGCGGCGCGAGGTGCTCGACGGCGTACTCCACCTGACTGACATCGGCCCCCAGCCCGTCGCGGCGCTGCGGGGTCCCGAGGCACAGGAAGTGCACCTCGCCGAAGGCCGCAGCCTCCTCGTAGGAGTCGGTGAACCGCAGCCGCCCCGACGCCACGTGCTGGGCGAGGAGGTCGTCGAGGCCCGGCTCGTAGACGGGCGAGTCGCCCTGCCGGAGCAGGGCGAGCTTGTCCGGATCGACCTCCAGGCCGAGCACCTCGTAGCCGAGCTCGGCCATGCAGGCGGCGTGGGTGGTGCCCAGGTAGCCGCAGCCGATCGTCGTGGTTCGCACGCGCCAACCCTAGGGTCAGGGCCTCAGTGCGGCGGCGAGGCGGCCGACGGCATCGGTCAGGCGCGCGGCGGACGTGGCGAGGTTGAGCCGCACGTGGCCGTCCAGCCCGGGGTGGTACTCGTGACCCGGGGAGAGCCGCAGCCCGTGGCCGATCGCCGCGGCGGCGGGATCGGCGACGCCGTAGGCGCGCAGGTCCAGCCACGCCAGGTACGTCGCCTCGAGCGGCCGCTGCCGGGCGAGCGGGAGGTGCGTGGCGAGCAGTTCCGTGAGCAGAGCGCGCTGCCGGTCGAGCCGGTCCACCAGGGCGGCGAGCCATGGCTCTCCCTCGTCGTACGCGGTGGTGGCCGCGACCATGCCCAGCGCCGTGTAGGTGTGGTTCTCCAGCAGCGGCACGCCTCTCAACCGGGCTTGGTCGTCCGGGTCGAGCGCCAGCACCAGACCGCAGTTCACCCCAGGGACGTTGAACGACTTCGACGCGCTGGTCACCAGCAGCGCGGACGGGTCCACCGTCAGGTACGGCGTGAACGACGCGCCCGGCAGCGCGAGCGGCCCGTGAATCTCGTCGGAGATCACCCGGACCCCGTGGTGGCTGGTCAGGTCGTGCAGCGCCTCCAACTCGTCGCGGGTCCACACCCGGCCCAGCGGGTTGTGCGGGCTACAGAGCACCAGCGTGCGCCCGCCGGCGGCGAACGCGCGCTCGAGCCCCTCGAGGTCGAGGGTGGCGGCGTCGGCGTCGGGATCCAGCGGGACGGCCATCAGCTCACGGCCGGCGACCTCCACGACCTCGCGGAACGGCGGGTAGCAGGGCAGCGGCACGACGACCGGTCCCGGCGGGCACAGCACGCCGAGCGCCAGGCGCAGGCCGTCGAGCACGCCGCTCACGACGACGGCCGCGTCGGCGGGTGCCGCCCAGCCCCAGTGCCGCTCGGCGAAGCCGGCGAACGCGGCGCCCACCCACGCGTCACCGGGCGGTGGGTAGCCCACCTGGCCCCGGCGCACGGCGTCGACGAGGGCCTCGGTCACCACCGGGTCGACCGCGTAGTCCATCTCCGCGATCCAGGCCGGGATCGTGCCGTGCTCGGTGGTCCCCCACTTGAGGAGGAGCGCCTGGCGGGCCTCGTCGTCGGTCAGGTCGCGGATGTCCCGGGTGGTCACCGGCGTCAGGCTAGTGGCCGCAGGCGGGGGTCCAGGACGCTGCGTCGTGGCCCCTGCGCCGAGTCCGGCGCCACGGTCTCGCTGTGAGAGACTGCCCGGGCTGGGTCTGCCCGCCGGCTGCGTACCGCCGAGGTCCGGGCCAGACCCTCGACACGAGGGAGGTGTGCGGGCACATGAGTGTCTCGCCACAACAGCCGGGTGCGGTGCAGGAGCCGACCGAGGCCGTCGAGACGGTTCCGATCACCTTCGCGCTGGTCGGCGTGCAGAAGGCTGCCACGAGCACGATCGCCTTCTATCTGCTGAGGCATCGCCATGTCGCGCGCGGCGAGCGCAAGGAGCGGCACTTCTTCGACAAGGACTTCCTCGACTGGGAGCACCCGGACTACTCCGCCTACCACTCGCCCCGGCGTACGCCGCGCCAGAAGGTCGCCGGCGACTACACGCCCGCCTATCTCTTCTGGCCCCAGGCCCTGGAGCGGATGCGCGCCTACAACCCCGACATGAAGCTGATCGCGAGCTTCCGGGACCCGATCGAGCGCGCGTTCTCCCAGTGGCAGATGGACTACGCGCGGCACGCGGGGTTCCCGCAGTTCGCCCAGGCGATCGCCCAGGACACCTTCACCACCCTCCCTGACCAGGTCCCCGACGGCTGGCAGCCGGGCGACCTCCGCAAGCGCGCCCTGGTCACGCGGGGGCTGTACGGCGCGCAGCTCGAGCGCGCGTTCGCGGTCTTCCCCGATCGTGAGCGGTGGCTGCTCCTCGACTTCATCGACGTGGTCTCCGATCGCGACGGTCTGTTGAGCCAGCTCACGGACTTCCTCGAGATCGGGCAGTTCCTGGATCCTCCGGCGCCGCAGGCCAAGAACGCCAGCCCGGGCGTCGACGCCCGGCCGCCCACCTCCGAGGACATGCAGCGTCTGGCCGACCGGTTCGCGCCCGACCTGCCCCTGTTCGAGAAGCTCTCCGGCATCGACACCTCCCGGTGGGCGACCTCCAGGATCCTGGCGGGCACACTCGACCCCGCCGAGCTGGCCGAGAAGCTCGGGCGCAAAGCCGGCCTCCTCACCTGACGCGCTTCCCGCCGTCCGTGACGAACTTGTCGGTTCGCCGGCGGCGAAGCGACGAGTTCGTCACGGACGGCGGCGGGACCGCGGCCACGGACGGGCGAAGACGACCGATCCGGTTGCCTTTACGATGCGGACATGCGAATCCCGAGAGTCCTGCTCGCCGCCGCGCTCACCCCCGTCGCCCTGCTCGCCCTGGGGTGCGCGCCCGTCGAGGAGTCCAGCACCACGACCGAGGCCACCGACTCGGCGGCCCCGACCGAGTCCGCGGACGCCTCGGAGTCCGCTGCGCCGGCCAACGACCCGGCGGCCTGTGCCGCCGACGCGGTGAGGACCCCCGGCACGCTGACCATCGGCACGGACTCGCCGGCGTACGACCCGTGGTTCGCCAAGAACGACCCGACCAACGGCCAGGGCTTCGAGTCCGCCGTCGCGTACGCCGTCGCGGAGCAGCTCGGCTTCACTGCCGACCAGGTCACCTGGGTCAAGGTGCCCTTCAACGCCTCGTATGCGCCTGGAGAGAAGAAGTTCGACTTCGACATCAACCAGATCTCGATCACGCCTGAGCGTGCGAAGGTCGTGGACTTCTCCGACGGCTACTACGCGGCGTCGCAGGCCGTGATCATGCTCAAGGGCGACGAGGCGAGCTCGGTCACGAGTGTCGCTGACCTCAAGGGGCTCCGGCTCGGCGCGCAGACGGGCACCACCTCGCTGACCGCGATCCGCGACGTGATCCAGCCGGACGCACAGCCGGTGGTCTTCAAGGACACGAACGCAGCCAAGCAGGCGCTGCTCAACGACCAGGTCGACGCGATCCTCGCCGACCTGCCGACCGCGTTCTACATCACCGCCGTGGAGATCCCGAAGGCCACCATCGTCGGGCAGTTCCAGCCGGCGACGGGAGAGCAGGAGGAGTTCGGGATGCTCTTCCAGAAGGGCTCGCCGCTGGTCTCCTGCGTCAACGACGCGCTGGCGAACCTCCGCGAGGACGGCACGCTGGACGCGATCGAGCAGGAGTGGCTCAGCGACTCCGTCGACGTCCCGGTCCTCGCCGAGTAGCACGCCACCCGCATGTCGGAGGCGGCGGCACCCTGGAGTCCGAGTCCACGACAGGTCGCGCGCGACCAGCTGCGACAGCGGCTCCGGCGTCGTTCCGCGACGATCGCGACCGTCGCCACGGTCGTGGTCCTCGGCGTGCTGGCCTGGGTGGTCACGTCGTCGCCGGGGTGGCCGCGCGTCCAGGAGACCTTCTTCTCCTGGGAGCACGCCAAGGCGTCGTTCCCGGCGGTGATCGAGGCGTTCGGCCTGAACGTCGCGTCGTTCCTGATCGCCGAACCGGTGATCCTGGTGCTCGGTGCGCTGGTCGCCGTCGTGAGGTCCACGACCGCGGCGGCGCTGTACCCCCTGCGGCTCCTGGCGGTCCTCTACACCGACCTGTTCCGAGGAGTGCCGACGCTGCTGGTCGTGGTGCTGTGCGGGATCGGCCTGCCGGCCCTGCAGTTGCAGGGAGTCACCACCAACACCTTCTGGCTCGGCACGTTCGCGCTCGTCCTCTCGTACGGCGCCTACGTCGCCGAGGTCTATCGCGCCGGGATCGAGTCGGTCCATCCCTCGCAGGTGGCCAGCGCCGACGCCTTGGGACTCTCGCACGGCCAGGCGATGCGGTACGTCGTGCTGCCCCAGGCTGTCCGCCGCGTGGTGCCGCCGCTCCTCAACGACTTCGTCTCCCTGCAGAAGGACACCGCGCTGCTCTCGACGATCTTCGTGTGGGAGGCGCTCTTCGCCGCGCAGGACTACGCGGCCTACAACTTCAACTACACCCCCATCGTCGTGGTGGCGGTGTTGTTCGTGGCGCTGACCATCCCGCTCGCGCGGTTCACCGACTGGATGGGCCGCCGGATGATGCGGCGCGAGCGGGCAGGTGCGCGGTGACTGCCGGGGTCGACGAGCCGGCGTCGCCGGGGTCGCCCGCGCCGCCGGATCTGGTGCTGCGCACCGAAGGGCTGCGCAAGTCCTACGGCGACAAGGTCGTGCTGGGCGACATCGACCTCGACGTGCATGCGCACGACGTGGTGTGCCTGATCGGCTCGTCGGGCTCGGGGAAGTCGACCCTGCTGCGCTGCCTGGACCTGCTCGAGGACATCGACGACGGCGTGATCCTCTTCGAGGGCCAGGACATCTCCGACCCGCTCGTCGACGCGCGCGCCGTACGCCGGCGGATGGGGGTGGTGTTCCAGTCCTACAACCTGTTCCCGCACCTGACGGTCCTCGACAACGTCACCCTGGCGCCACGCAAGGTCCATGGTCTCGCCAGGGTCGAGGCGGAGTCGCGGGCCCGAGACCTCCTCGCCAGGTTCGGCCTCGCCGACAAGGCCGAGGAGCATCCCGACCGGCTCTCGGGAGGGCAGCAGCAGCGGGTGGCGATGGTGCGAGCGTTGGCGACCGACCCCGCGCTCCTGCTGCTCGACGAGGTGACCGCCGCCCTGGACCCGGAGCTCACCGGCGAGGTGCTGGAGATCATGCGGCGCCTCGCGGGCGAGGGGACCACCATGGTGTTGGCCACCCACGAGATGGGCTTCGCCCGCGACGTGGCGACCAAGGTCTGCTTCCTCCACGACGGCGCGATCCTCGAGCAGGGCACGCCAAGCGAGATCTTCGAGAACCCCCGCGAGGAGCGCACCCGCTCCTTCCTCGGCCGGCTCTGACGCGACGGCCTTCGCTGGTCGAGCGCCACTACCGCTGGTCGAGGAGGGTCCCCTCGGGGCCCGTCACGAGACCCCGGACGCGGGCTTCCCGGGTCCGGCGGGGGCTGGTTTCGTGACGCTCGCAGGCTCGCTCCTCAAACCTGGAGGCGCCCTGGGAGACTCACCGCGTGGACAAGGACAACCTCACCCTGGGCCGCGGGACGGGACCGCTGGGCGGCCTCCGGGTCGTGGAGCTCGCCGGGATCGGGCCGGGCCCGCACGCCTGCATGATCCTGGCCGACCTGGGAGCGGACCTGATCCGGGTGGACCGTCCCGGCGGGCAGCCGCTCACCGGTGGACCCCACGACTTCCTCAACCGTGGTCGGCCGTCGGTGGCGCTCGACCTCAAGCACCCGGCGGCCGTGGACGCCGTGCTCCGGCTGGTCGAGCGGGCGGATGTCCTGGTCGAGGGCATGCGTCCAGGGGTGACCGAGCGGCTCGGCCTCGGCCCGGAGGCGTGTCATGCGCGCAACCCGGCGCTGGTGTACGGCCGGATGACCGGGTGGGGGCAGACCGGTCCGTGGGCGCCGACGGCAGGGCACGACCTCAACTACGTGGCGATCACCGGAGCGCTCTTCGGGCTCGGCCAGGACCCGGCCCGCCCCCAGTTCCCGATCAACCTGGTCGGCGACTTCGGCGGCGGCTCGACCTATCTCGTCATCGGGATCCTGGCCGCGGTGCTGCAGGCCAGGTTGTCCGGCCAGGGGCAGGTCGTGGACGCCGCGATCATCGACGGCACGGCCCATCTCAACGCGATGACCGCCGCCCACCTCGCCGCCGGGCTGGCGACCGAACGCCGCGCCGCCAACCTCCTGGACGGCGGGATCCCCTACTACGACCTCTACGAGACCGCCGACGGCCAGCACCTGTCGATCGGTGCGCTCGAGCCCCAGTTCTACGCCGAGCTCGTGCGGTTGCTCGGTATCGCCGACCTGGCGCCGGACCGCGACGATCCGGCCCGGCACGCCCAACTCCGGACCATGATCGGCGACGCCGTCCGAGCCCGCACCCTCGACGAGTGGAGCGAGGTCTTCGACGGCTCGGACGCGTGCGTCGCGCCCGTGCTGCCGCTGAGCCGGGCGGTGCGCCACCCGCAGATCGTCGCCCGTGAGGTGTACGTCGACCGCGGCGGCGGCCCTGAGCCGACCCCGGCCCCGCGCTTCTCGAGCACGCCCGCCACGCTCGGCGCGCCGCCACCCGCGCGCGCCGGCGAGCACACCCGCGCCGCGCTCGCCGCCTGGGGCATCGACGACGTCGACGACCTGCTGGCCTCGGGCGCCGCCGTCCAGGCCTGAGCCGCGGTGTGGAGTCGGGTCACGAGCCGGCGCGGCGGGCGATCTCCTCGCGCTTGGCGTCGTCCATCGCCACCTCGTAGGCCGACACGAGCGAGGCGACGGAGAGCGGCTTGAGGCGCTCGACGACCTCACGCAGGGTGGCAGGCGAGGCGCCGGAGACCTTGTACGCCGGCCACACGAGCTTCTTGAACACCGCGGACAGCTCCTCGGCGATCGCCCGCCCATGCGCGGCGTACACCTCGGCGGCGGCCTGGGCGGCGTCGGGTGGGAAGCCGAGATCGAGCAGCCCCACGCCGACCGAGAGATGGGCCACCGCCACCCGGTAGCGGTCCGGGCCTGCCGGGGTGACGATGCCGAGCGCGGTCAGGGTGCTCAGGTCCTCGTCGCTGAGGGGACGGCCGGCTCGGCGGTCGAGCTCCCCGCGACCCAGTTGCACCGGTGGCTGGGCCTGCCACGGGGCGAGCATGGTGCGGTGCAGCGCGATGTCCTCCGGTGTGGCCGACTCGGGGATGCCGGCGAGGTACTTCTCGATCGCAGCCAGGGTGAAGCCGTGGCTCTGCAGCTCCTGCACGAGCTCGAGACGGACCACGTGGTCCGCGGAGTAGTAGCCCGAGCGGCCCTGGCGGATCGGCGGCGGCACCAGACCCCGGCTGGTGTAGAAGCGCACGTTGCGCACACTCATGCCCACGCGCTCGGTGAGCTGCTCGAGCGTCAGCAGCACGGTGCCTCCCGGTCGACGTGACGGATGCCTCAGGGCGTCTCCTTGACCACGTTGACAGCAATAGTGTCACAATCGGGGTGGACGACGACGAGCGGCGCTGCCGCCACCGAGAGTCCCTCCCACCGGTGCTGATCCCCAAGGACGGTCATGGCAGAAGCATTCGTGTACGACCACCTCCGTACGCCACGCGGGAAGGGCAAGGCCGCCGGCTCCCTTCACGAGGTGAAGCCCATCGACCTGATCGTCGGCGTGCTCGACGAGCTCAAGGTCCGCAACCCCCAGCTCGACCCGGCGCGCGTCGACGACGTCGTTCTCGGTGTCGTGACCCCGATCGGCGAGCAGGGCGGCGACATCGCCAAGACGGCCGCGCTCGCCTCGGGCTTCCCCGAGACCGTGGCCGGCGTCCAGCTCAACCGGTTCTGTGCGAGCGGGCTCGAGGCGGTCAACCAGGCGGCTGCCCGGGTACGGTCCGGCTTCGAGGACCTGATTCTCGCGGGCGGCGTCGAGTCGATGAGCCGCGTGCCGATGGGCTCCGACGGCGGAGCCTGGGCCGCCGACCCCGCCACCGCGCTCAAGACCGGCTTCGTCCCGCAGGGCATCGGTGCCGACCTGATCGCGACCCTGGAGGGCTGGTCGCGCACCGACGTGGACGCCTACGCCGCCGAGTCGCACCACCGGGCCGCGAAGGCCTGGGCCAACGGTTACTTCGCCGAGAGCGTCGCCCCCGTCACCGATCTCAACGGGATCACCGTCCTCGACCACGACGAGCTGGTCCGGCCCGACACCAGCGTCGAGGGCCTGGCCGCCCTCAAGCCGTCGTTCGCCGACCTAGGCCGCGACGCGGGCTTCGACGACGTCGCCCTGGAGAAGTACCACTGGGTGGAGCGGATCGACCACGTGCACCACGCCGGAAACTCCTCGGGCATCGTCGACGGCGCGGCGATCATGGCCATCGGCTCCGAGCAGGTCGGCACCGAGCTGGGACTCACCCCGCGGGCGCGGATCGTGTCCATGGCCGTCTCCGGCGCCGACCCGACGATCATGCTCACGGGTCCGGCGCCGGCCGCCCGCAAGGCGCTCGGCAAGGCCGGCCTCGAGGTCTCCGACATCGACCTCTGGGAGATGAACGAGGCGTTCGCCGCCGTGGCCATGCGGTTCATGAAGGACATGGGCATCAGCCACGAGATCACCAACGTCAACGGTGGCGCGATCGCCATGGGCCACCCGCTCGGCGCGACCGGCGCGATCATCCTCGGCACGCTTATCGACGAGCTGGTCCGCCGCGACCAGCGGCGTGGCCTCGCGACGCTCTGCGTCGGCGGCGGGATGGGGATCGCGACCGTGGTCGAGGTGGTCTGACGACGAAGTCGTCAGACCACCCGACCACGGTCCGATCGATGCTGGTCGAGCAGCGACCGCGGCTGAGGAACGAAGCCGCGAGGGAGCGTGTCGAGACCCAGTGAGCGAAGTGACATCCGTACCCAACGACGTACGACAGGACAAAGCCCAGATGACCAGCACCACCCAGCACACCACCGCCGTCCGCTACGACCGGGACGCCGACGGCATCGTCACGTTGACGCTCGACGACCCCAACGCGAGCGCCAACACCATGAACGACCTCTACCGCGAGTCCATGCACGCCGCGGTCGAGCGGCTCTACGACGAGCTGGCCGCCGACCCCGAGAGCGTCACCGGCGTCGTCGTCACGAGCGCGAAGAAGACCTTCTTCGCCGGCGCGAACCTCCACCAGATGACCCAGGCCGGCCCCGCGGACGCCCCGGCGCTGTTCGCCGGCGTCGAGGGCGTCAAGGCCGACCTGCGCCGGCTCGAGCAGTTCCCCAAGCCGGTCGTGGCCGCCATCAACGGCGCGGCGATGGGCGGGGGCTTCGAGATCGCCCTGGCCTGCAACCGCCGGATCCTCGTCGACGACGCCAAGGCCCAGGTCGGCCTCCCCGAGGCCCCGCTGGGCCTGCTCCCCGGCGGTGGCGGCGTCACCCGCGTCACCCGGATGCTCGGTCTGCAGAACGCGCTCATGGACGTGCTGCTGCAAGGCACCCGCTTCAAGCCGGCCGACGCGCTGAAGAAGGGCTTGGTCGACGAGCTGGTCTCGAGCCGCGACGAGCTGGTCCCGGCCGCCAAGGCGTGGCTCCTCGAGCACCGTGAGGACGCCGAGGCGGCGCAGAACCCCTGGGACCGTCCCGGCTACAAGATGCCTGGCGGGACCCCCAAGTCTCCCGCGCTGGCGGCCTTCCTCCCGGCGTTCCCCGCGCTCCTGCGCAAGCAGACCAAGGGCGCGGACTACCCCGCCCAGCGGGCCATCCTCTCGGCCGCGGTCGAGGGTGCCAGCGTCGACTTCGACACCGCGTCGCGGATCGAGTCGCGCTACCTCGTCAAGCTCGTCACCGGTCAGAACGCCAAGAACATGATCCAGGCGTTCTTCTTCGACCTGCAGGCCATCAACGCCGGCAAGCTGCGTCCCCAGGGCATCGAGCCCTGGAAGGCCACCAAGGTCGCGGTCCTGGGCGCGGGCATGATGGGCGCCGGCATCGCCTACTCCTGCGCCCGGGCCGGCATGGAGGTCGTGCTCAAGGACGTCTCCGCCGAGGCCGCCGAGCGGGGCAAGGGCTACTCCGAGAAGCTGCTCGACAAGGCGATCGCGCGGGGTCGCTCCACGGAGGAGAAGAAGGCCGAGCTGCTCGACCGGATCCGGCCGACCGCAGACCCTGCCGACCTCGCTGGCTGCGACCTGGTGATCGAGGCGGTCTTCGAGGACCCCAGCCTCAAGCACCAGGTGTTCGCCGAGATCGCGCCGCACGTCAACCGCGACGCGCTGCTGTGCTCGAACACCTCGACGCTGCCGATCACCGAGCTCGCCACCGGGGTGGACCGGCCGGCCGACTTCATCGGTCTGCACTTCTTCAGCCCGGTGGACAAGATGCCCCTGGTCGAGATCATCCGCGGCAAGGAGACCTCCGACGAGGCGCTCGCCAAGGCCTATGACGTGGTCCAGCAGATCCGCAAGACGCCGATCGTGGTCAACGACAGCCGCGGCTTCTACACCTCGCGCGTGATCGGCTTCATGGTCAACGAGGGGCTGTCCCTGCTCGCCGAGGGAGTGCACCCGGTCTCGATCGAGCGGGCGGCGACGCAGGCGGGCTACCCCGTCGGACCGCTGCAGCTCAGCGACGAGCTCAACATGGAGCTGATGGTCAAGATCGCGAAGGCCGCCGCCGACGCCGCCGAGCGCGACGGCACGCCGTACGCCGTGCACCCGGGCGGGGCCGTCGTGACGCGGATGATCGAGCTCGGCCGGCCCTCCCGGCTCAAGGGCGCGGGGTTCTACGAGTACGACGAGTCCGGCGCCCGCACGCGGATCTGGCCGGGGCTGGTGCAGGAGTTCCCCGCCAGCGCCGAGCCGATGCCGTTCGAGGACGTCAAGGAGCGGATGCTGTTCGCGGAGGCGCTCGAGACCGCGAAGTGCTTCGAGGAGGGCGTGATCACCTCGGCGGCGGCCGCCAACATCGGCTCGATCATGGGCATCGGCTTCCCGCCCAACACCGGCGGCGCGGCGCAGTTCATGACCGGCTACCAGTCGCCGGCCGGCGCGACCGGCCTGAAGGCCTTCGTGGCGCGGGCCGACGAGCTGGCCGACGCGTACGGCGAGCGGTTCCGCCCCACGGCGTACCTGCGCGACCTCGCCGAGACGGGGGGCTCCTTCCCCGCCTAAGCCACGATCCCCGCGGGACGTCAGACGAAGTGGTCGTCAGAGCGACCACTTCGTCTGACGTTGTGGCTTGGTGACGACCCGAGCATCCGGAGGAACGGGGCCGACGTCGCTCCCAGCACGAGACCGGCGGCCAGTCCGGTGCCGGCGCCGATGACGACCACCGGGCCAGTCGGCCAGGAGGCCGGGACCGTCGTGGCGCCCAGGAAGATGACCGGCATCGCAGCGGTCCAGCCGACGGCGCTCCCGAGGATCCAGCGGCGCGGATGGGGGACCTGGCCAGTCAGTGCCCACGCCTGTACCGCGCCGAGCACCGCCCCCAGCATCGTGCCGAGCCCTGCGGCTCCGAGGAGCACCAGCATCAGGGCGGGCTCCTCGGTGTCGCCCGACTGCGATGAGGACAGCGCGGCAGGGGCCGACGCCGCCGCCCAGCCGACGCCGGCGATCAGCACGGTGCCCCAGAGCCAGCGCCGCCGTGCCCAGGTGTCCAGGACCGACGCGAGCGCTCGGGACTGCAGGACGCCGAGGGCCACGCCCTCGACGAGTCCCCCGAGCACCACCAACCCCAGGCCCAGCCACGACGCGCCCTGAACGTCCCTCTCGATGAGGGCGGTCGCGGCCCGTGCCGCTGCCGCCGCGGCCGTCATGCCGATGGCCTCCGCGAGGGTGCAGGCGAGCACCCACGAACGCCGCAGCACCCGCGAGCCGGTCAGCGACGGGGTCATGCCTCCACGATCCGGCGCCACGGCTCCGACACCCAGAGTCGAATGTCCCCGACTCGGCGTCGGCGAGAGTCCACGCCGACTCGGCGGGGTTGCGGTGAGAGGTC
Organism: uncultured Nocardioides sp.; assembly: GCA_964542635.1. GTDB lineage: Bacteria > Actinomycetota > Actinomycetes > Propionibacteriales > Nocardioidaceae > Nocardioides. The sequence continues at coordinate 54,164 of CAZIVD010000003.1, read as the reverse complement.
ACGCCGACTGGGGGAACTTTGGCGATCGCCGGACTGCGCGGCGCTCGGCAGGCAGACTCTGAGAGGTGACGACTCCCCCTCCCGTCGTCGACATCCGCAGTCTCCACGTGCGCTTCGGCGAGGTCGAGGCGGTCGCGGGCATCGACGTCCAGGCGTACGCCGGCCAGGCGACGGCGCTCCTCGGTCGCAACGGCGCCGGCAAGTCCACGACCATGCGCGTCCTGGCGGGGCTGGTGCCGCCCACGGCCGGCACCGTGCTCGTCGACGGGCTCGACCTGCGCAAGGAGACCCTCGAGGTCAAGCGACGCAGCGGCTATTGCCCCGACGTCGGTGGCCTGGTGCCGCGCGCGACTCCCTGGGAGCACCTCCAGCTCTCCGCCCGGCTCCGCCGTCTCCCCGCCTGGGAGGACCGGGCCCGTGCCCTGCTGGAGCGGTTCGAGCTCGGTGACGTGGCGCACCGGATCACCGGCGGGTTCAGCCACGGCATGAGCCGGCGGCTCAGCGTCGTGCTGGCGGCCTTCCACGAGCCGCGGGTGCTGCTGCTCGACGAGCCGTTCGACGGGGTCGACCCGATCGGGGTCGAGGCCACGATGGAGGTGATCGCGGACGCGCGAGCCCGGGGCGCCTGCATCCTCGTCTCCACACATCTGCGGGACCTGGCAACGCAGGCGTGCGGTCATGTTCTCGTGCTCCGCGGCGGGTCCCAGGTCGCGACGGTGGACGCCGAGGAGATGTCCGGTGAGGAGGGCGCGCGTGCCTACCGCGCTCTCCTCGACTGAGCAGTCCGGCTCGGCAGGGTCGACCGCCAGCACGACGCTGGGCGACGCGCGCCGGGCCGTGGCTGACCTCGCCCACCTGATCAGGTTCCGCGCCGGGACGGTCCGTCGCCGCAGCGCCCTCCCGTGGGCGCTGGGCGTCCTCGTCGTGATCTCGATCGGGGTGACCACGATCCCGATGGCCCTGCCGGGAGCACGCACCTCCGAACGCGCGCGCGATCTGCTGCTGCTCGCGCCCACGGCGTACGCCGCCTTCCTGCTCGTGACCATCGTCTCGGCGGTGGCCTCGGGCGGCGGCCGCGAACTGCTGTCGCGCGAGCAGGGTGTGGCCTTCCCGGTCAGCCCCACCACCGACCACCTGGGTGCGCTCCTGATGGCGCCGCTCAACATCGCGTGGCTGCTGCAGGCGTGGCTGCTGCTCGGCGTGGTCTCCTACAGCCTGCCCGTGCACCTGGTGCCGGCGGCGGTGGTGTCGGTGCTGCTCTGGCTGGCGGTCGGCACGGCGAGCGCGCAGGTGCTCGCCTGGACGATGGAGACGATCAGGCGCGGCCCACACGGCGTGGCCGTGGTCCGCGGCCTGGCGGTCGCCGGCGTGCTGGCCGTGGCTGTCCTCCAGGTCTCCGGCCGCCTGTCGCAGATGCTCGACCACATCCCCACGGTCTGGTTCGTGGCCCGGGCGACCGTGGGGTTCGAGTGGCGGTGGGTCCAGGGGGTCGCCGCCGAGGCCGCGATTGTCGGCGCCGCCCTCGTGGTGGGCGCCTACGCCGCCCACCTCGCGGCCCGCCGGCTGCCGCGGGACGAGACCCGTGTCGAGAGCGGCCGGTACGCCGCCCGCAGGCTGCCGCGCACGACGTTCGGGATGCTCGTGCGCGTCGACCGCGCCTCGGTGTGGCGGGCCGTGCCGATGCGTCGGGGGATCACGGTGCTGGCCGTCGGGCCCGGTGTCGTCGCCATCCTCGGCAGCCTCGAGTGGCACACCCTCACGATCCTTCCCGGGCTGGTCGCGTCGGGTGGCGCGCTGCTGTTCGGGGTCAATGCCTGGTGCCTGGACACCCGGGGCCTGCTGTGGCGGGAGAGTCTCCCGGTGCGTGCCGACCAGGTCTTCGCGGCGCGGGCGTACGTGCTGGCTGAGTTCCTCGTCGCCGCCTCGGCCGTCACCGTGCTCCTCGCCAGCCTCCGGGCGGGAGCCCCGACGTCGTACGAGCTGGCGGCCCTGCTCAGTCTGGTCGTCGTGGTGACCGTGCAGGTCGTCGGTGCCGCGCTGCGGTGGTCGGCGCAGCGGCCCTTCCCCGTGGACCTGCGCTCGGCGCGAGCCACCCCCGCGCCGCCGATCATGATGGTGGCGTACTCCTCCCGGCTCGCACTGTCGACCACGATGACGGGTCTGGTCTTCTCCGCCCTGGCCACCGTGCCCGAGTGGCGGGCGTCCGTCCTGGTCGCGATCCCGTTCGTGCTCTGGTCGGGCTGGCGCCTGGTGCGCAGCGGTCGCCGTTGGGAGGATCCCGTCGAGCGGGCCCGTGTGGTGATGGCCGTCGCCGCCTGACGCGGTCGCCGCGAGGTCGACGGTCGGCGTGATCAACGCCATCCTCGGTCGGTGCGAGCAAGGACTAGCCCCCATGGCGCGAGCGCGTCGCTCCGCGCCGCGCTGCCGCGCTAGCCTCCGACGCATGGACTTCTCCCCCTCGCCCCGCGCCGCGGACCTCACCGAACGGGTCGGTGCCTTCATGGCTGCGGAGATCGACCCGGTCGAGGAGCAGTACCACCGCGACCTCGCCGAGGCCCGGACCCGCGGCACCCAGTGGACGCCGCTGCCGATCCTCGAGGAGCTGAAGGCCAAGGCGCGGGACCAGGGCCTGTGGAACCTCTTCATTCCGCTGGAGCACGCCGGTGAGTACGCCTCGAGGTTCGGCACCCTGGGCGGCGAGGGTCTCTCCAACGTCGACTACGCGCCCCTCGCCGAGCTGATGGGTCGCTCGGCGATCGCGCCGACCGTGTTCAACTGCAACGCCCCCGACACCGGCAACATGGAGGTGCTACTGCGCTACGGCGACGAGGAGCAGCGCCGGCAGTGGCTCGAGCCGCTGCTCGAGGGCCGGATCCGCTCAGCCTTCGCGATGACCGAGCCGGCGGTCGCGTCCTCCGATGCCACCAACATGGCCGCGACGTGCGTGGTCGACGGCGACGAGATCGTCGTCAACGGTCGCAAGTGGTGGTCGACCGGCGTGGGCCACCCCGACTGCCAGATCTTCGTGTTCATGGGCGTCACCGACCCGGACGCCGACCGCCATCGTCGGCACTCGATGGTGCTGGTGCCCCGCGACACCCCCGGCGTGCGGGTCGAGCGGCTGCTCGACACGATGGGGTTCTACGACGAGCCGGTCGGGCACGGCGAGGTCTCCTTCACCGACGTGCGGGTGCCCGCGGGCAACGTCATCTCCGGGCCGGGCGAGGGCTTCGCGATCGCCCAGGGCCGCCTCGGCCCCGGGCGGGTGCACCACTGCATGCGCACGATCGGGATGGCCGAGAAGGCGCTCGAGCTCGCCGTCCTGCGCGCGAGCTCGCGCACGGCGTTCGGGAGGCCGCTGATCGACCTCGGCGGCAACCGCGAGCGGCTCGCCGACGCCCGGATCGCCATCGACCAGGCCCGGCTGCTCGTGCTCCATGCCGCGTGGAAGCTCGACCAGGGCGGCGCCCGGCACGCCCTCTCGGAGGTCAGCCAGATCAAGGTCGCGGTGCCCACCATGGCGCAGCAGGTCATCGACTTCGCCCTCCAGCTGCACGGCGGCGGGGGGATGTCGTCCGACTTCCCGTTGTCGTCGTTCTTCGTGGGAGCCCGCTCGCTGCGGTTCGCCGACGGTCCCGACGAGGTGCACCGCGCGCTCATCGCACGCCTCGAGCTCGCGAAGTACCGCGAGGGCGCCACCCGATGAGGGTGCTCGTCACGGGAGCCGGCTCCGGTCTCGGGGCCGCCCTCACCCGAGCCTGGCGGGCCCGCGGCGACGAGGTGCTCGCCACCGACCTCGCGGCCGCCGACCCCGACGCCGGCGGCGGCGCGATCGACCTCGTCCTGGACGTCACCTCGGACGACGACTGGGCCGCCGCCCTGGCCCAGGTGGAGCGGCGTTGGGGCGGCCTCGACGTGCTCGTCAACAACGCGGGCGTGGCCGGTGGCGGACGACTCGACGTCGCCACCCTCGACGAGTGGCGGTGGATCACCGAGATCAACCTGTACGGCGCGGTGCGCGGCACGCGCACCTTCGTGACGTTGTTCAAGCGCCAGGGCTCCGGTCACATCGTCAACGTCGCGTCCCTCGCCGGCCTGGTGCATCCGGCCGGGATGGGCTCCTACAACGCCGTGAAGGCCGCCGTCGTGGCCCTGACCGAGACCACCGGCCACGAGCTGGCCGGCTACGGCGTGCGCGCGAGCGCGGTGTGCCCGTCGTACTTCCGCACCAACCTGATGGCCTCCCTCCGCGGTGCGGACACCGCCGCGATGGTGACCCTGTCCCACCTCGTCGAGAACGCGCCGCTCGGCGCCGACGAGATCGCGGCCGCCGTCGTGGCGGCGGTCGACGCCGGTGAGGAGCTGATCCTCCCCGACCCTGCGGCGCGGGCCGCGTATGCGCTCAAGCTCTCGGACCGGCGCGCGTACGACGCGGTGATGCGCGAGCAGGCCGCCAAGCTCGCGGAGAGGGCGACGACATGACCACCCCACCTGGAGGCATCGTCGACGAGGCGCGGCCAGTCCGTGACGAGGACGCCTTCGACGTCGAGGCGGTGGCGGCGTGGCTGCGCGCCCACGCCACGGCGTACGTCGACGACCTGGTCGGCACGCCCGAGGTCCGGCAGTTCCCGGGCGGGGCCTCCAACCTGACCTACCTCCTGACCTATCCGGGGCGCGACCTGATCCTGCGTCGCCCGCCCACGGGGGCGAAGGCCAAGAGCGCCCACGACATGGTGCGCGAGCACGACATCCAGCAGGCGCTGGCGCCGGTGTTCGCCTACGTCGCCACCATGGTGGGGCTCTGCCAGGACCAGGCGGTGATCGGCTCGGACTTCTACGTCATGGAGCGCCTCGACGGGGTGATCCCGCGCCGCGACCTGCCGATGCCCGTGACGCCCGAGCAGACGCGGGACCTGTGTCGCAACGCCTTCGACGTGCTCGTCGACCTGCACGCCGTCGACGTCTCGGCCCAGCCCGCTCTGGCCGCGATGGACCGCGGCGAGGGGTACGTCGGCCGGCAGGTCGCCGGCTGGACCGACCGGCTCGCGCGTGCGGCGACCGACGACCTGGGCGACTGGGCCGCGGTCACCGACTGGCTCGCGGCCCACCAGCCGGCCGATGTCGGTCGCTGCCTGATCCACAACGACTACCGCTTCGACAATCTCGTGCTGGAGCCGGACCCGCCGCGGGTCCGCGCGGTCCTGGACTGGGAGATGGCCACCGTCGGGGATCCGCTCATGGACCTCGGCGGCGCCCTGGCCTACTGGATCCAGGCCGACGACGACGAGACCTTCCAGCTGTTCCGCCGCCAGCCGTCGGACGCCCCGGGCATGTGGACGCGGGCGGAGATCGTCGCCTACTACGGCGAGCGCACCGGCCGCACGGTCACCGCCGACCAGTGGATGTTCTACGAGACGTTCGGGCTGTTCCGGCTGGCGGTGATCGCCCAGCAGATCTGGTACCGCTACTTCCACGGGCAGACCACCAACCCGGCGTACGCGCGCTTCGGTCCGGTCGTCGGCTACCTCGAGGGCCGCTGCCGCCGCGCCCTGGACGACTGAGGCGCGCGCATGGGTCAGGTGCTGCTGGTCCGGCACGGACAGGCGTCGTTCGGCGCCGACGACTACGACGTGCTGTCCGACCTCGGCTGGACCCAGGGCCGCCTGCTCGGTGCGTGGCTGGCCGCCGAGGGTCTGCGCCCCGCGCTCGTGCTGCGGGGTGGGATGCGCCGCCACCGCGAGACAGCCGAGGCGATCCTGGACGGCGCCGCGTGGGACGCCGCCGTCGAGGTCGATCCCGGCTGGGACGAGTTCGACCACCTCGGGGTCGTGCGGGCCTGGCTCGCCCTCGAGGGCGTCGACCCGTTCGCAGCGGACGCCGGGCACGACCGGCGGGCCTTCCAACAGGCCTTCGAGCACGCCACCGCGCGCTGGATGGCCGGCCGGCACGACGACGAGTACCCCGAGCCGTACGCCGGGTTCGTCGCCCGGGTCGACGCCGCCCTGTCGCGCGCCTGCGCGCTCCCCGGCCCGATGCTGGTCGTGAGCTCTGGCGGCCCGATCGCGGCCGCCTGCACCTCCCTGGTCACCGCCGGAGGGCCGGAGGCGACGGAGGTGGTGCCGACCCTGTGGCGGCACTTCAACACCACGGCCGTGAACTCCGGCGTGACCCGCGTGCTCGTGGGCTCGACCGGTGAGCGGCTCCTGACCTTCAACGAGCACCCGCACCTCACGCCGGAGACGCTCAGCTACCGCTGACCCCCGGCAGCCCCCCACCCTCGCCGTCCGTGACGAACTTGTCGGTCTTCTCGCGGCAGGACGACAAGTTCGTCACGGACGGCGAGAGTCCCGGGTCCGCAAGCGGGTCGGCCGCGGATCACGTACGGCGGGAGAAGCGGCGCCGACCCACGCCGAGCAGCAGCCAGGGGGCGGCCAGCACGGCCATGACCGGGGTGAGGAGGAGGCACGCGACCGAGACATAGCTCCAGGCGCCGAGGTCGAGGTCGGTGAGCAGGCCGAGGATCGAGCCGACCAGCCCGACGGTGCCGGTGACCACCACGGCCACCAGCAGCACGGTGCGCAGGTTGAGCCCCCAGCGGCGCTTGGAGACCCGCGAGGCGAACGCCGCGCTCGCGCCCAGCAGGCCCAGCGGCCCGCGGAGCACCTTGGGACCCTGCTGGTGCAGCACGCGGGCGCTGGTGCTGAGCGCGCCGATGGACGTCACCGTGGCCAGGTTGGAGCCGACTTCCTGGCCGACGTCCTCGGCGCCGACGCGCTCGAGGCCGAGCAGTCCACGCAGGTCGTCCTCCGACGCGCCCGAGAGGTCGATCGGAGCCGATGAGCCGGCCGGGGTCCCGGCCACCCGGCGTACGGCGTCGACGAACGTCTGCGCCTCCGCGGTGACGTGCGCACCGAGGCCGCTGTCCCGCTCGATCTCGGCGACCAGCGTCGGCAGCTCCTCGCGGAGGATCGCGGCCTGGACCCGGCGGGTGTGGCTCTCCAGCGTGCCAGCCCGGCTCAGCTGCGAGTCGGTCGCTGCGTCGAGGAGGCGAAGCAGTCGCTGTGCCGCGTCCAGGCGGCCCCAGAGCCAGTCGTTGGCACGCCAGGACCCCTTGAGGAACGCGCCGAAGTGCGCCAGCTCGATGCCCGCGAGCTTGTCGCGGGGCTCGCGGCGCTCGAGCGGGTCCAGGTCCGCGGCGCTCGTGGAGGTGAACTGGACCAGCCGGACCTCTTGGTCGGGCCGCGGCTCGGCACCCTCGAAGGTCCCCTCGACGACCTCGAGGCGGTGGAGCAGGGCGAGGAGCCCGTCCGGGGTGGCGGCGGCTCCGTCGGCCAGGCGCAGCAGCCCTCGCAGGGCACGGCCGTCCTCGTCCTCCGCCCAGCGCTCGACGACGTCGCGCGAGAGTTCGACGAACCGGCCGACGCAGTCGGCCAGGTCGGCGAGCGCGGCGTCGAGCTCACCGATCGCCTCCACGGGCGGGAGCTCGCCTCCGGGCCAGCGTTCGCAGGCCCGGGTGAAGGCGGCGGCCACAGAGGACGGGTCGGCCGCGAGCTCCTGCGCGAGCAGGCCAGCGATCACCCCGGCACTGGGGGTGACGTCCTCCGCCCGGCTCCGGGCGGCCGCGGCCCTGAGCTTCAAGGCCCGCAGGGCAGCGGCCGTCTCGGGTGGCGCGACCTCGGCCACCGTGTTGATCCAGGTGATCACGGCGCCGGCGAGTCGGCGTACGGCGGCGCTGCCCCAGCACCACGTGCCGTCTCCGGACGCGAGCCGCTCCGGCACCCAGGGCGCGTGGTCCGCCCCGAGGGCGGTGAGGTCGATCAGATCGGGGACGCCGGCGGCCCGGGCGGCGGCGCGCAGGTCGCGGTGCTGGGCGAGGCGGGTGCGGTCGAGCGACGCAGAGAGACGAGTCGCGCGGTAGGCGGCGAACAGGGCCTCCGCCAGGGCCGAGAAGTCGGCCCAGGCCACGGCCGGATCCTCGGCGGCGAACCCGCCGAACAGCGCGTCCCGGGCGCTGCGCCGGGCCCGGACCTCGCGGTTGTGCTCGTCGAGGACCCGGATGAAGTCGGTGAGCGACTGGGTCAGGGGGATGCCCAGCAGCGACTTGCTGATCACCTGCCCGAGCGAGGGGTTCTCCACCCGCTCCGCGCCGCGCGCCGACCCGGGGTCGGGGACGACGAGGGCGAGCACGCGGTCGACGCGCTCGCGGGAGGGCTGCCGGACGATGGCGTCCAACGCCGCCTGGGCGGGCAGGTTCACGAGCAGGCCGCCGTCGATGACCGGCGTGGCCCCGCTCGCGTCGTCCTCGAAGAGGCCGTAGGTGTGGCGCGGGCCGAACAGCGAGGCGTCGACGGAGCTGGGCTCGAACGCGCCGGGGAACGACGCGCTCGACCGGCAGGCGCGCGCCATCCGGACCAGCGCCTGCGGGTCGGCCGCGAAGTCGAAGTCGTCGCTGCGGAAGGTGAACTCGGCCCGGTGATCCACCGACGTGATCACCCCCTGGCCGTCGCGGAGGGTGGTGGCCTGACCGGGCAGCGAGGTGCCCGTCAGGCGCACCACGACGGGCGGGTCGGGGGGCTGGTAGCCGGTGCCCGAGGTCGCGAGGCCGCGCAGCGCCTCCTCGATGTGCGGGAGGAAGTTCGTGTCGCCGGCCAGGAGTGAGACGAAGGTGCGGTCGGTGGCCGAGCGCATCATCTTGTCGAACGAGCCGTGCTCAAGCCACAGGGTGCGGATCGGGCGCAGGTCGTGGCAGCCGTGGCTGACGGCGGTGGCGAGGAAGACGGCGTTGAGACCGCCCGCACTGGTGCCCGTGAGCACGTCGGCGAGGGGGCGCAGGTCGAGCTCGGCGCAGATCGCGGCGTACGGGTTCGACTCGTCGGTCCCGCCCTCGGCGGCGATCCGGCCGCCGTTGATGCACCGCAGCACCTCGTCGGCCACCCCGCCGATCCAGATCGCGAGGCTCACCCCGCCGTTGAGCGCGAAGGCAAGTCGGATCTCGGTCGCCATGGACTCCCCGGCCTAGTTGGTGATGCTGACGTTGAGGTTGGCCGGGTAGGCGAGGGAGGGGTCGTAGCCCCGGCTCTCCATCTCGGCCTGGATCTCGCGCAGGCGGTCCAGCCAGGCCCGCATCACCCTCCGGCCGGGACCGTCGAGGGCCATCCCCTCGACGTTCGAGTCGAGCAGCATGTTGAACGGCCGCCAGGTGAGGAACAGCACGGCGATCATGTCGAAGGCGCGCAGCTGGTCCTGCGGTTCGCCCGAGGCGGGCACCACCGTCGGCACCACGAAGGAGAACGTGCCGTAGTCCCAGACGACGTTGTTGAGGATGTCGTGCTCGACGGTCGACAGGTGGATCACCGTGGCGCACAGCCGCGCCACCCACTCGCGGGTGAGCCCGCCCGCCGGTCGGGCAACCGGGTTCGGGAGCAGGCGGTCGAGCTCGTCGGCCCAGGCGGCCAGGGCGCGGTCGGCGCGCACGGCCTCGTCGTCGGGGTAGTAGAGGCCGACGTACTCGGTCACGTAGTCGAGGGTGGCCCGCCACAGCTCGAGCACATTGTCCCGGTAAGGGTAGGCGAACGGCGTGTGGGTGGTGCCTCGCCGCGCGAACTGCTCGTCCGGCTCGAAGTCCCAGAGGTCGAACCCGGCCAGGCGCCGCTTGGCGATCTCGGAGACCTGCTCGGCGGGGTGGGAGAACAGGGTGACCGCGAAGCTCAGCGACCCGGCGAGCTGGTTGGTGCTGTTCTCCCGGTTGCCGACGAGCAGGGTGTGGAAGGTGTGCTGCAGCACGCGACGGACCGGATGCCGCGCGCCGAGCTCGTTGATCGAGGCGATGGCGACGTCGGTCAGCGCGACGTTGTGCAGGCACAGGTTGTGCCGGAACGTCGTGGTGTCCTCGTTGATCGCCGCGATCATCGCGCGGCGCGCGGTCTCCTGGTCGAGCCCGTCCGGCCGGTGCACGTGCCGGGTCGCCAGCGCGCCGTCGGGACCCACGGCGAACACCGCCGTCCCGCCGGGCCGCACGAGGCCGTCGTACGTCGGGTGGTCGAGGAGGTCGGCGAGGTCGACCACGTAGTCGTCCTCGTCGGCGAGCCCGTCGGCGACCTCGGCGGCGGTCGGTCGACGGAGGTAGGAGGCGAACGGCCCCCGGACGGCCAGCACTGCCAGCGGGTCGTCGGTGTCGTGGAGCTCAGCGGGGAGGGCCGGCGCCCGATCCCAGACCTTGCGGAACGCGTCGGGATAGATGACCTCCAGGAAGGTGGTCTCGTCGGTGGGGACGGGTGGAGTCTCGTCGGGGGCGAGGTCGACCAGCATCCGGCGCAGCGTGCCGATCAGCCGGGTCCGGCGGGCCCGCTCCTCGGCGTGGTCGGAGGGGAGGAACGAGGTGGCGAGCCAGACGCCGGGCAGGGGAAGGTCGGGGAAGAGTTCGTCGTGGGGCACGTAGTCGATCCGCGTGTCGACCGGCAGGGCGAGCGGCTCGACAGGGTGCTCCTCGAACCCCCTGCTCAAGAACTTGGCGACGATGCCCCGATACATCGAGAACCGCGCGGCCTCGATCATGCTCCGAGGGTAGTGCCGGGCCTCTACCCGGGGACTACTGTGGGGCCCGGGAATCTCATCGGCAGCCCGGGCTCGGCGGGCCTCCAGGGTCAAGGAGACGCCATGGCCATCCAGGACGCCCCCGCCCCCGCAGGCGACACCGCAGACGACCGCCGTCGAGGCGACGACGCCTTCGCCGCCGAGCAGTACGCCGAGGCGGCCGAGCACTACCGGCGCGTCGTCGACGCCGGCTCGGCCGACCCGGTCCTCCTGGCGCTGCTGCAGCGCGCGGAGCTCAACGCGGCGACGGAGGTGGGTCGCGGCGAGCACCAGAACGCCGTCTTCACGACGTCGTACGCGCGGACCAAGGCGGAGGGCGCGTGGCAGGAGCCACCCGACATCGCGACCCCGCCGCCCGGCCCGCAGCCGCCGGCCGACCGGCTGCGCCCGGTCAAGGTCGGCGCCGGTCGGGCCCTCGGCGTCGCCGGGTCGGCGTTCTTCCACGGCGTGACCAAGGTGCTCGGCCGCAACACCAACGACCGGGTCTGGACCAACTGGTACTCCTCGGGGGAGCGGATGCCCGGGCCGGCCTCCAAGTGGATCAAGATCCTCAAGCTCGCGCACATGCGCGAGTCCCTCTTCGCCAACAACCTGGTGCGGACCTACCCCGAGGGCGTCAAGACCGGCTATGCGGACGGGCAGATCGAGGTGCCCGAGTTCGCCCGCCGGTGGCGGACCGCCGACGGCACCTGGAACGACTTGCGGCCGGACGCGGACGGCCGGATCGACCCGATGGTGGGAGCGGCGTACACCCGCTTCTTCCGCAACCTGGGCGACGATCGCGGGCTGGCCGGGGTCGAGCGCCGGAAGGACCCGGCGACCAACCCCGTGAGCGTCCGGGAGGTCAGCCGCAAGCTGCTGGCGGCCAAGGGACCGCGCATCGAGTTCCCCTATCTGAACCTGTGGGGGGCAGCCTGGATCCAGTTCCAGAACCACGACTGGATCAGCCACGGCAGCAACGACGTCCAGCGCATCGACCAGATCCCGCTCGCCGACGACGACCCGCTGCGGGCCTACGGCGTCGACCACCTCGACATCCGGGCGTCGATGCCGGACCCGACCCGGCACCCAGAGGACGCCGACCTGCCCGACACGTTCCTCAACGAGGTCACCCACTGGTGGGACGGATCGCAGATCTACGGCAGCGACTGGGACACCCAGCACTCCCTGCGCGAGCACGAGGGCGGGCGGATGCTGCTCACCGACCAGGGGCTGCTCCCCGTCGACGACGAGACCGGGGCCGAGCGCACCGGCTTCATGCGCAACTGGTGGGTCGGCCTGGCCATGCTCACGACGGCGTTCGTCAAGGAGCACAACGCGATCGCCGCGATGCTCGCCGAGAAGCACCCGGACTGGGACGACGAGGCACTGTTCCAGACCGCGCGGCTGATCAATGTCGGCACCATGGCGCGCATCCACACGCTCGAGTGGACGCCGGCGATCCTGCCCAACGAGAGCCTGCTCGACGGCATGCACGCCAACTGGTTCGGCCTGGTCACCTCGCTCTTCGGCGGGGACCGCAAGCAGGTGCTCGAGGACATCCCGATCACCAGTCGGGAGCTGGGCGGCATCGTCGGGAACGTGCAGGGGGAGTGCCCGCGCTACGGCCTCGCCGAGGAGTTCGTCAGCATCTACCGGCTGCACTCGCTGCTGCCCGACGAGATCCGGATGGTCGACGTCGACGGCAACCCGGGCGCCGCGGTGCCGACCGCGATGACCCGGCACGCGCAGTCGCCGCAGCTGTTCGCGACGTACGGCTTCGAGGCGCTGGCGCGGACGTTCGGCGAGCAGTCGGCCTGCCAGCTCGTGAACAACAACTACCCCGACACGCTGCGCAACGTCTCGGTGCCCGGGCACCCGCTCGCGGACCTGGGGGCGTTCGACGTCTATCGCGACCGCGAGCGCGGCGTCCCGAACTACAACCAGCTGCGGCGCGAGCTGGGGCTGAACCCGATCGAGACCTTCGACGACCTCACCGACGACCGCGAGTGCGTCGCCACGCTCCGTGAGGTGTACGGCGCGGACTCGCTGGGCCGCGACAACGTCGACGACATGGACCTGCTCGTCGGCACGCTGTCGGAGGGGCACCGCCCGACCGGGTTCGGCTTCGGCGAGACGCTCTTCCAGATCTTCATCATGAACGCCTCGCTGCGGCTGCTGGCCGACCGCTTCTTCACCCTCGACTACCGCGAGGAGGTCTACACGCCGGAGGGGCTGGCCTGGATCGACAACACCCGCTTCAAGGACGTGCTGCTGCGCCACCTCCCCGACCTCGCCGACACCGGGCTGGCCAACGTCGACAACGCCTTCGAGCCCTGGGACCTCGGCCGGCTCGACCCCACCCGCCACCCGCTCCGCGCTTGGGACAAGAAGCGCGACGACCCCTGGGTCGGGGACGCCCCGGATCTGGGCTGAGCTGTCGGGCGGTCTCTTGCCGGCGCACCGGCATAGTCCCTGACGTTTGGGCTCGAAATCACGCGGATCTGGAACCCGAACGTCAGGGACTATGCGCGCCCAGGTCCACGGGGCGTGCGTCGCGCCAGATACATACGTGGTATACATACCGGGTATCTGGAGACGGGCACGGGGTGGTGGTCGAGATGTCGGTGCGCAACGCGCTGCTGGCGCTGTTGGGGCAGGGGCCGATGTACGGCTACCAGCTCCGGTCGGAGTTCGAGCGGCGCACCGGCAGCACCTGGCCGCTGAACGTCGGGCAGGTCTACACCACGCTGGCGCGGCTGGAGCGCGACGGGCTCGTCGAGGGCACGGGGGCCGACGACGAGGGTCACGTCACCTACCAGGTGACGCCGGCGGGTCGCGAGGAGGTGGCGGCCTGGTTCACCACCCCGGTGGGCCGGAGCCAGCCCCCTCGCGACGAGCTGGCCATCAAGCTCGCGTTGGCGGTGACCGTCCCGGGCGTCGACGTGGGCGCGGTGATCCAACAGCAGCGCACGGCGACCATGTCGGCGCTGCAGGACTACACCCGGCTCAAGCGCGCCAGCGGCGGGCTGGTGGCGGACCTCGCGTGGAGCCTCGTGCTCGACTCGCTGGTGTTCGCGGCCGAGGCGGAGATCCGATGGCTCGACCACTGCGAGGCCCGGGTACGCCGGGCCGCGCGCGAGGCCCCGGCCGCGACGACACCGGGGCCGACCGGACCCTCCGCCGCACCGGCGACGAGCCCGGAGGTGGTCCGATGACCGACCAGCCGGTCCTCCACCTCGACGGCGTCACCCGCATCCACGGGGAGGGTGCCACCGCGGTCCGCGCCCTGAGCGACGTCAGCTTCCGCGTCGCGCCCGCCGAGCTGGTCGCGGTGATGGGGCCGTCCGGCTCCGGCAAGTCGACCCTCCTCACCCTCGCCGGAGGGCTGGACTCGCCGACGTCCGGTGCGGTGTACGTCGAGGGGACCGACCTCGCCGGCCTCGGCATCGGCGGCCGCGCGCAGATGCGGCGTACGTCGGTGGGCTACGTCTTCCAGTCCTTCAACCTGATCCCGGCCCTGACCGCTGCCGAGAACGTCGCCCTGCCCCGCGAGCTCGACGGCGAGCGGTCGTCGGCCGCGCGACGTGCCGCCCGGCAGGCCCTCGAGGAGGTCGGCATCGGCGACCTCGCCGACCGGTTCCCCGACGAGATGTCCGGCGGCCAGCAGCAGCGCGTCGCCATCGCCCGGGCGATCGTCGGCGACCGGCGGCTGATCCTGGCCGACGAGCCGACCGGAGCGCTCGACACCGACACGGGCGAGGAGATCCTGCGCCTGCTCCGGGCGCGGTGCGACGCGGGAGCGGCCGGTGTCCTGGTCACCCACGAGGCGCGGCACGCCGCGTGGGCGGACCGGGTGGTCTTCCTGCGTGACGGCGTGGTGATCGACGAGTCCGGCGCCGACCGCGTCGAGACACTGGTGGACGCGGGGTACCTGCAGTGATCGCCGCCGGGTGGCGCCCGGCGTTGCGGATCGCCTGGCGCGACGCCGTCCGGCACCGTGGCCGTAGTGTCCTGGTGCTGGTGATGATCGCCCTGCCGGTGCTCGCGGTGACCGCGGCCGACGTGGTCTACCAGACCAGCAATCTCGACAGTCGTGAGTCCCTCGACCGCCGGCTCGGAGCGGCCGACGCCCGGATCCAGGCCGATCCGTGGAGCACGAGGATCTTTCAGGGTTTCGACCCCGACGAGGGCAGTGGGGGTGTCGGCGGGGAGGAGCGGTCCGAGCGGCTGACCCTCGAGACCGTACGTCGCGTGCTCGGGCGCGACGTCCCGGCGGTCGAGTGGCGGCAGGGCGAGGTCGACGTGGACACCGAGCGGGGTGTGGTCTCGGCCGAGGCCGCCGAGCTCGACCTGGGCACGCCACTCACAGCGGGCCTGTTCCGGCTGACGTCCGGCGGCTGGCCGACTGGTCCGGGCGAGGCGGTGGTCAACGACGCGCTGGCGGCCAAGGGCTTCGAGGTGGGCTCAGAGCTGACCCTCCACGACGGGGCGACGGTCGAGGTCGTCGGGGTGGCGGAGTCCTCGAGCAACCGTTCCTTCCCGACCCTGCTGGCCGGCCCTGGTGAGCTCGGACTCCCGACCGGCGAACGCTCGGTGACGTGGCTGGTGGGCGGGGGGCCGGTGTCCTGGGCCGAGGTGCTCGACCTCAACGGCATCGGCGCCACGGTGCTGTCGCGCGCGGTGATCGAGGACCCACCCGACGAGTCGGCGCTCCCCGACGAGGTGCGCCAGCTGCAGGGGATGGTCGACGACACCTGGGTCGCCGTCGTGGCGCTGGTGATCACGATGGCGCTGCTCGAGGTGGTGCTGCTGGCGGGCCCCGCTTTCGCCGTGGGCGCCCGGAGGCAGCAGCGCACCCTCGCCCTGATCGCGGCGAGCGGAGGCACGCCCAAGCAGGGTCGGCGCGTCATCCTGGCGTCGGGGGTCGTGCTCGGCGCCCTGGCGGCGGCGCTGGGGGTCGTCCTCGGGATCGTGATCGGGTGGGCCCTGCTGCCCGTGGTGCAGCGCTACTCGGACTCCTGGCTCGGACCGTTCGACGTCGCGCCGAGCCACGTGCTGGCCGTGGCGGCGTTCGGACTGCTCAGCGCCCTGCTGGCCGCGGTCGTGCCCGCGTGGATCGCCTCCCGTCAGGACGTCGTGGCCGTGCTCGCGGGGCGTCGCGGCGACCGTCGTCCGAGCCTGAGGTCGCCGGCCCTGGGGGTGGTCCTGCTCGGCGCCGGCGTGGCCGGCGCGGCGGTGGGGGCGGGAGGCCGCAACGACCTCAACGGCGGCGATGGGAGCCTGCTGATCGCGGGCTCCGCGGTGGTGGCCGTGCTGGGCATGATCCTGGTGGTGCCGGTCGTGGTGTCGGCGCTCGCCCGGGTGGTGGGCCGGCTGCCCCTCGTGGCGCGGTACGCCGTCCGCGACGCGGCGCGACACCGCACGCGCACCGTGCCCGCCGTCGCCGCGGTCGCCGCGACGGTCGCGGGGGTGGTCGCGCTCGGCATCGCCAACGCGAGCGACGCGGCGGAGTCGGAGGCGACGTACCTGCCGCGCCTCCCGATGGGCATGGGCTCGGTGTCCGACTACGGCACGGACCCCGACTGGGACCGGCTGCACGCCGCCGTGCGCGCGCAGGCCCCCGCCGTCGAGGTCACCGCCGTTCAGGCCTACGACCGCTCCGACGAGAACACCTACGTGGACCTGCGGATGCGACGTCCGGACGCGCAACGCGCGGAGTGGCTGGTCGACTCCACCTCTGGGTCCTTCGGCATGGTGCTGGTCGGTGACGCCCTGCTGGACGCGGTCACGGTGGTGGACGAGTCCGACCTCGCCCCGGCGCGGCGCGTGCTCGACGAGGGCGGCGCGATCGTCTTCACCTCGAAGTCCGTGGACGGCGACAGCATCAGGTTCGGCGGACGCGTCGAGTCGATGGACGGCGGCGACCCGCAGCGACTGACACCCGTCGAGGTGCCGGCCTACTTCCTCCAGGTGACCGGCTACCCGCCCGCGCTCGCCATGGTCGCCCCCGGGGCACTGGACGGCACCGGCCTGCAGGCCGGCACGACGGGCCTGCTGCTCGGCGACGGGCTGGACGAGCGAGAGGAGGGGGACCTCAGCGAGGTCCTGCGGGGGATCAGCGACTCCGCGTCGGTCTACGTCGAGCGCGGCTACCAGAACGACGACGAGACCCTCATCCTCCTGGCCGTCCTCGGCGTCCTGGGAGGGGTGTTGATGCTCGGGGGCACCCTGACCGCGACATTCCTGGCGCTCTCGGATGCCCGCCCAGACCTGGCCACGCTGTCGGCGGTCGGGGCGTCGCCACGGACCCGTCGCGGGGTCGCGGCGTCGTTCGCGCTGGTGATCGGGTTCGTCGGCGCCGTGCTCGGGGCGGCGGTGGGCTTCATCCCGGGGGTCGCGATCAGCTTCCCGCTCACCAATGCCGCCACCTACATGCCCGACGGTCGCGATGCGGCCGGCAACCCACTGCCCAGCCACTTCCTCGACATCCCGTGGGGCCTCGTGCTCGGCCTGGTCGTGGTGCTGCCGCTGCTCACCGCCGCCATCGTCGGGCTCACCGCGCGCTCGCGACTGCCGCTGGTCGCGCGGCTGGAGTAGGCACCGCCGGGCGACGCACCCTGGTCGGCATCACCGGCCTAGGACGCGTAGTCCCTGACGTTTGGGCTCGAAATCAGCCGGAACTGGAACCCAAACGTCAGGGACTATGCCGCGTGAGCCGGGGATTCCTCGCCCGGAGCAAGCTGGATAAACAAGCAGTCTTGACTGTTTGTTCGTAGGGCGGCACGATGGCGGGGTGCCTTCCACGACCGCCGTACGCGTGCCTCAGGAGGAGCGCACGCGGGCGATGCGGGCGAGGTTGATGGAGGCGACCTTCGACCTGCTGGTCGAGCGCGGGTTCGCCGGGACCTCCACCACGCTGGTGAGCGAGCGGGCCGGTGTCTCCCGCGGGGCCCAGCTGCACCACTTCCCGACCAAGAACGACCTCGTCGTCGCCGCGGTCGAGCACGTGACGGCGGTCCGCGGCGCGGAGCTCGCGGCCGCAGCCGAGCGCAGCCTGCCCCGCGGTCAGCGCCGCACCCGGGCCGTGCTCGAGCTGCTCGCCGACCACTTCACCTCGCCGGTGTTCACGGCGGCACTCGAGCTGTGGGTCGCGGCCCGCACCGACCAGGCACTGCACGATGCCGTGGTCCCCCTGGAGCAGCGGATCGGGCGGCAGACCCATCGGATGACGGTCGACCTGCTCGGGGTCGACGAGTCGCGCCCGGGAGTGCGGGAGCTGGTGCAGGCCAGCCTCGACCTGGTGCGCGGTCTCGGGCTCGCCGCGACCATCACCGACGACGTGTCCCGGCGCGAGCGGATCCTCGACCGCTGGGCGGTCACCCTCGATGCCGCCCTGGAGGCTACCCGATGAACGACGTGCTGACCGGCGTGCTCGCCGACCTCGCGGCCGAGAGCGACCGCCTCGAGGCCCTGGTCTCCGCCCTCGACGAGACCGGCTGGCGGACCCCCACCCCGGCCGCCGGGTGGGACGTTGCCACTCAGATCGCCCATCTCGCCTGGACGGACGAGGCGGCCCTGGCCGCGGCCACCGACAAGCGGCGATGGGACGAGCTGGTGCTGGAGGCGATCGCGGATACGCAAGGGGCGGTCGACACAGCCGCACTCAGCGGCGGCGCCGTGCCGCCCGCCGAGCTGCTGGCCCGCTGGCGGCAGGGCCGCACCAACCTGGCGCGCGTCCTCGCCGAGCTGCCGCCGGGCACGAAGCTGCCATGGTACGGCCCGCCCATGTCCGCCACCTCGATGGCCACCGCCCGGTTCATGGAGACCTGGGCACACTCCCTCGACGTGTACGACGCACTCGGTGCCCCGCACCCGGTGAGCGACCGGATCCGGCACGTGGCCCACCTCGGCGTCAGGACGAGGAACTTCGCCTTCGGCCAGCACGGGCTGACGGCGCCGGAGGAGGAGTTCCGGGTGGCGCTCATCGCCCCTTCGGGTGAGACCTGGGAGTGGGGGCCTGACGACGCCGCGCAGACGGTGACGGGTCCGGCGTACGACTTCTGCCTGCTGGTCACCCAGCGCATCCACCGCGACGACACCGCCCTGGTGGCCGTCGGCGCCGAGGCCGAGCAGTGGCTCCGGATCGCGCAGGCCTTCGCGGGTCCCTCAGGCGAGGGCCGGGAGCGCCGCGATGGCTGAACCGCTACGGATCGGGAACTGCTCCGGCTTCTACGGCGACCGCCTCTCGGCCATGCGCGAGATGCTGGACGGCGGACAGCTGGACGTCCTCACCGGCGACTATCTCGCCGAGCTCACCATGCTCATCCTGGGCCGCGACCGCCTGCGCGACCCGTCGCTCGGCTACGCCCGGACGTTCCTGACCCAAGTGGAGGACTGCCTCGCCGATGCCCTCGACCGGGGTGTCCGCATCGTCGCGAACGCCGGGGGCCTGAACCCGCTCGGCCTCGCGCGGGCGATCCGCGAGTTCGCAGACGCCCAGGGACTCTCGCCCCGGATCGCGGCGGTGACCGGCGACGACCTGGCCGACCGGGCGGTGGAGCTCGGCCTCGAGGGCGCGCTGACCGCCAACGCCTACCTCGGCGGCTTCGAGGTCGCGGCGGCTCTCGCCGGCGGCGCCGACGTCGTCGTGACCGGACGGGTCACCGACGCCTCGCTCGTCGTCGGCCCGGCGATCTGGTGGCACGGCTGGGGGCCGACGGCGTACGACGCGCTGGCCGGTGCGGTCGTGGCCGGCCATGTCCTCGAGTGCGGCGCGCAGGCGACGGGCGGCAACTTCTCCGGGTTCCTCGACCTGCCCCGCGACGGGGTGCCGTTGGGGTTCCCGCGGGCCGAGGTGGCCGCCGACGGGTCGTCGGTGATCAGCAAGCACGCGGACACGGGCGGGATGGTCACGGTCGACACCGTGACCGCCCAGCTGCTCTACGAGGTGCAGGACACCGTCTACAAGAACCCCGACGTCAACGTCCACCTCGCCTCGATCCACCTGGAGCAGGCCGGACCCGACCGGGTGCGGATCTCCGGGGTCGAGGGCGCGCCCCCACCCGAGCGCCTCAAGGTGTGCGTGAACACCCTCGGCGGCCACCGCAACCAGCTGGAGCTGGTCTTCACCGGCCTCGACATCCCCGCCAAGGCCGACTGGGTGCGCAGCCAGCTCCTCGCGGCGTGGGAGACCCGTGGTCCGCTACCGCAGACGCTCGACTGGAGCTGGAGCCGGCCCGACCTGCCGAGCGAGTCCGACACCGAGGAAGGTGCCTCCGTGCTCTTGCGCTGTGTGGCACTCGACCCCGACCCGGACCGCGTCGGCAAGGCGTTCACCGGTCCGGCGGTGGAGCTGGCGCTGGCGTCCTATCCCGGCTTCGCGCTGACCGGGCCGCCCGGCAAGCCCTCGCCGTACGGCGTCTACCGACCGGCGTACGTCGACCGCGACGACGTCCGCCCTGAGGTGGTGAGCCTGTGACGGCCGTCCCGTTGGGCACCTTCGTGCACGCCCGGTCCGGCGACAAGGGGGGCGACGCCAACGTCGGTCTGTGGGTCCGTCAGGGTCCGCGTCGCGAGGCCCGGGTCGACTGGCTTCTCGGGTTCGTGACGCCCGAGCGTGTGCACGCACTAGTGCCGGAGGCGGACGGGCTCGACGTCGAGGTGCACGCTCTGCCCAACCTCGGTGGGGTGAACGTGCTGATCCGTGGGCTGCTCGGCGCCGGCGTCGCGGCGAGCACCCGGTTCGACCCGCAGGCCAAGGGGCTCGGTGAGTGGCTGCGCTCCCGCACCGTGGACATCCCCGAGGACCTGCTGTGACCCCGATGACGTCCGAGAGCCCGATGACCATGACCACCGAGCGTCAGGCCCTCGCCGAGTTCGCCGCAGAGTTCGTCCGCCGCGAGGTCCTGCCGCACCTGCAGGACTGGGAGGACGCCGGCGAGGTGCCGCGCTCGCTCCATGCTGCCGCCGCCAAGCAGGGCCTGCTCGGCGTCTCGTTCCCGGAGGAGGTGGGCGGCGGCGGCGGCGACCTCCTCGACACCGTCGCCGTGCAGGAGGCGATGTTCGAGGCTGGCGCGTCGAGCGGTCTGATGGCCGCGTTGTTCACCGGGGGGATCGCGCTCCCGCACCTTGCGGAGTCCGGTGACGCCGGCCTCGTCGACCGGTTCGTGCGGCCCACCTTGGCCGGGGAGAAGGTCGGTGCGCTCGCGATCACCGAGCCCGGAGGCGGGTCCGACGTCGCGGCGATCCGGACCACCGCGCGTCGCGACGGCGACACCTTCGTCGTCGACGGCACCAAGACCTTCATCACCAGCGGGGTGCGGGCCGACTTCGTGACGACGGCCGTCCGCACGGGCGGTCCGGGCGCGGGAGGGCTGTCCCTTCTCGTGGTCGAGAAGGGCACGCCCGGCTTCACGGTCGACCGGTCGCTGGCCAAGATGGGCTGGCACTGCTCCGACACCGCCGAGCTCGGCTTCGCCGGGGTCGTGGTCCCCGCAGCCAACCTGGTCGGTGCCGAGGGCACCGGGTTCGCCCAGATCGCGCAGCAGTTCGTGGTCGAGCGGATCGCTCTCGCCGTGCACGGCTACGGCATCGCCGCCCGCGCGCTCGCCCTCGCCGCGGCGTACGCCCGCGAGCGCGAGACCTTCGGCCGGCCGCTCGTCGCCCACCAGGTCGTCCGGCACCGGCTGGTCGAGATGCACCGCCAGGTGGACGTCGCCCGCACTTACACCCGCGCCGTCGCGGCCCGCCACATCGCCGGCGAGAACGTCGTGGCCGAGGCGTGCCTGGCCAAGCAGACCGCGGTCGAGACAGCCGTCGCCGTCTGCGACGCCGCGGTCCAGCTGCACGGCGGAACCGGGTATCTGCACGGCACCGAGGTCGAGCGGCACTACCGCGATGCCCGGATCCTGCCCATCGGCGGCGGCGCCACCGAGGTGCTCGCCGACCTCGCCGCCCGGCTCCTGGGGTACGCCTCATGAGCGAGTCACCGGGTCTCGACACGGGCTCGCCTAGCGGCTCGCCCGGCTCGACCACCGATGGCCCGGGCTCGCCCGGCTCGACCACCGATGGCCCGGGGAGAAATGGCGAGGCCGGTCCGTCCAGCTCGACCAACGAAGGCTCGGTGGTCGAGCCCGCGAGCGCAGCGAGCGGTGTCGAGACCAACCGGGAGGCGATGCTCGCCAAGCTCGCCGAGCTCGAGGCGGAGATCGCCAAGGCGGTCGCCGGTGGCGGGGAGAAGTACGTCGAGCGCCACCATGCGCGCGGGAAGCTGCTGCCCCGCGAGCGGATCGAGCTGCTCGTCGACGAGGGGTCGGCGTTCCTCGAGCTGTCCCCGCTCGCCGGCTGGGGCTCCGACTTCGCCGTCGGGGCATCCGTCGTGACCGGCATCGGCGTCGTCGAGGGCGTCGAGTGCCTGATCACCGCCAACGACCCGACGGTCAAGGGCGGCGCGAGCAATCCCTGGACGGTGAAGAAGGTCTTCCGGGCCGCCCAGATCGCCGAGGAGAACAACCTCCCGACCATCTCGCTGGTGGAGTCCGGCGGTGCCGACCTGCCGACGCAGAAGGAGATCTTCATCCCCGGCGGCAAGATGTTCCGCGATCTCACCCGCGCGAGTGCTCGCCGCCAGCCCACCATCGCCCTGGTCTTCGGCAATTCCACAGCCGGCGGGGCCTACGTGCCCGGCATGTGCGACTACACGGTGATGGTCAAGGAGCAGGCCAAGGTGTTCCTCGGGGGTCCACCGCTGGTCAAGATGGCTACCGGCGAGGAGTCCGACGACGAGTCGCTCGGCGGCGCCGAGATGCACGCGCGGGTCTCGGGGCTGGCCGACTTCCTCGCCCAGGACGAGTACGACGCGCTGCGCATCGGCCGCCGGATCGTGGCGCGGCTCAACCGCGGGGTCCCTGGGTCTCGACACGGGCTCGCTGGGCCTCGCCCGGCTCGACCACCGAACGACGACAGGTCGAGCGGTGATCGGTGGTCGAGCCGCGAGCCGCGAGGCGAGCGCGTCGAGACCCCGTTCGCCCCGTCGTTCGCCCAGCCGTTTGCAGAGCCGGACGCCGACCCGGACGGCCTGCTCGACCTCATTCCGGCCGACCTGAAGGAGCCGTTCGACCCGCGCGAGGTGATCGTGCGGATCTGCGACGGCACGGGGCCGGGCAACGAGCGGCCGTTCGACGAGTTCAAGCCGCTCTACGGCACGTCCCTGGTCACGGGCTGGGCGCGGCTGCACGGCCGGCAGATCGGGATCCTCGCCAACGCCCAAGGCGTGTTGTTCAGCGAAGAGGCGCAGAAGGCGACACAGTTCATCCAGCTCGCCAACCAGATCGACTGCCCGCTGCTCTTCCTCCACAACACGACCGGCTACATGGTCGGCGCGAAGTACGAGCAGGGCGGCATCATCAAGCACGGCGCCCAGATGATCAACGCCGTCTCCAACTCACAGGTCCCGCACCTGAGCGTGATCATGGGCGCGTCGTACGGCGCGGGGAACTACGGCATGAACGGCCGCGCCTACGACCCGCGCTTCCTCTTCACCTGGCCGAGCGCCAAGTCCGCGGTGATGGGCCCCGCCCAGCTCGCCGGCGTGCTCTCGATCGTCGCGCGGGCGGCCGCCGAGGCCCGTGGGCAGCAGTACGACGAGGAGGCGGACGCCGGCATGCGCGCCTTCATCGAGCAGTCGGTCGAGGAGCAGTCCCTGCCGTTCTTCCTCTCCGGGATGCTCTACGACGACGGGGTGATCGATCCGCGCGACACCCGCACCGTGCTGGCCATCTGCCTCTCGGTGATCGAGAACGCACCGATCCGCGGCGCCGACGGCTACGGCGTCTTCAGGATGTGACGGCGATGATCCGCAGACTCCTCGTGGCCAACCGGGCGGAGATCGCCTCCCGGGTGTTCCGCACTTGTCGGCGTCTCGGCATCGAGACCGTCGCCGTGCACTCCGATGCGGACGCGCTGCTGCCCTACGCCCGGGAAGCCGATCTCGCCGTGCGCCTGCCGGGCACCGCGCCAGGCGACACCTACCTCCGCATCGACCTGCTCCTCGACGCCGCTCGGCGGTCGGGTGCCGACGCGGTGCATCCGGGCTACGGCTTCTTGTCCGAGAACGCCGACTTCACGCGCGCCGTCCTCGACGCGGGGCTGGTCTGGGTAGGCCCGACGCCCGAGTCGATCGAGGCCATGGGCTCCAAGATCGAGGCCAAGCGCCTGATGCGGGCGACCGGGGTCCCGGTGCTCGAGGCGCCGGTGCAGCCAGTGGCGGAGGACCTCCCCCTGCTGGTGAAGGCGTCCGCGGGCGGCGGCGGGCGGGGGATGCGCGTAGTCCGCCGGCTCGTCGACCTGCCCTCCGAGATCGCTGCCGCCGAAGCGGAGGCCGCCTCGGCGTTCGGCGACGGGACGGTGTTCGTCGAGCCGTACGTCGAGCGCGGACGCCACGTGGAGGTGCAGATCGTCGGCGACGGCATGGGTGGCGTGCTCCTGCTGGGCGAGCGGGACTGCTCGATCCAGCGGCGCCACCAGAAGGTGGTGGAGGAGTCGCCCGCGCCGCTGCTGTCGGAGGAGACCCGCGATGCCCTTCACGAGGCGGCCCGCGCGGCGGCTGCGGCGATCCGCTACCGCGGTGCGGGCACCGTGGAGTTCCTCTACGACGCGGGGTCGGAGCGGTTCTGGTTCCTGGAGATGAACACACGTCTCCAGGTGGAGCACCCGGTCACCGAGGCGGTGTTCGGCGTCGACCTGGTCGAGTTGCAGCTCGCCGTCGCCGAGGGGCTCGACCTCTTCGGTGGTCGAGCCGCGAGCGCAGCGAGCCTGTCGAGACCCGCGAGCCCCGACGGCCACGCCATCGAGGTCCGCCTCTACGCCGAGGACCCGGCCGCCGGATACCAGCCGCAGTCGGGCGCGCTCACCCGCTTCGAGATCCCCGAGGGCGAGGGCCTTCGCGTCGACGCCGGCTACGCGTCGGGCTCGATCGTCTCGACCCACTACGACGCGATGCTCGCCAAGGTGGTCTGCCACGCCCCCACTCGAGAGACGGCCGCGCGCAGGCTCGCCGACGCCCTCGCCCGTGCGCGGATCCACGGGGTGACCACCAACCGGGACCAGCTGGTCGCGGTCCTGCGGTCCGAGGCGTTCCTGGCGGGGGAGGTGAGCACGGCGTTCCTCGACAACGGAGTCGTCGTGACGGGACTTCGTCCCTCCTCGACCAGCGAGCGGGTCGCGGCGGCGATGGCGCTCGCCGAGCAGGCCGGCGCTGAGCGCACCGTCCAGGGCGGAGTGCCCGTCGGCTGGCGCAACGTGCCGAGCCGGCCGCACCGGGTGGAGTTCGAGGACGAGACGGTGGTCGAGTGGCGGCGCGGACGCGACGGCTACGTCGTCGAGGGCGCCTCGGTGGTTCAGGCCTCGCCAACCTCCGTGACACTCGAGACCGAGGGCGTGCGCACGACGTACGACGTGACGATCCGCGGCGGGGAGGTCGACGTGGACGGGCCGGGCGGTCACGTCCGGCTGACCAGGAAGCCGCGCTTCACCGACCCCGCCGACGAGGTCGCGAGCGGCAGCCTGCTCTCGCCGATGCCCGGCACCGTCGTGAGCGTGGCCGTCGTCGCGGGTGCCGAGGTCAGGGCGGGCGAGGTCGTCCTGGTCCTGGAGGCGATGAAGATGCAGCACCCCGTGACCGCGCCGTACGACGGCGTGGTCACGGAGATCGGCGTACAGCAAGGAACTCAGGTCGCCGCGGGCGAGGTGCTCGCCGTGGTCTCGACCGGCTCGACCGACGAAACGGAGACATCATGACGAGCTTCACCGAGTCCGAGGAGCGCCAGGCGCTGCGGCGGGAGGTGTCGCGGCTGGCGGCGAAGTACGGCCGCGACTACTTCACCGAGAAGGCCCGCACCGGTGGCAAGACCACCGACCTGTGGCTGGAGATGGGCAAGAACGGCTATCTCGGGATCAACATCCCCGAGGAGTACGGCGGCGGAGGCGGCGGCATCGGCGACATCGCGGCCGTGTGCGAGGAGCTCGCCGCGCAGGGCTGCCCGCTGCTGATGATGGTGGTCAGCCCGGCGATCTGCGGGACCGTGATCGCGCGCTACGGCACCGACGAGCAGAAGCAGCGCTGGCTCCCGGGCATCGCCGACGGCACGGGCACGATGGCCTTCGCGATCACCGAGCCCGACGCGGGCACCAACTCCCACAACATCACCACGACGGCGCGCCGCGATGGTGACGAGTGGGTGCTGAACGGCCGCAAGATCTACATCTCCGGCGTCGACGAGGCCGACCACGTGCTGGTCGTGGCGAGGACGGAGGACGCCAGGACGGGCCGGCTCAAGCCGGCGCTGTTCGTCGTGCCCACCGACGCCGAGGGCTTCGAGTTCTCGGCGATCCCCATGGAGATCGTCAGCCCCGAGAAGCAGTTCCAGGTGTTCGTCGACGACGTGCGGCTGCCCGCCGACGCGCTCGTCGGCGACGAGGACGCGGGCCTGGCGCAGCTCTTCGCCGGACTCAACCCCGAGCGGATCATGGCGGCGTCGTTCTCCACCGGGCTGGCGCGGTTCGCGCTCGGCAAGGCGGCGGCGTACGCCCAGGAGCGCACGGTCTTCGACGCCCCGATCGGCACCCACCAGGCGATCGCGCACCCGCTCGCGCAGTCGAAGATCGAGACCGAGCTGGCCCGGCTGATGACGCAGAAGGCGGCGGCTCTCTACGACGCCGGCGACGACGCCGGAGCGGGGGAGGCGGCCAACATGGCCAAGTACGCCGCCGCCGAGGCCGCCTGCGACGCCGCGGACCGGGCCGTGCAGACCCACGGCGGCAACGGGATCACCCAGGAGTACGGCATGGCCGGCCTGCTCGTCGCCACCCGTGCTGGCCGGATCGCCCCGGTCAGCCGCGAGATGATCCTCAACTTCGTCGCCATGCACTCCCTCGGCCTCCCCAAGTCCTATTAGCGGTTAGGGAGGCCGGGGTTGTCGGCCTCTCCCTGAACTTGTCGGCCCTCGCGAGGGCTGACAACTTCAGGGATCACCGGTCAGCCGGGGATTCCTTCGGGCCGCGACCCGCGACCAGACCGCCGCTCACCCCCGTGGCGGGAGCGGGACGAACATCGAGGTCCGGGCGGCGTACGCCGCGTAGCCGGGCCGGCGCATCATGCTGCGCTCCAGCAGGCGGGCTCCGGTCGCGAACGCCAGGAAGTAGGTCATCGCGATCGGCGCCACCAGGGTGACCAGGCCCGCGACCCAGCCCGACGCCGCCCCGCCGGCCAGCCAGATCCCCCACCACACGCAGGCGTCGCCGAAGTAGTTCGGGTGTCGGGTGTAGCGCCACAGCCCGGTGTCGAGCACGGGCGGCCGCTCGTCGCGCGGCCGGGCGCGATACTGCGCGAGCTGGGCGTCCCCGACCGCCTCGAAGACGAGCCCGACCACCCAGACCACCACCCCGAGCCACACCAGCCAGACCCAGCGGGTGGACGTGACGGCGGCCGCCATCACCGGCAGCGACACCAGCCACACCGCCGCGCCCTGGACGGCGAACACCTTGCGCACTGCTGCCCCGAAGCCGCCGTCGCCGAGCATCTCGGCATAGCGAGGGTCCTCGCCCTGGCCACGCGAGCGCCGGTGGATGTGCGCCGACAGCCGTAGCCCCCAGACGGCCACCAGCGCGGCCATGAGCCAGCACCGCCACGGGTCGGGATCCGCGACGGCCGGCCCGACGAGGGCGCACACCACGGCAGCAGCCGAGAGGGCCAGGCCCCAGGTCACGTCGACGACCGACATGCGCCCGACCCGACGGGCCACCAGCGCGGTCAGTGCCATCGCGACGGCGGCGACGAGCAGGACGGCGCCGCCGACGGTCAGCAGGTCGGTCACGAGCGTTCCTCCCATGCTCTCGATCTCACCAGTCCCGCACGAGCAGCGCGCGGTGACGCGCCCCGGGCCGCACGGCCAGGATCTGGTCGACCCCCATCCGCCCGTCGCGGAACGCGCGAGACCCACCCACCAGGTAGAGCCGCCACACGCGCAGCATCTCGTCGCCGACCAGGTCGCGGAGCCGGTCCTGGTGGGTCTCCAGCCGGGCCAGCCAGGCCGCCACCGTGCGCACGTAGTGCTCCCGCAGCGCGTGGAGGTCGCGCACCTCGAGTCCCCCGTGCTCGAGGTGCGCGACGGTCTCTCCTACCGGTCGCATGTGCATGTCCGGTGCGATGAAGGACTCGATGAACGGCCCGCCCCCTGGGTGCCGTCCACCCCGCCGCCCGGGCCGGGACATCTGCTGGATGAGCACGCTCCCGCCCGGCCGTACGGCGCGCCGCAAGGCCTCGACGTACGTGGGGTAGGTGCGCTCGCCCACGTGCTCGCCCATCTCGATCGAGGCCACGGCGTCGTACCCACCGTCCGGCGCCCGCACGTCGCGGTAGTCGCACAGGTCGATGCGCACGCGGTCCCCGAGGCCGCGCTCGGCCACCCGCGCGTCGATGAAGCGCTTCTGCTCGGCAGCGATCGTCACGCCGCGGACCCGGGCGCCCACGTGCTCCGCCGCGAAGAGGGACAGCGACCCCCACCCGCACCCCACGTCCAGCAGGGTCATGCCCTCCTCGAGGCCGAGCTTGCGACACACGAGCGCGAGCTTGTCGCGCTGGGCCTCGGCGAGCCCGTAGCCCGGATCGTCGCTGGTCCAGTAGCCGCAGGAGTAGGCCATCGACTCGTCGAGGATGAGGGCGTAGAAGTCGTTGGACAGGTCGTAGTGGTGCGCGATCGCCGCGCGGTCCCGCCGGCGGGTGTGCAGGCGACCGCGGACCCGGGCCTGGGTCACGGGGGGCGCGGGGACGGGGCCCCACAGCCCGAGACCACCCGCGGCCCGGGCCACCCCGAGGAGGGCCGACGGCGACGGCCGGAGGCGGCGCAAGCCCCGCTCCCTGACGACCTCGAAGACCTGGGTCAGCGCCTCGTCGAGGTCGCCGTGCACCTCCAGATCCCCGGTCACGTAGGCCTGCGCGGCGCCGAGCTCTCCGGGGTGCCGCAGCATCCGTCGTACGGCGTCGGGGCTGCGCAGCTCCACGAGCGGAGCCTCCGGCGGCCCCGCCTCGGACCCGTCCCAGGCCCGCAGTCGCACCGGGAGGTCGCCGGCGATCAGGGGGGCGACGGTTCGTGCCAACCGGGGAGCCACCTGGGTCCGCGGGGTCATCGCCGGGGTCATCGGCGGGCCATCACGATCTGCTGGACGTCGAGGTACCCGGACGCGAAGCCCGCCCTCGAGTACGCCAGGTAGAAGTGCCACATCCGGCGGAACCTCTCGTCGAAGCCCAGGGCGCCCACGCGATCGGCGGAGGCCAGGAACCCCTCGTCCCACCGGCGCAGGGTCTCGGCGTAGTGGCTGCCGAACGAGAGCCGCTCGACGATCTCCAGTCCGGTGTGGTCGCGGGCCACCTCCTCGATCGCGCGGACCGAGGGGAGGAACCCTCCCGGGAAGACGTACTTCGTGATCCAGGTGTGCGCGTGCCGGGTGGCCAGCATCCGGTCGTGCGGCATCGTGATCGCCTGGAGCCCGACGCGCCCGCCCGGTGCGAGGACCCGGTCGAGGGTCTCGAAGTACGCCGGCCAGAAGTCGTGGCCGACCGCCTCGATCATCTCGACCGAGACGACGGCGTCGTACTCCGCGTTCTCCCGGACGTCGCGGTAGTCGCACAGGTCGACCGCCACCCTTTCGGAGAGACCGGCTGCTGCGACCCGCTCGCGGGCGAGACGCTGCTGCTCGGCGGACAGCGTGATCGTCCGGACCCGGGCGCCGCGGCGACCGGCGCGCAGGGCCAGCTCGCCCCACCCGGTGCCGATCTCCAGGAGCCGGGTGTCCGGACCGACCCGCAGCCGGTCCAGGAGCCGCTCGACCTTGCGGGCCTGGGCCTCCGCGAGCGTCTCCGCCCGGGCTCCGACGGTCGGCGAACCGGCCAGCAGGACGCCGTCCACCTCCGCCACGGGCGTGCCGAAGAGAGCGGCGGAGTAGCTCAGGGTCTCGTCGAGGAACGTCGCGAACAGGTCGTTGGACAGGTCGTAGTGGTGGGCGACGTTGGCTCGGCTGTTCGCCGGGACCCCGCGTCCGGTCCGGGGCGGCCGCGGCAGGACCAGGCGTCGGAGTCGTTGGAGTGACGGCGGCACGAGGGTGGGCACGTCGGCGGCCAGCACCGTCAGGAAGCCGGCCAGGTCGGTGGCGTCCCAGGCGCCGGTCAGGTACGCCTCGCCGAACCCGATCAGACCATCGCGTCCCAGCCGCGCGAAGAACTCCTCCGGCCGGTGGATCGTCGCGGTCGGCCCGCCGCGCCCGAGGAGCTCGGCGCGGCCCGCGTCCCAACGGACCGAGACGTGCACCGGAAGCCGTGACACCGCCGCCTGGAAGAGCCGGTGCGCGACGGCCGAGGAGACGAAGGTGCGGGGGCCGCCAGGCACCGGCGTCAGGGAGGGCCAGTCATCCCGACGACGAGCGGCCGCCACGGGAGCGGCCGTGGAGGTCAGGGTCACTGCACACCCGCCTGATGGTGGGCCGGGCGAGGACGGACCGGGAGACCGCTGGCCCAGAGCGCGATCCCGTGTGCCTTGATCAGCGCAGAGTCGACGAGGGAGGCCGGAGCCGCCAGCCAGGCCGCGAGGGAGGCCGACGCGCCTTCGACGCGGCGTCCCGTGAGCCGGGCGCTGAACGGCGCCCCGCCGTCCGGGTGCAGGGTGACGGCCAGGTCGAGCCGTCCGTCCGGTCCTGGAGCAGGCACGGCCAGCTCGTAGTGCCCGTCGACGCCGTGGAACGGCGAGACGTACAGCTGCTTGTCTGTCGCGGCGCGTCCCCGAGCATCGGGATGCACGAGATAGGCGTGCCGGTCGCCGTACGTGTTGTGCACCTCGACGACCGTTGCGGCCGGACGGCCCTCCCCGTCGAAACACCAGAACACGCTGATCGGGTTGAAGCAGTGCCCGAGGGCCCGCGGATGCGCCCCCAGCAGGATCCGTCCGGCCCCGGACGTCGTTGCGAAGGTGATGCCGTGCTGTCCCAGGAAGTCGGTCACGTTGCCGCGCAGGGATCCGTCGGCAGGCCCCAGGTGGTCGCGCGCCTCGAAGCGGCCGAGCAGGCCCGACCGGCGACCGTGGTCCGGCAGCTGGTCGAGGTCGACCAGCCACAGCCAGGAGCGGTGCTGGAAGCGCCGCCGCCAGGGACGACGTCGGGTGTGGGTGACCGTGGTGCGGTAGAGCGCGGGCGTCGTCGGCAGCCGGGGACCGACGGAGGAGGGCCAGTGCAGGCCCAGCCGCTCGGCAGCCGCCGCCCCCGATCGCGCGCCGTCCTCGTGGAACCCCCAGCCGTGGTAGGCGCCCGCGAAGACTACCCGTTCGGTGTCGCACTCGGGGAGTCGGGCGCGCGCGGCGACGGAGTCGGGGGTGTACAGCGGGTGGGCGTACTCCCTGCGGGCCAGCACCGAGTCGGGATCGACGAGGTCCCGGCCGCCCAGCGTGAGCAGGTACCGGGTCGGCGTGGCGAGTCGCATCAGGCGGGTCAGGTCGTAGGTGACGGTGATGCCGCGCCGGGTGCCGACGGGCCGGTGGAAGTTCCAGGACGCCTGGGCCCGGCGTGCCCGGGGGAGCACGGACTCGTCGGTGTGGAGGAGGGCCTCGTTGAGGGTGTACGGCAGGGCGCCGAGGACCTCCTTCTGGGTCTCGGTGGGCTCGGCGAGGAGGGACAGCGCCTGGTCCGGATGGGTCGCGACCACGACGGCGCCGAAGCGGGTCGTCCTCCCGTCGTCGTCGCGCACCTCCACGCCCTCCGGGTCCTCGACGACGGAGACGACCCGGGTGCCCAGGCGCACCTCTGCGCAGCGCTCGATCACCCGCCCGACGTACTCGTGTGACCCACCGACGACGGTCCGCCACCGGGGTGAGCCGAAGATGGTGAGCATGCCGTGGTGGTCCAGGAAGGTGAAGAGGTAGCGGGCCGGGTAGTGCAGCGCCACGCGCGGGTCGCAGGACCAGACCGCGGCGACGAGGGGCTCGAGGAAGTGGCGGACGAAGGACGGCGTGAACCGGTGGGTCCGGACGAAGTCGCGCAGCGTCGGGTCGGCTCTCGGGGCCGGCGCCGCGAGGAGCGCACGAGCGGCGCGGTGGAAGCGCGGGATCTCCGTGAGCATCCTCAGGTACGCCGGGCGCGCGAGGTTGTGCCAGGTCGGGAACAGGCCGCCGAGGCCCAGGGCGCCCGCCCACTCCAGGCCGGACCCGTCGTCGCGGGTCGACAGCGACATCTCGGAGTCCTGGGTCTCCACGCCGAGGTCGGCGAAGAGCCGCATCAGCGTCGGATAGGTCCGCTCGTTGTGGACGATGAACCCGGTGTCGAGGGCCAGGCCGTCGATCAGGTGGGTGTCTGCGTGCCCGCCCGGCCGGTGGTCGGCCTCGAACAGGGTCACGCGCGCCGTCGCCGAGGCGACGTGGGCGGCGGTCAGCCCCGCGACACCGGAGCCGATCACCGCGACCCGACGCGGCGACCCCGTCACGACGACTCGCCGAACTCGAACAGGAGGACCGGGTCGCTGGTGGGTGCTGCGGAGCCGCCCTCCGGCTCCACCGTGATGCCGGCGCCGATCGCGTCGTCGGCGTCGCCCTCGAGCAGGACCGTCGTCTCGTCGGGCGGCATCACCCCGGCCGACACCATGTCCTCCTCAGGGGTCTGGAACCAGAGCTGGTAGACCTTGCCCGCGGGCGCCGGAGGCATGTCCTCGGTGACGATCACCGCGCGGTGCAGCTTCTCGGAGAGCACGATGGTCGCGCGGGCACCCGACGGCAGCTCCTCGGTGAAGTGCTGCGCCTCGGGGTCGGCGAGCACCAGCTCGGCGGCGGTCGGGCGGGGCTCGTCGCGCCAGGGGTGCCAGACGACGGCGCCGACCCCCACGACCAGCGCGACGACCGCCGCCACCAGGGCCGGGAGCCACCGACGCCGGCGGCCGCCCCCCGACTGGGTCCGGCCCCCGGACAGCCCGGAGTCGGTGGGCACGGGCGGCAAGGGGCGCACCCGCCGGATGTCGTCGAGGACGGCCACACGCAGCTCCGTCGGAGGCGCGACCGCGACGGCGTGGGCCAGGGTCGACGCGGTCGAGCGCAGGCCGGCGACCTCCGCCCGGCAGCTGGGGCAGCCGGCGAGGTGGCGCTCGAAGGCGGCGCGCTCCACGTCGTCCAACGCGTCGACGGCGTAGGCCCCCGACAGTGCGTGACTGTCACTCATGGTGCTCACCTCCCGCTCCCAGTGCGTCGCGGAGACGGATCAGTCCGTCGCGGATGCGTGTCTTGGCCGTGCCGACGGGAAGGTCGAGCATCGCGGCCACCTCGGTGTGCGTGTAGCCGCCGTAGTAGGCGAGGCCGATCGCCTCCCGCTGGACCTCGGTCAGCCCGGCGAGCGCGGCGCGCACGCGCGTGGCGTCGAGGGAGGCCTCGACGGCGGCCACGGTGGCGTCGTGGTCGACCGACTGCTGTGTCTCGAGGTACGCCGCGTCGCGGCGCCCCGCCGCCTCCGCCGACCGGACCCGGTCCACCGCCCGGCGGTGCAGGATCGTGAGCAGCCAGCCCTGGGCACCGCCCGAGGCCGGGTCGAACCTGCTGGCCGTGCGCCAGATCTCGAGGTAGGCCTCCTGGGTGACCTCCTGGGCCTGGGCAGGGTCCCGGACGACTCGCAGCGCGAGGCCGTAGAGGCGTGGCGCGGTCGCGTCGTACAACCGCGCGAATGCTGCCTCGTCCCCCCGCGCGCTGGCCCTGAGCAGACCGGCCAAGCCGTCCCCGGCGCGCTCGCCGGCCCCGGGCGCGCCGTCGCCGGCGGGCTCGAGGGGGCGGGGGCCGGGTTCCACCACGGTGATCCTTCCCTCGACGAGTGACCCGGGAAAGCCCGGTCGTGCGGACGCATCAGGGATTCGGAGCCCCGCCCCGCCCGGATTGGTCCCGAGTCGGCGCCAGCTCTCACCCTGGGGACGCCGAGTCGGCGTGGACTCTCGCGCACCGTCCGTCGACTCGGCGTGAACTCTCAGTCGCGGTGCAGCGGCACGAAGCGATAGCTGCCGTGCCGGGTGACCACTGCGCGGCCTTGCTGCTTGATCACCAGCAGCATCGTGCCCTGGACCGGGATCACCATCCGCCCGCCCTCGGCGAGCTGGTCGACGAGCTCGTCGGGGAGGCGGCGCGGCCCGGCGGAGACCAGGATCCGGTCGTACGGCGCGTGCGCCGGCACGCCGTACACCCCCGGGGTCGCCGCCACGATCCGCGCCCAGGGACGGTCGGCCGCGGTCAGGTTGGCGATGCCGAACTCGACCAGCTCCGGCTCGATCTCGACCCCCCACACCTCGCCCGTCGGGCCGACGAGCCGGGCCAGCAGGGCTGTGGTCCAGCCGGACCCCGAGCCCACGTCGAGCACCCGCTGGCCCGACCCGACGGCGAGCAGCCGCAGCATGTCGGCCACGGTGCGGGGCTGGGAGTTCGTCATGCCCGCGCCGATCGGCAACGGGCCGTCGTACGCCGCGCGCCGTCGTTGGCCCGCGGGCAGGTAGTCCTCGCGAGGCGTCGCCTCGAAGGCCGCCCGAAGCACCGACTCCTCCGCACTCGTGGCACGGGAGTCCGGGGACCCACCTGGCCCCGGCCGGTTCGCCATCTCTCGACCGTAGCCGCTCCTCAGCCGGCCGCCGGAGACCTATCGTCGGATCGAGGCTCAGCCGGAGGTGCTCCCCGAGAGAGGCGACGCGATGGGCGACTACACCGTCAGGGCCCTGGGCCCGGACACGTGGGCGGCGTACGCACGGATGATGGAACGGCACAACGGTGTCTTCGGCGGCTGCTGGTGCACCTACTTCCACACCCTCCACGAGGAGAAGACGTTCTCCTCGGAAGACAACCGCGACCTGAAGCGGCGCCTCGTCGAGTCGGGCAGAGCCCACGCGGCGCTGGTGTTCGACGGGGACGAGGCCGTCGCGTGGTGTCAGTTCGGCAGCCCTGCCGAGCTCCCGAACATCTACCACCGCAAGCAGTACGACGCCGAGCTGGACGTGCTGCCCGACTACCGCATCACCTGCCTGTTCGTCGACAAGCGGCACCGACGCAGTGGCCTGTCCTCGATCGCGCTCCAGGGTGCGCTCGACCTGATCGCCGCCGAGGGCGGCGGGGTGGTGGAGGGATACCCCCACGACAACGACGGCCGCAAGGTCTCGGTCCTCTACGACGGCACCCGCCGCCTCTTCGAGCGTGCGGGCTTCGGCTATGTCCGCCCCAAGAGCACGAGGAACTGCGTGATGCGGCAGGAGATCACGCCGGGATAGCCCGACGCCGCGAGAGTTGACGCCGACTCGGCCGCCTGGCCGCGAGAGTCCACGCCGACTCGGCGTAGCAAGGGTGAGAGGTCGCGCCGACTCGGGGAGGATGGGGTCATGACCGAGACCCTTCTCGTCCACCTCGACGTCGACGGGCCACTGGCCACGATCACGCTGGACAGCCAGCACAACCGCAACGCGCTCAGCAGGCAGCTGGTCACCGAGCTCCAGGCGGCGCTGGAGGCCGCCGAGGCCGACGCGGCCGTCAGAGTGGTGCTGCTGCAGGCCGCCGGGAGGGTGTTCTGCTCCGGGGCCGATCTCAGTGAGGCGTCGACCGGGGGGATGGAGGAGGGCGCCCGACGGATCGTCGCGCTCCAGCGCCTGGTCGCGACCATGAGCAAGCCGGTGGTGACTCGGGTGCACGGCGCGGTCCGTGCGGGCGGGATCGGGCTGGTCGCCGCCTCGGACCTCGCCATCGCGGCCGACGACGCCACCTTCGCGCTGACCGAGGTCAAGCTCGGCCTCGCCGCGGCGATCATCTCCCTGACGGTGCATGCCCGGATGACCCCGCGCGCCGCGGCGCTCACCACGCTGGGAGGCGAGGTGTTCTCGGGCGCCGACGCGGCGGCGTACGGGCTGGTCACCGAGGCGGTCCCCGCGGATGCCCTCGACGACCGGGTCGCCGAGGTCTGCGCCCAGCTGGCGACCGGCGCCCCCCAGGGGCTGCGCGAGTCGAAGGCGATCCTCAACCGCGACCTCGTCGCGCGGATCGACGCGCTCGGGGAGGAGATGGCCACGCTCAGCGCCCGACTGTTCGCCTCCGAGGAGGCGAAGGCGGCGATGACCGCCTTCCTGACGCGCGGAAAGTGAGCCGGACGC
This sequence comes from uncultured Nocardioides sp., assembly GCA_964542635.1. Classification (GTDB taxonomy): domain Bacteria; phylum Actinomycetota; class Actinomycetes; order Propionibacteriales; family Nocardioidaceae; genus Nocardioides. The sequence goes on along the minus strand of CAZIVD010000003.1, from coordinate 18,406 downwards.
CGCGTACGCAGCACCGGGCAGTAATCTTGGAGACTTGCCTCCTCCGGCCTGTGGAGGGGGCTCGCGGACGACACAGGGGTGAGGTGCCAGCGGTGTCCGATGAGCTGCTCGCGCGCGAGATCGCCGGGGAGCAGGCGTTCGTCGACCGGGTCTACATCCAGCTCGAGAAGTCGGCCGCGGCCGCCCAGCAGCTGGCCCGCGAGGGTCACGACCGCGGGCGCCTGGGCCACGAGGGTGGACTCGTCGAGCGCGACGCGATGGTCTTCCAGGCCGCGAAGCGGATCGCCCAGCTCGACGCGGCCCACGAGGGGCTGGTGTTCGGCCGGCTCGACCTCCGGCCGGAGCTCGACCCCGACCCCCGCTACATCGGGCGGATCGGGCTGCGCGACGAGCAGCACGACTCGCTCCTGATCGACTGGCGCGCGCCGGCGGCCGCGGTCTTCTACCAGGCCACCGCGGCGGAGCCGCAGCGCGTCGTACGGCGCCGGGTGCTGCGCAGCTCGGGCCACACGGTGGTCAGCGTCGAGGACGAGCTGCTCGACGACTCGGTCGAGACCGACCTGCCGATCGTCGGCGAGGGCGCCCTGATGGCCCAGCTGTCGCGGGCCCGGGACCGCTCGATGCACTCGATCGTGGCCACCATCCAGGCCGAGCAGGACCGCGCCATCCGGGCCCCCTCCCGGGGCGTCGTCTCGATCTCCGGTGGTCCCGGCACGGGCAAGACGGTCGTCGCGCTGCACCGGGCGGCGTACCTGCTCTACACCGACCGCCGCCGCTACGAGGGCGGCGGCGTGCTGGTCGTGGGTCCGAGCGGGGTGTTCATGCGCTACATCGAGCGGGTGCTCCCGTCGCTGGGCGAGACCGCCGTCGCGCTGCGATCGCTCGGCGAGGTGGTCGAGGGGACCCGCGCCACCCGACACGACGAGCCGGCCGTGGCCGACCTCAAGGGGTCCGCGCGGATGGCCGAGCTGCTCCGCCGTACGGCGCGCCAGCAGGCGCCCGGATCGCCCGCTGGCTTCCGGGTCTTCTGGCGCGACGAGGTGATCGTGCTCGACCAGGGCACCCTGGGCCGGCTCCGGCGCCAGCTGATGGGCCAGGGGCGTCGCAACCGTCAGCTGCCGAGGGTCGCCTCGTCGCTGCTCGACCTGATGTGGCGCCAGGTGCGGGGGCCTCGCGGGCGGGAGCGCGGTCGGGACGCGTTCAACGACGACCTGCTCTCCGATCCGGCCTTCCTCGAGTTCGTGACCGAGTGGTGGCCGCCGCTGGACGCGACCACGGTGCTGGGCTGGCTGCGGGATCCCGAGTTCTTGGTGCGCGTGGCCGAGGGCGTGCTGTCCCCGGAGGAGCAGCGCCTGCTGACCAAGTCGTGGTCGGCGGGTGCCTCTCCTTCGGTCGAGGACGTGCCCCTGCTCGACGAGCTGCGCTACGCCTTGGGCGACGTGCCTGCCCGCACGGAGGAGGATCACGAGCTCGACGACTTCCTCGGCGGCGACGTGCAGGAGCTCACCACCGCCCTGGAGCGCGAGTACGGTCCGTCCGGCCGGCCGTGGGCCCCGCCCGTGCACCGGATCGAGGACGACGCCTACGCCCACGTGCTCGTCGACGAGGCGCAGGACCTGACGCCGATGCAGTGGCGGATGCTCGGCCGCCGCGGGCGCGGCGCGTCGTGGACGATCGTCGGCGACCCGGCCCAGTCCTCCTGGCCCGTGCCCGCCGAGGCCGCCGCCGCCCGGGCGGATGCCCTGGAGGGCAAGCAGGTCCACGAGTTCCACCTGTCGACCAACTATCGCAACTCCGCGGAGATCTACGCGTACGCCGCGGCGTACGCCCAGCGGGCCGGTCTCGACGCCGACCTGCCCACGGCGGTGCGCTCCACCGGCGTGTCACCCCTCGAGGTGACGGCGGATCCGGACCTGGAGGCCGCCACCCGACGGGCCGTGGCCGACGTCGCGGGGGAGGTCCAAGGCACCGTGGGCATCGTCGTACCCGTCGCCCGGCGCTCCGAGGCCAACGCCTGGCTGGCCTCCTGGCCCGAGCGCGCCGACGACGCCCCCGGAGCGCGGGCCGCGGTGGACTCCTCGACCGCGCCGTCCGGGGACGACCGGATCGTCGTGCTCACCGGCCTGGACACCAAGGGCCTCGAGTTCGACGCCATCGTCGTCGTCCGTCCCTACGAGATCGAGGCCGAGTCCGTCACCGGCGCCGCCACCCTCTACGTCGTGTTCACCCGCGCGACCCAGCGCCTCACCGTCGTCTCCTGACAGCTGTCGCCCGCGCCCCTGACGCTCCTGCCGACGACCTGCTTTGACACGTCTCGAGCGAAGCATCGGAGCATCGGAGCACCCACTGCTCGGAACGCTCCGGAGCCGGCCCGACGAGCAGGCCCCCGGCGTGGACGGCGGCGATCCGCGGGCGGTGGCCGCCAGTAGGGTCTGCCCATGTCCGAGTCCAGCGTCGTCCGGGAAGCCATCACGGCCCTCCAGGACCACGAGGCGTGGGCGATCATCAGGCGGTCGACGCGCGCGGGGGACCGGGACACGGTCGGGCTCGTCGGAGGCACCCGGCGGGTGGTCGACTCGCTGTTGGACGTGCCGCTGGAGTCGGGGCTGCCCGAGGACGGTCACATCGCCGACCGGCTGCTGGCCATCCCGTTCCGCCAGGTCCGCGAGCGCGGCTTCGAGGCCCACGACGACGAGACTCCGCTGGTCGTCGTGGACGTGGAGACCGAGCGCGAGTTCGGCGTCGCCGAGGTGATCGAGGCCATCGACGAGGTGGAGGTCGACTTCACCGACCGCGGCGGCTTCGACATCGGCGACGAGGAGTACGCCACGCTCGTCGAGAGCGTCATCGCCGACGAGATCGGTCAGGGGGAGGGCGCCAACCTCGTGATCGGCCGCCACTTCCGGGCGACGGTGGCCGACTGGGGTGCCGAGCGCGCCCTCGCCGTCTTCCGGCGGCTCCTGGAGCGCGAGCGCGGGGCCTACTGGACCTTCGTCTTCTTCACCGGTGACCGCTACCTGATCGGGGCCAGCCCGGAGCGGCACGTGACCGTGCACGGCGGCGACGTGCGGATGAACCCGATCAGCGGCACCTTCCGCCTCCGCGCTCCCGAGGGAGACGACCGCAGCCTCGAGCGACGGCTGCGCGACTTCCTCCACGACGAGAAGGAGATCTACGAGCTCTTCATGGTCGTCGACGAGGAGCTGAAGATGATGTGCGACGTCTGCAACGAGGGCGGGCAGGTGCTCGGCCCGTTCCTCAAGCCGATGAGTCATCTGATCCACACCGAGTACCTCCTGGCTGGCCGGACGACCCGCGACCCGCGCGAGGTGCTCCGCGACACGATGTTCGCGGCGACCGTCACCGGCTCCCCGGTCGAGAACGCGTGCCGGCTGATCAAGCGCTACGAGCCCGAGGGCCGGGGCTACTACGGCGCGGCACTGGCCATCCTCGGCCGCGACGAGGCCGGTGCGCCGGTCGTCGACAGCCCGATCGTGATCCGTACGGCGGACGTCGACCTCGAGGGGCACCTCACCGTCACGGCCGGGGCCACGCTCGTGCGCGACTCCGACCCGGCGTACGAGGTCGCCGAGACCCACGCGAAGGCCGGCGGCATCCTCAGCGCGTTCGGGCTCGTCCCTCCGGCGCCACGCGTGGAGGTCAACCTCGCCGAGCTCGTCGGCGACGAGGACGTCCTGCTGGCGCTCCACGCCCGCAACCGCCGGCTCTCGTCGTTCTGGCTGACCGACCAGGCCGGCACGCCCCCCGACCGCGCGCTGGCCGGGCGGCACGCGGTGATCGTGGACGGCGAGGACGACTTCGTGAACATGCTGCGGCACGTCCTCGGTGTGCTCGGCCTGACGAGCAGCGTGATCCGCCACGACGAGTACGACGCCGCGCGACACGACGTGGTGCTCGACGCCGCCGACCTGGTCGTCGTCGGGCCTGGGCCGGGCGATCCGCGCGACCTGTCGGATCCCAAGATCGCCGCGATGGACGGCGTGGTCGCGCGCCTGCTCGACCGGGGCCAGCCGTTCCTCGCCGTCTGTCTCGGACACCAGGTGCTGTGCGGGCGCCTGGGCCTGGAGCTGGGGTTCAAGGACATCGTGTTCCAGGGCACCCAGTCGCCGGTCGAGATCGACGGGCGCGTGGAGCGGGTCGGCTTCTACAACACCTTCGTGGGCAGGGCGAACGGGGCGCTGCCGGAGGGCGTGTCGGTCGAGGCGGACAAGGAGACGGGCGACGTGCACGTGGTGCGCGGTCCGCACTTCCGCGGCATCCAGTTCCACGCCGAGTCGATCCTCACCGAGCACGGCCGCGACCTGGTGCACGCCCTCGTGCGGGACCTGATCGCCTGACCGCCGCGCGGCGAGGGAACGCGCCCTTGGCGCGCCTCGTCACACTTGCGGAACCGTCAACGACCTCGGGGGAGGGCACGTCATGCGTCGGGCACCGGTCGCCAGTGCGGCGGTCGCCGTCACCGCCCTCCTGGCGGCGGCGTGCGCCGTGCCCACGGTGTCCGCGCGGGCGACGGACCCGAGCCGATCGGGCCTCGAGTCGCGGGTCCAGGCCGCCGCGGCCCCCGAGACGCCCTCACCGCGGACGCAGCCCCGGCGTCCCAACGTCGTCCTGGTGCTGATGGACGACTTCTCCATGGACCTGCTGCCGACCCTCCGCAGCGCGCAGGTGATGGCGCAGCGGGGGGCGTCGTACGACCACTCCTTCGTCGTCGACTCGCTGTGCTGCGTCTCCCGCAGCGCGATCTTCACCGGTCAGTATCCGCACCAGACCGGGGTGCGCACCAACACGGCCACGCTGGCCGGGCGGTCGGCGCCAGTGGGCGGCTGGGCGGCGTTCGCCCACTACGGCAACCCCCGCCGCACCTTCGCCGTGCGGCTCCAGCGTGCGGGCTACGTCACGGGCTTCGTCGGCAAGTACCTCAACGGCTACGAGGTCGATGCGAGGCGGCAGCGGCTCCCTCGCGTGCCGCCGGGATGGACCGACTTCCGCGCGATCTTCGGCACGGCGTACGACGGGTGGGACTTCCAGGGCACGCGCACGACGGCCGACGGCAAGGTCGTGCTGCGGAGCTGGCCGGCGCCGCCGCGGAGCGCGCCGCGGAAGGTGCGGGACCGGGCGTATGCCGGCACGGTGATCGGCGACCTGGCCCTGCGCTTCCTGCGCAAGCACCAGGACGACGACCGGCCCTACTTCCTCGAGGTGGCTCCCTACGCGCCGCACAGCCGGGTGGACGACGACCCGGCGTACGCAGGCGAGCGCCTGTTCCCGGCTGCCTTCCGGGACCAGCCCCGTGCCGGGGCTCCGCGGGGCAACTGTGGAGCGGTCGACTGCCGCGACCTCACCGTCGCGGACCTCCCCGGCTTCGGGGACGGCCAGCGTGACAACCGCCCGGTCCGGGCGGACCGCGGGCCCGCTCGGGCCTGGAACGCCGAGCCGCAGGGGCTGACGCGCCCGCAGGCGCAGACCAACCTGCGCGACCGGGCGAGGATGGCGCAGTCCGTGGACCGGATGCTGCTGCGCATCCTGCGCCTCGTGGACGACGACACCTACGTGGTGCTGACCTCCGACAACGGCTTCCACCTCGGCCAGCACGGCCTGCTGCGCGGCAAGGGCACGGCCTACGACTCCGACACCCGCGTGCCGCTGCTCGTCGTCGGCCCGGGCGTGGTGCCGGGAACCCGCGACACGATGGTGAGCAACCTCGATCTCGCGCCGACCTTCGAGGCGCTCGCCGGTCTCCAGCCCGCGGCGTACCGGTCGGGCATCTCGCTGGTGGCGTCCTTCACCGACCCGGCCGCACGCCTGCAGGAGTACGTGTTCTTCGAGCACACTTCCTCCGCGGCCCGGCCCGGGCTCGACCCCGATCGCCCCTTCACGGGCGGCGGGCTGAACGTGATCCCGTCCTACGTCGCCGTGCGGAGCCCGACCGCCCTGCTCGTGCGCAACGACCTCGACCCGCGCTGGGGCCACGAGCGGTACGCCTACGAGTTCTACGACTATGCCGCCCAGGCCGCCCAGGCCGCCCAGGCCGCCCCGGGCCGTCCCTGGGAGCGGGTCAACCAGTTCGGGGACCCGGCGTACGCCGGAGAGGTCGCCACCTTGATGGCGAAGCTGCGCGAGTTCGACGCGTGCTCGTCGGTGCGCGGCGACGAGGCGGTGCCCGAGCGGTGTCGCGGGCTCACCCTTGGGTGACCGCTGGCGCGACTCGCGCGAACTACTGGTGCTCGCGCCAACCAATAGGTTGAGGCGGTGGACCTGGTGCGCGGCGTGCGTGACGCGGTCCCCGACGTCGTCGTCGTGGACCACCGCGACTCCTACACCTGGAACCTGGTCCACCTGATCGCCTCGGTCACCGGCCTCCTACCGCGCGTCGTCCAGCACGACGAGGTGACCGCGAGCGAGGTGCTCGCCCACGACTTCGTCGTGCTCTCGCCGGGTCCGGGACGTCCCACGGACCGCGCCGACTTCGCCGTGGGCGTCGAGGTGCTGCAGGCGGCGCGGCGTCCCGTGCTCGGTGTGTGCCTGGGGATGCAGGGCCTGGTCACGACGTACGGCGGGAGGGTGGATCGCGTCGAGCCCGCCCACGGCGACCTGGCCCGGATCGGGCACGACGGGGCGGGAGTGTTCGCGGGCGTACCGCAGGGCTTCGCGGCCGTCCGCTACCACTCCCTGGCGGCGCTCGACGTGCCTGATCCGCTGGTGGTGACGGCGCGGAGCGCCGACGGCGTGGTGATGGGGGTGCGGCACCGGACCCTGCCGCTCGAGGGCGTGCAGTTCCACCCCGAGTCGGTGCTCAGCGAGCACGGCGCGCTGCTGGTGGCCAACTTCCTGGGGCTGCGATGAGCGACGACGTCGTCTCGTTCTTCTCGTCGATCGCCGCCCGGCACCGGCGCTGCTTCTGGCTCGACGGGGGCGGGGCCCGCGCGTGGTCGGGACGGCGGTCGATGGTGGGCTGGCTCGAGGACGACGACGTGTCGCTGACCTATCACCGGAGTGCCGGAGAGGTGCGGCAGCATGCCGGCGGTCGCGTCGAGGTGGTGGGCGACGACGTCTTCGCCGTGCTCGGCGCGGCGCTCGCGGCGGGATCGCCGACTGACCACTGGGTCGGCTACTTCGGCTACGCCGCCCGGCCCGACCTCCCCGCCGACCCCGACCCGCACCTCCCGGACGCCGTCTGGATGCGCAGCCCCCGGGTCCGGTTCTTCGACCACGACCCCGCCGGGACGTCCTACGAAGTGGTCGCCCCCGCGACCACTTCGTATGACGTCCCGCAGGTCCCGGCGGCCTACGCCGACGCGTTCGGTCGGGTGCAGGAGCACCTCCGGGCGGGCAACTCCTACGAGGTGAACCTCACCTATCGCCTCGAGTCGGAGAGCGACCAGCACCCCCTGGCGACGTACCTGCGGCTGCGGGCCGTCAACCCCGCGCCGTACGCGGGATTCCTCCAGCACGACCTCCCCGGGCACCGCGCCTGGCTGCTCAGCTCCTCACCCGAGCGCTACGCGCTGGTCACGGCCGAGCGCATGCTCGAGACCAAGCCGATCAAGGGCACGACGCCCCGGGGCACGACGGCGGACGAGGACGCTGGTGCGGCGCGGCGCCTGGCGAGCGACGCGAAGTACCGGGCCGAGAACCTGATGATCGTCGACCTCCTGCGCAACGACCTCTCGATGGTCTGCGCGCCCGGCACCGTCGAGGTGCCGGTGCTGATGGACGTGGAGTCCTACCCCAGTGTGCACCAGCTCGTGTCGACCGTCCGCGGGCAGCTGGCCGACGGGGTGAGCACCCTCGAGGCGCTCCGAGCGCTGTTCCCCGCCGGCTCGATGACAGGGGCGCCCAAGCTGCGCACCATGCAGGTGATCGAGGAGGTGGAGGCCGACCCCCGCGGCGTGTACGCCGGGGCGTTCGGGTGGCTCGCTCCCGACGGCCGCGCCGACCTGGGGGTCGTGATCCGGTCGCTGACCACCAGCGGCGACGGTCGCTACCGGCTCGGCACCGGCGGCGGCATCACCGTGCGGTCCGACCTCGACGAGGAGTACGCCGAGTCCCGGTGGAAGGCCGACCGCCTGCTCACCGCCCTCTCCCGCCGTCCGTGACGAACTTGTCGGAAAACCCGCGCCAGGACGACAAGTTCGTCACAGACGGCGAGCGTCGGCGGGCGCCGGAGACCGCTCGTCCGCGGCGGTCTGAGGAGGAGGCACGGGGCTGCCGGGCACGCGCAGGGTCAGCCGCGCACCGCCGCCGGGTGCGGCGCCCGCAGTGACCGTGCCGGCGTGCCGGGCCGCGACCTGGGCGACGATGGCCAGGCCCAGTCCCGAGCCCGGCATGGACCGCGACTCGCGGGAGCGGTAGAAGCGGTCGAAGACGTGCGGCAGGTCGGCCGGGGCGATGCCAGGCCCCTGGTCGTCGACCGTGAGGACGCCGGAGGCGAGGTGCACGGTGACGGTGCCGCTCTCCGGTCCCCACTTGGCGGCGTTGTCGAGCAGGTTGGTGACCGCGCGTTCCATCGGCCCGGACTCGCCGAGCACCCACCACGACGACACGTCGACGGCGAAGTCCCCCAGCGGGGCGCGGCGCCGGACCCGCGCCACCGCCCGCTCGACGACCTCGGCCAGGTCGAAGGGTTCCACCACGTGCGCCATCGGCTCGTCGCGCGCCAGCTCGACGAGGTCGCCGACCAGCGTGGAGAGCTCCTCCACCTGGGCGCGCACATCGCCGAGCAGCTCGTCGCGCTGCTCGACCGGCAGCCCGCCCGCGGCGTCGGCCTGCGCGAGCAGCTCGAGGTTGGTGCGCAGCGAGGTGAGCGGCGTGCGCAGCTCGTGACCCGCGTCTGCGACCAGTCGCCGCTGCCGGTCGCGGCTCGCGGCCAGCGCCACCAGCATCGCGTTGAACGCCGTGGCGAGACGCGCGATCTCGTCGTCGCCCTCGACCGGCAGGGGCTCCAGACGCTCGGTGCGCGCGATCTCCTCGACCGCCTTGGTGAGCCTCCGGACCGGACGCAGGCCGTTGCGCGCGACCGCCCATCCGGTCGCAGCGGACCCGATCACGCCGGCCAGCCCGAACAGCAGCATCACCGCGCCCAACCGGGAGAGCACCCGCTCCTGCGGGGCGATGGACTGCGCGAGCACCAGCGCCTGGCCGTCGGCGGTCGGCACCGCAGCGACGCGGAAGTGGATGCCCTCGGCCGTGACGGTGCGGATGCTCTCGGCGCGCTCGCCGGTGGCCACGTCGTACTCCGGCTCGCCGAGCTGCATCCGCGGGCCCTGGTCGACGGTGACCGGGATCCCCGAGGACGTGATGTAGATGATGCGGACGTCGGCCGCGCCGAGCATCCACGAGGGCACCCGGCCGGCCGTGGTGATGTCGGAGAGCACGCCGACCTTGGCGGCCTGCTTGGCCCGGTTGAGCAGAGAGTCGTCGAGCGTGGCCTGCATCTGCATGCGCACGGTCAGGAACGCCGCCAGCGCCACGAGGGCGACCGCGAGGCAGACCGCGATCGTGGTCAGCAGGATCACCCGGCTGGCCAGCGAGCGGCGGTAGTGCCAGCCCTTGGCCGGCCACACCGGGCCCGCGCTCGCCGGCTCGGTGGGGGTGGTGTTCATGAGGTGGTCATGACTCTTTCAAGACGTAGCCGACGCCGCGCACCGTGTGGATCAGGCGAGGCTCGCCCTCGGCCTCGGTCTTGCGGCGGAGGTAGCCGACATAGACCTCGAGGGAGTTCGCGGTGGTGGGGAAGTCGAAGCCCCACACCTCCTCGAGGATGAACGAGCGCTCCAGCACCCGGCGAGGCCGGCGCAGGAACATCTCGAGCAGCGTGAACTCCGTGCGGGTCAGGTCGATGGATCGCTGGCCGCGGCGCACCTCGCGGGAGGCGAGGTCCATGCTGAGGTCGGCGAAGGAGAGCGCCTCGACCTCGTCGCCCTCGGCCGGCACTGCCCGACGCAGCAGCGCCCGCAGCCGCGCGAGCAGCTCCTGGAGCGCGAACGGCTTGGTGAGGTAGTCGTCCGCGCCGGCGTCGAGGCCCTCGACCCGATCGCCCACCGCATCGCGCGCGGTGAGCACCAGGATCGGCACGTCGTTCTTCGCGCTGCGCAGCGCCTTGGTGGTCTCGATGCCGTCGAGCCGCGGCATCATCACGTCCATGATCACCACGTCGGGATCACCCGAGCCGATGCGCACCAGCGCCTCGGCCCCATCGGTGGCCAGCGCGACGTCGTAGCCGTTGAACTCGAGCGAACGCCGGAGCGACTCGCGCACCGCCTTGTCGTCGTCGACGACGAGCACGCGGGGGCGCGCAGGCGTCGGCGGGGTCATGCGCCCATGCTGCCAGCCGACCCTGAGGTCCGGCTGAGGAACAACCGCGTCCGGCCAGGGCGCGAGGCCTGCGGACCTGCGAGAGCTGGCGCCGACTCGGTGGGGTGAGCGTGAGAGCTGGCGCCGACTCGGCGGGTGGTGCTAGCGGGGACCGGGGCTGACGAACCGGGCCGCGGTGGCCGCGGCACGGGCTCCGTAGCCGCCGCCGAAGAGGCAGGCGTGCACGAGCAGCGGGAAGATCTGGTGCACGCCGACCCGGTCCGCCCAGCCGTCGCCCAGCGGCGCCGCCTCGTGGTAGGCGTCCATGACGCGGGGGAGCTGGGGCAGCCCGAACAGCGCCAGCATCGCCAGGTCGGTCTCCCGGTGACCGCCGTGCGCCGCGGGGTCGAGCACCCACACCTGCTGCTCGGCCCCCCAGACCACGTTGCCGTTCCAGAGGTCGCCGTGCAGCCGGGCCGGGCCCTCCTCGGGCACCAGCGTGCCCAGCACGTCGACGACAGCCTCGACCTGGGCGGCGTCGTCCGCCGAGATCGAGCCCCGGTCGCGCGCCACCTTGAGATAGGGCAGGATCCGGCGCTGCGCATAGAACTCGGCCCAGGTGTCCGCGGGCTTGTTGAGGAGCGGCAGACGGCCGATGAAGCCGTCCTGCTCCCCGCCATACGTCGCCGCGCCGGCCGCGTGGGTGGTCGCGAGGGCGCGTCCGAAGGCGACCGCGGCGTCCGGGGTCGGTCGGGCGGGCTCGATCCAGCGCACGATCAGACACCCGTCGTCGCTGGCCAGGACGTCGGGCACACAGACCCCGCCCGCGTCGGCCAGCCAGGCCAGTCCCGACGCCTCCGTGGCGAAGAACCCCTCCGGAGCGTTGTTGAGGGTCTTCATCAGCGCGGTCGTGCCGTCGGAGAGTCGCAGCTTGGTCGCCACGCAGACGTCACCGCCGGCCACCGGAGCCGTGGCGACCACGGCCATGCCGAGGAGCTCCTCGGCATGGCGGGCGACGAGCGGCTGCCGCGTCACGGACGCCTCACCGTCGGCTCACGACCTGGCCAGGGTTGCGTCGAGGGCCGAGACCAGGGCGGACGACGTGCGTTCGACCATGGTGAGCACCTCCTCGAAGCCGGCGTCCCCACCGTAGTACGGGTCGGGCACCTCGCCGCCGGGCTCCGTGGGATCGAAGTCGCGGAAGAGCCGCACCCGCTCGCCGCGGCCGCCGAGGTCGGCCAGGTTGGCGTGGTCCATGGCGAGCACCAGATCGTGGTCGTCGTGCCAGGAGTCGTCGAACTGCCGGGCGCGGTGCCGCGTGGCGTCGTACCCGTGTGCTCCCAGGGTGGCCGCCGCACGGCGATCCATCGGGTGACCGAGGTGCCAGTCGCCGGTGCCGCTGCTGCTGACCGTCACCGCGTCGTCGAGGCCCGTGTCGGCGAGTGCCTGCTCGAGCACGACGTGGGCCATCGGCGAACGGCAGATGTTGCCGAGGCAGACGAGGGCGATCCGGTAGTGCCCTGGCTGCCGAGGCGGTGGCAGCGAGACGGAGCCCGCCGACATCAGACTCCCCGCGTGGCCTTGGCCGGCTCGTCGATGACGGCACCGATGCCCCACGTGACCAGGGTGATCACGATCGAGCCCCACACCGCGGTCCAGAACCCGTCGACGTGGAAGCCGATGCCGACCAGGTCGGCCAGCCACTCCGTGAACATCAGCATCAGCGCGTTGATGACGAAGAGGAACAAGCCGATGGTCACCACGATGAAGGGCAACGACAGCAGCGTGACGATCGGCTTCACGAACGAGCTGACGGCGCCCATGATCAGCGCCACCAGCAGGAGCGGGATGATCTTCTGCTGCCACTCCTCCGAGCCGGACGTCGGCCCGTCGAAGTAGATGTCGTCGAAGAGCCACGCGGCGACCGCCACCGCCGGGGCGTAGAGGACGATCCAGATGAGCAGCCGCACGCGTCGAGTCTAGGGACCCCTGATCAATCCCGCCTGCTGCGCACCGCGATGCGGCACGCTGGCGGCGCCAGGACCGCTCGAAAGGCGTCCAGCCTGCCATCGCGCCCCTGGCTTGCCAGCGCACTCGCCTCGCGACGCTCGCGACGGCGCCATTGATCAGCGCTTCCCTGGGCGCAGGCTAGGAGGCCTCGTCGTCCACCGGCTCGAGGCCGAGGCGGTCGAGGATCGCGGACTCGGCGCCCGCGAGGTGCGCCTCGAGCTCCGCCAGAGCGGCCGCCTCGTCACCGCTCGCCACGAGGTCGACCAGGTGCTGGTGCGCGCCCGCCTGATCTGCCGCGTTGCGTCGCACCCGGTCGACCTGGGCGAGCACCAGGCGCAGCTCGGCGGTGAGCGCGGTCGCCATCGCCACCAGGCGAGGGGACTCCGTCAGCCCCACCAGGGACAGGTGGATGGCCAGGTGACGGCGCGTGAGCTCCTCGTACGACGCGTCGCGCGCGACCGCGTCGGCGTACTCGTCGAGGGCGGTACGGACGGCCTGTCGGCTGTCCTCGCTCGCCCTCGCCCACGCTCGGAGGCCCGCGCTCTCCAGGACGCCCCGGGCCCGCGAGACGTCCTCGATCGAGGCCGGGTCGGGGGTCGCGACGCTGACGCCGCGGTGGGGCTCGCGGGTGGCGAGGCCTTCGCCGACGAGGACCGTCAGGGCCTCGCGGACGGTGGGTCGGGAGACCCCGAGCGACTCGGCGAGTGCCACTTCGCGCAAGGGCGTGCCCGACTCCAGCTCACCGTCGAAGACGGCCCGGCGCAGCTCCGCGACCACGCGGTCGACGGTGGAGGAGTGCTCCAGGCGGAGCGAGCCGAACGGGCCGGACTCCGCCTCGCTGTGCTCGCTCACGCCTTCATTGTCCGCCAGCGGACCGGCTATGCCATACTCTCGACAATGTTGTCAGGTTGTCAGACAATCTGACGAGGGGCTCTGAACAGGCCCACATCCGTATCGAGCACCTGGAGGTGGATGACCATGGAGCAGACCCGCACTCTCACGCGCACGTCGGCCCGACTGCTGGCCCGACCGCTCGCCCGACCGCTCGCCCGACCGCTCGACTGGGGCCGGCACTACGTCGCGGTCCGGCCCGACCACTTCCGGGTCGACTACGCCATCAACCCCTTCATGGACCCCGACCTCCAGCCCGATCCGAGCCGCGCGCTGGCCCAGTGGCGAGGCCTCTGCGCCGCCATCGAGCGCCGGGGTGGGCGGGTCGACGTGATCGAGCAGCGCCCGGACGCGCCCGACATGGTCTACGCGATGAACCTCGGCTTCGTGCTCGACCGCCGAGTGGTGATGTCGCACATGAGGTACGCCGAGCGCCGGATGGAGACCGCGACCGCGGCGGCGTGGTTCGAGGACCACGGCTACCTCCCGTCGTACGTCGGCAGCGAGGGCGTCGGCGCGCACCTGGAGGCGGGCGACGCCTTCGCGTGGGGCGACGCCCTGGTCGTGGGCTACGGCCCGCGCACCGACGAGCTGGGCCTCAAGGCGCTGGCGGCCGAGCTCGACGTACGGGTGCGCGGCCTGCGTCTGACCCACCCCGGCATGTACCACCTGGACCTGGCGTTCTGCCCCCTCGACGAGCGGCGGGCCATCGTGTGCCCGGAGGCGTTCGACGACGAGTCGGCGGCGACTCTCCTCGCGCTGGTGCCGGAGCCTCTCGTGATCAGCGAGGACGAGGCGCTGAGTACCTTCTGCGCCAACTCGATCGTGATCGGCCGCACCGTGCTGATGCCGGCCTGCCCGCCGCGAGTCCGCGACCGGCTCAGCGCGTGGGGCTTCGAGGTCGTGCTCGTCGACGTCTCGGAGTTCCACCTCGGCGGGGGATCGATCCGCTGCTTGACCAACCCGGTCGACCTGCGCCTGGGCCGCGACCTCCCCGCCGTCCCCGGCGGCGAGGTTCTGCTGCCCTGAGCCACGATCGGATCGAGGCTCACGTCTCGGCAGTAGCCTCGCGGGCATGACGCCAGTGGGGGGCATCGAGGTGATGCTTCTCGGGGTGCTCGCCTCGGGCTTGGCCTTCGCCCTCCTCGCGCTGGCCCTGCGGCGCAGCGTCGGCTCGGTGACGGCTTGGGCGATCGGCGGCTTCATGTGGTCGCTCGTCGTGATCGCCCTCGTGACCCTGCTGCCGACCGAGGCCCATGTCGGCGTGGTGCCCGCCGAGGGCCGCGCCACCACCTGTTCCACCGACATCGGCGGGCCAGCACCGGAGGGCTTCTGGATCCTCGCGGGCGGCCAGCGGTTGCTGAACACCCTGCTCTTCGTGCCCTCGGGGGCGCTGCTCGTGGTCGCGGCTGCTCGCTGGCGGATCGCGTGGGTCCTGGTGCCGCTGGGCCTGATGGGACTCGCGGCCTACTCCGTCCTGATCGAGCTCACCCAGCTGGGCCTGGCCCGCCTCGACCGCGCCTGCGACGTCACCGACGTCATCGACAACGTCTCCGGCGCGGTCATCGGCGTCGGCATCGGGCTGGTCCTGACCGTGGTGCTGCGCCCCTGGCGGTCCCGCCCCTGACCCCGCTGGTCGACCAGGTCGCACCGGTGAGCGAGGTGGGTTGGTCGGTGCCGCTGGCAACGTGTCGGCGCCTCGTTCCTCGGCGACTCCTCAACCAGCGGCAGTCGTTGGTCGAGGAGGTCGCGCAGCGACCGTCACGAGACCCCCCGTGAGCGGGTCGCCTCGGCGGACCTGTCGAGGGGCGGCAGTAGCCTGCGAGGCATGACGGGTCCCCGGCCGCGCGCGAGCCTCGACCAGATCCCGCCGTACGTCGCGGGGCGGCCGCCGAGCCCGCGCGAGGGACTCACGACTTACAAGGTGTCCTCCAACGAGAACCCCTATCCGCCGCTCCCCGGCGTGCTCGAGGCGGCCCGCGAGGCGGCGGCGACGATGAACCGCTACCCCGACATGGGCAACACCGCCCTCTACACGGCGCTGTCGGCACGGCTCGACGTGCCGGTCGACGACCTCGCGGTGGCGACCGGCTCGGTGGCCCTGATCTACCAGCTGGTCCAGGCGTTCTGCGACCCGGGCGACGAGGTGGTGTTCGCCTGGCGTTCGTTCGAGGCCTACCCGATCGCCGTGACGGCCACCGGTGCTCGGGCCGTGCGGGTGCCGCTGCGTGGCGACGCACGCCACGACCTCGACGCGATGGCGGCGGCGGTGACCGACCGCACCAAGGTCGTGCTGGTCTGCACTCCCAACAACCCGACGGGACCGGCGCTCACCCAGACCGAGCTGGACCGCTTCTTGGCGCAGGTCCCCTCGCACGTCCTGGTGGTGGTCGACGAGGCGTACGTCGAGTTCGTGCGGATGGCCGATGCCGTCGACGGTCTCGGCACCTATCGAGGCCGCGAGAACGTCGTGCTCACGCGGACCTTCTCCAAGGCCTACGGTCTGGCCGGCTTCCGCGTCGGGTACGCCGTGGGTCCGACGCCGGTCGCGGCCGCGTTGCGCGCCGTGTCGTTGCCGTTCGGCGTCTCCAGTGTCGCGCAGGCCGCGGCCGTCGCCTCGCTCGAGCACGAGGCCGCGCTCCTCGAGCGCGTGGCCGCCGTGGTCGCCGAGCGTGAGCGTGTCGTCGACGCCCTGGCCCGGGTCGACGAGTGGGTCCCCGAACCCCAGGGCAACTTCGTGTGGCTGGGGCTGGGGGAGCGCACCGCGGCGTTCGCGGCGACCGCCGAGGAGGCGGGCCTCGTGGTCCGCCCGTTCGTGGGCGAAGGCGCGCGGGTGACGGTGGCCGAGCCCGAGGCCAACGACCGGCTCGTCCAGGTCGTCAGGGAGTGGCGGTCCCGGTAACCGTGCCGGTCACGGTGCCGCTCGGCGACACCGTGGGGCTGATCGTCGGGGTGACCGTGGGCGAATCGGTGGTCGTCGGCGTCGGCGACCCGGTGATGGTCGGGGTCGGTGACGGGGTGACCGACGGGGTCGGGGTCGGGGTGGGTGTGGGCGGCGGTGGCAGGATCGGCCCGATCCACCCGATGATCAGCGGGCGCCCCGCCACGGTCCAGCCCAGGTTGGCGCCGTACAGCGCCCGGACGCCGTGCCGCTTCTTCGGATGGTCCTTGTTCCAGTCCGACGGGCAGGGATACGGCCCGCGGTAGCAGGTCCACGCGTGGAAGAACGCCTGCTCGCGGCCGTCCTTGGTCTGCACCACGTCGAGACCGCCGGGGCCGCAGAGTCCGCTCGTGGCCGACAGCAGCAGCTTGGGCTTGGCCCGCGACCAGTCCTTCAGGTCCGGAGAGCGGCGCCACGCCGTGCGGTAGCCGCAGTGACCGAACCACCCGAGGGAGGTGAACATCACCCACTTCTCACCGTGTCGGATGATCACGGGGTTCTCCTCGATGCCGGAGTTCACGGTGAGCACCCGGCTCGTCTGCCCGGCGAGGATCCGACGACCGCGCGGCGCCAGCCGGACCAAGCGGATCGACGACGGCTGCCCCTGCGTCCGGTAGACGAGGTAGCGCTGGCCGTGGTTGCCGACGAACGCCGACGGGTCGATCACGCCGCGGACGGGGGCCCCCCGCAGGGTGGACGGCGGAGTGTCGCCGGCACGCGGCACCCCTGGTACGACGGGGCACACGAGCGGCGCGTTGCCCACCGGCGTATAGGGACCGGTCGCCGCCTTGGCGTGGGCCACGCCGATGCAGCGGGAGTTGGCGTCGTATCCGGCGATCGGCGCGGCGTAGTACATCAGCCACCCGCCGGGCGCGCGCTGGATGTCCGGGGCCCAGATGTCGCCGCTCGTCGCCCAGTTGGGGCGACGGGTGAGGGCCGGGGTCACCGTGACGTCCCACGGCCCGGAGTCGGCCGGCGCGCGGCCGAGGTTCAGGTTGGGCGCGGTGGCGGCGCCGACGTACCCGACGCGCGAGAGCACGACGGTCGGGTCGGCGAAGCTGCGTGACCAGAGCAGCGGGGTGGGCAGGTCGGCCCGTCCCGCCAGGCCGGCCGTCCCGGCACCGGTCCCCACCCTGGTGGTCCCGGCGCTGGGGCTGTCCGCCATGGTGAGGGGCAGCAGGACGGCGAGGACTGCCGCGACCGCGACCGACAGCACTCCGGCGCCCCGGTGCTGCGGTCGCGCCGGGACCCCGAGGGCTCGGCGGGAGGCTCGTGACATGCCCCCCATCCTCACCCGGCGGTCCAGGGAGGCCGGACAGGGCCTCGACTCGGGCGCGGCGCGAGCCGCGGGCAGCCTCGCTCCGTCCGGGCTGGGCCTGCTTCTGGGAGGGGCGACCGTTTGGCCTCGCGACACCCCGGCCCGGTACCGTGTGGCCAGGTGGGTGTGGCTCCGGTCACAAGCTGGCGAGCACCCTCCGGACGGCCGGTCCGCCCGGCACCGACGGCGCGCGGAGACCCCGCGAGCGTCGCAACAAGTGGAGGAGTCGCGCGTGACCCAAGCAGGTTTCGGCCCCGACCTCGCGGAGGTCTTCGGGCCCTCGCAGCTCACGGGGGCAGATCACGGAGGCCCCGACCTCGTCCAGCTGCTCACGCCCGAGGGCGAGCGCGTCGAGCATCCGGACTTCGCCTTCGGCGCCGACCTGAGCGCCGACGAGGAGGCCGAGACGATCCGCGGGTTCTACCGCGACATGGTGCTCGTCCGCCGCCTCGACGTCGAGGCGACCGCCCTCCAGCGCCACGGCGAGCTCGGCATCTGGGCCCAGCTGCTCGGCCAGGAGGCCGCCCAGATCGGCGCCGGCCGCGCGGTGCGGCCCCAGGACTTCGTCTTCCCGACCTACCGCGAGCACGGCGTCGCCTGGTGCCGCGGTGTCGACCCCCTCGACCTCCTCGGGCTGTTCCGCGGCGTCGACCAGGGCTCCTGGGACCCGGCCGCCAACAACTTCGGCCTCTACACAATCGTGATCGGCGCGCAGACCCTGCACGCCACCGGCTACGCCATGGGCATGCAGCGCGACGGCGTCGTCGGCACCGGCGACCCCGACCGGGACGCCGCGGTGCTCGCGCACTTCGGGGACGGCGCCTCGTCGCAGGGCGACGTCAACGAGGCGTTCATCTTCGCCGCGTCCTACAACGCTCCGGTGGTGTTCTTCTGCCAGAACAACCAGTGGGCGATCTCCGAGCCGATCGAGC
>CAZIVD010000002.1:0-160231 GCA_964542635.1 uncultured Nocardioides sp. | reverse complement strand
ATGTCGCGGGACAGGTGCCAACTATCTGGAGAACTCAGACACTGTCAGCCCGACCGAAGATATTCCCCGTCTGACCTGCGGAAACGCGGATCGGCGGCGTTCCTGCCTTCCAGCCCCGAGCCCGATCGGGAGCAGGGTGGGAGCGGGGGAGGTCCCGACTCGCGACCGATCGTGATCCTTGTCGTCGGATCCGCGGCCTCGATCCCTGGGCCCAAGGCAGGGTCTAGGGTCATCCTGAGAGGCCCATCTCGGGGAACCCGGAATCAGGGAGGAACCGAGATGCAGATCTTCACGAGCGGACGCTATGCCGCGGTCGTCTCCACGGCGGCGCTCGTCATAGCACTCAGCGGCGCGTCCTATGCAGCAGTCGTCGTGACGGGCAGCCAGATCAAGGACAACACCGTCACCACGAAGGACATCAAGGACAAGACCCTCAAGGTCAAGGACTTCGCGCCCGGGACCAAGTCGAAGCTGACGGGCGCCACCGGCCCGACCGGACCTGCTGGCGCCACCGGACCTGCGGGCGCCACTGGCGCCACCGGAGAGACCGGACCGATCGGACCGTCCAACGCCACCACAGTGTTCAACAACACTGGGACCACACTCGCGTACCCCACCTTCAAGTCCGTGCTCAACATGTCCGTGGCACCAGGCAGCTACGTGGCGTCTGCGAACGTGTTCGGCCATCGCTCGGCGACGGGAGGGATCGCCTACGTCTACTGCCAGCTCCGGGTGAATGGCTCGACCCAGGACATCAATGGTGACGACCTACCAGACGTCTCGGGCGCCTACGGCAGCGTCTCCAACCTGGCATCGTTCACCGTCGCCGCGACGTCGACCGTGGACCTCTACTGCACCGGCACGTCGACCTCCATCGACTACAAGAAGCTGACCGTCGTGAAGGTCGGGTCGCTCAGCAACACCGCGGGACCCAACACCCTGGTGCCCGAGGAGGCGCCTGTCGGACCGGCTGGCCGCTGACGGAGTCGGAAGCCAGCGAACTCGACCGGTCATTCGGGCATGAGTTCGCTCGGGGCTTGACGTGGCTACTTGATGAGGCTGACGCCGAGCGGGCCGATGAGGGCGCCGACGACGAGCGCGATGGCGGCGTACAGCCACTGGCGCTGCAGCAGGAAGTAGATCCCTGCGACGAGCAGGACCACGGACACCATCCAAAGGAAGAACGTCATCGGTCATCCCTTCCTGGGAGTGGATCCAGACCCGAGCCAGGAGGCGCGGTGCGGGGCTCCGCAGCGCCGGACCCACTGAACCAGAAGTGGCGTGCGCGGCACAGACCCCACGCGGAAGTACTCGACGGGGGAGGATCTCCGGCACCAGGTGCCGGAGATCCTCCCGAAAGACGCGACTGACGCGCCAAGTAGCGGGTCCTGCCGTCAGCCGGACGAGTTGGGCGAGCCCGCCTTGCCGGTGTCCTTGCTGCCGACCAGGTCGCTGGCCTTCTGGCCCAGGTCCGTCTGGGCGAGCTTGGATCCCGCCTGGTCGAGCGTGTCCTTGGCCAGGTCCTGGGCCTGGCCGGCCTTGGCCCGGACCCGCGGGTCGTTCCAGAAGCGCTGCGCCTGGGACGCGATCTGCTCGTAGCGCTGGCGTCCCGCCCGTGCGCCCAACACGTAGCCGGCGCCGAACGCGCCGAGCAACATCACCTTGCCGTACATGGTGTCCTCCCTGAGTCCTAGCCGGTCATCCGTCGTCGTTGTCGTCATCCCTGGGGACGTCCGTCGTGCGGAGTCACGAAGCCTGAGTACCCACCTGGACCTTTGGGCATGCGGTGGCAGGCCGACGGCGAGTCTCAGAGGGAGCGGACGGAGTCGACGAAGCGGCGGGCCGGGGAATCCAGCAGGCGCCGCAGCGAGGCGAAGGTCTCGGTGGCGTGGCCCCCCGACCAGTCGTCCGGCAACACCTCAGGTGGGAGCCCGGGGTCCAGATAGGGCAGCCGCCGCCAGGAGGTGACCGTCCGCACGTAGTCGACGAACGCCTCCGGCTCGGTCCCGTCGCCCCCTGAGGGTAGGTGCACGACGGGACGAGGGGCAGCCCAGGCCGCCAGCAGCGGGGCGTGGGTGGCGTCGAACTCGGCGTACCGGGTGTCGAGCTCGTCCAGGTCCCACCAGGTCGCGACCTGCTCGCGCACGGCCCCGAACCCGGCGTACGACGCGTGGAACAGGTCCACGTAGCGCTCGAGCCCTCCGGTCGCCAGGACGTCGCGGGCCTCGTCTTCCACGTGTCGAGGGGCGATCCAGACTCCGGCGGACACGGTGCCGAACCCGAGCCGGGTCAGCCGCGTGCGCAGCACGTGCCGCTGCTCGCGCTCCGCCTCCGGGACGCTGAACACGGCGAGCACCCATCCGTCCTGGAGGTCGGCGCGGCGCGGGGTGAAGATCCGGCGGTCGCCGAGATCGAGCAGATGGTGGGTCCGCGCGTCGAGCGTGTAGCCGGCCGCGCCCGCGCGGCGTTCGGCATGGATGGTGCCGCGGCGCTTGAGCCGCGACACCGACGAGCGCACGCTGGCCTCGTCCACACCGAGCCTGGCCATCAGGCGCACGAGCGTGGCGATCCCTAGCCAGTCGTCCGACTCGCGGGCGTACAGACCGAAGAGCGTCACGATGAGAGCCCGGGGAGGGTGCATGTCGGGTGCTGTCCGAGCCACGTGAGCCCTCCTTCCCTCAGCGATCCGCGCGGACAATGACGTTCTGTTGACTATCGTCAGGGATGCGACATACTGAGTCAATGAGGTCGGAGCGACTCTCGCCGTCCGCGCACGTCGACACCTTCTGCCGGGAGCACCTGCCGCCCTTGGACGAATGGCCCGACCTGGTCTTCGAGATCGACGACGTCCGCTATCCTGACCGGCTCAACTGCTCGACCGAGATCCTGGACCGGGTGATCGAGCAGCACGGTGCCGATCGTCCGTGCCTGCTGTCCCCGGCGGGGGAGCGGCTGACCTACGGCGAGGTCCGCGACCGGGTCGTCCGGATCGCGCAGGTGCTCCGCGACGACCACGGGATCGTCCCCGGCAACCGCGTGCTCCTGCGGGCTCCCAACAACCCCGACCTGGTCGTGTGCTGGCTGGCCACGCTGCGGATCGGCGCGGTCGCCGTCACGACGATGCCGCTGCTGCGGCCGTCGGAGCTGACGACGGTGGCCGAGATCGCGCGCATCGACCTGGCGGTCTGCGACCCGCGGTTCGTCGAGGACCTGCGAGCCGCGGACCTGGGAGGCGCGCCGCTGGTCATCACCGACGAGTTGGCGGCCCGGGCCGAGGGCAGGCCGCTCGACGGCTGTCCGCCGGTGGAGACGGCAGCCGACGACGTCGCGCTCCTGGCGTTCACGTCGGGGACGACCGGGCGTCCCAAGGCCACCATGCACTTCCACCGCGACGTGCTGGCCATCGCCGACACGTTCGGCACCCACGTGGTCCAGGTGCGTACGGACGACGTCGTCACAGGCACCCCTCCGCTGGCCTTCACCTTCGGCCTGGGCGGGCTGGTGGTCTTCCCGCTCCGCGTCGGCGCCGCGACCCTGCTGATCGAGCGGGCGACGCCGACCGAGCTCGCGGGGCACATCGCGGCCGCCGGGGCCACCGTCTGCTTCACCGCCCCCACGGCGTACAAGGCGATGCTCGCGGCCGGCTGCGCCGACCAGCTGGCCGGACTCCGCCGAGCCGTGTCCGCGGGCGAGCACCTGCCGCAGTCGACATGGGAGCAGTTCCGCGACGCCACCGGCGTCCGCCTCATCGACGGCATCGGGTCGACCGAGCTGCTGCACGTCTTCATCTCGGCCGCCGACGACGACATCCGGCCCGGCTCGACCGGCGTCGCGGTGCCCGGCTACCGCGCGACGATCCTCGACGAGGACCTGCGACCGGCCCCGGCCGGCACGCCCGGGCGGCTCGCCGTGAAGGGGCCGACGGGCTGTCGCTACCTCGCCGACCCCCGCCAGCGGCAGTACGTCCAGGAGGGGTGGAACCTGACCGGCGACGTCTTCGTGCAGGACGACGAGGGGTACTTCCACTACGTCGCGCGCGGCGACGACATGATCGTCTCCTCCGGCTACAACATCGGCGGTCCGGAGGTCGAGGAGGCCCTCACCGCCCACCCCGCCGTCGCCGAGTGTGCAGTGGTCGGCGCGCCCGACCCGGCGCGCGGCCAGGTGGTGAAGGCCTACGTCGTGCTCGCCGCCGGCCAGGAGGGGAGCGAAGAGCTCGTGAAGGAGCTGCAGGCGTTCGTCAAGGAGAGGATCGCTCCGTACAAGTACCCCCGGGCCATCGAGTTCCTGGACGCCCTCCCGCGCACGACGACGGGCAAGGTGCAGCGGTTCAGGCTGCGCGACCGAGCGGTCGAGGAGACCGAGGAGGCGGGAGCGTCGTGAGGATCGCCGTCATCGGAGGCGGGCCGGGTGGCCTCTACTTCGCAGCGCTCGCCAAGCAGCTCGACCCCACCCGCGAGATCACGGTGTGGGAGCGCAACGCTGCCGACGACACCTTCGGATTCGGCGTGGTGTTCTCCGACGAGACGCTCGGCGGCATCGAGTCGGCCGACCGGCAGATCTTCGAGGAGATGCAGGCGCAGTTCGCACGATGGGACGACATCGACGTCCACGTGCGCGACCGGGTGCTCACCAGCGGGGGACACGGCTTCGCTGCGATGAGCCGCCAGCGGCTGCTGCAGATCCTCCAGGCCCGCTGCCGTGACCTGGGGGTGCGCGTCCACTTCCGCACGGTCGCTCCCGACGTGGACGAGCTGGCCGCGGACTACGACCTTGTCCTCGCCGCCGACGGGCTGAACTCCGTGGTGCGCAGCCGCCACGCCGAGACCTTCCGGCCCGACCTCGACGTGCGCAACTGCAAGTACATGTGGCTCGGCACGGCCAAGGTCTTCGACGCCTTCAAGTTCTACATCCGCGAGACGCCGTACGGCGTGATGCAGGTGCACGGGTACCCCTACAGCGACCAGGGCAGCACGTTCATCGTCGAGATGAACGAGGCGGTCTGGCGGCGGGCCGGCTTCGACGGCTTCGCGGACCGCGAGTTCCTGCCGGGGGAGTCGGACGAGAAGTCCGTCGCCCTGGTCCGCGAGCTGTTCGCGGACGTCCTGGAGGACCACGAGGTCTTCCTCAACAACTCACGATGGATCAGCTTCACGACCGTGCGCAACGAGCGCTGGTGCCACGAGAACGTCGTGCTGATCGGCGACGCCGCCCACACGGCGCACTTCTCCATCGGATCCGGCACCAAGCTGGCGATGGAGGATGCGCTCGCCCTGGCTGCGTGCCTCCACGAGCAGCCCACCGTCGCCGAGGGGCTGCTCGCCTACGAGGCCGAGCGTCGCCCGGTCGTGCTGTCGACGCAGCGCGCCGCACAGGCCAGCCTGGAGTGGTTCGAGAACCTCGGGCAGTACCTCCACCAGGACCCCGAGCAGTTCGCCTTCAACATCATGACGCGCAGCCGACGGGTCACCTACGACAACCTGCGCGTGCGCGATCCCGAGTTCGTCGACGGGATCGACGCCTGGTTCGCGCGGCACGAGGCCGCCCGCGGGCTCGGAACGGGCGAGGTCCGTCCGCCGATGTTCCAGCCGTTCCGGCTCCGCGGGCTCGACCTGGTCAACCGAGTGGTGGTCTCGCCGATGGACATGTACTGCGCCACCGACGGGCTCCCGGGCGACTTCCACCTCGTGCACCTGGGCGGCAAGGCGCTGGGGGGTGCTGGCCTCGTGATGACGGAGATGGTGTGCGTGTCTCCGAACGGACGGATCACGCCAGGCTGCGCCGGCCTCTACACCGACGAGCAGGAAGCCGCCTGGCGCAGGATCGCCGCTTTCGTCCACGCCGAGTCCGCCGCCAAGATCGGCATGCAGCTGGGTCACTCGGGCCGCAAGGGCTCGACCCGGCTGATGTGGGAGGGCATCGACGAGCCCTTGCCGAGTGGCAACTGGGAGGTCGTCGGCCCGTCGGGCCTGCCCTACAAGGAAGGGGTCAACCAGGTCCCGCGCGAGCTCACCCAGGAGGAGATGAGGGCCATCCTCGACGAGTTCGTGGCCTCCGCCCGTCGCGCGGACCGCGGCGGCTTCGACCTGCTCGAGCTGCACTGCGCCCACGGATATCTGCTCTCGTCCTTCATCTCGCCGCTCACCAACCACCGAACCGACGAGTACGGCGGGTCTCTGGCCAACCGGCTGCGCTATCCGCTCGAGGTGTTCGCCGCGGTCCGCGAGGCGTGGCCCGACGACAAGCCGATGAGCGTGCGGATCTCGGCCACCGACTGGTTCCCCGGTGGAGTGGACGCCGCCGAGGCCGTCGACATCGCCCGCGCCTTCGCCGACGCGGGAGCCGACATCGTCGACGTGTCGAGTGGACAGGTCGTCTCCGACGAGCGACCGGCGTTCGGGCGGTCCTACCAGACGCCGTACGCCGACCGGATCCGCAACGAGGCGGGACTCGCGACGATGGCCGTCGGCATCATCTCCTCCTACGACGACGTGAACTCGCTCCTGCTCGCCGGCCGGGCGGATCTCTGCCTGCTGGGCCGGGCGCACCTCTACGACCCGAACTGGACGCTGCACGCGGCTGCCGAGCAGGACTACTGGGGGCCGGGAGCGACGTGGCCGGCCCCGTGGCGGGCGGGGGCGCGCAAGCCCCAGACCGGGCGCACCGACGGGCCGCCCCCGAGGCTCGAGCTGATCCGCTCCGGAGCCGGGGGCACGGCCCACCGCAGGTGGCGTCCGTGAGCGGGGGCGAGACCGGCCGCGTGGCCCTGGTCACCGGCGCGGGTCGCGGCATCGGCCGCGCGATCGCCCTGCGGCTCAGCCAGGAAGGCTTCCGGGTCGCGCTCACCGCCCGGAGCGCGGACCAGCTGGCCGAGGTCGCGGCGGCGTGCCCTGGTTCGACGCTGTCAGTGCCCGTCGACCTCACCGAGCCGACGGCCGCCGACCGGCTCTTCGCCGAGGTCGAGGAGGCCTGGGGCCCGGTCGAGGTGCTCGTCGCAAACGCCGGCGCGGCGGTCTCGGCACGGGTCGACCGCACCTCCGACGAGGACTGGCAGCGGATGCTCGACCTCAACCTGACGGCGCCGTTCCGGTGCGTACGCCGGGCCGTCCCGGCCATGCGCGCCGCCGGTTGGGGACGGATCGTCGTCGTCGCCTCGACCGCGGCGCGGGTCGGCGAGCCGTACATCGCGGCGTACACCGCCAGCAAGCACGGGGTCCTGGGGTTGGTCCGCTCCGCCGCCGCCGAGCTGGCGACCACCGGCGTGACGGTGAACGCCGTCTGCCCGGGCTACGTCGACACCCCCATGACCGACCAGTCCGTCGCGGGCATCGTCGCCGTGTCGAGCCGCAGCGAGGAGGAGGCCCGCGCGCTGCTCGCGGCCAAGCAGCCGATCGGCCGCCTGATCACGCCCGACGAGGTCGCCGAGGCGGCCTGGTACCTGATCGGCAACGGCGGTGTGACCGGACAGGGCCTGGTGGTCGACGGGGGAGCCGTGCAGCGATGATCGAGCCATGAGCCTGCGCCGCGTCAACCCGGCCGACCTAGCTCGCCCTGCGGGCTTCTCGCACGCCGTGGTCGGCTCGGGCACGATCGTCTTCCTGGCCGGCCAGACCGCGATGGCTCCGGACGGCAGCATCGTCGGCGACGACGTGGTGGCCCAGTTCGAGCTGGCGCTGGGCAACCTGCTCGCCGCGCTCCGCGAGGCCGGCGGCCGACCCGACCAGCTCGCCTCGCTGACCGTCTACATCGTCGACATGGACGACTACCGCGCGCACGCCCGCGAGATCGGCGAGGTCTGGCGGCGGCTCGTCGGCACCGACTACCCGGCCATGGCGGGCATCGGCGTCAGCCGACTGTGGGACCGGGAGGCGCTGGTCGAGGTCCAGGGGCACGCCGTTCTCCACCGAGAGGCCCAAGGTTCGTGAGGGTTGCCGTGGGTTCGGCGTCGTTGCACCGACGCCGAACCGGCGGGATACCCGGCCGACCGGGGATTCCGGCAGGCGGGGGCTAGCGGCCCTCCCAGCGCGGCGGGCGCTTCTCGTTGAAGGCCGCGTGGAACTCCGCGTGGTCACGGCTGGTCATCAGCAGCGCCTGGGTCATCGCGTCGAGCTCCATGGCGCTGCCGATCGGCATGTCGAGCTCGCGGGTGAGCAGCGACTTCGTCTGCGCGAAGGCCAGGGTCGGTCCGTCCGCGAGCCGCCGGGCGAGCGCGGCGCCCGCGTCGTCCAGCTCCTCGTCGGGCACGAGCTGGGAGACCAATCCGTAGCGGTCCGCGGTGGCGGCGTCGATGGTGTCGCCCAGCATCAGCAGCTCGGTCGCGCGGCCGAGGCCGACGACCCGGGGCAGCAGGTACGCCGCTCCCATGTCGCCGCCCGACAGTCCGACCTTGGTGAACAGGAAGGCGAAGCGGCCCGAGTGGCCCACGACCCTGAAGTCCGAAGCGAGCGCGATCACCGAGCCGGCGCCGGCAGCGATCCCCTGGATGACGCTCACGATCGGCACCGGGCACTCGCGCATCGCCCGGATCACGTCGCCGGTCATCTTCGTGAAGCGGATCAGGTCGCGCGGCTCCATCCGGATCAGCTCGCCGATGATCTCGTTGACGTCGCCGCCCGCGCAGAACGCCTTGCCCTCGCCCCGGATCACCAGCACGCGCACGTCCTGCTGGTGGGGCAGCTCGGCGAGGAGGTCCCGGAGGTCGGCGTAGCTCTCGAACGTCAGGGGGTTGAGCTTCTCCGGCCGGTCCAGGGTCACGGTGGCCACGCCGTCGGCCTTGGAGAAGCGGAAGTGCTCCCACGACTCCGTCAGCGGGACCGAGCCGCGGAAGCGGTAGCCCTCGGGGGTGAGGTTCATGAAGCGCCATCCTGCCGGAAGAGGTCGCGCGCGATGATCGTGCGCTGGATCTCCGACGCGCCCTCGTAGATCCGCAGCGACCGCACGTCGCGATAGAGGTGCTCGAGCAGGTGCCCCTTGCGCAGCGCCACCGCCCCGTGGAGTTGCACGCAGCCGTCGATCACGGTCTGGGCGGTCTCGGTGGCGTGCAGCTTGGCCATCGCCGAGCGGCGACTCTGCCGCTCGGGCTCGGTGCCGTCGTCGTAGGCGCTGGCCGCGGCGTAGACCAGCAGCCGGGACGCCTCGAGGTCGGTGGCGAGGTCGGCCAGTCGGTGCGCGACCGCCTGCTGGTCGGCCAGGAGGCCGCCCTGCACGCGACGCTGGAGCACGTGGGCCACCGTGGCGTCGAGCGCGGCCTGTGCCATCCCGACCGCGAACGCTCCGACACTCGGCCGGAACAGGTCCAGGGTGCGCATCGCGACCACGAAGCCCCGGTCCTGCTCGCCCAGCACGTCGTCCGGGCCGACGAGGACGCCGTCGAAGGTGAGCCGGCCGATCGGGTGCTCGGCCAACAGGTCGAGGTGCTCACCGCCGAGTCCCGGGCTGCTCCCGTCGACCACGAACGCCGTCACGCCCCGGGCCCGAGCGTCGGGTGTCGTGCGTGCGAAGACGGTGTAGACGTCTGCCTCGGGCGCGTTGGAGATCCAGATCTTCTCGCCGGAGAGCCGCCAGCCGTCGCCGTCCGGCTCGGCTTGGAGGGCGAGCGCGGCCGCGTCCGACCCGGCGCCGGGCTCCGACAGGGCGAACGCAGCGACCGCCTCGCCGGTCACGACGCGAGGGATCCACCGCTCCACCTGCGAGGGGGAGCCGGACTGGAGGATCGGGTAGCTGCCGAGCCCTTGCAGGGCCAGGGCGGTCTCGGCCTCGCCGCTGACCTGGGCGAGCGACTCGCGCAGCAGGCACAGTTGCATCGCGGCCGCGTCCTGCGGCGACTCCTCTGGGCTCCCGCCGAAGAGGCCGCGCAGGAGCCCGAGACGTCCCATCGCCAGCAGCAGGGGGCGGTTGACGGCGCTGCCGGCGGTGCCGGCGAGCGGAGTCAGCTCCCGGAGGGCCACCTCGCGCACCCACGCGGCGTACGCCGACTGCTCGGGGCTGAGCCGGAAGCCGTTCATGAGGGCGGCTGCCCATGATCGGCACGGCTGCGCAGGCCGGCGAGGAGCAGGTCGAGCCCGTAGCGGAACTGCTCGTCGAGCGGTGGATAGAGGTGCTCGGCCACCCTGAGGGTCTCGGGGAACTCCTGCGGCGAGGCCGCGTAGTAGTCCGCGCGCCAGGCCCGGTGCCGGGCCTCGACGTCCTCGGTGGTCTCGATCCCCGACGCGGTGTCGAGGGCGGCCGACCCGACGACGTACTCGATGAGCGCGTGGTAGGCGAGAGCCGCCTCCTCGACCCCGAGACCGGCCTGCCCGAGCAGCCCGAGCATCACCTCCGTCAGGGCCCGCTCGTTGGGCATCCGCGACGGCCCGGCCGCCATCACCCGGGCGGCGCCCGGATGGGCCATCAGCACCCGGCGGAGCCGCCAGCACACGACGGCGGTCGTCTCCAACGCGTCGTCGGTGTGGTCGAGGTCGTCGAGCAGGTCGTCGAGGATCCGGTCGGCGGCGTCGCGGAGCAGCTCGTCCATGTCCCGGAAGTGGCGGTACAGGGCGGTGGGGTGGACCTGCAGCGCCTCGCCGACGGTGCGGGTGGAGACCGCCTCGATCCCGCCGCGTTCGAGCAGCTCGGTGACGGCCTCGACGATGCGCTCGCGGGTCAGCCGCCCTGAGGTTGCCGTGCGAGACATCGGGGTCCTCTCATGAGGTCGGCGGACCCGCGGCGGGGCGCGGGAGTGAGGCTCAGTCGTACAGCATGGCGGTGCCGAGCCGGTCGAGGCACACCTCGCCCGACCAGGGCAGCATCGTGATGCCGAGCCGGGAGTCGCGGTACATCCGCTCCAGCGGCAGGTCCTTGAGCATGCTCTGACCGCCGCACACGCGGATGGCGAGGGCCGCGACCTTGTTGGCGTTCTCCATCACGGTGAAGACCGCGGCCCAGGCACGCGCGAGGAGCTCCTCGTCGGGGTCGATCCGCATGTTGTCGAGCACGTCGTAGAGGGCGGCGCGCGAGAGCGTGTAGTCGATCTGCATCTGGGCCCACCCGGCCTGCTTCTGCGGGAGGTCGCGGCGTGCGGAGCCCGGCCGCTGGCCGGGGGCCTCGCCACGAAGGTAGGACCGGGTGAAGTCCACGATGCCGCGGGTGAGGCCGAGGTAGCTGGGCGCCAACGACATGAAGAGGAACGGGAAGCGCTGGGCCGCCTGGTCGTAGCCACGGGGCGGCAGCACCTCGTGGTCGGCCGGGACGAAGGTGTCGGTGAACAGCAGCGTGCGGGAGACGGTGCCGCGCATGCCGAGCGGATCCCAGTCGCCGACGATCTCGATGCCGTCCCCGTCGGCGGGGATCGACAGCAGCCGGATGAACGGCTCTCCGGGCACCTGGCAGGTCACGTTGTAGCGGTCGGCCGCGCCCGACAGGGAGGCGAAGATCTTGCGTCCGGTGACCCGGAACCCTCCGTCGACCGGCTCGGCCTTGGTGTGCACCCCCGAGGTGGCCCCCGCGGAGATCCCCTCGCTGAACGGCTGGCTGTGGATCGTGCCGTCCTCCACCACCCCCCGGAACATCGCGGCCCTCCGACTGTTGTGGAGGGCGCGGTCCTCGGCCGGGAAGTCGAGCAGGTCGGCCACCTCGCCGGCCCACAGCATCGTGGCGTTGTGCATGTTGAAGGTGAGCGCGGTGGCGCCGCAGTAGCGCCCGATCTCGGCCGAGACGCGGGCGTAGTCGGCGAAGCTGGCGCCCAGACCGCCGTGCTCCGCGGGCACGCACAGAGCCAGCAGGCCGGCTTCACGGAGGTCGGCGAAGTTCTCCCACGGGAAGCTCGCGTCGCGGTCGTAGCGGACGGCGCGCTCGGCAAAGGCCGGTCCGAGCCGGCGGACCCGGTCGACCATCTCGTCGCGGCTGACGGAGGGGGAGGCGGTCGTCTGCAGAGACATGAGCGTCATCGTGGGGCCTGGTCGACGCGGATGTCAACGCTTCTGACAGACCCCTTTACACCAGGCTCGGCCGATCCCTACACTCCCCGCCTATGGCGATGCCGAGGGGTCTGCGCGACCACCGGAGCTCGGTCCTCGCGTGGCGCGGGTCGGACACCCCGGGTGCTCCCCGGGCTGTCTTCCTGCATGGGCTGGGCGGCCGCCGCAGCGACTGGGACGCCCAGCTCGCCGGCCTGGCCGACGTGCGCGACTGCGTCGCCTGGGACCTGCCCGGGTACGGCGAGTCGCCCGGTCTCCCCGGAAGCCTCGGCGAGCTCGCCTCCCTCGCCGCCGACTGGATCGCCGAGCTCGACGACGGTCCGGGGGAGCCGGAGCCGGTCGACGTGGTCGGGCTCTCGTTCGGGGGGATGGTCGCCCAGCACCTCGCCCTCGACCACGCCGGGCTGGTGCGCACGCTCGCCCTGCTCGACACCAGCCCGGCGTTCGGACTCGACGGCGTGACGACGCGCGAGAGCTGGCTGGCAAGCCGGATAGACCCGCCGCCGGACCCGGCGGGGCGCCGGACGCGGGCGGAGGCGATCGTCGCGGGGCTCGTGGGGCCGGCGTGCCCCGACGACGTGCGCGCCAGGGCCTCTGCCTCCATCGCCGCCGTCCCACCGGAGGCGCTGGCGGCGTCCTGCCGTGCCCTGGTCGAGCACGACACCCGGGCGCGGCTCCACGAGATCTCCGTGCCGACCCTGGTGCTGGTGGGGGAGCGGGACACCGAGACCCCGCCTTCCTACGCCGAGGAGATCGCCCGCAGAGTTCCCGGCGCGAAGCTCGTCGTCGTACCCGGGGCAGGACACCTGCTCAACCTCGAGGCCCCGGGCGCCGTCAACGACGCACTTCGCAGCCTGTGGCTCTCCCGACGTCAGGACGCCGCATGAACAGCATTCCCGGGGCGACCGAGTGGCGCTGGGTGCAGCGCTTCGCCGAGCAGTTCGCGCTCTGCGGCCTCGCCACCGACGAGCTCTGCGTGGTGCTCTCGGAGTCGGCGAGCCGCCCCGAGATCGTGCAGTCCGCCCTGATGGCCGCCCAGTCCATGGGGGTCGAGACCTTCCTGCTGTCGATGCCCACGCCGGCCAACCCCGGACCGGTGGCGCTGCGCTCGACCGGCACCAGCCTCGCTCTCCAGCAGAACCCGGCCGCGATCGCGGCGCTCTGCAGGGCCGACTTCGTCGTGGACTGCACGGTCGAGGGCCTGCTGCACGCCCGGGAGCTCCGCGCGATCCTCGAGTCGGGCTCGCGCGTGCTGATGATCTCCAACGAGCTGCCGGAGACCTTCGAGCGGATGCACCACGACGAGGACATGGCTCGTCGGGTGCACGTCGGCTTCGAGATGATCAGCGCCGCGTCCACCATGACCGTCACCTCGGCGGCGGGCACCGACCTGACGGTGCGGCTCGACGGCTCCTTCCGTGCCGGCTCGACCGGCGTCACGTCCGGCCCCGGCAGCATCGCGCACTGGCCGGGCGGCCTGGTGCTGGCCTTCCCGGCCCGCAACAGCGTGAACGGCACGATCGTGCTCGCCCCCGGCGACGTCAACTGCACCTTCAAGTCCTACGTGCGGTCGCCGATCCGGCTCACGATCCGCGACGACTACGTCGTCGACGTGAGCGGGGACGGCGTGGACGCGCGGCAACTGGCGAGCTACATGGCGGCGTTCGGCGACCGCGAGGCCTATGCGAGCTCCCACCTGGGGTGGGGCATGAACCCGGGCGCCCGGTGGGACGCGCTCGATCTCTACGACCGCTCCCAGACCAACGCCATCGAGGCGCGGGCGTTCGAGGGCAACTTCATGTACTCGACCGGCGCCAACGAGAACGCCGACCGCTTCACGCGCTGCCACTTCGACCTGCCGATGCTCGACTGCAGCGTGGCGTTGGACGGCGTCCCCGTGGTCACCGAGGGCCTGCTGCAGGGCGCAGTGGCACCCACGCGGCCGGTCGGAACGGATGCGCTCGGGCCCACCGCAGCAGCAGAGGACCCCGCGTGAGTGCCCCGCCCCCGGGTCCCCAGGACGGCGGCCCGCAGCCCAACGAGGCGTGGCGCGACGAGGCGGCCCCCGCGTCGCCGTACCCGGGCTGGATGCTGGAGGACGAGGGTCAGGCCTACGAGGAGCAGGTGGCCCAGCACTTCCTGACCGCGATGAGCTCGTTGGCGGCGACGGTCTGCGTGATCGCCGCGGCGACGCCGGACGGCGAGCAGTCTGGCATGACCGCGACCGCCGTGTGCTCGCTGTCGACCGAGCCGCCTCAGATCGTCGCCTGCGTCAACCGGGGGTCGAGCCTGGCCAAGGCCCTGGCGCTGACGGGGTGGTTCTCCGTGAACATCCTGGCGGGCGACCAGGAGCATGTGGCCGCCACCTTCGCGGGACGCACCGGGCTCCAGGGCTCCGACCGCTTCGACGAGGACACCTGGTCGCGCCACGTCACGGGGACGCCGGTGCTGACCGGCGCGGCATCCAGTCTCGTGTGCCACGTGTCCAACACCCTCTACCAGGCCAGCCACCTGGTGCTCATCGGGAGAGTGCTCGACGTCCTCCTGCCGGAGGACGGGCCACCCGCGCCGCTGATGTACCACCAGCGGCGCTTCACGACGGTGAGCACCGTGTTCACCGACCATCCTCAGGAGGGAACGGCGTGACCGATCAGAGCACCCAGCAGCCCGGACCGGGCACGGGGGGCCAGCACACGCTCGGCTCGGGGACCAAGCTGCGGCTCGTCGACGCAGTCGCCCAGTCCGTCGGCTTCATGGGACCGGTGTTCTCCATCGCGTTCCTGGTGCCGCTGGTCATGGGCATCACGTCCGTCTCGGGGAACGGCGCAGGCATCGCGGCCCCCCTCGCAGTGCTGGTCGCCGCGGTGGGCGTCCTGGGCTTCGGCTGGATCGTGGCCCAGTACGCCCGCCGGATCCACGCGGCCGGGTCGCTCTACGACTACGTCACCGACGGACTCGGCCAGCGCGTCGGAGGCGCCTCCGGACTCCTCTACTACGCCGGCGTGCTGATCCTCGGCTGCGCGATCCTGATCATGCTCGGCGGCACCATCCACGACACGCTCGAGGGCGAGTTCGGCAACAGCATCCTCTCGGAGCTGGGCTGGGACCTGGCCCTGCTCGTGCTGGTGTCGGTGACGGGCTACTTCGGCGTGGCCCTGTCGACCCGGCTGCAGCTGACCCTGGCCGTGGTGTCGATCGTCGTGGTGGCGATCTTCTTCATCTACGTGATCATCCAGGTCGGCGGCGACAACGACGTGATGCGCACCTTCGACCCGTCCGAGGCGCCCAACGGCCTGAGCGGCGTGATGTTCGGCGTGCTCTACGGCGTGCTGCTGTACACCGGCTTCGAAACCGCCGCCAACCTCGGCGAGGAGACCGACCACCCGGCGCGCGACATCCCGAGGGCCGTGCTGTTCTCGGTCCTCGCGGTCACCGGCTTCTACCTGCTCGGCAGCTACGCCCAGATCGCCGGCTTCGGCTTCGATCTCGACGTCATCGGCGAGGCCGCCGGGGCCCCGCTGTTCGCGCTGGCCTCGCCGGAGTCGGTCGGGGGCTACGGCTCGGTGGCCATCGTGCGGATCATGGAGCTGGTCGTCATCCTCGACATGCTGGCCGTCCTCCTCGGCTGCGCGACCGCCGGCGCGCGGGGGCTCTTCGCGCTCGCCCGGGACCGTCGCATCCCTGCCGTGCTCGCGACCGTCTCCAGCCGCAAGACCCCGCTCGCCGCGGGAATCTTCGTGACGGTCGCCTACCTCGTCGCGATCCTCGTGACGACCCAGTGGACCAGCCTGTGGGCCAGCCCGGACTTCCCGCACTATGTGGCGATGTTCAACGTGATGGCCGCGTTCGGCTCGTTCTCGATGGCGTGCATCTACTTCCTGCTCAGCCTCGGCGCCCTCCGCGGCCTGGCGGACCACCCCAAGCGCTGGGCGGTGATCCTGGCGTCCGTCGTCGGCATGGTGGTGACCGGCGCGGCGGTGTTCGGAGCCGTCTACAAGCAGAGCGCACCGGTGGTCTACGCACCGATCGCGTCCATCGCGATCTTCGTGATCGGGCTGCTGATCGTGCGCAGTTCCGCCTCGGCCGGTGACGCAGCCACCGGCTCGGGCGCCGGCGTTCAGGCCTGAGGGCGCAGATGGCCTCGGACATGACGCCGGAGGAGTACGTCGCCGCTCACGAGCGCGGCTACGCAACCGTGGCCGTGGTCGACACCAACGGGCTCCTGCGCGGCCAGATGGTGTCGACCAGGAGCCTGACCACGATCCTGCGCAACGGCATGGGCATGTCGCCGGTGACCTTCGCGCTCGACCCGACCGACGAGATCCTGGAGCTCCCGGGGATCAGCGACGGGTCGGCGGACTTCCACGACGACTTCATGCGGGTCGACCCGGGCTCCGCGCGTCGGCTCCCATGGTCCGGTGAGGGGCGGGACCTGCTGCTCCTCGCGTCGTACGAGGGGGAGTCGGCGGGCCTGTGCCCCCGCTCCCTCCTGGGGAGGGTGCTGGAACGCGCCGCCGAACACGACCTGGCCCCGCGATACGGCCTCGAGCTCGAGTACACCCTGTTCGACGAAACCCCCGAGAGTGCCCGCGAGAAGGGCTATCGAGGACTTCGCACGGCCACGCTGCACAAGAGCCACGACCTCCTGCTGTACCAGGTGCTGCAGACCGAGTGGTACGAAGCCGTGGCCGACCTGTGCCTCGATCTCCGCATCGACCTCGCGAAGATGCACGAGGAGATCGGGGGTGGCTTCCTCGAGGCCTGCATCGCGGCGGGCGAGGGCCTCGGGCCTGCAGACCAGCTGGTCCTCCTCAAGAACTTCCTCCGCGCGCTGGCGCTGCGTCAGGGCCGCAGCGTCACCTTCATGCCGCGGTGGAGCGAGGAGGCGGACAGCCAGTCGAGCCATGTGCACATGTCGATGCTCGACGGTGCGGGGGAGCCGGTCTTCCACGACGCCGGAGGGCCGCACGGCATGTCGAAGGCCTTCGTCCACTTCCTCGGGGGTCTGCAACGGCACCTCGGCGAGCTGTCGCTGCTCTTCCTCCCGACGGTGAACTCCTACCGCCGCTTCGCGCCGGGGACCTTCGCACCGCCCGGGCTCACCTGGGGCTACGAGAACCGCACCTCCTGCCTGCGGATCGTGGGCCACGACCCGGCCACGCTGCGGGTCGAGAACCGGCTCGCCGGGGCCGACGCGAACCCGCACCTGATCGTGGCCGCCATGGTGGCCGCCGGGGTGACGGGCATCGTCGAGGGCCTGGAGCCGGAGCCCGAGGTGGTGGGCAACGGCTACGAGCAGGCCGGCGGCGGACCGGACTACGCGCGGTCGATGCCCGAGGCCATCGAACGTCTTCGCAATTCGGAGCTGGCCAGGGACTGGTTCGGCGACCGGTTCGTCGACACCTTCTCCGCCGGCCGGGAGAGTCAGTACGACGGGTTCCGATCGAAGGTCCCCGACGTCGAGCTGCAGCGCTTCTTCGACTTGGGCTGACGAGACACCTCTGTTGGACCGGCGACCGGGTCTCGACGCGCCGCTCGTTCCTCGCGGCGGCTCGACCAGCGAACTCTCGGTGGTCGAGCCGGGCGAGCCGCCAGGCGAGCCCGTGTCGAGACCCGGTGAGCAGAGTGGCTGGCGTGGGGGCCGTGGCTCGGCCACGGCGCGGTGGAGTCTTGCACTGCACGAGGCTGCCTCTCCTCGCCACTAGGCTGACCCGACAGGGAGGACGGCGGCAGAGGGCGGTGGTGGCGGAGGACGGGCGGATCGGGCCGGTGGACCGGGCGCAGCGGCGCTGGTCGATCCTCGGTCTGCCGATCGCCGTCCTCTACAAGTACTTCGACGACCAGGCGACCTACCTGGCGGTGATCATCACCTACTACGCCCTCTTCGCGATCTTCCCGCTCCTGCTCCTCGCGACCTCCATCCTGGGATTCGTCCTCCAAGGCAACCCCGAGCTGCAGGACCGCGTGCTGGACTCCACGCTCAGCCAGTTCCCCATCATCGGCGACCAGTTCCGCCGTCCCGAGGGCCTCACCGGCTCGACCCCGGCGGTGGTGATCGGCGGGCTCGCGGCCCTGTACGGCGTCCTCGGCCTTGGGTCGGCGATCCAGAACGCCATCAACATCGCCTGGGCGGTGCCTCGCAACAGCCGACCGAACCCGTTCCTGCTGCGCCTGCGCGGTCTGGTCGTGGTCTCGCTCGGCGGACTGGCCGTCCTGGGCCTGACCACCCTGTCGGTGCTGGTCAGCAACACCACGGCCTTCGAGCTGTTCGAGCAGTCGCCCCTGCGCTGGACGGCCCGGGTGCTCAGCGTGCTGGTCGTCGCCTGCGTGCTGGCGCTCCTCCTGCGCCTGGCGGCGGCCCGGTCCGACCGTAACCGCACCGCATTCCCGGGGGCCCTGCTGACCGCCGCCCTGTGGCACGGTCTGCAGTTCGTCGGGGCCGCCTACGTGACCCAGGTCCTGGCCAAGGCGTCCACCCTCAACCAGACCTTCGGGCTGGTCCTCGGCCTGATGGCCTTGATCTTCCTCGTGTCCGTGACGGGGATGCTGGGCATCGAGCTCAACGTCGTGCTCGGCCGGCGGCTGTGGCCGCGATCGTTGCTCACGCCGTTCACCGACGCAGTGGTGCTCACCGACGCCGACCGTCGTGCCTACCGCGACTACGCGAAGGCCCAGCGTCACAAGGGGTTCCAGCAGGTCTCCGTGGAGTTCCCCGACCGCGAAGACCGTCCTCCCGACCAGCACCCCCAGGCACCCTAGGCCGTGCTGTCTCGATCCGCGAACAACCGACGGCCCCTGGGGCTAGCCTGATGCGATGCCAGGTCCCCCCGCCGGGCAGTCTGTGCGCCGTCCCTTCCCCCCGGTCCTCTCGGCGCTGGTCGCCCTCGCCCTCGCTCTCGCCGCCCTCGCCGCGCCCGCCCCGGCGGCGGCACCTCCCGTCGCGACCGCCGCAGCGAGGGCGGCCTCGCTGACACCGGACAACCCACTCGTGGGTCGGACCTGGGGCGTCTACCGCGGCCCGCTCGAGCACTCCTGGGGCGCCTACCGCAAGGCCCGCGGCACGGAGCGGACCCTCTTGGCCAGGATCGCCCTGAGGCCGAAGTCGACGTGGTTCGGTCACTGGCTGCGCACCGACAGGGTGTACAAGAACGTGCGCAAGTACGTGGTCAACAGCCAGGCCGGAGACCCCGAGGCGCTGGTGCAGCTCGCCGTGTTCGCGATCCAGCCCTGGGAGCGCGAGGCCTGCCGACGCCTGCCCACGCGACAGGAGAAGGCCGCCTACAGGGCCTGGGTCGACAAGGTCGCCAGCGCTCTCGGTGACGCCCACGTCGCCCTGGTGCTGCAGCCCGACGCACCGTTCGCGCTCTGCGCGCCGGGCGGATCGAAGGTCCCCCTCGACCTGATGCGCTACGCGACCGAGCGCTTCAGCGCCCAGCCCCACGTCAGTGTCTACATCGAGGCCGGTGCGGCCGACTGGCTACGGGACGACCCGGCCGAGGCGCTGCGCATCCTGGTCCCGGCCGGAGTGGCCTCGGCCCGCGGGTTCGCGCTCAACAGCACCCACTACGACTCCACGGCGCGCCAGGTGCGCTTTGCGGCCGCGATCTCCCGGGCCCTGGCCGACCGCGGGATGCCGGGCAAGTACGCCGTCATCAACACGGCCCAGAACGGCAGGCCGTTCAAGGGCTACACCTACGACGGCCCCAACTTCGACAACGCCCGCGCCTGCGTGGACCGAGACGACCGGCGCTGCGTCACACTCGGCATCCCACCGACCACCGACGTCGCCGATCCTGCCTGGGACCTCGAAGCCGCCGATGCCGCCGCGGCGGCACAGTACGTCGACGGGTACCTGTGGTTCGGCCGCCCCTGGCTCTACAACCAGGCCTCCGGGTGGGACCACCAGCGTGCCCTGACCCTGGCACGCACGACGCCCTTCGACTGAACGTCGCCCTCCGGGGACGGGCGTCACTCCTCCAGGGCGGCGTCTAAGGAGATGTCCACTCCGGTGAGCGCCTTGCTGATCGGACAGCCTTCCTTGGCCTTGGTCGCCGCGGCGAGGAACGCGTCGGCGTCGAGCCCCTCGACCTCGCCGCGCACGGTGAGCACGATGCCCGTGAGCCTGACCCCGCCAGCGGGGTCCGGCCCCAGGGTGACGTCTGCGCGAACGTCGAGGGCGACCGGGTTGCCGCCGGCCCTCGCGATCAACGACGACAAGGACATCGCGTAGCAGGCGGAGTGCGCAGCGGCGACGAGCTCCTCCGGGCTGGTGGTGCCGTCGGCGTCCTCGGCAGCACGCTTGGGGAACGACACCTCGTAGGTGCCGATCCCGGAGCTGGAGAGCTCGACCTGTCCCGAGCCCTCCTCCAAGGTGCCGTTCCAGGCAGTGCGAGCGGTGCGCGTGGGCATAGGGCCTCCTCGGGTGCGGGGTGTCCGGTCTCTATCTCAGGTCCGTGGCCCGCACTCGGCCAAGGGGCTTCCGCTGGCTGAGACGGTCCCGCTCTCGCTAGGCTCACGCCGGGCTCGGGTCCCAGGTGACAGGTGAGATCACTCCGGGGACGACAGCAGGGGGCGGGCGATGGCGACGACAGGCGCGGTGGGTCAGCGGATCGGAGCCCTGCTGGTGCTGCTGGTGCTCGGCATGCTCAGCCTGCCGGTGACGGCGTACTTCCTCGATGGCGAGGGCACCGAGAACTGGATCCTCCCCGTCGCCGCCGTGGTGATGGGCGTGGTCGGCGCCGTCGTCGGCCGCCTGCTCCCCGGGCTGGCGGGGGAGGAGGTGTCCTCGACCCGCGCGATCCTGGTCGGCGCCGTGGTCGGGGTGGGCATGCTCGTGATCGGCGTGATCGTCTTCTTCCTGCTCCTCAACGGGTTCTCCGGCGCCTGAGTCCGGATCCAGGCTGGGCCGCTCACGCCAGGGTGAGCGTCAGGCCGGCGTCCTTCTCGCCGTACGTCGGGATGTAGCCGAACAGCCGCTGCCACTCGGCATCCGCCCACCAGCCGTTGAACGTGCTGGGCACGTTGAACGCCAGGGTGAGGTCCGGGCGTCCGGCGTCGCGCAGCACGCGGGAGATCGCCACCGCGTCCGGGTGGCGGAAGGTGGTGCCGTCGCTCGAGAAGACCCACAGGGGACAGTCGATCGCCTGCACCAGTGCGCGGGAGACGTTGTTGCGGCTCCCGTGGTGGGGCAGCTTGACCAGGTCG
The DNA here is from genome assembly GCA_964542635.1 of uncultured Nocardioides sp. Classification (GTDB taxonomy): domain Bacteria; phylum Actinomycetota; class Actinomycetes; order Propionibacteriales; family Nocardioidaceae; genus Nocardioides. The sequence continues at coordinate 139,073 of CAZIVD010000002.1, read as the reverse complement.
AACGACGACCGCGCACCCCCCGACCACAGCGCGAGGCCGTCGACCAGTTCGGCCGCGGTCGCGTCGCCGGTCAGCAGGGCGCGACGACCGTCGTGCTCGAGGATCAGGGCGATGCTCGCGGCGTTCGCCTTGCTGCCGTCGGCGGCCCAGGCCTCCTCGCTGAGGAGCTCGAGGTCCACCGAACTCTCCAGGATCGGCGGGGTGCTCGGGCCCATCGCCTCCAGCCCTGGCGAGACCTCGTCGAGCGTGCCCCGCTCCAGCGCGGCAGCGACGGCGTCGCGCCACTCGGGGACCAGCTCGCCGAGCCGCTCCTTCGCCGGCGCGATTACGGTCACGCGGAGCCCGTCGGGGAGGTCGACGGAGGGCAGCTCGGCCGGCCCGCGCACCACCGCGGCTCGGTCGAAGGCGGCGTTCCACGCGTGCTTCCTCAACCACGTGGTCAGCAGCTCTCCCTGGACGCCGCCCATCGGCTCCAGGTCGGGCCGCTCGTCGGCCGGGACCTGTCCGTGCAGGTGCTCCCATCCGTTGAACCACACGTCGGCGAACGTCACGGGCACCGGCTCCGCGGGGTCGACGAGGCCCGTCAGCACGCCACCGATGTGGTCGGTGTCGACGTGGGTGACGACCAGGAGCTCGAAGGCCCTCCGGTCCTCGGGCAGGGCGCGGAAGAGGTCGGCGATCCGTCGCCCGGTGCCGGCGGTGCCCATGTCCACGAGCAGCTGGCGACCCGCACCCCAGCGCACCCAGACGGCGTCGCCTTGTCGGGCGTCGAGGAAGGTCAGCTCCATGTGACGTCCGACCGCGTCGTGAGGGCGACCGCCTCCCAGTCGGCCACGCAGGAGTACTCCGCCAGCGCCCCGAGCCTGGCCATCCGCTCGTCCTTCCGTTCCTCGCCCGGCCAGCGGCGGAGCAGCTCGGTGGCCAGGGAGAGACCGTCGGTGTACATCGGCCGCTCGGAGGTGGCGGCCAGCAACAGGTCGAGGCCGCGATCCAGGTCGGCTCGCTCGAGCATGAGGAGGCCCGCCAGAAGCACGCGCCCGTCGGGGATCCACTCGAAGTCCTCGGCGAGGTTCTCCACCCACCTCTGGCGCTGGCGGAGCTGCCCGAGACGCTGCAGGGTCAGGCCACCGAGCGCGGCGGCCGCGGGGTCGGAGTACTTGTGCAGGAGCAGCTCGGAGGCCTCGTCCAGCAGCGCGCCACTGGACATCACCTCGTGATGTCGCAGCAGCCCGTCCAGCGTCCGGCCCACGCGACGCTTGGGGGAGAACCGGATCCCCAACCACGAGGCACCCGGGTCGGTGCCGACCTCGACCCTGCAGGTGGCCTCCTCCGGGCGGCGCGCCACCGGGTTCAGCGGGAGCGCGACCACCCACTGGCGCCCGTCGACGTCGAACGTCGCCGTCGGCACCGCCAGGAGTGTCTGGTCGGGGCCGAACTCCCAGCCGCTGGCGTCGCGCACCGTCAGCGCGCACCCTTGGGTGGCCAGCAGCTCCGCCTGCCCGCCGCCGCGGGAGCCCGGTGCCGGCTGGGGGTCCTCCTCGCGGCCCGAGTCCTCGGTCACGACCAGCTCGCTGGTCTCACCGACGCCGACCTGGACCAGCTCGGTCATCGAGCGGCCCCGCGGGGTGATCGCCTCGACCGAGTAGAGACCGGGGACGAGCTCGAGATCCGGCTGCCCGGTGACCCCCCGGCGGACCACGGCCAAGCGTGCGTCGCGGACCACGAACGGGAGGCTGGTGGACAGGAAGTAGGACTGGTCGTCGACCCGCACCCGGAGCCGCCCCGTGCCGACTGTCTCTGCCGCGTCGATGCTGCTCATGGAGCTGACACCTCCACGGTGGTCGTGCAGGTCGGCGGCTCGGCCTTGAAGAGCTTCTGCCCCCGGCGCGGGAGCTCGCCCGCCGCCTCGACCGTGAGTTGGTAGAGCCCGGCCGCAGACCGCACCCGCAGCGGCCAGGACGCCTCCACCTCGACCGGCTGGACCCCTTCGAGCAGGAGGTTCGCCGTGGGCGCCGGCACCAGGCCCTCAGGGGTGACGACCACCTCGATGTCCACCTGGGGTGTCTCGGCGAACCGCTGGACCACGACCGGGTTCGCCCGGCCGGTCACCTCGACCGACTGGTCGCTGGCGGTCCCGGCCAGCAGCGCCACCACTCGCCGGGGCAGGACCTCGCTCAACCGGGTGGAGGACACGTGCCACTCCGGGCACGACTCGTCGGCGCCGGCCGCAGCAGCGCCGCGCAGCGCCCAGAGGAGCGCCTGGGTGAAGATCGTCAGGCTCGTCGGGTCGGCGAAGGCCTGCTCCCTCGTCGACGAGGAGAGGAAGAGCGGGGAGGCCGCGACGTTCCCCAGACCCTGGTTGCCGGGCGCGAAGGCCCCGGAGAGACTCTCGAACCGCTTCGCGATCTCGGGTCGCTGCCGGCAGGCGTCGGAGAACCACACCTGGTTGTCGGCGCCGCCCGTCTCGTTCATGGAGCCCCAGCAGCCCAACACGTCCACCGCGCCGTAGAGCAAGTCGTCCTCGTCCGCGGTCGCGAAGTCCTCCAACAGCACGATCGCGCCGTGCTTGTTGAGCTGGATCCCGTGACCGGCGAAGAACACGAAGGCGCGGTTCGCCGGGTTGCTGCGACACGCCTCCCGGAACGCCGTGAACGCCTTCTTCAACTCGTCCCTGGTCGCTGGCGTCGGGGTCCCGCCCATCCGACCGGCCACCGTCTCGTGCAGAGGCTCGCCCTCCACAGGTGACAGCAGCAGCCGGAGCGAGGCGAGAGGAGCGTCGGGCTGGTGGTACTCCTCGAGGAGCCACGCCGCGACCTCTGAGGCCGAGCGCGCCGCGGTGCTGAGGTTGGCCATCCCGAGCTGCTCGCCCTGAGGCGTGGCGGCCGGCCCGTCCAAGAACGGATAGTGGCTCACCCCGACGACCAGGGCATGCGTGACGGCAGCACCGGCTGTGGCGCCGCTGGCACCCTCCACCTCGATCAGCATCAGCGCCCCTCTCCGCGCCGGCTCGCCTCCTGATAGTAGGAGCGCGGACCTGCGGTGAGGAATGGTCCGCCCGGGCCAATCGGGTCGGCCACGAGAGGGGTCTCGGCAGATCGTCGACCACGTCACGTATCGGGCACGGTTCCCGCTCCTCCTGTCAGGACGTCGGACCGTCGGGGTAGCCTGTTGCACGGCAGCATCGGGGCTGCCGCGCGAGTGGCGTCGGGGGAGGCCGTGCAGCGAGGCGACAGCAAGGACGTCGGTCCACAGGTGGGCCGTCGGACGGGCGCGTCGGGCGTCCGGCGTCTCGTCCTGCTCATGGTGCTCGGCCCGCTGTGCGCCGTGGTCACCATCGGCCTGGTCCGCCCCGACCAACCGGCCACACAGACTCTTCCGGTCGTGGTGCAGCCGGCGGCCGCCGCGGCAGCGACAACGGCGCCTCCCACGGTGCGGCAACTGCCTGACGGCGTGCAGGCACCCGCCTCGGTCACTGGCGAGGAGCGCCGGGCCGTGCCCGGTCTCGGAGTCTCCGTAGGCCGGTCCGTCGCCGTCGACGGCATTCCCGGCCGCGCGCTCACGGCCTACCAGCGAGCGGCCACTGTGATCAACGTGGCCGATCCCACCTGCCGGATCTCCTGGGAGCTGATCGCGGCGATCGGTCGCGTGGAGAGCGACCACGGCCGCTTCGGCGGTGCCCAGCTCGACTCCGACGGCGTGGCGCACCCGGCGATCCTCGGCCCCCGCCTGACCGGTGGCCCCGGCACCTCGCGCATCGACGACACCGACGGCGGCGTCCTCGACGGCGACGACCGGGTCGACCGCGCGGTCGGGCCGATGCAGTTCATCCCGTCCACCTGGACCGTCGTGGGGGTCGACGCCGACGGCGACGACCGCCGCGATCCGCAAGACATCGACGACGCCGCCCTGGCCTCGGCGGTCTACCTTTGCGCCGGCTCTGGCGACCTCTCCACCCTCGCCGGACAGCGCCGTGCGATCTTCAGCTACAACCACAGCGACGCGTACGTCGACCTCGTACTGCGCGTGATGAACGGCTACCTGGTCTCCGGTCCGGGTCTGGGCGGCCTCTTCGGCGGTACGCCCACCAACTGGCCGACGCCGACCTGGCCGACGGGCGATCCCGGTGGTGACCCGGGTGACGGCGACGGCACGCCGACGGCCACGCCCTCGCCCGAGCCGACGTTCGAGGTCCTGCCCACCCCCACCGCCAGCCCGAGCCCGACGACGACGTCCTCGCCGACCCCCTCGGTCACGCCCTCGGCGACGCCGAGCGATCAGCCTCCGCCCTCGCCGAGGCCGACTCCGACGCAGACCACCACGCCCACCGACACTCCCTCGCCCAGCCCCAGCGAGGCGCCGCCGTCGGAGACCCCGACCGCGGACCCGTCGCCCACCGGCACGCCGACCCCGACCGACTCACCGACGGTCTCACCGACGGGGTCGCCGACCGGCACACCGACGCCCGGGGAGCCGACGACCGAGCCGACACCCGGCCCGGGGGGCGACCCCCTTCCCGACATGCCTCCCGAGCTCCTGGAGGCGTGGCAGGCGTGCGTCGAGCTCGGTCTCGACCCCACCGAGCCCGAGGACCTCGACGCGCTCACCGACTGCCTCGTCGAGGCCACCGGTCTCCCCGCCGACGACCCTGACCTGTTGGCCCTGCTCGCCACGCCGCCCGTGACGCCGCCCCAGCAGGAGACCCTGGGCCAGAGCACGGGCCGGCACCGCCCGAGGCGTCCCTCGCGACGCCGTTGAGCCAGATCGGTCCTTTTGCGTATTCCTACCTACACCCGGACCGGTGCCCTTCCCTAACGTGAACGGGGTGAACGCAGGAGTGCCCAAGGGCGGCAACAGTCTCGAGGCGAGCGTGCTGACCTTCGTCCGGCAGCGACTCACCGACCCCGAGCTCAGCGCCCGACAGATCGCTGACGCGCACGCCATCTCGGTGCGGTATCTGTACAAGATCCTGTCCGGATCCGGGATCTCGCTCGGTGCCTGGATCCGTGACCAGCGGCTCGAGCTGTGCCGTGTTGCGCTGGAGGACGACGGGGAGCGGGACCGGACGATCGCGGCGATCGCGCACGGCGCCGGGTTCGGTGACCTCACCCACTTCTCACGGGCGTTCAAGAAGGCATACGGGGTCACTCCCAGGGACTACCGGTCGACTCCCGACACAGCAGCGCGTCCCGCCGGGGGGTCGACGGTTCAGGTGGTGACCGCGAGCCGTGGCTGACGGAGTCGTCGGCAGGCTCCGCGAGTGGACCTTGCTCACGGACCTGCTGACAGCCGCTCGCGACGAGAACTGGTCCATCGGCCAGGGTCCCGAGCGCAGACTCGTGGTCCGAGGGCCGGCGGGCATCGGCAAGACGCACCTGTTGAACGCCGCGACGGCGGAGGCGCGGGGGCGCGGGTTCCGGGTCCGACGATGTGGTGGTCACCAGCGTGAACGTGATGCCCCGCTGGCGGCTCTGGAGGAGCTCCTCGGACCCGACTTGACCGAGTCCCATGCGGAGCTCGCCTCCGGTGGCCACGATGGTCAGCTCTCGGCGGCGATGCAGGCGCTGCGGATCATCTTCAGCTGGGCGCAGGCAGGTCCGGTCCTGCTCGTCATCGACGACGCCCAGTGGATCGACCAGGCCAGTTGGGAGTCGCTGCTGTTCGTCCTTCGACGGCTGACGGACGACCCCGTCGTCGTCTTGGTGGCCGTGACCAGTGGCAGCGCGGGCGACGAGCGCCTGGCAGACGCCGCCCTGCCGACCGTCACGCTCGCACCACTCCCGGACGACGACGCCGCGCGGCTGCTCTACCGCACGGTCCCCGACCTGCCGGACGAGGTCGCCACCGTCGTGCTGCGTGAGTCGGCCGGCCTGCCTCTGGCGTTGGTGGAGCTCGGGGTGGCCGCTGGGCGCGACGGCAGGGAGGTCCTGACGGGTACGCTGCCGGTCTCTGATCGCCTCGAGCAGGCCTATGTCCGGGCGTTGAGCAGCCTGCCGGGACCCGCCTCGCAGCTGCTGCGGATCCTGAGCGTGGGGGAGAGCAGGTCCGCCGCGGAGCTGCTCGCGGCCGCCACGCACTACCTGGGACACGAGGCCGTCCTGGCCGACCTGCAACCGGCTCTGGCCGCGCGTCTGGTCGAGGCGTCCGCCGATGGCTTCGACGTCTGGTTCGCCTCACCGACGGCGAGAGCCGTCGTCTCGGCCCTGACCCCCGTGGCCGAACGCCACCGCATCCACCTCGGCTGGGCCGAGGCGCTCACAGTCGACCCGGACCGCGCCCTGTGGCATCGAGCGGCGGGCACGCTGGGACCCGACAGCCGCGTGGAGGCGGACCTGCTCGCCCTCGCCTCACGAGCGCTCAACCGGACCGACATGCAGGTCGCATCCGCCGCGACCGAACAGGCGGCGCGCTTCGCCGATGACCCCCAGCGCGCCGCGCACCTCATGCTGCGGGCGGCGCACTACGCGCTCGACGTCGATGACGCAGAGCGCTGCCGACGGCTCATCGACGCCGTGAACCCGCACGCACTGGCAACCGTCGACCGGGCCAGCATGCGCTGGCTCACCAGCATGCTGAGGCCGGGTTGGTCGGGGGCCGACACCCTCGACGAGTTCATCGACAGTGCCCGTCAGATGCACGAGGGAGGCGCCGACCGGCTGGCCCTGGACGCGCTCATGGGTGTCTGCCTGCGCTTCCACTTCACCGATCCGCCGGCCGCGACTCGGGAACGGGCCTTGCAGGTGCTCGAGGACCTCGACCTGCCCGCCGAGCTCGAGCCGTACCGCATCGGCGGGCGTGGCGTCATCGCCGCCACAAGCCGGGGCCGCGTGGTCCTCGAGCAGATGGCCCGGACGCCGGCCGCAGAGGTCGCTGACGCCGAGTCCCTGTTGACGTTGGGGCTCGCGGCGATCGCCATCGGAGCACCCACGGGGTGTCGGGAGTACCTCACGGCAGCGGAGTCGCGGTGCCGGACCTCGGGTCGGCTCGGGACGCTCGCTCGCGTCCTCATCACGCTCGCCTTCGCCAACGGACTCATCGGTCACACCGGCCAGGCACGCTCCTACGGGACCGAGGGACGCCGTCTGGCTGAGGAAACGGGCCAGCGCCGCTGGGTCGCGACAGGAGACCTCGCCCTCGGCTACGTCGCGGCGCTCCGGGGAGACGGGGCTGCCGCCCTCCGGCTCGCCGACGGCGTCGAGTCCACGCTCTCGGCCGTGGGCCTGTTCCCGCTGATCTCCCACGTCGACATCACCCGTGGCATCGTCGCCGCCTCGGTGGGCGACCATGCCCGTGCCGTCGAGCACCTGGCGCGTCCGTTCCGACGCGACGCGGCGTCCTTCCATCCCCAGGTGCGGTTCTGGGGGCTCACCCATCTGGCGTTCGCCGCGGTGCGCGCCGGAGCGGGCGATGTCCTGGATCTTGCGGTCAGCGCGGCGCGGGTGGAGCAGGAGCGGGTGCCGGCACCGTTGTTGACCACGGGCCTCGCGTTCGTCGACGCGACCATCGCTCCGGATGCCGAGGCCGGTGCTGCCTTTGAGCGAGCACTGGCCCTGGCGCCCACAGACTGGCCGTTCGAGCGCGCCAGGCTCCTGCTCGGCTACGGCAGCTGGCTGCGTCGACACCAGCGGCCCGTGGAGGCGCGGCTCCGCCTGAACGCCGCGGCCGCATCGTTCGCGACCCTCGGGACGCGACCGTGGGCCCAGTCCGCACAGCGTGAGCTGCGCGCGGCCGGTGGGCCGAAGGGACCTACCGGCTCCGTCGCCGACGTCTTGTCCCCGCAGGAGCTGCAGGTGGCGGAACTGGTGTCCGAGGGACTGACGAACCGACAGGTTGCCGAGCGACTCTTCGTCTCACCGCGCACCGTCGAGTCGCACCTGTACCGGATCTACGCCAAGGTCGGTGCCGCGAACCGCACCGACCTGGCGCGCATCGTCGGCTTGCCCGCGTCCACCGGCTAGCCGACGCGGAGCGGGGGCTCTGTCCGGAGCCTCTCGCGCCTCAGGGTCCACCCGGCGATCAGCAGGGCCGTCCCGGCTGCCAGGCCAAGCAGCCCGCAGACGATCAGTCTCACAGCCTGGTCCGGGTGCGCCGTGACCGCGAACCCGGCGGAGGACATCAGACGAACCTCTCGACGAAGCGCAGCGCGGTCGTGGCGACCTCATGCCACCCGTGGTCGATGGTCAGCGCGTGCCCGCGGTCGTCGAGCTCGGCGAGCTCGGTGACACCCGGGTTCTTCTTCTGCTTCTTGAAGGTCGCCTTGGAGATGGCCGGGGGGACCGTGTGGTCAGCCATCCCCGAGACGACCAGCAGGGGGCCACGGTCGGAGGTCTTGAAGTCGACCTTCGCCTCGGTCCAGGGGTTCAGGTTCGCGCTCGCGGCTTGGAAGATCGGCGCACCCGAGGCCGGGACCACGAACTGCTGGTACAGGTCCTGCGCCTCCTCCTCGTCGACCGCGTTCGCGAACGCGTACCGGAACTGGTCGAACGTGAGCGGCACGGCCCGATGCCGGTTGGCCGGGTTGCTCAGCACAGGCGAGGAGGAACGCAGTGCCGAGACCGGAAGCGGCAACACACCCCGGAAGGGCGCGGCGTCGATGGCGACAGTGGCGGCCGACCGGCCCCGACCGGCGAGGATCTGGGCCAGCAGCCCGCCGAAGGAGTGCCCGACGATCGCGGGACGCCGAGTGAGCTGGTCGGCGATGTCGGTGAAGTGATCGGCGACCTGTCCCACGGTCTTGTTCGCGAACACCTCCGGGTTCGCGTTCGCCTCCGCGACGGAAGCCGGGTCGTCCGGCCAGCCCGGCGCCAGCGGTGCGTAGCCGGCCTCGTCGAACAACTGCATCCATCGGTCCCAGCTGGAGGGGAGCAGCCAGAGGCCGTGGATGAACATCACAGGCTGCCGTCCGGACTCGTTGACCGAGGCGACCTGAGCCTCGGACGTGTCAGGGAGGGGGTACTCGTTCACGACTGCTCCTCGGGTCGTCGGCCAGGGACATCCACGACGCTAGGCGCCTCCACCGGGGAGTTCTCGGCCTCTGGTGCACCCGTGCCCGGCGTGCTGTGCACTGTTCCCAGTGGGAGGCACCGACGACCGGACGGGACGACTGCTCCGAGGCTGGAAGGGCCTGGCTGGTACCCGGCCTAGGCGCTGACGGCGGCGAGGGCCGCTGACCGACGCCGGGCGTCCAGTGCGGAGGCACGCCTGCCGAGCCGCCGGTCGAGCACCTGGGCGGCCCGCTCACCCTGGCCCGAGTGGGCGAGCGCATAGACCCACGTGTCCTCGAGCACCTCGCGCTGGGCCGCGCTGCCGCCCAGGGCGTCGAGGCGGGGAGCGAGCGCCTCCAGACGAGCCGCAGCCACCCTGAAGTCGCGCTCCACCACGGCCTGCAGGGCCTGGCACAGCGGTGCCACCACGTCCCGGAACGTCGGGTCCGCGTGGGCCAGCGCGATCGTCCGCAGGGCCGCAAGGCCGACCTCGTCCGCTTCCGTGGCCAGGCACAGGGCGGCGTGCATCGCCGCGAACGGTGTGGGCGGCGAGAGCAGCCAGCCGTCCGGGGCGGCCGCGGCTACCGATCCGCCGGGGAGCGGACCGTGCCAGGTGTCCGTCACGCGGCAGCGCCACAGGAGCGCGCCGGAGTCCACGAGGGCCCGAGAGCCGGTGACCAGCGGCGGCGCGAGCTCGCGGTCGTAGCGGCGCCGGACGGCGGCCACGTCGTCTTGCATCAGCTCGTGCAGGGCCGCGTGCCAGGAGAAGTGCGACCGATGGTTGGCCTCCGGCCCGCGCTCCCGGATCCACGCGTCGAGCCAGGCGAGCCCGTCCGTGTGTTGCCCGGTCTCGTAGAAGACGTGGGCGCGCGCATGGACGGCGTGCCCCGACGACGGCTCGACCGAGAGGGCGTACGTGGCGAGCTCCTCGGCCTCCTGCCAGCGCTCCTGGTCCTGACGGACGAACGCGAGCTGCCCGGCGTACCACCAGTCGTCGCCGTACACGCGGCCCAGGCCTTCGACGAGCTCTGCCGTCTGCCGACCCGAGGTCAGCCCGCCGAACGCGACGGTCGGCACCGCCACACTCACCGCCAGCGCGTCACGAGGGAACAACCGGACGTGGCGCAGCAGCGCCGCGGCGCCGGTCGCCTCGTCGGCACGCAGCCGGGTTGTCACGGCGTCGAGGAAGCTGATCTCACGGTCGTCGAGGCGACGCACGGCCGCAGAGGCGTGCGCGGCTCGGAGTGCCGTGCGCCAAGACCCGGTGGCCCCCCACTCGTGGCCCAGGAGGGCCAGCGCGGCGTGCGCCTGGACGAAGTCGGGGTCGGCCGCCACGGCCGCCTCGAGACCCTCCTCCACTCCGTCCTGCAGACGGAGCAGACGGGCCAGCGCGCGGTTGTAGCTCGCGGCGGCCTTCCTCGAGGTGGTCAGGGTCAGCCCATACGCGTCGACGGGACGCCGCCGGGTCTCCCCATGCAGAGCGCGCACCACGGTGCGAGCCACGTCGTAGGCCTGCTCGCGGATCTCCGGCATCGCCGTGGTCTCCCACAGGTTGCCGCGGCGCAGCGCCCCGATCGCGAACAACGGGACCGTGGCCGGCAGCACCCCCAGGACGCGCCCGTCGTCGGCGGTGTCGATCCCGAGGCCGCTCGGCCCGGGACGCACCAGGCCGGTGCGCACCAGCGTCGAGAGCAGCGGATCGTGGGTGGCCGGCCCGACGGGACCCGTGCAGTTGACGACGGCCGCCACCGTGAGCTCGCTGCCGTCGTCGAGACGCACCCGGACCCCGTCAAGCCCCGGGTGCGCCTCGACCACGGTCCCCCTGTGCCGCACCCACCGCCCGGACCCGGCGACCGCAGCGAGCCGGGCTGCGGTCCGGGGCGGCATCCGATGCCGGTGCACCTCCCAGTGGCGGGCGTCCCCCTCGAGGAAGTCGCGGCGCGCCTGCTCGGACAGACCTCGCCACAGCTGGGCGGTGACCGGGCGCAGCCCGTCGATCGCGGCCCGCCAGTCACCGGTGGCGGCGACGGTCCGCTCGAGATGGTCGTGGACGGCCCGTCGTAGCTCGGCCAGCGTGTGCAGTCGGGTGATCCCCGGCGGCGGCGGCACGGGTGGCGTCGTGGGCAGGACGTGGCGCCTCGGCAGGAGGTCATGCCGGGACACGGTGTGCACGACCCGTCCCGGCCGGTCGGCGGCGATCGCCAGGTCCACCATCGTCAGGCCGGTGCCGACCAGGAGGAGGTCACCCTCGGGCAGGTCTGCCTGCCACGGGTCGGCGATCAGGCGCCCCGACTCCACCAGGGACGGTGGCGCCCAGGAGGTGCCGGTCGCGGTGCCCGTGGCCAACACAACGGCCCGTGCAGGCAACGCAGACCCGCCCTCCAGTCGCACCACCAGCCACTCACCGCGGCGGTCGATCCCCACGACGCGGTCGTGCCGCCGTTCGAGCCGGGCGTTCCCCGGGTACTCCGCGGCGGTCTCGAGCAGGGACTCGACGTAGTCGCCGTAGACGCTCCTCGGCACGAAATCCTGCGGCTGGGCCTGCGGGTCGTGGTGCGCGCGGACCCAGCGATAGAAGTGCTCGGGATCGCGGGGGAACGCGCTCATCCCGCTGGCGGGCACATTGAGGAGGTGTCGCGGGTCGGTGGTCGAATAGGCCGTCCCGCGTGCCGTGGTCGGCCCGGGGTCCACCAGGTCGACGCGGAACCGGGACGACAGATGAGTGACCAGATGGGTGGCCGTCAGCGCTCCCGCCGCCCCGGCCCCCACCACCACGACACAGCAGTCGCCCTCGCCACCCCGCATGAGATCTCCTTAGTCCAGTGATTTACTAGACTTAGAGTAGCCCTCTCGAGGTCGGACCGCGAACCACCGCGCCGGTCAGGCGGTCAACCTCCGTTCATGGCCCCCACACTGCCGCGCACGAAGCCCGGGAAGACCGCTGCCGGACTCGCGCCGAACCGGCTGACGACGACCTCGGAAAGCACGCTGCGGTAGTCGGTGGTGACGAGCAGATCGGCGTCCAGCCCTTTGCTGAGACCCGGCCAGGTGCCGTGGTAGCCGCCGCGCACGCCCGCGCCGGCCAGGAACATCACGTTGCCGTAGCCGTGGTCGAGGCCGTAGTTGGCGTTCTCCTCCACGCGGCGGCCGAACTCGCTGAGAGTCAGCACGGTCACCTTGTCAGCCCAGGGGCCCAGATCGGCGAGGAAGGCAGCGAGGGACTTGGCGAAGTCGCCCGCGTTCTGGAGCATCCGGCCCCACTCGAGCGTGCCGATGTCGGTGTGCATGTCCCAGTCGCCGTGGTCGACGGTCAGCACCCGCACGCCGACGTCGCCCTTGACGACGCGCGCGACCGCGGCGAGGGCCCGGCCGAGGTCGGTCGCCGGATATGTCGCGCCGTGCTCCGGCTGGTCCGGTGTGTCCTTCACCGGTGCGAACGCCGTGACCGCCTCGAACGTCGAGCGCATCGCGCGCCCCAGCGATGAGGTGTTGCCGTCCCACAGGGTGTGCAGCGACCGCAGACGTCCGTGCGAGGTGTCCCACTGGTCGTCGCCGGCGATGCCCATGTCGTCGACGCTGTCGGCCGACATCACGGGCTGCTCGCCGTACAGGCTGGCCGGCGGCACCCCACCCGCCAGGTTCAGCGCCTGCAACGCGGAGGTCTCGGCGTCCTGGCCGATCAGCCGGTTCAGCCAGCCGGACCGCACCGAGGAGCCGGGGTCGGCGTCCTCCACCTCCTCCATCGCCGCGAAGTGCGACCGGTTCGGGGCGGGCAGTCCGGTCGCCTGGACCGCGGCCAGCTTGCCCGCCGTCCACCAGGGGAGGAGCGGCTCGAGAGCCGGGTGCAGGCCGAACATCGCGTCCTTCGCGAGCAGGGTCTCCGACGGGATGGCGATGCGGGGCCGGGCCGAGTAGTAGACCGGGTCGGCGTGCGGGACGACCAGTGAGAGGCCGTCGCAGGCCCCGCGCATCGAGAGCACGACCAGGACGGCCGGCGCGGGTGCGAGGGTCGCGGCGGAGGCGGTGACCACCGCCGAGCCGAACACTGTGCTGGCTGCGCCGAGCGTCAGCGCACCGGCGAAGAGCCCCCGGCGGGACACGGTGTACTGGGCGAACTCCTCGCAGCAGGGAGCCGACGCCACGGAGGCTGTGGTCGGTCCTGAGGTCGGGGCAGCGGTCATCTCAGCTCACCTGGCCAGGAAGTCGGGGGAGTCCAGGAACGTGGTCAGCAGGCGGGGCATGCCCCACTGGATCAGCCCGTGCTCCCGGTTGATCTGCTCGTGCGCCTTGCAGCCGGTCGCCTCGCGGCAGGCCTTGAGGAGCCGTTCGCTGGCCCGCCGGTGCAGCAACTCGCGAGAGAGGTGGTCGACGAACCGGTCGAAGCGGACCCGCTTGCCGGGGAGCCACTGCTCGGGCTTGCGGTAGTGCATCCCCACGGTGGGCCACCAACCGCCCGACAGCGTGTAGTGCACGCTCATCGACGCCATCAGCCGGGACGGCGAGGACCACGAGTCGTTGTCGATCGGCTGCCCGTCCGGCCGCGGCCACGCGAGCGGGCTCGCGCCGACGCTCCCGACCTGCCAGACGAGCGCGTTGACGCCGGCGTCGTCGCTCTTCGGGCGATCCATCCGCACGCCGAGCGCGCGGTAGGTCGCGACGACGTCCTCGCCGGGGTCGCGCACCTTGGCGCCGGCAGACCTCGCGAACTCCTGGGAGGCGACCAGGGCGCGGAGCACGGGGACGATCTCGGTGTCGTGCTTGAGGTAGGCCTTGGCGAGCTTGTTGACGAGGCCGGGGGAGGGCCGGTCGCGGACGAACTTCGTGGCCAGCTTCCAGGCGATCCTCCGGGCGGTGGCGGGGTGGTGGGCCAGGTAACGGAGGTACCGCCGCGTGAGGGCGCGACCGTCCTTCTTGCGGTTCGCGTCGTGGAAGCCCATCACCCGGACCGGGCCCTTCCAGTGGTCGGCCTTCTCGTACGTCGCGGCCCACGTCTCCCAGAGATCGACGCGATAGCCGGTCAGGATGCGCGCGGAGTCCTTGACGTGGTCCTCGGTGTACTGGCCGCGACCCACCGTGTGGAGCTCGAGGAGCTCACGGCCGAGATTCTCGTTGGGGTGGTCCTTCGTCGAGGTCGCCTGGTCGAGGTAGATCAGCATGGCCGGATGGGTGATCGCCTCCACGAGCAGGTCGGAGAACCGGCCGAGCGCGTGCCGTCGGATCACGTCGCCGTAGGAGGACCGATAGGTGAAGTGCGCGTCGCCGTTGACGGGGACGTTGAGGTGGTTCTCCCAGAACTCGGTCATCATCTCGAGCACGGGACGCTCGGTGCGGATCCGCCGCTGCAGGGTGCGGCGCTGGTAGTTCACCATCACCTCCCAGCCCATCTGCACCCCGGAGATCTGGCGCTTCCAGAGCTTCGCCGCCGAGTAGTGCAGCTCGGGCCACCACGCGTCGACGCGGTCCGCATCGCGGTCGTCGATCTTCTGGGGCCGCAGCTGACGCTCGAACCACGCGGACCCGCCTCCGGCGCGGCGCACCTCGCGCGCAAGTGCCGGCGTGAGGCCGTACGAGAAGCGGGTCACCAGGTGCCGGTCGTGGCGCGACAGCAGCGGCACCGTGGGCGCGGCGGGCGCGGTCATGGGCATGAGGGAAGCTCCGGGTGGGGGGTCCACGGATGGCTCCGAGGTGGGGGGGAGCCCCCATGGTAGGGGTCAGCGACCTGCCCCCGCCTCGGAACGGAGACCCAGCGGATCGTTGCAGGGGTCTCGACCCGGCTCGACGACCGAACTCAAGCCCGACTCGACCTCCGAGCACAGGCCGGTCTTCGATAGTGTGACGGCCACCTGTCCCGCACCCAGAAGGAGTCGTGAGCCGCACATGGACGGCCCTCGACATCGCGCTCACCTCTCGTGGTCGGGCCCGCGGTGACCGCTTGGCTCCTGCTGGGCGTCTCGCTGCTCCTGATCGCCGCGTGCGGGGTGTTCGTGGCCGCGGAGTTCTCCTTCGTCACCGTCGACCGCTCCCGGGTGGAGCAGGCCGCCACCGAGGGTGACCCGGGCGCGCGGGGCATCCTCGCGGCGCTGCGGTCCCTCTCGACCCAGCTCTCGGGTGCCCAGGTCGGGATCACGATCACGAACCTGGCGATCGGCTACCTCGCCGAGCCGGCGATCGCCGACCTGATCTCGCCGGTGCTGAGCCAGTGGGGTGTGGCGGAGTCCGTGATCACCCCGCTGGCGCTCGGCCTCGGCCTGGCGGTGGGCTCCACCCTCACGATGATCTTCGGCGAGCTGGTCCCCAAGAACCTCGCGATCGCCCGCCCGATGGAGACCGCCCGCGCGACCCAGCGCTTCCAGCGCGGCTTCACGGCCGTGATGGCGCTGCCCATCCGGTTCCTCAACGGGTCGGCCAACGCGATCGTCCGGTCGTTGGGCCTCGAGCCGCAGGAGGAGCTCCGCTCGGCGCGGTCGTCGACCGAGCTCGCCTCGCTGATCTCGCGCTCGGCCTCCCAGGGCACCCTCGACGCCGACACCGCGGCGCTCATGGAGCGCTCGGTCGAGTTCGGCTCCCGCACCGCGGGGGAGATCATGACTCCGCGGGTGCGCACGGTGAGTCTGGACGTCAACGACCGCGCGGACGACGTCCTCGACGCGGCTCGCACGACGGGTCACTCGCGGTTCCCGGTGCTCGACCACGACGAGGCCGTCGTCGGCACGGTCCACGTCAAGCACGCCGTCGCCCTGCCTCCGGCGGAGCGGGCGACCACGCGGGTCAAGCACCTCATGGTCAAGCCGATCGTCGTGCCCGACTCGCTCCGGCTGGACCCGTTGCTAGCCCTCCTGCGCAACGGCGGGTTCCAGCTGGCCGTGGTCCTCGACGAGTACGGCGGGCAGGCCGGGATCGTCACGCTCGAGGACGTCGTCGAGGAGATCGTGGGCGACATCTCCGACGAGCACGACCCCCGCGCCCAGGACGTCCACCGCCTCCGCGACGGCACCTGGTCGCTCTCGGGTCTGCTCCGTCCAGACGAGGTGGCCGACGCGACGGGGGTGGAGCTGCCGGAGGACGAGGACTACGACACCGTCGCCGGCCTGGTGCTCCAGGTGCTCGGCAAGATCCCGGTGGTTGGCGACGTGGCCGAGGTGTGGGTCAGCGAGCCGGGCGGGGACGCCCCCGAGCAGCTCGCCGTGCTGACGGTGACCGACCTCGACGGGCTGCGCTTGGACCGGCTGAGCCTTCGCCTGCTCACGGGTGAAGCGGCGGCCCAGCGTCGCGGTGACCCGACTGCGGGGGAGGAGGGGCCGACCACGTGAACGCCGTCACCGCTCTCACTCTTTCCGTGCTCCTGCTGCTCGGCAACGCCTTCTTCGTGGCCGCCGAGTTCGCTCTCGTCTCGGCGCGCCGTACCCAGATCGAGCCGCGCGCCGAAGCGGGCAGCCGCTTCGCGCGCACCACGCTGCGCGCGATGGAGAACATGTCCGAGGTGATCGCGGTCAACCAGCTCGGGATCACGGTGTGCTCCCTCGTGCTCGGCGCCGTGGCCGAGCCCGCGGTCGCGCACCTGATCGAGCCGCTGCTCGAGGCGGCGCGGGTCCCGGATTCACTGCTGCACCCGATCGCGTTCGCCCTGGGGCTGTCCGTGGTGGTCTACCTCCATGTCGTGATGGGCGAGATGATCCCCAAGAACATCGCCCTGGCGGGGCCGGACCGGGCGGCGCTCGTCCTCGGCACGCCCGTCTGGGCGTTCGTCACCGTGCTGCGCCCGGTCATCCGAGTGATCAACCTCGTCGCCCGCGGCATCCTGCGGCTCTTCGGCGTCTCCCTCATGGACGAGGTCAGCTCCACCTACACCCGCGAGGAGGTCGCCGCCCTCGTGGAGGAGTCGCGAGGAGAGGGCCTGCTGGAGGCGGACGAGTACGACCGTCTCGCGGGAGCCCTCGGATTCACCGAGCGCACCGTCGTCTCGGTGCTGATGCCTCCCGGCACGTTGACCACCGTGCCGTCGGACGCGACGGTCGCCCAGGTCGAGGAGGTGTGTGCGGCGACGGGGTACAGCCGGTTCCCCGTCACCGGCGACGACGGAGCGCTGACGGGGTACCTGCACATCAAGGACGTGTTGACCCCCCCAGGCGCCGACCGCACCCGGACCATCGACCCGACTTGGGTCCGGCCGTTCGCCCCGGTCCGGTCCGACGACCTGCTGCACGATGCCCTCGAGAGCCTGCAGCGTCACGGCGCCCACATGGGAGGCGTGTACGACGGAGCCGGCGCGCTGCTCGGGCTGGCGACCCTGGAGGACGTCATCGAGGAGCTCGTCGGCGAGATCCGCGACGCCGTCCACCTCGAGGAGTGAGCCGCCTCGCCGGTGTCGTGGATGATCCTGGTTCACACCCGGGCGGATATTCTTCGCAGCGGCACTCCACGACGACAGATTCAGGGCAGCAGTGGCGGACGATCAGGCGCGGACCGGACGCGTGTGGACGGTGCCGAACCTGCTGAGCCTGCTGCGCCTCCTGGGCGTGCCGCTCTTCCTGTGGCTGGTGCTCGGCCCCGAGGCGGACGGCTGGGCACTGGCCGTGCTCGCCATCTCCGGCTTCACCGACTTCCTCGACGGCTACCTCGCGCGGCGGCTCAACCAGACCTCGCGGCTGGGCCAGATCCTCGACCCCGTCGCCGACCGCCTCTACATCCTCGCGGTGGTGATCGGCCTCGCCCTGCGCGACATCATCCCGTGGTGGGTGGCCCTGATCCTCCCACTCCGCGACGTGCTGCTGTGGGTGCTGGTCCCGCTGTTGCGCACGCGCGGCTACAGCTCTCTGCCGGTCCACTTCCTCGGCAAGGCCGCCACTTTCAACCTGCTCTACGCCTTCCCGTTGCTCCTGCTCGGGGACGGCGACAGCGTGCTGGCGACCCTCGCCGAGGTCTTCGGCTGGGCCTTCGCCTGGTGGGGCATCGGCCTCTACTGGTGGGCCGGCATCCTCTACGCCTACCAGGTCGTCCGGCTGCTCCGGACCACCGAGCGGGTGCCGCCCCTGGCCGGGGAGGTGCCAGGCGATGGCTGAGACGGCTTCGGCTCCGGCACCTGGCCAGTCGCCGGAGCCGAACGACCCCGTGCTCCGGCCCCTCCTCGACCGCATCGTCGGGGAGTCGCTGGACCGCGACTACGACGTCGTGGCCAAGCGGCGCTCCGGTCGGGCGCCGGCTCCGCCCTCGCGGCGACCGGTGCGTGTGGCGACGGTCGTGATGGCCGTCTTCGGCGTCCTGGTCGCGATCGCAGCGGTGCAGACGTCGCGCAACGCCTCCGAGCGCAGCGCGGGGAGGGCGGTGCTGATCTCCCAGATCAACGAGCGCCGCGAGACCGTCAACCGACTGCAGGCGCGGCTCGACCGGCTGCAGGCGAGCACTACCGAGCTGCGTCAGGTGGTGGCCGACACCGTCGAACAAGAGCAGGTGCTGGCTGCCCGCATCGACCGGCTCGAGGCACGCGCCGGGGTGCGGGAGGAGACCGGGCCTGGGCTGCGGATCACCGTGGACGACGCGCCAGGGGGCGATGTGACCCAGGTGGTCCGCGACTCCGACCTCGCGCTGCTGGTCGACGGCCTCTGGAACGCCGGCGCCGAGGGCATCGCCGTGAACGGGAAGCGGCTGACCGCCCTCACCGCGTTCCGCAACGTAGGGCCGGCCGTACACATCGGAGGCACGCCCCTCGTGCCGCCGTACTCGATCGTCGTGCTCGGCGACCCGGACACGCTCCCCGCCGGGCTGCTGGAGAGCACGCACGGACAGGAGTGGTACTCACTGGCCGAGAGCCTGGGCTTCGAGTTCGCGATCAAGGCGGCCGACGAGGTCACTCTCCCGGCCGCGCGGCCGCGGCGACTCCGGGTCGTCCAGCCGCTGACAGCGACGACGGACCCGGGGCGACCCGGTGTCGAGGACGACGAGGTGACCACCCCATGATGAGCGCATGATCGCCGCACTCGGACTGGTGATCGGGATCGCCTTGGGGCTGATCCTGCAACCTGACGTCCCACCGGGACTCGAGCCCTACCTGCCGATCGCCGTGGTCGCGGCCCTCGACGCCGTCTTCGGGGGGCTCCGGGCCTACCTCGACGGCATCTTCGACGACAAGGTGTTCGTCATCTCGTTCGTGAGCAACGTGGTGATCGCCGCGGCGATCGTCTACCTCGGCGACCAGCTCGGGGTCGGCGGACAGCTCTCGACGGGCGTGATCGTGGTCCTCGGGATCCGGATCTTCTCGAATGTAGCCGCCATCCGGAGACACTTGTTCCATGCCTGACACGCTCACCGAGCAACCGGGCCCCCCGGGGCAGCCTGGTACGCCGACCGATCCGGTCGAGTCCGGCCGCGACCGGCTGCGCTCGGCCGTGGTGCATCCGCACCGGAGGCAGGTGCTCGTAGCGGTGCTGCTCGCCGTGGTCGGCTTCGCGGCCGTGGTCCAGGTCCGCACCAACGACCTCGACGACACCTACGCCTCGCTCCGCGAGCAGGACCTCATCGACGTCCTCTCCGGACTGGCCGGCACGTCCCAGCGGGCGCGATCCGAGATCGAGCGGCTCGAGCAGACCAAGCGCGAGCTGCAGTCGGAGTCGCGGCGCCGGCAGGCCGCCATCGAGCAGGCGCAGCAGCAGGTCAACACGCTCGGAATCCTGGCCGGGACCGTGCCCGTGACCGGACCGGGCATCCGCATCACGATCACCGAGGAGACCGGCCCGGTCGACATCGACTCGGTGCTCGACACCATCCAGGAGCTCCGGTCGGC
The DNA here is from genome assembly GCA_964542635.1 of uncultured Nocardioides sp. GTDB lineage: Bacteria > Actinomycetota > Actinomycetes > Propionibacteriales > Nocardioidaceae > Nocardioides. The sequence goes on along the minus strand of CAZIVD010000002.1, from coordinate 119,315 downwards.
CGGGGCCGAGGCGATGCAGATCAACGGCGAGGTGCGCGTCGTCGCCGAGACGGCCCTGGAGGACGCGGTCGGCGGGATCTCGGTCGACGGGGTGCGCCTCACCTCGCCGTACGTCATCGACGTGATCGGGGACCCGCACACGCTGCACGGCGCGATGGTGTTCAGCCAGGGTCCTGTGAGCCAGTTGCGCGACGACGGCGCCACGGTCGAGATCGACGAGCTTGAGCGGGTCGACATCGAGTCCGTGCGGGAGTAGGTCGCACCTGTCCCGCACCGGGGCAGCACGGTAGGTTTCTTGACCGTCCACCCGTCCCCGCCCATCCGAGGGCCTCTCCGGGGGGCCTACCTGAGGAGCACCGGTGTATCCCGACGACCTGAAGTACACCAGCGAGCACGAGTGGGTGCGCGTCCCCGGCGAGAGCGAAGGGTCGGTGCGGGTGGGGATCACCCACTACGCCCAGGACTCCCTCGGAGACATCGTGTACGTCTCGCTGCCCGAGGTCGGCGAGGAGCTCCAGGCGGGCAACACCTGCGGGGAGCTGGAGTCCACCAAGTCGGTCTCCGACATCTATGCTCCCGTCTCCGGCACGGTCATCGCGCGCAACGAGTCGCTCGACGCGACCCCCGAGCTGGTCAACAACGACCCGTACGGCGGAGGCTGGCTGTTCGACGTCAGCGTCGGCGACGCCACCGTCCTCGACGGCCTCATGGACTCGGCGGCGTACCAGGCGAGCCTCGAGGGCTGAGCCGGCGCCCAACCGCCTTGAACGGCCGCCCTGAGCAGCCGCCTGTCACAACCGTCTTGAACGCTCGTGGTCGGCTGGTAGGTTCGTCGGAACCATCACCCTCAACCGCCGAGTGAGGGTTTCGCCACCACTGGAGGAGACAGCGCCGATGCCGTTCTGCACCGCATGTGGCAAGCAGAACCCCGACGACGCGAGGTTCTGCTCCCAGTGCGGCACCCGCCTGGCGACCTTCGAGGGTGCCGAGGTCTCCGGCGACTCCACGGCCACCATCACGATCGGTTCGGAGAAGACCGACACCTCCGACCGGCTGCTGAGCCCGGTCGACGCTGCAGCGGTCGACGCTCTGCCGACCGGCCGGGCGATGCTCGTGGTGCAGAAGGGCCCGAGCGCCGGCAGTCGGTTCCTCCTCGACAAGGACGAGACCACCGCGGGCCGGCACGCCGACAGCGAGATCTTCCTCGACGACGTGACCGTCTCCCGCCGGCATGCGGTGTTCCGCCGGGAGGGTGAGGAGTTCAGCGTCGCCGACGCGGGCAGCCTCAACGGCACCTACGTCAACCGCGACCGGATCGACCGGGTCGTGCTCAAGGACGGCGACGAGGTGCAGATCGGCAAGTACCGCCTGGTGTTCTTCGCCGGCCACGCGCGCGGCTGAGCGGCTCGCCTGATGACCACCAGTCACGACGGTGACGTCCCCGGCCGCCGCCCGTCCCCTCGGCTGACCATCGGCCAGGTGCTCGATGAGCTGCGTCCCGACTACCCGACGGTGACCATCCCCAAGATCCGCTTCCTCGAGGACAAGGGTCTGATCAAGCCGGAGCGCACCCCCGCCGGCTATCGAAAGTTCTCCACCGGCGACGTCGAGCGCCTGCGCTACGTGCTCCGCATGCAGCGCGACCACTATCTGCCCCTGCGCGTGATCGGCGAGCACCTCGACGCCATGGACCGCGGCCTCGAGCCACCTCCGCCGGAGCCCGTCGTGCCGACGGTGCCGCACGTCGCACTGGCGGCCGACGGGATGCCGAGCTCGGCCTCGTTCGCCCGCCGCGACGCCCTCCGCCTCTCCCGGCAGGAGCTACTCAAGATCGCGGGGATCGACGAGTCCCTCCTCGACCAGCTCGAGCAGTTCGGGCTGATCTCGCCCCGACGCGGGACGGGACACTACGACACCGACGCCCTCGTCCTCGCGACCACGGCACGGGAGCTGGCCGACTATGGCTTCGAGCCGCGGCACCTGCGGGCCTTCAAGACGGCGGCCGACCGCGAGGTTGGTCTGGTCGAGCAGGTCGTGGCCCCCCACAAGCGCGGTCGGGACGCGTCGGCGAAGGCCCGGGCTGAGGATGCGATCAGTGAGATCGCGGCGCTGTCCGTGCGCTTCCACGCGACCCTGGTGAAGGTCGGTCTGCACCAGTCCTGAGGGTCCCTCCGGTTGTGGTGTACGGCCATCCACGGCCGGTCGTTGGCCACCTGGCCCGGAGTACGCTGGCGACGTGCGCGAGGTGGACGTGATGGGTGTCCGGGTCGAGATGCCGTCGAACCAGCCGATCGTGCTGTTGCGCGAGGTCACCGGCGAGCGCTACCTGCCCATCTGGATCGGCGCCGTCGAGGCCACCGCGATCGCGTTCGCCCAGCAGGGGGTCGTGCCTCCACGTCCCTTGACGCACGACCTGCTCAAGGACCTCTTGGACGCCCTGGGCCAGGAGCTCACCGAGGTCCAGATCACCGAGGTTCGCGACAGCGTCTTCTACGCCAACCTCGTGCTGAGCTCCGGGGTGGAGGTGGGCGCCCGGCCCTCGGACTCCATTGCCCTGGCCCTGCGGACCGGCAGCCGGATCGTGTGCGCGGAGTCCGTGCTGGAGGAGGCCGGTCTGGCGGCGCCGGCGGAGCAGGAGGACGAGGTCGAGCGCTTCCGGGAGTTCCTCGACCACGTCACGCCTGAGGACTTCGAGGCCTAACCCTCAACTAGAGGTTGAGGGTCTACGACACGCCGGGTGAGTCTTTGACGACCCCCCAACGGGGGCTTACCGTGAAGTTCTCTGGTGTAACTCCACCGCTGTGGTCCCCTCCCGGGTGGCCCGGTGTTCCCCGGGAGTGGCACGCGACAGAGGGAGCCGATGGAGGACCGCGTGACCGAGCACGAGCCGCAGACCCGTCCCGACCCCGAGGCAGCGCTCGCCGCCGAGGAGCAGGGTCTGCTCTTCACCGACGACGTCTCGCCGCTCCCGAGTGACCTCGGCTACCGCGGTCCCACGGCCTGTAACGCGGCCGGGATCACCTACCGCCAGCTCGACTACTGGGCCCGCACCGGCCTGATCGAGCCCACGGTCCGCGCGGCCAGCGGCTCGGGCTCCCAGCGGCTCTACTCCTTCCGCGACATCTTGATCCTCAAGGTCATCAAGCGGCTCCTGGACGCCGGCATCTCGCTCCAGCAGATCCGCACGGCCGTCACCCACCTGCGCGAGCGTGGCACCGACGACCTGACCCGCGTCACCCTGATGAGCGACGGCGCCTCGGTCTACGAGTGCACCAGCAACGACGAGGTGATCGACCTGCTGCAGGGCGGACAGGGGGTCTTCGGGATCGCGATCGGCGGGGTGTGGCGCGAGATCGAGGGCACCCTGGCCGAGCTCCCGAGCGAGCGCGCCGACACCGACGCAGGCGCCACCACCCCCGCGGCAGGCGACGAGCTCGCCGCTCGCCGGGCACTCCGCCTGGGCTGACGGACCCCGGCCCGGTGATAGGTTGGGGCCGCTGACGATCCCGTGCGGGAGAGTCTTCGCCGGGTTCGCCCGGAACGGAGCGCCGAAGGGGCAACCCCTCCCCGGAACCTCTCAGGCGCCAGGACCGCACGGGTCAGGCAACTCTGGAGGCGGGTGACGTCCGACAGAGGGGGAGGGCCCTGACAGCCGCCCATCGCGTCGAGGAGCCCCCCGTGGCCGAGTCCGCCCGCACCGATCCTTCAGGGTCGGTCACCTTCAAGCCCGAGCAGTTCGCCGACCGTCACATCGGTCTGAGCGACGAGGCCGTCGCGACCATGCTGACCCGTCTGGGCTACGCCTCACTGGACGAGCTGATGGACGCCGCGGTGCCCGCTGCCATCCGCTCCGGCAGCCTCGACCTCCCCGCTGCGGCGAGCGAGCAGGCCACGGCCGCCGAGCTGCGCGCCCTGGCGTCGCACAACCGTCCCGCGGAGTCGATGATCGGTCTCGGCTACCACGGCACCATCACCCCGCCGGTGATCCGCCGCAACGTCCTGGAAGACCCGAGCTGGTACACGGCCTACACGCCGTACCAGCCGGAGATCTCCCAGGGCCGGCTCGAGGCGCTGCTCAACTTCCAGACCATGGTCGCCGACCTGACCGGCCTGCCCACGGCGAACGCCTCCCTCCTCGACGAAGGCACCGCGGCGGCCGAGGCGATGACGCTCGTACGTCGTGCGAACCGCAAGGCCGAGGGCCCCTTCGTCGTCGACGCCGACACGCTCCCGCAGACGATCGCCGTGGTGCGCACCCGCGCGGCGGCCATGGGCATCGACGTCGTCGTCAGCGATCTCGACGCGGGGCTCCCCGACGGACCCCTGTCCGGCCTTCTCGTCTCCTTCCCGGGTGCGTCCGGGCGTCTCGCGGATCCCCGGGACCTGATCGGCGCGGCCCACGACCGGGACGCCCTCGTCGTGGTCGCCGCCGACCTGCTGGCGCTCACCCTGATCGAGGCTCCGGGCGCCCTCGGCGCGGACGTCGTCGTCGGCAGCTCCCAGCGCTTCGGCGTCCCGCTGTTCTACGGCGGCCCGCACGCCGGGTTCATCGCCGTTGCCGCCGGCCTGGAGCGGCACCTCCCGGGTCGACTCGTCGGGGTCTCGGTCGACGTCGAGGGGCGCCCCGCCTACCGCCTCGCACTGCAGACCCGCGAACAGCACATCCGCCGCGACAAGGCCACCTCGAACATCTGCACCGCCCAGGTGCTGTTGGCCGTCGTCGCGTCCATGTACGCCGTCTACCACGGCCCCGAGGGGCTGCGCGCGATCGCCGGCCGAGCGCACCGCTACGCGGCGGTGCTGGCCGCGGCCCTGAGGGGGGCCGGGCTGGAGGTCGAGCACGAGACCTTCTTCGACACGCTCAGCGTGCGCGTCCCGGGCGCGGCCGAGCAGGTGGTCGCCGCTGCCCGGTCGCTGGGCGTGCACCTGCGCCTGGTCGACCAGGACCGCGTCGGGCTCTCGACCTCGGAGACCACCACGCGGTCGACGGTGGGCGTCGTGCTCCGTGCGTTCGGGGTGAGCGCCGCCCTCGACGAGCTCGAGGCCACGGTCGCCGGGTCGATCCCCGACGCGCTGGCCCGCACCTCGCCGTACCTGACGCACGAGGTGTTCGCCACCCACCGGAGCGAGACCCAGATGCTGCGCTACCTGCGCCGCCTTTCGGCACGCGACTACGCGCTCGACCGGGGCATGATCCCGCTGGGCTCGTGCACGATGAAGCTCAACGCGACGACCGAGATGGAGCCCATCTCGCTCCCCGGGTTCGCCGACCTGCACCCCTTCGCGCCCGCCGAGGACACCGCGGGCTACCGGCAGCTGGTGTCCGACCTCGAAGGCTGGCTGGCCGAGGTGACCGGCTACGACCAGGTCTCCATCCAGCCGAACGCCGGGTCGCAGGGCGAGTTCGCCGGCCTGCTGGCGATCCGGGGCTACCACCGCGCGCGCGGCGAGGCGGGACGCGATGTCTGCCTGATCCCGTCGTCGGCCCACGGCACCAACGCCGCTTCGGCGGTGATGGCCGGGATGCGTGTGGTCGTGGTGAAGGCGGCCGAGGACGGGTCGATCGACCTCGACGACCTCCGGTCCCACTGCGCCGACCATGCCGACGACCTGGCCGCGATCATGGTGACCTACCCCTCGACGCACGGCGTCTACGAGGACACCATCGCCGAGCTCTGCGCGATCGTGCACGAGGCGGGGGGCCAGGTCTACGTCGACGGCGCGAACCTCAACGCCCTCCTCGGCTACGCGCGCCCTGGGGAGTTCGGGGGCGACGTCTCGCACCTCAACCTGCACAAGACCTTCTGCATCCCGCACGGTGGCGGGGGGCCGGGCGTCGGTCCGATCGGCGTGCGCGCCCATCTCGCGCCGTACCTCCCGAGCCACCCGCTGCACCCGGAGGCCGACCACCGCGATGGAGTCGGGCCGATCAGCGCCGCGCCGTACGGCTCGGCGGGCATCTTGCCGATCACCTGGGCCTACGTGCGCCTGATGGGGGCCGAGGGCCTCACCCGGGCGACCGCCAGCGCCGTGCTCTCGGCCAACTACGTCGCCGCCCGCCTCGAGGACGCCTTCCCGGTCCTCTACCGGGGCCGCGACGGCCTGGTCGCGCACGAGTGCATCCTGGATCTGCGAGGGCTCACCAAGGCCAGCGGAGTCACGGTCGACGACGTCGCCAAGCGCCTGATCGACTACGGCTTCCATGCCCCGACCATGTCCTTCCCCGTCGCGGGGACCCTCATGGTGGAGCCGACCGAATCCGAGGACCTCGACGAGCTCGACCGCTTCTGCGACGCCATGTTGGCGATCCGGGCGGAGATCGACCGCGTCGCTGCGGGGGAGTGGACCGCGGAGGACTCGCCGCTCCGGATGGCGCCGCACACGACCCGGTCGCTCGTCGAGAAGTGGGAGCGACCCTACGAGCGCGATCTGGGCGCCTTCCCCGCGGGCCCGGACCCCGACAAGTACTGGCCGCCGGTCGCCCGCATCGACCAAGCCTACGGCGACCGGCACCTGGTCTGCTCCTGCCCGCCGCCGGAGGCGTTCGCCGAGTGACCTCGGCGGAGCAGCTGCAGGTCCGCCTGGAGCGGATCCAGGGGCACGCTCGGCTCCCGTCGGTGGTGGCCGGGGTGTTCCGGGCGGGGGAGCTCACCTGGGTGGGGGGCGCGGGCGACGTCCCCGGAGAGGGAGCCGTGGAGTGGGCCGACGTGCAGTACCGCATCGGGTCGATCACCAAGACCCTGGTCGGGGTCGCGGTGTTGCGGTGTCGCGACGCGGGACTGCTGTCCCTCGACGACCCGATCGGCGGACTCGTGCCCGAGACCGGGTACGCCGCCGCGACCGTGCGCTCGCTGCTCGCCCACGTCTCCGGCATGCAGAGCGAGCCGGTGGGCCCCTGGTGGGAGCGGTCACCCGGGGTGGGAGTCGGCCACCTCCTCGCCGCGAACGACGGCACCGGCGCGGTGGCCTCCGCCGGTGACTACTACCACTACAGCAATCTCGGGTTCGCCCTCCTGGGCGAGCTGGTGGCCCGGCTGCGCGGGCACTCGTGGTGGGAGGTGGTCACCGCCGAGCTCCTGGAGCCGTTGGGGATGGGCCGAACCACCTACGACCCGATGGCGCCTCACGCCCAGGGTCACAGCGTGCACCACTTCACCGAGGTGCTGTACGACGAGCCGCACCAGGACACGGGGGCGATGGCTCCCGCGGGCCAGGCCTGGAGCACCGTGACCGACCTCGCCCGGTGGGGCGACTTCCTGGCGGCCGGGCATCCCGACGTCCTCTCGCGCGCCACGCTCGACGAGATGGCCGCACCGCAGGCCCCGGCGCCGCAGTACGGGCTGGGCCTCCGGCTGCTCGACGTTCGTGAGCGTCGTCTCGTCGGGCACACCGGGTCGATGCCCGGGTTCCTCGCCAGTCTGTTCGTCGACCGCGGCTCCCGGGAGGGCTGTGTCGCGCTCACCAACGCCACCACGGGCCTCGCCACCGAGGGCGTGCCGAACCTGCTGCTGGGCGAGGCCGAACCCGACCCGGTCGAACCCTGGCGACCGAGCTCTGGCGTACCCGACGTCGTTGCCGGGCTGCCGGGTCTGTGGTTCTGGGGCAACACCGCGCTCGAGATGCGCTGGCACCATGGCCGGCTACACCTCGCCAACCTCGGCGCTGACCACGACCCCGATGTGTTCGAGATCAGCGGTGGCTGGATCGTCGGGGTGTCGGGCTACCACCGCGGGGAGCGACTCCTCGTGCATCGGCGGCCTGACGGCGAGGTCCACCACCTGGAGTGTGCGACCTTCGTCTACACGCGGGTGCCCTATGACCCCGAGGTCGACATCCCGGGTGGCCACCCATCCCGGTCAGGCGGAATGGGCTAGGCCGCTCGACCAGGCGACACGATGGACGTTCTGACGTACCAGGTACGTCAGAACGTCCACCTTGGCCGCAGGGGTCAGACGATCGGGATCCGCTTGACCTGGAGGTCGTAGTAGAAGGCCGGCTTGCAGGTCAGCGGTGCGGAGACGCCGTCGACCGTCACGACCAGGTCGGTGCGCAGTCGGCGGTGGAACCCCTTGGTGACGACCCGCATGCCGGCGTCGTCGATCGACTCGTAGACCTTGATCCGCTTCCCCCGTCGCTCGGCCGTGCCGCCGATCGCCACGGGGGTGCCCTCGACCTTGAGGCTCGCCGTGAGCACGCCGTCTTGAAGGAACTTCGCGTCCTGCTCCTTGTTCTTGCCGTGTCCCTCGTCGGGATCGCCGAGCACGACCTGCACGGTGTTGCCGTAGCGGGAGTTCTCGTAGACGCTCGTCCAGACGTCCGTGCCGCCGGCGCCGGTCCCGACATGCCCGGTGCACTCGACGACGATGCCGCGCTCGGTCTTCCACTTCGGGCCGGCGGCGGTCGCCCCGACTGTCGGGGGGGCCAGGGGACCGGTCGTCACGACGACGGCGGCCGCCGTGACGAACGCCGCTCCGAGGCGGACGCGGAGGTGGTTCATGGGGGAGACTCCTGCAGTGTTCGGTTGATGCTGGGATCTGTTGTCGTAGACAGGACGCGGCCGGGTCCCGAACGGTTGCAAAGCCGACTCAGGTGCGCAAGACGGTCGACGAGCCCGCCCGCGACTTGAGGACGACCAACTGGTGGGGGATCCGGTCGCGCAGCTCGGCCACATGACTGACGACCCCCACCACGCGGCCACCATCGCGCAGAGAGTCGAGGGTGTCCATCACGTCGTCCAGCGTGTCGGCGTCGAGCGAGCCGAAGCCCTCGTCGACGAAGAGGGTGTCGAGAGCCGCCCCACCGACCTCGGTGGTGATCACGTCGGCCAGACCCAACGCCAGGGCGAGGGAGACCACGAACGTCTCGCCGCCCGAGAGGGTCGCCGGGTCCCGGCTCTCACCGGACCAGTCGTCGCGCACGAGCAGGCTCAGGCCGCCCCGGCGCTCGCCGGCGCCGCGCCGGCCGACGTGTTCTAGGGAGTAGCGCTGGTCACTCATGTGGGCGAGCCGGGCGTTGGCCGCGTCGACGACCTGGCCGAGGCGGTAGCCCAGCACGTAGGCCGACAGCCGCATCTGCAGCCGGTTGTCCGGGGACTTGCCGTCGACGAACGACGCCAGGCCGGACACCAACTCAAGCTCGGTGCGCAGCGGCTGCCAGAGGGCAACCTCCCGGCGTAGCTCGTCGTCGAGGTCGCGAAGTCTCGCGAGCGCGGCGGACTCTCGCTGCGCCAGGACCTGCGCGTCGGACAGGGCCGACGCGGCCCCCGCGTGGGCAGACTCCAGCGCTCTGATGTCGGCGGCGGGGGCCTGGGTCGCCGCCACGACAGCCGAGTCGCCCAGCACGGCTGCGACCGCGGCGAGCCGCTGGGCGTGCGCTTCGAGCGCCCCGCGCTGGTGTGCGGAGGTCGTCTCGGACTGGAGGGCCGCCACGGCCTCGGCCGCCTCGGCGAAGCCTGCGTCGCGGGCCGCCCCCTCCAGCGCCGCTCCGGCGGCATGGGCGGACCGCTCGCAGTCGACCAGCTCCCGCTCGGCCGCGTCGAGGCAGACGAGTGTCTCTCGGCGTCGGTCGAGCCGCACGATGAGGCTCCCGAGATCGGTCTCACCGTCCGCTGAGAGCACGGTGTCCAGCTCGGCGGTGATCGCCTCGATCGCCTGCTCCGTCATGGCCAGCCGGGACTCGGCCTCGGCCGCGGCTGCCATCTCCCGGGCGAGGCGACGGGTCGCCTCGCCCACGACCCCCTCGGTGGCTCCCAGCCGGTCGGCGCGACCCGTGGCCGTCGCTGCCAGCTGCTCCGTCAGGGACAGCCTCGAGACCGCACGGGCGACCGCCCCCGCCAGTGCGTCCAGGTCGTCGGTGCCGGCGGCCTGCTCGCTGAGGGCCGCCGCCGTCTCGAGGTCGCGCGCTCGCTCGGCCCGCGTCTGCCTCTCGAACTCGGCATCGTCCAGACGCCGTCGGAGCTCCTTCTCGGCCGAGGCGTCGGGAGCGTCGGGAGCGGGGCGGGCGGGGTGCGGGTGGTGCTCGGACCCGCAGACCGGGCAGCACCCCCCGGCGGCCAGCCCCTGCGCGATCTCCGCCGCCATGCCGTCCAGTCGAGCCTGGCGCAGCGCGAGGAGCTCCTCGGACAGCGCCAGGCACGTGGTCACGGCGGCGTTGAGCTCGAGTTGGGCCGCGACGAGGTCGTTGCGCAGCCCGATGAGGGTGTGGCCCGCCTGGAGGCGCGCCTGAGCGTCGGCGACGGCCGCGAGGAGGGCGGGTCGGGAGCCTTCGGCCTCGAGGGCCTCCGCGACGTCGAGACGCAGCCGCGCGAGCTGGTCTGGCGCGTCGGCGACGATCGTGCCCAGGGCAGCGATCAGGCCCGCCTGTCGGTCGCGGCCCAGGGTCAGCTGCTCGAGCTGCTCGCGGAGAACGGCGCGCTCGGCCTCGCGGGGAACCAACGAGCGGGCGACCGCGGCGGCTGTGACGGTGCCCTCGAGAAGCGCGGCCAGGTGTCTGAGGTCCGTGCGTTCGCCGAGGTCGGCGGTGACGGCCTCACGCGCACGAACGACGGCTGTCGCCGCGGAGCGGCGACGGGCCTCGGCCTCGGCGAGGAGCCGGCGCACGGGTTCGACGGCGCGGGCCTCATCGGCACGGTGGAGGGTCTGAGCGAGCGCGGCCATCTCGTCGGCGCGAGCGAGGAGATCTGCATGTTCACGGTCGGCGTCGTCGTGTCGGCGGCGCAGGTCGGCGAGTCGCCGCCCCTCGGCCAGGCTCGCGGACGCGCGAGTGGCGGCGTCGGCCAACCCCGGGAGCGCGTCCTGCGCCTCGGTGGCCCGCGCGCACACCAGATCCACCTGGCGACCGCTCCACGCGAGCCCCTCACTCCCGTCGGCCGGACCGGGCGGCCCAGGGTCAGGCACGGGCGCCTGGCTGGTCTCGCTGACCCGGTGGAGCAGGGCGACCACGGCCGCCTCGTGCGCGGCACTGCGCCGCTGCAGATCGACGCGCTGTTCGCGCAGCCAGCGCTCGACCTGCTCGAACCGCCCGGTGTGGAAGAGTTGCTGGAGGACGCGATGCCGCTCCTCGGAGGAGGCCCGCAGGAACGCCTGGAAACGGCCCTGCGGCAGCAGCACGACCTGGGTGAACTGCGTCAGGGTCATGCCGACGAGCCCGGTCACCAGGTGGCCGGTCTCGTCGAGGCGGGTCGAGAGGGTGACCCAGCCGTCGTCGACCTGTTCGCTGATGGCCACCGCGGCGTGCGTGGGCGTGGTGCCGACGCCCCGGCTCTTGGGTCGCCGCCAGGCAGGAGAGCGTTCGATGCGGAAGCGGCGGCCGCCGAGGGTCGCCTCCAGGACGACGCGTGGCGGCACGCCGGGAGCAGCCTGGTCGCAGCGCAGACGCTTGGCGTCGTTGCGCTCGCCGGGCACGGCGCCGTAGAGCGCGAAGCACACCGCGTCGAGCACGCTCGACTTGCCCGCTCCGGTCGCCCCGGAGAGGAGGAACAGCCCGCCTGCGCCGAGTGCGTCGAAGTCGATGCTCGTGGTGTCGGCGAACGGCCCGAACGCCGTGATGTCGAGGCGGTGCAGCCTCATGGACGCGCCCCCGGGGTGGCCAGCACATCTCCGATCATCGTGTCGACGTCGTCGTCGTGGCCGCAGGCGTCGCACGCCGCCTGCAGCAGGGCGGACTCCTCGTCGGTGGCCGGTGAGCCACGCAGCTCGCGCACGAACTCGAGGGCGATGTCGTGGTCGCGGCGCACGCCGCCCGGGGCGGCGCGAGGTGCCTCGAGGGGCGCGGGGCCGAGCGGCTCGAAGCCGAGGACCAGGGTGTGCGGAAACCGTCGCCGGAGCCGCTCCATCGGCTGCTGAGGGCGCACCGCGTCGGTGAGCGTCGCCTGTACCCAGCAGGGCTCGGCGGACGCGAGGGCGGGGTCGCTCAGCAGGTCCTCGAGGTGGCCCCGGACCCGCGCGAGCGGGCGGGGCACTGGCGCGGTCACGAACGTGGCGTCGACTGTGCCGTCGGCGGCGAGGTCGACGAGCCAGGAGCCCTTGGTCTGGGAGTGCTCCGAGAACGAGTAGGCGAGGGGGGAGCCGCTGTAACGGACCCGGTCGCCCAGCGTCTGCGCGCCGTGGAGGTGGCCGAGGGCGACGTAGTCGACGTCGTCGAAGACCGAGACGGGCACCCGCTCCACCCCGCCGACGCTGATGTCGCGCTCGGAGTCGCTGGGAGCCCCTCCGGCGACGAAGGCGTGGGCGAGCACGACCGAACGTGTCGACCGACCTCGGCCCGCCAGGTCACGGCGCACGCGGGCCATCGCCTCCGTCAGTGCGGCCTCGTGGCTGCGCCGAGCCAGTTGCCACGGCCCGGCGACGGCGATCGGGTCGAGGAACGGCAGCGCGTGCACCGCGACCGGGCCGGCGTCGTCGCCGAGCAGGACGGGGGTGCCGACCGTCGCGGCGTCGGTGCGCAGGTGCACGCCGGCGGCGTCGATGAGCCGTGAGCTGAACCCGAGCCGCTGGGCGGAGTCGTGGTTGCCGCTGGTGAGCACCACCGCGGCGCGGGACCGGGAGAGCCGGACCAGCGCCTCGTCGGCCAGTCTGACGGCGTCGACGGGAGGAAGCGCCCGGTCGTAGACGTCGCCGGCGACCGCGACGAGGTCGACCTGCTCGGACTCGACCACATCGAGGAGGTGGTCGACGTAGGCGGCCTGGTGGGTGAGCATCACCTCACGGTGGAACGACCGGCCCAGGTGCCAGTCGGAGGTGTGGAGGATGCGCATAGGCCGACGGTAGGAGAGCCGACCGACAGGTCGCGGTCACCGCGCCGACAGGCACGTCGGTCCTCAGCTCGGATCCACCGATCCCGGGCTCGGGAGGACTGGATCGTCAGGCGTAGCGGACCGTGCGAGTGGCGTCGGTGAAGCCGAACAGCCCGAGACCGGACTCCCTCGCGAGCGCCACGGCGAGGCTCGACGGCGCGCCCACCGCGACCAGGCAGCCCACCCCGGCCGCGACCGCCTTCTGCACGAGCTCGAAGCCGGCCCGGCCGCTCACGACGAGCGCAGCCTCCCCGGTCGCCTCCTGGGCGAGCACCCGGGCACCGGTCACCTTGTCGACCGCGTTGTGGCGCCCGATGTCCTCCCGGATCACCAGGGGAGCGCCGTCGGCCGTGAACAGACCGGCGCCGTGGAGTCCTCCCGTGTGACCGAACACCCGCTGGCCCTCGCGGAGCAGACCCGGCAGCCGTCGTACGACGTCTGGTGCCGGCAGCTCGCCCGGCCAGCGCTCCCGACGCCCGGCCGCCAGGTCGAGCACCGCTTCGATGGAGTCCTTCCCGCACACCCCGCAGGCGGAGGATCCGCTGCTGAGGCCGCTGTGCCGGTGGGCGAGGTCCGCGGGCCCCTCGAGCGTCACCGTCACCACGTTGAACTCCTGGGCCGGGGTCAGGTCGTGGTCGGTGCAGTAGACGATGGTCCGCACGGTGCTGGCGGTCGCGAGGCCCTCGTGGAGGCAGTAGCCGGCGGCCAGCTCGAAGTCGTGTCCGGGGGTGCGCATGGTGACCCACACGCGAGTAGCCGGGGAGCCGGGCCACCCGAGCCGGATCTCGAGCGGCTCCTCCGTGGCCAACCTGTCGTCGCGCGTGCGCTCGCCGCCGGAGCCGAACTCGCGAACCCGCGTGCGGACGGTCGGTCCGGGCCGTCGGTCGGTCATGCCGACCCGCCGCCCGCGAAGGCCTGGCGAACGGCCACGCGGCGGCCGAGCGCGAAGGTCTCGTCCGCGACCGAGCGCGCGAGGGTCTGATCGAGGTCGGGCCGGGCAAGCAGTGCACGCGCCAGCTCCAGCGTCGACTCGCCCGCGGCGAAGCGGGGATACCAGGACACGGCCGTCTCGCCCAGCATGTGACCGCTGCGCACGGCAGTGGTCGCCGGCAGCTCGTCGAAGAAGCGCTGGACGTACGCGTCGGTGACGGCCTCCTGTCCCAGCTGCCAGAAGCGCAGGCCCATCGCCTCGAGCTCGTAGTTGGGGACCTCCACCTCGCCGACGAAACGCTGCCACGCCCACGCCTTGGAGGCGGCGTCTGGGAGTGCGGCGAGCCCACCCGCGTGCTCCACCTTGGAGACAGCGGTCGGCTCGGCTTGGAGCGCGGCATCCAGCTCGTCGCGAGTGACCCCGCCCAGCGCCGCGAGACGGACGAGGATCCGCCAGCGCAGTTCCAGGTCGACCACGATGCCCGGCGGGAGCGCCCGCTCCTCCAGCCAGGCGCGCAGCTGCGCCGAGTCCCCGGAGGCGGTGACCTGGTGCTGGAACGCCGCCAGCTGCAGGGTCGAGCCCGGCTCGGCGGAGGCACCCCGGGCCGCGGCCGCATCCGCGACCCGGGCCCGTGCGAGAGCAGGGTCCTCCACGCAGGGCAGGACCTCCCCGAGTGCCCACCCCAGCACGGAGACCACCCCGTCGTCGGTGTCCTCGTGCGGCACGCAGCGCTCGATCAGGTCGAGCGCCGTCCAGGGGTCGAGGGCCGCGTCGTGGAGCGCGTTGCGCACCGAGTTCCACACCTCGGCGCGCAGCAGCGCGTCATCGGTGCGGGGGAGGAGGTCGGGGAGGGCCGCGAGGGTCTCCGCGTCGAGGAAGGTGACGGCCCAGGTGTCCTGGTGGGGGTCGATCACCACCGGCCCTGCGACCGGCAGGCCGGCGACGCCGTCGAGAGACACCTCGGCCGCGTCCACCGTGATCTCCTGCTGGTGCCAGACGACCGGGTGGTCGTCCGCGGATCCGGGCGCCAGGGTGGCCAGTCCGAGCGTGTGGGCACGGTCCGCCCGATGCCCGGGCAGGGGAGTGCGCCGCAGGACGCCGGCCCGCCGGTCGACCTCGAGTCGGTCCGGGCCGGCGGTCAGCAGCCAACTGTCCGCGAACGAGGACAAGTCCCCTGCGCCCGCCCGCTCCCAGGCCCCCACCAGGTCGGCCATCGTCGCGTTCGCGAAGCGGTGTCGGGCGAGGTGGTCGTTGACGCCGCCGAAGAAGACCTCGTCACCCATCCGTCGGTTGAGCTGCTTGATGATGGTCGCGCCCTTGGCGTAGGAGATCCCGTCGAAGTTCTGCAGGGCGGTGTCGGCGTCCCCAGCGCCGTTGCCCGCGATGGGGTGCGTGCTGGGACCCTGGTCGGCCGTCAGGCCCCAGGGCCTGCGGACGTGGGCGTCGTTCACCCAGGCCTCGGTGAACTCCGTGCAGTCGGCGGTCACCCGCGAGCCGAGGTACTCCGCGAAGGACTCGTTGAGCCAGAGGTCGTCCCACCAGCGCGGTGTGGTCACGTCCCCGAACCACATGTGGGCCATCTCGTGGGCGATCGTGCTCGCACGGACGACATGGTGCGCGCGGACCACCCGGCTCTGGAACACCAGCGGATCCCGGAAGGTGACGCAGCCCGGGCTCTCCATCGCGCCGGCGTTGAACTCGGGCACGAAGGCCTGGTGGTAGTCGCCGAACGGATAGCGCAGGTCGAAGAGCCGGTGGAACTCGTCGAAGCACTGACGGGTGACGGTGAACATCTCCTCCGCGTCGTGATCGAGGTGGCGGGCCAGGGATCGCCGGGCACTGAGGCCGAGCACGATGCCGTCGTGCTCGGTGCGCACCACGTGGTAGGGCCCGGCGACCAGGGCCACCAGGTACGTCGGGAGCGGCAGGGTGGGGAGGAAGTGCCACACTCCCGGCTCGATCTCGGTGGCCCGCGTGTTGCCGAGCACCGTCCAGTCACGAGGAGCCCGCACGCGGAGCCGCCACTCGGCCTTGAGGTCGGGCTGGTCGAAGCAGCCGACGATGCTGGGCGCAGCGTCGAGGAACGTCATCGCGTACACGTAGGGGCGCCCGTCCGCCGGGTCGACGGCCCGGTGCAGGCCCTCACCGTCGGACCGGTAGCGCATCACGGCGTCCACGACGATCCGCTGGCGTCCGGGCCTGGTGTCGATCGGCAGCCGACCGGCCTGCAGGAGCCCGACGTCCACCGGACGGTCGTCGACGGTCACGGAGTTCAGCACGAGCGGCTGCACGTCGAGGAACGTCGGACCGCCCTGGGACACCAGGTCGATCACCGTCACCGAACCATAGGACGCGTCCCCTTGGTCAAGGTCGAGACTGACGTCGTACGACGACACCTCGAGGAGAGCCGCCCGCTCGACCGCCTCTGCCTGCCGCAGGCTCGTCCGGCTCGCGGTCCCGGAGGCCGATGACACGTCCATTCCGCCAGCCTAGGGAGGTCGACGGCGCCGCACGAGGGCCCGACGAAGCGACGAGGCGGTTCGGCGGCGATCCTGGCAACCGGAACGGCTCGTCGTGCGTCACACTGTGCGGGCGGAGCCAACGGGGACTCCGCGATCACGAGGAAGTTGGCTGACATGACGCGTGCCCATCGGCGCGGCCTCCGGGCCGGCACCATCCTGCTCACCACCTTGGCCGTCGCCCTGCCGACCGCCTTGGTGGAGACCGGAACCACCACGGCGGCCCACGGAGTAGTGGCGGGTGACTGCACTCCTGCCTATCCGATCGCCGATCTCACGGCCGGTCAGGCGGTGCACGGTCTGACGGTGAGCAAGGGGACGGTGCCCGAGGGATTCACCGGTGAGGTGCTCGGCGTGCTCAAGGACGGCATCCTCCCGGGCCTCGACATGGTCATCGTGAGGCTCACGTCCACCGAGATCGACCGGGTCGGCGGCATCTGGCAAGGGATGTCCGGGTCGCCGGTGTACGCCGACGACGGACGTCTGATCGGCGCCGTCGCGTGGGGCCTGGCCTACGGCACGACTCCGGTCGCCGGCATCACGCCGTACTCCGCCATGCAGGCCTCAGCCGCCAAGTCGGTCCCGCACCGCATTCGGCTCGACGCCGGCACGGCGAAGCGGATCGCGTCGAGCGCCGGCATCAGCAAGGCGGCCGCCCAGCAGGGCTTCGAGCCGCTGCCGACCCCGCTGGCGGTGTCCGGTGTCCCGTCGAAGTTCCTCACCCGCAAGCACAAGCGCCCCTACCAGCCCCGTGACGCCTACGCCGTGGGCTCGGCGCCTGCTCTGTCCGGGCCGGCCGACATCGTGGCCGGTGGCAATGTCGGAGTGACGATCTCGACCGGGGACATCACCCAGGGCGCGTTCGGCACGGTCACCTCCGTCTGCAACGACGTGGTGCGGGCGTTCGGCCACCCGTTCAACCTGCTCGGCAGCACGACCTACGGCATGACCTCCGCCGACACGATCTACGTGCAGGAGGACCCGCTCGGCGTGCCCTTCAAGGTGCCCAACTTCGGCCCCACCGTCGGCACGATCAGCCAGGACCGCGTGACCGGCGTAGCGGGTCCCCTCGGCACCCTGCCGGCGGGCGCGACCGTGTCGTGGGTCCTCAGTCACGGCACCGCCTCCCGAACCAGCACGAGCCAGGTGACGGTGCCCGAGGCGCTCGCACAGACGGTGAACTACGCCGCGTTCGTCCAGCACCTGCGGGTGCTCGACGCGTTCCCGCCCGGTGGTGAGGTGCAGACGTGGAAGATCACCGGCCGCGCCGGGAGCACGCCGTTCACGCTCAACGGCGGCAACCGCTATGCCGACGCCGTCGACATCTCCTTCCCGTCGCAGTGGGACCTGCCCGACCTCGTGTGGCTGCTCGGCAACGTCGGCAACGTGACGATCGACTCCGTGACGGCCGACTCGAAGGTGACCGACGACTTCAGCACCTACAATGTCGGTGCCGTCCACCAGCGGCTCAACGGCTCCTGGGTGAAGCTGGACAAGGACACCCCGGCCCGGGCGCGCGCGGGCAAGACGCTCCGGCTGAGGGTCACCCTGAGCAACCCCGCAGGCAAGAAGACGGTGCCGTTGTCCTTCAAGGTCCCGGCCAAGGCCGCGGGTGCACGTGGGCGGATCTTCCTCAACCAGGCGATCCCGTTCCCGTTCGAGCAGGGTGACATGCCGTCCACCTACCAGGGCGTCAAGAAGCTGCTCGACTCCATGGTCCGCAACGACCAGCTGCAGGCGATGCTGAGCCTGGCCGGGATGACGGGGAGCATCGACAAGACCACCACCACGTCCCCCGCCGACCGGCCGATCACCGGGAACCGTCGGGTCAAGGTCGTCGTCCAGTAGCGCGGCACGCGAAGCCAGGGGTGATCCCTCGCCCCTGGCTTCGCGCCAGCGCCTCACCTGCGATCAGGACACGCCGGTCGCCGCGTCGCGGCGGGCGTCGCCCGCGGCCAGCAGCTCGCCACCCGGACCGGAGAGCGCGGCCCCGACCCCGCCGAAGTACATGTGCGGCTCGGCGTACTCGTGGGCGGGGAGACCGGACCGCGCCACCGCGGCGCCGATCGACGTATCGCGCTCGTGCTCCACGACGAAGCCGTCGTCCACGTGACGTACGTGCAGCCGCGGGGCGGCGATGGCCGCTTGGAGGTGGCGGTCGTGGAGGCAGCCCTGGCCCAGCACCAGCATCAGAGCGGTGGTGATCCGGTCGGCTCCGGGGGACCCGATGGCCAACACCCTCCCGGACGCTGATCGTCCGGTCGTGGGGGCCATGTTGGAGGCCAGCCGGGTGCCCGGAGGGAGGGCGTGGATCCCCAGCCGGTTGAGCTCGACCTCCCCGAGTGCGTTGTTGAGCAGGATCCCGGTGCCCGGGATGCAGAGCCCCGCGCTGTAACCGCTGCTCATCGTGATGGCGCAGGCGTTGCCCTCGGTGTCGACGGCTGACACGTTGGCGGTGGAGGAGGACCCGTGCAGGGCGGTCAGTCCGTGCTCGCCCACGCGGGCCAGCAGGTCGAGCCCGTCTTCCTCGAGATCCAGGGAGTAGTCGTGCACGGAGGTGCGGTAGGAGAGGACCGCGCGCTGGATCTCGATCACGTCGTCCCACGTCCAGTCGCCCCGACGCGCCAGCTCGGTCAGCATCACCGAGAGCATCGGCCCTCCCACGGCCGGCGGCGGGTTGGTGGCGATCGACCAGGTCCCCAGGTTGAGCCGGTGGGCGCCGCGGACGACCGGTGCGTACGTCTCGAGGTCGGCTGCGGTGACCAGTCCGTCGTTCGTGGCCATCGCCTCGACCAGGGCCCGGCCGACGTCGCCGGTGGTGAACAGGGACGGCCCCTCCTCGGCGAGGCGGTCCAGCGTGCTCGCCAGGTCGAGGTTGGCACGCTGCGCTCCGCCCTGGGCGGCCTTCCCGTCGGGACCGGTCACGAGCGCCCGCGCCTCGTGGTCCTCGGCGAACAGCGTGTCGGCGACGAACTCCAGGTAGCGGGCCGCGGCAGGGCTCATCGGGTAGTCCCGGGCAGCCGCACGAGCCGGCTCCAGGAGCCGGGCCCACGGCAGCGCGGCGTAGCGCTCCGCCGCGAGGGCGAACGCCGGCACGATGCCCGGCGTGGCCACCGACCCGTGCCCGGCCAGCATCCGCAGGCCGCCGCCATAGTCGGTGAGCACCTCGCGCAGGCCGCCGCCGATGCGCTCCTCAGCCCCCCGTCCCGGCATCTCGACGTTGCCGTCGACGACCACGGGATCGCTGCCGAGCGGCCAGATCGCGAGGTAGGCGCCACCGCCGAGACTGACCATGCCCGGCTCGGTGGAGAGGGCCACGAACGCGGCCGCCAGGGCCGCGTCGACCGCGTTGCCGCCGTCCGCGGCGACGCCCAGACCAGCCTCGAGCGCCTGCTGACCCGTCGCGGCTACGGCGACCCTGCGTGACGGCACGAGCACCATCTTGGCCCATCCACGCCCGCGGGCGCAGAGACCGCCGTTCGCAGCGGAGGGGGTGTGGCTGCGAACGGCGGCATCTGCCGGACCTCTTCCGAGCGTCAGGTCGTGAACGTCAACCTAGCCAGGGCCGACGCTCGGGAGACAGCCCGTGGCGGGATGGTTCGGTGCCTGGGGTGTGGTGGCCGTCACGGCTGTGCACGGTGCCGGAGATCACGTCGACGGCGAGTTGGGGGCGGCCTTCGCCACCTCCTAGAATGTAAGGGTCAAGAGGGCTTAGGTGCTCATTACGGGCAATCCGTCCGGGAGCAGGCTCGAGGCCCCTCGGAGCAAGCAGGATCCGTGCCGGATCCGCAGAAGGAAGGAAGAGATGACCGCCCAGCTGTACCTGGCCCTCGGAATCGCCGCGGGTCAGCTGCACACCGACCAGGACCCTGTGCTGATGCGAGACGCCGAGATCGCCCGCCAGGAGGAGCGCCGCGCCCGGAGGACGCGTCGCTGAGAGGCCGCATGGCACGCTGTGCCCATGACGGCTCCCGACTCTGAAGGACTGCGCTTCATCGACCTCGCCCGGATCGGGGAGGGCCGCTACAAGGCCGTCAACCGGCGCGGGGGAGTGCTGCCGATCGGCAGCGGTGACGACCCGGACTTCACGCCGGTCGAGCTGCTGCTCGCGGCTCTCGCCGGATGCGCGGCCATCGACATCGACCTGATCACCGGCCGACGCGCGCGGGCCGACTCCTTCGACATCCGGGTCACCGGGCAGAAGGTCCGAGACGAGAGCGGCCATCATCTGGTCGACCTCACCGTCTCGCTCGACGTGCGGTTCCCCGCGGGGGAGGACGGCGACCGCGCTCGCGAGGCGATGCCGCGCGCGATCGCACAGACCCGCGACCGGCTCTGCACCGTGGGTCGCACGGTGGCTCTGGGCGAGCCGGTCGACTATGTCGAGGGCGACCTCAGCCGACGCTGACGGAGTCGATCGTCACCTCGGTCAGCGGATGCCCGTCACCGGGACCGTTGGCGTCGTCGACGCCGTCCTTGGCGACCTTCTTGACCGCCTTGACCGCAGCAGGATCGACCTGGCCGAACACGGTGTAGGCGGGGGAGAGCTGGGTGTCGGCGTACACGATGAAGAACTGGCTGCCGTTGGTGTCGGGGCCGGCGTTGGCCATCGCGAGCGTGCCGGCTCCATAGGTCTCGCTGCCGGAGAGCTCGTCGCCGAACGAGTAGCCCGGACCGCCGCTGCCGGTGCCCGTGGGATCACCGCACTGCAGCACGTAGATGCCTGCCGTCGTCATCCGGTGGCAGGTGACCCCGTCGAAGTAGCCCTGCTCGGCCAGGGAGACGAACGAGTTCACCGTGCACGGAGTGGTGTCCGCGTCGAGCGTGGCCGCGAGGTCCCCGATCGTCGTCGTGAGGGTCACCGGGACCTCACCGCTGACCGTGGCGTCCGTCGGCGGCGGGTCGACCGGCTTGGCGGCGCCCATGCCGTCCTCGGGGTAGTCGCACTCGACTCCCGTCGGGGTGGCCGCGGCCGAGGACTCGCCGGCTCCGGGGTCGGTCCCGGTGTCGCTGGCGGTGTCGTTCTCGGAGCCGCAGCCGGCGAGGGTCATCGCGACCACGATTGCGGCGAGGGCGAGGGACGGGCGCAGACGCATGGGGTGCATCGTACGGACGGGACCAAGGCTGTCCGCGCCGTGGCTCCCGCCCGGTCGTTGCCGTCCCTATCCTGTCCCGCATGGACTCGGTCCTCGTATCGGTCGGGCTGCCGCTCGCCCTCGCCGTCATCATGTTCGGACTCGGGCTCTCCCTCACCGCTGCCGACTTCCGGCGGGTCGGTCGCCACCCCAAGGCCGTCATTGCGGCCCTCGGCACCCAGCTGGTGCTGCTGCCGCTGGTCTGCTTCGGGCTGGTCATCGCGTTCGACCTCGACCCGCTGCTCGCCGTCGGCATGATGCTCCTCGCCGCGTCGCCGGGCGGCACCACGGCCAACCTCTTCAGTCACCTGTTCCGCGGCGACGTGGCCCTCAACATCACGTTGACCGCGATCAACTCGGTGATCGCGGTGGTGTCCCTGCCGATCGTGGTCAACCTGTCGGCCAGCTTCTTCGACGCCGGCGGCACGGATCTCGGTCTCCAGCCGACCAAGACGCTCCAGGTGTTCGCGATCGTGCTCGTGCCGGTCGCCATCGGCATGGCCGTACGTCGTTCCTCACCGTCCTTCGCCGCGCGCGCGGACCGCCCGGTGCGGATCGCCTCGGCCCTCGTCCTGCTGGCCGTGATCGCCGGCGCCCTGCTCGCCGAGCGCGAGAACCTGGCGGAGTACCTCGCCGACATCGGCGTCATCGCCGCGGTCTTCTGCCTGTGCAGCCTGACCCTCGGCTACCTCGTCCCGAAGTCCGTCGGCGTCACCGACAAGCAGGCCGTCGCCTCGGCGTTCGAGGTGGGGATCCACAACAGCACCCTGGCGATCACCGTCGCCGTGAGTGTGCTGGACAGCGAGACCCTGGCAGTGCCGGCCGCCGTCTACGCCGTGCTGATGTTCCCCCTCGCGGCGATCGCCGGGCTGGTGCTGCGCCGGATCACCGCCTCGAGCCTGGCCCCGGAGACCCTGGGCGGCGCATGACGGAGGCCGGGTGGGCGACGCGGCTCGCCGACGCAGCCGCACAGGTGCGCGCGCACCTGACGCCCACGCCGCTCGTGGGCATCGACCTGGCCGGCTTCGACGCTCCCGCCTTCCTCAAGCTGGAGACTCTGCAGCCCACGGGCGCGTTCAAGGTGCGCGGTGCGCTCGCTGCTATGGCCGCAGCCGCACAGGACGGCAGGGGAGTGGTGACCGCCTCGGCCGGGAACCACGGTCTGGGCATCGCGTTCGCCGCGACCCGGCTCGACGCGCGGGCGACGGTCGTCGTGCCGCGCACTGCCTCACCGGCGAAGGTGGCCGCACTCCGCGCGTTCGAGGTCGACCTGCGGCTGATCGGCGACGGCTACGACGCGGCCGAGGAGGCTGCTCTTCAGATCGCGGAGGAGGAGGGCGCGCGGTTCGTCTCGGCGTACGCCGATCCCGACGTGATCGCCGGACAGGCCACGATCGTGGGGGAGGTCCTCGAGGAGCTCGCAGGACCCTTCCGGATCGTGGTGCCCGTCGGGGGAGGCGGACTTGCCTCCGGGACCGCCCTGGCGGCCCCCTCTCGCGTGTCGGTGCTCGGCGTGGAGTCTGCCGCTTCGCGTGCGGTGTCGGCGTCCATGGCTGCCGGCGAGGTTGTCGAGGTGGAGGTCGGCCCGACGATCGCGGACGGCCTCGCCGGGGGCATCAGCCCCGACGCGGTCACGCCGGGCATCCTGCGCGCACACCAAGTGCCCGTCATCGCCGCAGCCGAACGGGACCTGCGCGCGGCCGTGCGAGAACTCGCGCTGGCTCACGGGATCGTGGCCGAGGGCGCTGCTGCCGCAGGGATCGCCGCCGCCCGCGCCGGAGACGTGCCCACCGACCTGCCGACGGCGTTCGTGATCAGCGGCCGCAACATCTCCGCCGACCGCCTCGCGGAGGTGCTCTCCGCTTGACGGCCCGAGGCGTCGCTGTCTACTGGACGAGCAGGCAGAAGGGATGCCCCGCCGGATCGGCGAGCACGTACAAGGGCTCGCCCTCGTCTCGAGAGCGGTCGTACAGCAAACGTGCTCCGAGCGCCTCTGCTCGTGCGCGGTGCCGCTCCAAGTCCTCGACGGACGGCACCTTGAAGTCCATGTGCATCTGCATCGGCACCTCCTCGGATGGCCAGGTGGGAGGCGTGGTGTTCATCTTCTCGGCGATCGTCAGGACTCTCTTGCCCACGTCGTCGAGAAGGACGAGCCAATCCGCGTCGTCCGGCCCACCGTCGCTGGGCGGCTCCTCGCCTTCTCGATATCGCAGGCCGAGGAACTCTCGATAGAACTCGCCCAGCTCGCGACAGTTCCTCGCATCGATCGCCGTGTGCAGGAGGACCGGGAAACCCGACACGCACCTCTCCCTTGCTCTTGGAGAGGTCCACGGTACGACGAGAGGCGGGCCCACTCGACGGGTGGCGACGCCGGGGGTGTGGTCCTCACCCGGTCCGAGACCAGACGTTGAGTTCAGCTGGCACCCATGTACGGCGTTCGGGACTTGAAGTTGACATAATGTCAGTTATCGGCGCTCGATTCCGACAGCGGCAGATGCGGGGGTCGGAGGGGTCAGTGCGGGCCGTCGAAGTCCTGACCGTCGCCAAGGACGAAATTTCCATGGTCACTGAGGGGGCGCGTCCGGGGGCGAGGGTGGGAATATGGCCGAACTTGCAGTCGAGCAACCCCCAGCCGACTTCGGCTGTGGTCGCTGGTGCCGCGCGGGCGGCAACGTCGATGGGCCGCCAAACCACTGCGATGCGAGCACCATCGTTCTCCTCGACATAGTCTCCGAAGCAGTCGTTGAACGCGTCCCAGTTGTGACCGCACCAATCCGGAAACCCGAAGGCTGCGTGCAGTGCGCTGTGCGCTTGGAATCTGGAGGTCATCACCTCTCCATCGAGTTCCACTTGGCTGTAGTTCCAACGGCGCAGGAAGTCGTCGACCGCCGACCATGCCTCGTTTTGGACTCGATAGAGCGGTCCCGAGAGCCATGGCAGTTCGCCGTGCACCCAGGGCTCCGCTCGCGTCATGACCCGACCCTAGTCGTCGGCAACTTCCGCTCGTTCGCGCGCCAGCACGGCACCGTCGGAGGCAGGGTCATGCGGCTCATTGGGTGGGGCCCAGGGAAGGTGGCGAGGCCACATCGGCGACTCGTCGCATGTCGCTTCACCAGTTTCTCGCGAGTGCAGCAGAGCCTCTTGCCCGGGCCCGAGTCACTTGTAGTGGAAACGCGCCTGAAGGACGACGAGGTCCTCGTCGTCGACAGGACGAGTCGAGCCAAGTGAAAGAGCTCGTCTCAACCCGTCACTATGTCGTCCCGTGCAGGGCCTCGAACGAGTGGTTCCTACCTGGTCGCCTTGAGAGCCTTGGCGCTCTTTTCGGCCCACTTGTCGAGCTGGCCGATGGCCAGTTCGGGGTCCTGGCGCAGCATGGCCAACACCTCGGCACACCGACTGCGCACCTTGACCACCCAGAAGTCATCTTCGTCCGTCGACTCGGTCGCCTGCCGTTCCAACTGCCTCTCCGCGTGCTCGTAGTCGCCCAGCAGCAGGTCGGTGTAGCCCACCTCCTCGGCGTTCCAGAAGGTCTCCTGCTCTTCAAGGACCTCCTGCTGGTGCTTCTGCGCCAGGTCGCGAAAGCCTCGCAAGAGACCTGGTGTCTCCAGGAACGGGATCCCCTGCTGGTTCATGGACTCGGCCAGTTGGTGGGCGATCTGATCGCGATTGTCCGGCGCGGGGTTGTCGAAGGACTTGCGGCCAGCTGGCCCTGCGTGCCGAGACGGCGTGAACTCCCCCGCAGCGCCCCGCCTGTACTCCGAAGGACGACTCGCGGGAGGCTGAGGCCATGCGGACGCTGACCTTCGGAATGAACGTGAGCCTGGACGGCTACATCGCCGCGCCCGGCGACGACATCGGCTGGAGCGTGCCGAGTGACGAGCTGTTCCAGTGGTGGTCCGACCGGGTGGGCGCGACGGACCTGGCGCTGTACGGGCGGAAGCTGTGGGAGACGATGAGTCCCCACTGGCCGACCGCCGAGCAACAGCCTGGCGTGACGCCGGCCGAGGTCGAGTTCGCGCACCGGTGGGTGGACATGAGGAAGGTGGTGTTCTCCTCCACGCCCGGCACGCTCGACTGGAACGCGCGGCTGTTCACCGGCGACGCGGTCGGCGAGATCACCCGGCTCAAGGCCGAGGACGGGGGTCCGATGGACATCGGCGGAGCCACCCTCGCGGCAGCGGCCATGCGGGCCGGGCTGATCGACGAGTACGTGCTCGCCACCGCACCCGTCCTGGTGGGTGGCGGCATGCCGTTCTTCACGGCCCTGGACAACTGGGTCGACCTGAACCTGGTGGAGACCCGGACGTTCCCCGGAGGGGTGGTGCTCACCCGGTACGAGACCAGACGCTGAATCCCGGCGGCACAAGAAGGTGGACGTTCTGACGTACCGGGTACGTCAGAACGTCCACCTTCTTGTCTTGCCCGGACGCGTCTCAACGCTCGTAGTGATACCGACAGGCGGCGATCCGGATCTCGTTCTCGACGACCTTGTAGACCAGGCGGTGCTCGTCGTTGACACGACGGGACCAGTAGCCCTGGAAGCCGTGCTTCAAGGGTTCGGGCTTGCCGATCCCCTCGTTGCCGTTGCGGCTGATGTCCTGGATCAGTTGGTTGATCCGTTTGAGCAGCTTCCGGTCCTGCTGCTGCCACCACAGGTAGTCGTCCCAGCCCCGAGCGCTGAAGACGATCCTCACTCGATGAGCTCTCGTTCCACGCCCCCGCCAGACTCGAGCTGGTCGATGGACTCCAGCAGGCGCCGAGCGTTGGCCGGACTGCGCAGCAGGTAGGCGGTCTCCTTGAGTGACTCGTAGTCGTCCAGTGACACGATCACGGCCGGCTCATGCCCTGCTCGCGTAATGACGATCTCTTCCCGGTCGTTGACGACGGCGTCGAGCACCTCGGCATACCGTGCCCGCGACTCCGTGTAGCTCATGGTCTTCACTCTCAACCTCCGTACAGAAAACTGTACGTCAAGCCGCGGGCTTGCGCCAGACCGACACATGGCTGTCGCTGGTCGCCACGAACGGCGCGCCGGTCCAATCGGCCGAGCGCGACTCGAGCTCGAGGCCGGCGAGCTGTGCCATCAGGTCGCACTCTGACGGCCAGATGTAGCGGAAGTGCCCGACGGCGTAGCGGACCGTGTCGTCGCCGTCTCGGTAGTAGTGGTGCGAGGCGCACTGCTGGGTGACCAGGTCGTAGGTGTCGAAGATCAGATGGCCCTCCTCGAGGCTCATCGGGATCGCCACCTCGCCGGGCGTCAGGCGTTGGATCGGCGGCACCCACAGCTCGATCACGAACCGGCCACCGGGACGGAGATGCCGGGCGGCGTTGCGGAAGCACTCCACCTGCTCCGCCTGCGTGCGGAGGTTGGAGATGCTGTTCCAGACCAGGTAGACGAGCGAGAAGGTCCCGGCGCCGGGCAGCACGGTGGTCGCCATGTCGCCGACCACCACGGGCAGCTGCTCCTCGTCCGCCTTGAGCCGCAGCTGGGCCACCATCGCCTCGGACAGCTCGATGCCGGCCACCGAGAGCCCGCGCGCCGCCAACGGGATCGCTACGCGACCGGTGCCGACGGCGAACTCCAAGGCAGGCCCGCCTTCGGCCAGGCGTTCCAGGAGGTCGACCGCCGGGTCGAGCACTGCCGGCGCGAACTGAGACGCAGCATCGGCGTCGTACGTCGCCGCCGTCTCCTCGTCCCACACCTCACTGCTGGTCACGACCGGCAGCCTCGCACTCGCGGTGCGCCTGTCGCCAGCCGGTTCAACGCGCCTGGGAGCAGTGAGGTCAGTTCGGACGGAACCGCAACGGGAACCGGATCGGGCCGGTGTTCCCGGACACCGGAAGCCACTCCCCTGGGCCGTCGGCCGTCACCTCGGGCATCCGGCGCGCGAGCAACGGCAGAGCCACGCTCATGTCGGTGCGCGCCACGAAGTGCCCGAGACAGTGGTGCACTCCACCGCCGAAGCCGCTGTGCGGGGGATGGTCGGTCGCGGTGATGTCGAAGCCGGGGTCCTCCCCCATCGCGCGCGGATCCGTGCCCGCCGCGTGCGAGAGGACCTGGACGATGCCCCCGGCGGGGATGTGCAGGCCGAACAGGTCGACGTCCTCGATGGCCTCCCTGGTCACCCAGGTGACCGTGGGGTTGACCCGCATGACCTCCTCGACCGCGGCGGCGCCCAGCTCCGGCCGCTCCGCGAGCAGCGCCCACTGCTCGGGATGCCGGAGGAAGGTCTGGAGGGCGAGGCCGAGCTGGTTGCGGGTGGTCTCCATGCCGGCGAACGCCAGGAACACCAGCCCCACGGTCAGCTCGCGCTGGCTCAGCGAGCCGTCCTCGGTGTGGGCATTGACGAGCGTGGTGACCAGGTCGTCGCGCGGCGCGACGCGGCGATCGGCGACGACGTCCTCCACGTAGCCCGTGAGCCCCCCGAGGGCCGACTCGATGCGGGGCAGGTCCTGGCGCACGTTGATGCCGAAGGACTTGCCGAGGTCGTCCGCCCAGTGCGCCACCGTGGCCCACTCGGACTCGGGCAGTCCGAGCAGGAGGCAGAGCACCCGCGCGGCGTACGGCTCGGCGAACTCCGACACGAACTCGACCCGACCCAGAGGGGCGAAGGCGTCGATCAGCTCTCCGGCCAACTGCTGGAACTGCGGGCGCATCGACTCGATGGCCCTGCTGCGGAAGGCCGGGCTCAACAGCCTCCGCAGACGGAGGTGGTCTTCGCCCTCGAGGCTCAGCAGCGTCTCTCCCCACCACTGCACGAACGGCCCGTCGTGGACGCCGTTCTGGGCCGGCCACTTCGCGTTGCCCTGCTGGAAGCGGCGGTCCTTGAGTACGGCGGTGCCCTGCTCGTAGCGCAGCACGGCCCAGCCGTACGGCGTGCGCGCGTACCAGTCCTCCTCGCGCGCGGCGTGCACCGGCTCGGAGGTGACGTCGAAGGCCGGGTCGGCCAGGTCGAGGAAGGTGGGGTGGATCATCGGGTGGTTCATCCGACGTACTCGGCGAGGTGCTGGCCGGTGAGCGTCGAGCGTGCGGCCACGAGGTCTGCCGGAGCTCCTTCGAAGACGACCCGCCCGCCGTCGTGGCCGGCGCCGGGGCCGAGATCGATGATCCAGTCCGCGTGCGCCATCACGGCCTGGTGGTGCTCGATGACGATCACCGACTTCCCCGAGTCGACCAGGCGGTCCAGCAACCCGAGGAGCTGCTCGACGTCGGCCAGGTGGAGTCCGGTGGTGGGCTCGTCGAGCACGTAGACGTCGCCCTTGTCGGCCATCTGGGCGGCCAGCTTGAGCCGCTGACGCTCACCACCAGAGAGGGTCGTGAGCGGCTGACCCAGGCTTAGGTAGCCCAGCCCTACGTCGGCGAGACGGACGAGCACCTTGTGGGCCGCCGGGGTCTTCGCCGCGTCGGTGTCGAAGAACTCCAGCGCCTCCGTGACCGACATCGCGAGCACCTCGGCGATGTTGCGCCCGCCGAGGGTGTACTCGAGCACCGCCGCCTGGAAGCGCCGGCCCTCGCAGTCCTCACACGTCGTCTCGACGGTGGCCATCACGCCCAGGTCGGTGTAGATCACCCCGGCGCCGTTGCACGTGGGGCAGGCACCCTCGGAGTTGGAGCTGAAGAGGGCCGGCTTCACGCCGTTCTCCTTGGCGAACGCCTTGCGGATCGGCTCCAGCAGCCCCGTGTACGTCGCGGGGTTGCTGCGGCGCGACCCCCGGATGCCCCCCTGGTCGATCACGACGACCCCGTCGCGGCCCTCGACCGAGCCGTGGATCAGCGAGCTCTTTCCGGACCCCGCGACGCCGGTCAGCACCACGAGAACCCCCAGCGGGATGTCCACGTCGACGTCCTGCAGGTTGTGGGTGCTCGCCTTGCGCACCTCGAGGGCTCCCGACCCGGTCCGCACCTCCGGCTTGAGCTTCGCGCGGTCGTCGAGGTGGCGGCCGGTCAGCGTGTCGCTGGCTCGCAGGCTCTCGACCGTGCCCTCGAACACCACCTCGCCACCTGCGGAGCCCGCCCCGGGCCCGAGATCGACGACGTGGTCGGCGATCGCGATCGCCTCGGGCTTGTGCTCCACGACCAGCACCGTGTTGCCCTTGTCGCGCAGCTGGAGGAGAAGCCCGTTCATCCGTTGGATGTCGTGAGGATGCAGGCCGATCGTGGGCTCGTCGAAGACGTAGGTGACGTCGGTCAGAGAGGAGCCGAGATGCCGGATCATCTTGGTGCGCTGGGCCTCGCCCCCGGACAGCGTGCCCGCAGGGCGGTCGAGGGACAGATAGCCGAGCCCGATCTCGGTGAAGGAGTCGAGCAGGTGCCGCAAGCCCTGGAGCAGCGGCGCGACGGACGGCTCGTCCAGCTCGCGCACCCAGTCGGCGAGGTCGCTGATCTGCATCTGGCAGAGGTCGGCGATGCTCTTGCCGGCGATCTTGGACCGGCGCGCCTCCGGGGTCAGCCGCGTCCCTTCGCACTCGGGGCAGGTGGTGAACGTGATCGCTCGCTCCACGAACGCCCGGATGTGCGGCTGCATCGCGTCGACGTCCTTGGACAGCATCGACTTCTGGATCTTGGGGATCACGCCCTCGTAGGTGAGGTTGATGCCCTCGACCTTGATCTTGGTCGGCTGCTTGTAGAGGAGGTCGTCGAGCTCCTTCTTGGTGAACTTCGCGATCGGCTTGTCCATGTCGAACCCGAAGCCCGCGAAGATCCGTCCGTACCAGCCGTCCATGCTGTACCCCGGCACGGTCAGCGCACCCTCGGAGAGCGTCTTCGTCTCGTCGTAGATGGCGGTGAGGTCGAAGTCCGAGACCGAGCCCATGCCTTCGCACCGTGGGCACATGCCGCCGAGGTAGACCGCCTCCCGCACGACGTTCTTCTCGACCCTGCCACCCGCCTTCTCGGTGCTCATCACACCGCTGGCCTTGCGGGTCGGGACGTTGAACGAGAAGGCGGTGGGTGGCCCGACGTGCGGCTTCCCGAGCCGGCTGTAGAGGATGCGCAGCATCGCGTTCGCATCGGTCGCCGTGCCGACCGTCGAGCGGGGGTTCGCGCCCATCCGCTCCTGGTCGACGATGATCGCGGTGGTCAGGCCCTCGAGCAGGTCGACCTCGGGCCGGGAAAGCGTCGGCATGAAGCCTTGAAGGAATGCGCTGTAGGTCTCGTTGATGAGGCGCTGCGACTCGGCGGCGATCGTGCTGAAGACGAGGGAGCTCTTGCCCGAGCCGGAGACGCCGGTGAACGCCGTCAGGCGGCGCTTGGGCAGCTCGACACTGACGTCCTTGAGGTTGTTCACCCGCGCCCCGCGCACCCGGATCAGGTCGTGGCTGTCTGCAGGCGCCTTGCTCATCGTCTCGTCCTCCACTCTCGGTCGCTCACGGCCACCAGGGATGCCGCCCCGGGACCGACGCTGTCTGGCTGTCTATCAGATGACGTGCGGGTCGGGCCGGGTGTGACCGGTCCTCGCACCCGCACCAGGAACACCCGGTCGACCGGGTGTTCCTGGGGTTCGGCGTCGCTGCAACGACGCCGAACCCGGCACAACCTGCACGAACCCTGTGCTCCGGGCAGCCATTCCGGGGCTCGTCACCCCAGGGCCGCCGCCAGCGCCGCGATGTCCTCGGGGACGACCCGGCAGCAGCCGCCCACCAGGCGGGCGCCGTCGGAGACCCACGACCGCACGTCCTCGGCGTCGAACGCGCCGCCGCCCGTCCACGATCGGGTCTCGGCGTTCCACCCCTGGCCGCTGTTGGGGTACGCCACTCCCGGCATCGCGGGAAGCGTCGACGCGAGAGCGGTCGTCACGTCCACCGGAGCGCAGCAGTTCACGCCCACGGCCAGCACCTCCGGCACGTCGGCTGCCATGGCGAAGGCCTCGCCGACCCGCTCCCCCGCGCGCGTTCGCCCCCCGACCGTGGACAGCGACAGCCATGCCGGGTGCCCGGTGCCTGCCAGTTCGGCGAGCACCGCCTCCACCTCGGCCAGGCAGGGGATCGTCTCGATCGCCAATACGTCCGCCCCCGCCTCGGCGAGCACCGCCAGCCGGGGCCGGTGGAAGCTCCTCAGGCCACGCACGTCGAGGTCGTAGTCGCCGCGGTACTCCGACCCGTCGGCCAGCACGGCGCCGTACGGTCCCACGGACGCCGCCACCCAGCCTTCCGGGGCCGTCTCGTCGCGGGCTCGTCCGGCCAGCGCGACACTCTCGCGCAGCAGACGCCGGGTGTCGTCGCGATCGAGCCCGGCCGCGGCGAAGCCCTCGAAGGACACCTGGTACGACGCCGAGATCGCCACCTCGGCCCCCGCGGCGAAGAACTCGCGATGCGCCGTCTCGATCGCCCCCGGGTCGTCGCGCAGGAGCCGGGCGGACCACAGGTCGGAGCCGAGGTCGTGCCCGTGCCGCTCCAGGAGGGTCGCGAGCCCGCCGTCAAGGACGACGGGACGTCTCACGGCCGTCTCGGCCAGGGTCGGACGGGTCACGCGACGGGCATGCCGGCCGAAGTCGCCGCAGCCCGCATCGTGCTGGCGAAGAGACCGTCACGGGCCTCCGGCGACATCCAGTCGAACTGACCGTAGGCGTCCAGGCAGGTGATCCCGTGCAGCGTGGCCCAGGCCTGGATCATCGCCTGGAAGCTCTCCGCCGGGACGAGGTCGCCGAGCTCGGGGTGCTTCTCCGCCGCGCAGGCCGCCATCTCGGCGGAGACCTCCCGGACCAACGGGCGCTGCAGCTGCCCGAGCTCGGCGGCGCGCACGAAGAGCGCGGCGAGCTCGGACATCGCGTCCTTCGCCGCATCGGTGGTCGGCCCCTCCTCGGGTGCGACGTAGCCCGGGACGGGCATGCCCAGGATGAGGGCGAACTGCTGGGGCTCGTGTCGGGCCCAGTCGCGATAGGCGGTCGCGGCCGCCAGCCAACGCCCGGCCACGTCGTCGGGATCGCGGCTGTCGCGGGCGGCGGCGACCGCGCGTCCGAGGTCGCGATAGGCGTCGGCGATCAGGTCGGTGAGCAGGTCGTCGCGGTCGGCGTAGTAGCGATACAGCGCCGGCGGCGTCATCCCCATCTCCTTGGCGATGTCGGTGAACCGGACGTCCGTGGTGCCCTGGTCGCGCATCAGCCCGCGGGCCACCGCCTTGATCTCTTCGATCGTGGCGGCGCGCTGCCGCTCGCGCCGGGTGGGGGGCGGGCTCTCGGGGGCGGTGGTGCTCACAGTGAAGGATCTTCACACAAGTGAAGACACTTGACAAGTGAGCCATCTTCGTGTTCGTTATGCATCGTCACTCGTTCGAAGGAGCCTCACCGATGACCACGCTCTCCCCGCCCGCCCAGCCTGCGCCGCGGTCCGCCGTACGGGTGGGTCCTCTCGGCCGACTCGCCGGGGTTTCCTTCCGTCATCGCGGTCGGATCGTGCTGGCGTGGGTGGCCGCGCTCGTGGCGGCCATCGCCCTGGCCGCGAGCCTCGGCGGGGAGTTCACCGCCGACTACTCGGCGCCCGGCTCCGACTCCGCCCAGGCCCAGCGGGTCCTCGACGAGCGCTTCCCCGCCCAGTCCGGCACCGGCATCGACGTCGTGGTCTTCGCCCCTGACGGCCTCACCTCGGCGACCGGTCGCGCCGAGGTGGCGGCGCTCCTGGCCCGGATGGGAGACGTCGGGCACGTCGACGGCGCCACTGATCCGTACGCCGACCCCGGAGCCGTCAGCCCGGACGGACGCACCCTGGTGGCCCATCTCCTCCTCGACGTGGACAACCCCGTCGACATGCCCCGCACCGACGTCGAGCACCTGCTCGACCTCGCGGGCGACGCGTCCTCGACGAGCCAGGGCGGGCTCGAGGTCGCTCTCGGCGGCCAGGCCGTGCAGCAGGCCGAGCAGGGCGAGATCGGCTCGGAGGCCCTGGGACTCGCGGCCGCGACGCTGATCCTCCTGCTCATGTTCGGGTCGGTCGTCGCGGCGGGGCTGCCGATCATCGTGGCCGTCGCCGGCCTCGCCGTCAGCAGCACGCTGACCGGCGTGGTGATCGCCTTCGTCGACACGCCCGACTGGTCCACCTCGCTCGCGACGATGATGGGCATCGGCATCGGCATCGACTACGCCCTGTTGATGGTGACCCGGTTCCGTGAGTGGCGAGCGGTCGGCCTCGACCCCGAGCGCGCCACGATCGCCACCCTCGACACGGCTGGCCGGTCCGTCGTGGTCGCGGGCACCACCGTGGTGATCAGCCTGCTCGGCCTCTTCGCGATGGGCCTGTCGTTCATGCGCGGCGCGGCCGTCGTCACGATCGTCGCGGTCGCCGTGGTGCTGATCGCCAACCTGACCCTGTTCCCGGCCCTCCTCGGCTACCTCGGGCGTCACGTCGACCGGCTGCGCCTCCCCCTCGGCCGCGGGCACGTCGTCCGGGTCACCGACGGTGGCCACGTGGAGCCCTCCAGGGCCTGGCAGGGATGGAGCCGCCTCGTCGACCGGCACCGAGTGCTGTCGGTCCTGGTCGGCGTCGGGCTGCTCCTCGCGCTGGCCGCGCCCTTCCTCGACGTGCGGTTCGGCTTCCCCGACGCCGGCAACAACCGCGAGACCACGAGCACCCGCCAGGCCTACGACCGGCTCGCCGAAGGGTTCGGCCCGGGCATGAACGGACCTCTGGTCGTAGTCGTCCAGCTACCCGATGCGGATGCGCAGGCCGAGCTGTCCGCGCTCACCGCCACGCTCGCGGCGACCGACGGAGTCGCCGCCGTGCTGCCCCCGACCAGCAGTCCCGACGGTTCTGCTGCCGTCGTGACGGTGGTGCCGACCACCGGCCCGCAGGACGCCGCGACCGAGGACCTGCTCTCGGCGCTGCGCGACGACGTCCTCCCCGCCGCCACCGCCGGCACCCGTCTGGAGCCGCACGTCGGAGGTGTCACGGCGGTCTCGGTCGACAGCACGGATAACGTCGCCAAGCGTCTGCCGCTGCTCATCGGCGGCGTGGTGCTGCTGTCGATGCTCCTGCTGCTCGCCTCCTTCCGCTCGGTCGCGGTCGCGCTCAAGGCGGCGGTGATGAACCTGCTGTCCGTCGCCGCGGCGTACGGCGTCGTGGCCCTGGTCCTCGAGGGCGGCTGGGCCGGACAGCTGGTCGGCATCGACACGCCCACACCGCTGCCGGCGTTCGTGCCGGTGCTGATGTTCGCGGTGCTGTTCGGCCTCTCGATGGACTACGAGGTCTTCCTGGTCAGCAGGATGCGCGAGGGCTGGCTGCGCACCGGCGACAACGAGCAGGCGATCCTGGGCGGCCTGGCCGGCACGGGCCGTGTGATCACGGCTGCGGCGGCCATCATGATCGCCGTGTTCGCGGCGTTCATCCCCTCCCCGGACGTGATCATCAAGGTCATCGGAGTCGGGATGGCCGCCGCCATCCTGATCGACGCCACGGTGGTGCGGATGCTCCTGGTGCCGGCGGTGATGTACCTCCTCGGCCGCGCCAACTGGTGGATGCCTGCGTGGCTGGGCCGCCTCCTGCCGGAGCTGCACGTGGAGGGTCACCCGGAGGACCACCTGCCCGACGACTACCTGCCCGCAACAGAGCGGACCGCGGCGGCGGTGGGATAACCACCGGCGGGCGCGTCCTGACGGTGGCTCACGCACCGCCGGAGGCGGCGGCACGCTGTTGACGGCGGCGGTTGACTGAGGTCATGGCCCTGCCCGACCTCTCCCCCGCGCCGGGGGACCTGGAGCCGATCGAGACCGCTTCCCGCGACGAGCTGGCCGCGCTCCAGCTCGGCCGCCTCCGCGAGTCCCTTCGCCGGGCCTACGACCACGTGCCGCACTACCGCGCCGCCTTCGAGGCCGCGGGCGTGCACCCCGACGACTGCCGCGAGCTCGCCGACCTCGCGAGGTTCCCCTTCACCACCAAGGAGGACCTGCGGGCCAACTACCCGTTCGGCATGTTCGCCGTCCCGCGCGAGCAGGTGGCTCGGATCCACGCCTCCTCCGGTACGACGGGCCGCGCCACGGTCGTCGGCTACACGCGCGGCGACCTCGACACCTGGGCTGCCGTGATGGCGCGCTCCATCCGGGCGGCGGGCGGCCGGCCGGGGATGGTCGTGCACGTCGCCTACGGTTACGGCCTGTTCACCGGCGGCCTCGGCGCGCACTACGGCGCCGAGCGGCTCGGCTGCACGGTGGTCCCGGTCTCGGGAGGGATGACCGAGAGGCAGGTGACGCTGATCCGCGACTTCCAGCCCGACGTGATCATGGTGACCCCGTCGTACATGCTGGCGATCCTCGACGAGATGGAGCGTCAGGGCCTGGATCCGGGGTCGTCGTCGCTCCAGGTCGGGATCTTCGGCGCAGAGCCGTGGACCCCGCACATGCGCGCCGAGATCGAGGAGCGCGCGGGCATGCACGCGGTCGACATCTACGGTCTCTCCGAGGTGATCGGCCCGGGGGTCTCGCAGGAGTGCGTGGAGACCAAGGACGGGCTGCACATCTGGGAGGACCACTTCTACCCCGAGGTGATCGACCCGGACTCGGGGGAGGTCCTCCCCGACGGATCGTTGGGCGAGCTGGTGTTCACCTCGCTGACCAAGGAGGCCATGCCGATCGTCCGCTACCGGACCCGGGACCTCACCCGGCTGCTCCCCGGCACTGCTCGCACGATGCGCCGGATGGAGAAGGTCACCGGCCGCACCGACGACATGCTGATCGTGCGCGGCGTCAACCTGTTCCCGACCCAGTTCGAGGAGCTGATCCTCGGTGAGTCGCTGCTCTCGCCCCACTTCCAGTGCGTGCTGCGCCGTCCCGGACGGCTCGACGAGCTGAGCCTGAGGGTCGAGTCCCGGGAGCCGCTTCCCGAGGACGAGGCCTCCCGCGCCGGTGCCCGCCTCGCAGAGCGCGTGAAGGACCGGACCGGGGCCACGGTCGGCGTCGAGGTGGTGCCCCCCGGCACGGTCGAGCGCTCCACCGGCAAGATGCGCCGAGTCGTCGACCTCCGCTGAGGGAGGACTGCCGGGCTGGAACGACTGACCGACTCCTGAAAGTCGGGCCGTCACTCGAGCGCTGCCAGCTTGGCGGTCAGCACCACCTGCTCCTGGGCGTTTCGGCAGCGGTCGAGGGCGACCAGGAGCTGCGTCCTCGCCTCCTCGGTCCGCCCCAGCCGTCGCAACAGCTCGCCGCGCACCGTCGGGAGGAGGTGGCCGCGGCGGAGTCGCTCGTCATCGTCCAGGAGGTCCACCTCGGCGAGCCCCGAGGCCGGGCCGCGGGCCATGGACACGGCCACAGCCCGATTGAGGGCCACCACCGGCGAGGGGGCCAGCCGGACGAGCGCGTCGTACAGCAGCACGATCCGCTCCCAGTCCGTCTCCCCGGCGGACGGCGCCACGGCATGACACTCGGCGATCGCCGCCTGCAGTCCGTAGGGACCCAGGCCGCGCCCGGTCCGCATCGCCGCCGCCAGCACCGCGCGGCCCCGGCGGATAGCCGCCCGGTCCCAGCGTGCGCGATCCTGGTCCTCGAGCAGCACCGGCGTCCCGTCACGCCCGACCCGCGCCGGGAACCGTGCCGCAGTCAGCTCCAGCAGCGCCAGAAGGCCCAGGACCTCGGGCTCGTCGGGAGCCAGTTGACTGAGGACCCGGGCCAGACGCACGGCCTCCGAGGCCAGGTCGACCCGGATCAGCCGATCCCCCGAGGTCGCGGTCGAACCCTCGGTGAAGATCACGTAGACGACCCCGAGCACCGCCCCGAGCCGTTCGGCCCGCTCCTCGCGAGCCGGCACCTCGAAGGGGGCGCCGGCGGCCCCGAGGGTCTTCTTCGCCCGGGTGATCCGCGCCTGCACCGTCGCCGTCGGGACCAGGAACGCCCGGGCGATCTCGTCGCTCGTCAGACCGGCCACCACCTTGAGGGTGAGCGCGATGCTCGCCTCCTGGGAGAGCACCGGATGGCAGGCCACGAAGACCAACGCGAGGACGTCGTCGTCGATCCGGTCCGGATCCCACACCAGGGCGTCCTCCTCCAGAAGACCAGACTCCGGGGCGGAGCCGTGGCGCTGGGCCAGGTCCGCGTACCGCGCGTCCAGCGCCGCACGCCGTCGGAAGGCGTCGATGGCTCGGCGCCTCCCGACGGTGAGCAGCCAGCCGGCCGGCTGACGCGGGACGCCCTCACGTGGCCAGGTCACCAGCGCCTCCGCGAGCGCCTCCTGGGCCAGATCCTCGGCGAGGGCCAGGTCGCCGCCGCACAGCCGGGTCAGGGCAGCCACGATCCGGGCGGACTCGATCCGCCAGACCGCCTCGACCGCGGCCCGGCCGTCGCGGGCGGACGATGCGGGCCGGTCGGTGGAGCTCACAGCTGGCCGGTGCGCTCCCGCCAGGCCCGCTCCTTCTGGATCCAGACGTTGTCCTGGGGGAACTCGTCGATGCTGGGCACCCGCCGGATCTCCGTCTTGAGGCCGGGACCCGACAGCGGTGCTCGCTTGGCCCACTCCGCAGCCTCTTGGATCGACGCCACGTCGAGGATCCAGAAGCCGCCGAACAGCTCCTTCGTCTCGCCGTACGGTCCGTCGGTGACCACGGGCGGGTCGGACTCGTAGTCGACGACGATCCCCTGCGAGGCGTCGTCGAGGCCCTCGGCCGCGACCAGCACTCCGGCGTTGATCAGCTCGTCGTTGAACTGGCCCATGGAGTCCATCACCTCCTCGAAGTCCACGTCGGCGAAACGGGCGAACGCCTCGTCGGTGGCCCGCATGATCAGCATGTACTTCATGGTCTCTCCTCTGCTCGGTGGATCCGGGCGGATCCTTCGACCCTAGGTCGAACGGCAAGCCGCCGGATCGACACGGCCGGCCGACGAGTTCTTCCGCTCGGCGCACCTCGTGGGCGCGGTCCGGTCTATACCGATGCGCCGCTCTGCCTCGGCGATCAGGCGGGGAGCCTCAACCGAACGGACGAAGTTTCGCCAATCGCAGGATCGGGGCACGATGCCCGGCCTACGTTGGCGGCCTGATTTCGCACCCCCCAGAAAGGCGAGGTCATGGCACTCGGCCGCCCCGAGGCGTCCCGGCGCGCCCTCGTGACGACCGCCGGAGTCACCGGCACCGGCGCCCTCATCGGCGCTGCGCTCGACCCTGCCCACGCGACGGCGTACGCCGCACCGGTGGCCGCCAAGGGCACGCCCCTGCTGAGCAAGGCGGAGCGCCACCTCGTCTCGCGGTTCAGCTACGGCCTCACGCCCGCCCTGGCCGCGCAGGTGCGCGCTGCGGGGGGTGCGATGAAGTGGTGGGAGCGTCAGCTGAGTCCGGACACCATCCCGGACCCGTTCGCCGACCAGCTCGCGGGCTGGTGGCCGACGCTCGGGCAGAGCCCGCAGCTGCTCTGGAGCAACGCGAAGGGCGGACAGATGGGCGGGTTCGCCGTCTGTCAGGACTACCAGCGCTACGTGCTGCTGCGTCGGATCTTCACCCAGCGGCAGGTCCGCGAGGTGGTCACCGAGCTGTGGGAGAACCACCTCAACATCCCGCTCAACGGCGAGCCCTCCTTCCTCTTCCGCCGGGCGTACGGCGAGATGCTGCGCGCCCAGGCCTTCGGCCGCTACGCCGACCTGCTCTTCGCCGCCATCACCCACCCGGCGATGCTCGTCTACCTCGACAACAGCAACTCCACCGCGGTGCACCCCAACGAGAACCTCGGCCGCGAGCTGCTCGAGCTGCACACGGTCGGGATCGGCAACTTCGACGAGAACCACGTCAAGGACTCCGCGCGCATCCTCACGGGATGGCGCGTCGACACCCAGCAGGGCAACAAGTCCCCGACCTGGCAGGCGTCCTACATCCCGGCCGACCACTGGGTCGGGCCGGTGCGGGTGCTCGACTTCACCGACCCGAACGACCAGGCGGACGCTCGCGACCTCACCCGCCGCTACCTCGAGTACCTCGCGCGGCACCCGCTCACCGCCCGGCGGATCGTCACCAAGCTCGCCACGAAGTTCGTCCGGGACGACCCGCCGGCCGGACTGCTCGACCGGCTCACGCAGGTCTACCTGGCCAACGACACCGCCATCACGCCTGTGCTTCGAGCCCTGGTCACCTCCCCCGAGTTCGCCGCCTCGCGCGGCGCGAAGATCCGCGACGCGACCGAGGACGTGGTCGCGACGTGGCGCGTGTTGGGTGCCCGGGTCCGCCGCCCCACGAAGCCGGACTCCGCGGCGAACGCCCTGCTCTGGCAGGCCGACAACCTGGGGCTGATGCCCTTCATGTGGCCGCGGCCCGACGGGGCGCCGCTGGTGAACGCTCCCTGGTGCACCCCCTCCCGGATGATCGCGAGCTTCGAGCTGCACCACTCGATGTCGGGTGGCTGGTGGCCCACCCGGGCGCAGGGCATGGTCTACCGCAACCCACGCCAGTGGGTGCCCAAGCTCCCCATCCGGCTCGACCAGCTCATCGACCACCTCAGCCGGCAGCTCCTGCACCAGCGCGCCACCCCGGCCCTGGTCAAGGCCGGCTGCCGGGCGGTGGGCCTGCCGCCCAAGGAGCGGATCACCCGCCACCACCAGCTCCTGGGCTGGGGCATCCCCGCCCTGCTCACGACCGTCCTCGACTCCCCCGAGTTCTTCCACAGGTGACCCGATGACCTTGCTCGACACGCCCTGCTGCGAGGAGTACGCCGCACTCGCGCGCACCTCCCGGCGCTCCCTGCTGCGCGGCGCCCTGGTCGCCGGCTCCACCACCGTCTTCGGCGGCGCCGTCAT
The DNA here is from genome assembly GCA_964542635.1 of uncultured Nocardioides sp. Classification (GTDB taxonomy): domain Bacteria; phylum Actinomycetota; class Actinomycetes; order Propionibacteriales; family Nocardioidaceae; genus Nocardioides. The sequence goes on along the minus strand of CAZIVD010000002.1, from coordinate 79,248 downwards.
GGAGACCGCCTTCGCAGCCCCGGCCCGCAAGGCTCGCGGCGTCCTCGTGGTGCTGTCGCTGCGCGGTGCGGCTGACGGGATGAGCCTGGTGGTGCCGCACGGCGACCCGGTCTACTACCAGGCGCGGCCCCGCATCGGCATCCCCCGCGCCCAGCTGTTGGGCGCCGACGGCTTCTTCGGCATGCACCCCGCGCTCTCGCCGCTGATGCCGCTCTGGAACGCCGGGCGGCTCGGCTGGGTGCACGCGTCCGGTCTGCCCGCCCCCAACCGCTCGCACTTCTCCGCGATGGAGCAGCTCGAGGACGCCGCTCCCGGCTCCTCCACCCGCACCGGCTGGCTCAACAGGCTGATCGGGCTGCCCGACGGGGACACCTCCCCCTTGCAGGCGCTCAACATCGGGACCGGCGTGCCGCCGTCCTCGCTGGCCGGCCCCGCGCCGTACATGAACGCCTCGCGGGTGGAGGACATCCGCCTCGCGGGCGCCAAGTCGGCCAAGAAGGACCGCCGGCGGCAATCGCTCGACGCCCTGTGGAAGCGCGAGAAGGGTCCCCTCGGCGACGCGACCCGGAGGGCCTTCTCGGTGGTGCAGACCTTCGACCGGATCAACAACCGACCGGGCCAGGGCGCCCCCACCGGGAACTACCCGAAGGGCGACCTGGGCAAGGCGTTCGCCAACGCCGCGCGGGTGATCCGGGGCGACATCGGGGTCGAGGTGATCACCATCGACTACGGCAAGTGGGACATGCACTCCGGCCTCGGCGACCTGTCCTGGGGGGCGATGCTGGAGAACGCCACGGAGCTGGCCCGTGCCGTCGCGGCGTTCTTCGCCGACCTCGGACCGCAGGCCGCGGCCGTGACGCTCGTCGGGCTCAGCGAGTTCGGCCGCCGAGTGCAGGAGAACCCCAACATGGGGCTCGACCACGGCTACGGAAACGTGATGATGGTCGCGGGTGCGGGCGTGCGCGGTGGCTACTATGCCCAGTGGCCGGGGATCACCAACGAGCTCGACTCCGATCTCCTCGTCACCACCGACTACCGCAGCGTGCTCGCCGAGGTCGTCGCCGCACGCTTCAACGTGAGCACCGCGGCGATCTTCCCCGGCTTCGTGCGTGAGCCCGTCGGCGTGATGTACGGCCAGTAGGAGACCGGGTGCACGTGTCGTGCCCGGCACGACACGAGAGGGATCCGCGTGGTCCGACCCCCCGACTCCCGACGGCGATCGTTGCGGCCGGCTCTGGCCGCGCCCCTGGTCCTGCCGGTCGTACTAGCCCTCACGGCCGCGCTCGTCGCCCTCGTGCCCGCGCCGGCGGTGCCGGCGGCGCCCGCCGCGGCACCCGACGAGCGCCCCAACATCGTGCTCTTCGTCACCGACGACATGCGGGAAGACGACTTGGCCTACGCGCCGTACATCCGGCGCTTCTTCGCCCAGGGGCTGCACTTCCGCAACTCCTTCTCCAACAACCCGATGTGCTGCCCGGCGCGTGCCTCGATCCTGACGGGGCGCTACTCGCACAACCATCACGTGCTCGACGTGAAGCCGCCGTGGGGCTTCGGGTCGTTCGACGACCGCTACACCGTGGCCACGGCGCTCCAGGGCGCCGGCTACCGCACCGCCCTCGTCGGCAAGTACCTCAACCTCTACGGCGAGCAGCGCTCGCTGGTCACCGGCAAGGACTCGGGGCACTACGTGCCCCCCGGTTGGACCCAGTGGTTCGGCACCCTCGACGACAACCACTTCGGGGTCCCGGGCGGCACCTACCACTACTTCGACACCACGTGGAACGCCAACGGGAAGATCGTCCGCAACAAGGGCGTCTACTCCACCGACCTGATCGTGGACAAGGCCCGACAGCTCGTGGGCGACTTCTCGGCGAAGCCGGACCCGTTCTTCCTGTTCGTCGCCACGGTCGCCCCGCACTTCGGCGGACCCCGCGAGCGCGACGATCCGCCGCTCCTCAAGCAGTTCACGCCGGCCCGACCGGGCTGGGTGAAGGGCCGCTTCGACTCGATGCTGCCGAAGGCCCCCGGTGTGCCGTCGTTCACGCGCTCCCCCGAGGCCGACGTGCGCGACAAGACCTGGCCGATCCGCTCCCTCCCCGACGTGGGGCCTGCCGCCCAGGCCGCGGTCCGCGAGCTGGCCCGACAGCGCGCCGAGAGCATCTACGTCGTCGACCGCCAGTTCCGCAAGCTGATCGCGCGCCTGAAGAGCACCGGCGAGCTCCAGAACACCGTGGTGATCTTCACCTCCGACAACGGCCACTTCCTCGGCGAGCACCGCAAGCTCACCGGCAAGCTGCTGCCCTACGAGCCGTCGTTCCGGGTGCCGATGCTCGTGCGGGCGCCCGGCGGCCAGACCGGCGGGCGGGTTGCGCCCGTGACGTCGATCGACCTGGGCGCCACGCTGCTCGACCTCGGCCACGCGGAGGGGCGGCTCCCCTACCCGGTGGACGGGCGGTCGTTCTCCCAGCGGATCTACGGCGGGGACGCGGCGTACGACGTGCCGGTGTTCTACGAGGCCGTCGTGCCCGCTATGAACGCGGACCGGCACGGGCTCTCCGGCATCGGCGTGCGCACCAGTCGCTGGAAGTTCGTGCTCTACAACAACGGCCGCCGCGAGCTCTACGACCTCGTCAAGGACCCGCACGAGCTGACCAACCTGGTGTGGACCGGCGGGGCTCCCCAGGTCGTCGCCGACCTGACCAAGGTCGTGACCGACCTGCGTCGGTGCCGGGGCGACCACTGCCGCGTGCGGCTCCCCCGGAAGTACCGCGCCACCGTCGCCCGGGCCAAGCACGACCTCCGCGTCCAGGAGGCCGCGGCCTGGTTCAAGCCGCCGGCGATCTGACCAAGCTCCTCGTCGCGCCCGCGATCAACCCTCGCGGGCCAGCACGGCTTCGAGCTCCGTGATGGAGGTCGGCGTGTCGACGTGGAGGACGGCGTGCCAGCCGACCGCGACGGCGGCGTCGACGTTGACCCGGGCATCGTCGAGGAACAGCACCTCGGGCGGCGCGACCCCGAGACGCTCGGCGGTGAGGGCGTAGATGGCCGGGTCGGGCTTCCTCAAGCCCACCTCGTGGCTGTAGACGATGTCGTCGGTGATCGCCTCGAAGCCCCAGCAGGCCTCCCCCTCGCGCGCACCGGGTCCGGAGTTGCTGAGGATGCCGGTACGCCGAGCCGGCCGCTGGGCCGCGAACCAGGCGAAGAGCACCTCGTCCAGCGTGCCGCGGTACCACGCCCAGTAGTCCTCCATCAGCTCGTCGGCCTGCGCGTCATTGAGCCCCAGGTGCCGCTGCCAGTGCGCCCGCACCTCGGTCTCGGTCAGCTCCCCCAGGCCCGGGTCCCCTGGCCAGTCCGGCACATCGAGGACCGCGCCCGCCCCGAAACCGTGCCGTTCCTCGAACGGCGCGGGGAAGACGGTGTCGTCGATCACCTCGAGCACCGAGCCGATGTCGAAGACCACCGCCCTGATCGCCACCCGGCCGATCCTGTCAGAGGGCCGCACGAGGCGGGTCGGGCCCCCAGGCGCGCCGACTTGCTCTATCTCACACATGAGATACCGTGGTCCGGTGACGGATGACTACAAAGGTCGGATCGGGAACCTCATCCGCGACGCTCGCAAGCATCGTGGCCTCACCCAGCAGCAGCTCGCGGAGCGGCTGGCCACCAGCCAGAGCGCGGTCAACCGCATCGAGAAGGGCCATCAGAACCTCTCCCTCGAGATGCTCGCCCGCATCGGCGCCGCGCTGGACTCCGAGATCGTCGCCCTGGGCGCCGGTCCGGTGCACCTCCGGGTCACGGGGCCGACCACGCTGGCGGGCAGCATCGAGGTCAAGACCTCCAAGAACGCCGGCGTCGCGCTGCTGTGCGCCTCGCTGCTCAACCGCGGCCGCACCGTGCTGCGCAGCGTCGCCCGCATCGAGGAGGTCAACCGCCTCCTTGAGGTACTCGGCAGCCTCGGCGTGCAGACCCGCTGGATCGGCACCGAGGGTGACCTCGAGATCGTGCCTCCGCGTGACCTCGACCTGACGCAGATCGACGAGCACGCGGCGCGGCGTACCCGCTCGGTCATCATGTTCCTCGGTCCCCTGCTGCACCGGGCCGACACCTTCGACCTGCCGTACGCCGGCGGCTGCAACCTCGGCACCCGCACCGTGGAGCCGCACCTGGCCGCCCTGCGCCACTTCGGGCTCGAGGTGAAGGCCAGCGACGGCTCCTACCACGCGCGCGTCAACCCCGCGCTGGAGCCGACCCGTCCGATCGTGCTGACCGAGCGCGGCGACACCGTGACCGAGAACGCCCTGATGGCCGCAGCGCTGCACCCCGGCACCACGGTGATCCGCAACGCGTCGTCCAACTACATGGTCCAGGACCTCTGCTTCTTCCTGCAGCGGCTGGGCGTCGAGGTGTCCGGCATCGGCACCACCACGCTGACGATCACCGGCCGCCGGGAGATCGACGTCGATGTCGACTACTCCCCCAGCGAGGACCCGATCGAGGCGATGTCGCTGCTCGCGGCGGCCATCGTCACCTCGTCGGAGATCACCATCCAGCGGGTCCCGATCGAGTTCCTCGAGATCGAGCTGGCCACGCTCGAGGAGATGGGCTTCCGCTACGGGCGCTCCGAGGAGTACCTCGCCCGCAACGGCCGGACCCGCCTGGTCGACATCACCACGCGGCGCTCGGAGCTGCACGCCCCGCACGACAAGATCCACCCGATGCCGTTCCCCGGCCTCAACATCGACAACCTGCCGTTCTTCGCCGTCATCGCGGCCGTCGCCCAGGGTCAGACCCTCCTCCACGACTGGGTCTACGAGAACCGCGCCATCTATCTGGTGGAGCTCAACAAGCTCGGCGGCGACGTCAAGCTGCTCGACCCGCACCGGGTGATGATCGAGGGCCCCACGCACTGGTCCGGCGCCGAGGTGGTCTGTCCGCCGGCCCTGCGTCCGGCGGTGGTGATCCTGCTCGCGATGCTGGCGTCCAAGGGCACCTCGGTGCTCCGGTCGACCTACGTGATCCACCGCGGCTACGAGGACCTCGCCGAGCGCCTCAACCAGCTCGGCGCCAACATCGAGCCCTTCCGCGACATCTGAGGACTCGCCACGATCGGTAGGAACCGTCTCCACCCGGGCGAGGGCGGCAGCGTAGCGGCGCCGTCGGCCTGCCCTTCGGTCGGCGACGAGTGCGCGGGCCTGGCACGGCAGGCCGGCGACGAGCGCCGACACGCTCGCCCCATAGATCAACCGAAGAGCGTCTCCACCCAGGCCCGGGCGGGGGTGGTCGTGGTGGGCGGCGCCTCCATGTCCGCAGTGATCCGCGGCAGCGGTGCGGTCCCCTGGCTGGCCAGCGTGTGCCAGTCGGTCTCGGCCTCCACCAGGGCGCCCAGCTCGAACCGGGGCAGGAACACGCCGTGACCGTCGGGGCAGGCGAAGGCCTCGCCCGCACCCACGGGGCGACCCACCAGCCGCTCGGTGCACACCGGGCAGGCCCAGTCCTCAGCTGACTTCATGGCTCGACCGTACCGCCCACCCGTGCGACCGGTACGGCGATACTTCCTTCGTGTCCGCCCGTCCGTCCCGACGACGCCCCGTCCCGGCCACGCCGCGCACCGGCTACGCCTTCCTCGACACCGTGCTGGAACGGCCGTCCGGGGTGCTCGCCTTCGCCCACCGGGGCGGAGCGACCCACCCCGAGCTGTCCGGGCTCGAGAACACCGAGCAGGCCTTTGCCCACGCCGTCGCGCTCGGCTATGCCTACCTCGAGACCGACGTGCACCTGACCCGGGACGGCGTGCTGCTGGCCTTCCACGACGCGCTGCTCGACCGCGTGACCGACCGCACCGGGGCCATCGCCGACCACACGTACGCCGAGGTGCAGGAGGCGCTGGTCGGGGGCACCCAGCGCGTCCCCACGCTCGGCGAGCTCTTCGACGCCTTCCCGCAGGCGCGTTTCAACATCGACCTGAAGTCCGCGCCGGCGGTGCCGGCGCTGGCGCGGTTCCTCGAGGAGCGGAAGGCCTGGGACCGAGTCTGCGTCGGCTCCTTCTCCGGTCGCCGGATCCGACACTTCCGGCGGCTGACGGCGGGACGGGTCGCCACGTCCGCGTCGCCGGGTGAGGTCGCGGCGTACCGCGTGCTCCCGGGGCGCGTCGCACGCGCGGTCACCCGGGGTCGGGCCCGCGTCCTCCAGGTGCCGCACCGGCGCGGGCGGGTCACCATCGTCACCCCTGGCTTGGTCCGCCGCGCTCACCGGTCCGGGGTGCAGGTGCACGTCTGGACCATCGACGACCCGGACGAGATGAAGGTGCTGCTCGACCGTGGTGTCGATGGCCTGATGACCGACCGCACCGACATACTCAGGGCGGTGCTCACCGAGAGCGGCCGATGGAGGACACCCGATGACAGCGGACCCTGAGGGCATCGCCGACCTGAGCCCCCTGTGGCGGGCCAAGGAGCAGAAGGCCTGGTACTGGTACGACTGGGCCAACAGCGCCTACGTCACCACGATCGCCACGGTGCTCTTCGCGCCCTACCTCACCTCCGTCGCGGAGATGGCGGCCTGCGGCGAGGTCACCGACTCCGACACCGGCTTCAAGTGCGAGACCAACCTCGACGTCCTCGGGCTCGGGGTGTCGCCCGGGTCGCTGGTCTTCTACGTCGTCACGATCGCCACGATCGCCTCCGCGGTGCTGCTGCCGATCGTCGGCGCCTTCGCCGACCGCTCGCCACGCAAGAAGAACATCATGGCCGGGTTCGCCTGGGCCGGCAGTCTCGCGGCTGCCTGCATGTTCTTCGTGACCCTCGACGCTGCCAACTGGCAGCTCGGGGTGATGCTGCTCTTCGTCGCCAACATCTGCCTCGGCTCGTCGCTGGTGGTCTACGACGCGATCCTCTGCGAGATCGCCCTCCCCGACGAGCGCGACCGGGTCAGCTCGCGCGGGTGGGCGCTCGGCTACCTCGGCGGCGGCCTGCTGCTGGCGGTGAACCTCGGCATCGTCACGATGCACGACTCGCTCGGCCTGAGCACCGAGATGGCCGTGCGGATCAGCATGCTCTCGGCCGCGGTCTGGTGGGGCGTCTTCACCATCATCCCCTGGAGGGGGATCCGCAACCGGCCCCCCGTGGCCGTCGAGCGCGAGCCCGGCGGCCTGGTCCGACAGTCCTTCGGCCAGCTGTGGGCGACCTTGAAGGACATGACCAACTACCCGATGACGCTGACCTTCCTGGTCGCCTACCTGTTCTACAACGACGGCATCCAGACGGTCATCGGATCGGCGTCGGTGTACGGCGAGAAGGAGCTCGGCTTCGACACCACCGTCCTGATCGCAACGATCCTGCTGGTCCAGTTCGTCGCGTTCGGCGGCGCCCTGCTCTTCGGCAAGATCGCCGAGAAGCGCGGCAGTCACAAGACGATCCTCGGCGGGATCGCCGTGTGGATGGCGGTCGTGGTGGCCGGCTACTTCATCCCCGAGGGCAACATCGCCCTCTTCCTGCTGCTCGCCGTCGCCATCGGCCTGGTGATGGGGGGCACCCAGGCCCTGTCGCGGTCCTTCTTCAGCCTGCTGATCCCCCGCGGCCGGGAGGCGGAGTACTTCTCCCTCTACCAGGCCTGCGAGCGTGGCACGAGCTGGCTCGGCACGCTCGTGTTCGGTCTCGTGCACCAGTGGACGCACTCCTACCGGCCCGCGATCTTCGCCCTCATCCTGTTCTTCCTGGTCGGCGGCCTGCTCTTGGCGCGGGTGCGCCCCGAGGAGGGCATCCGGGAGGCCGGCAACCAGGTGCCCGCCTCCCTCTGAGACACCTCCCTGTGACTCGCCTGTGACCCGCGTCACGCACGGGAGGTGTGACCCCGCTCCCACCGCGCCCCGGAACGATCCCGGCCCCCCGTCCGTTGTCTCAGATGACGGGTCGTGGGTACCTCCACGGAACCAAACCCGTCCTGGCAGCGTCTCAACGGGGGAAGCACGGAAAGGTGGTAGCGAAGGTGGCTGAGCGCACACTGCGAGGAGCGCGCCTCGGAGGACAGAGCTTCGAGGACGAGCGAGGCATCGAGTTCGCGGCTCGCCAGCAGGTCGGCTACGTCTGCTCTCGGGGACACGCCTTCGAGATCACGATGTCGGACGAGGCTGACGTGCCCGCGATCTGGGAGTGCCCGCGCTGCGGGGCCGACGCGCTGAGCACCTCGGGCATCGAGCCCGAGGTCAAGGCGGAGAAGCCCGCGCGGACCCACTGGGACATGCTGCTGGAGCGCCGCTCCGAGAAGGAGCTCGAGGACATCCTCAAGGAGCGCCTGGAGCTGCTGCGCGGCGGCGAGATCGGCCCGGCCCACCTCCACCGTCGGGCCAAGCCGGCTGCGCGCGCGAAGAAGCGCGCCGCCTCCGCCTGACCTCAGTGGATCGAGGCTGAGCTCTCTCGATCCGCGCGCTCAGTCGTCGTCGACGACCTCGCCGCGCACCACCGGACCCTGACCTCCCGGCTGGCCGGGGGGCGGGCCGCCGGGCGGTGACATCCGCACCACGACCAGCCGCTGCGCGACCACCCGGGTGAGCAGCCGGCGGGCCACCGGGCGGGTGAGCGGCAGGATCAGCAGGATGCCGAAGGCGTCGGTGACGAACCCCGGGCTGAGCATCAGCGTGCCCCCGACCAGGATCAGCGCCCCGTCCGCCAGCTCCCGGGCCGGCATCTGACCGCTGTCCAGGGCGGTCGTCAACGCCTGCCACGCCCGACGCCCCTCACGTCTGATCAGCCAGCCCCCGATGATGCTGTCGAGGACCAGCAGCAGGATCGTCCACCAGGGCCCGATCACCTGGCCGACCTGGATCAGCACGTAGATCTCGAGGATCGGCACGACCACGAAGGCGACGATCAACGCCCACGTGAGCCACCCGCGTCGCCGCCGCGCCATCAGTGCCCCCTCGACGTACGGCGGAACCGGCGGCGCAGCTGCGCCCGGCGCTCACTCAGTCCCCAGCGGGTGATGGACCGCAGTGACTCCGCAGCCACGGCCCGGCTCATCTTCGAGTCTCCCCGAACGCGCTCGATGAACTCGATGGGCACCTCGACGACGCGCAGGCCGGCCTGGAGCGTGCGATAGGCCATGTCGGTCTGGAAGACGTAGCCCGTGCTGCGCACCTGGTCGATGTCGATCTTCTCCAGGGTGGCCCGGCGGAACAGTCGATAGCCTGCGGTGGCGTCGTGCACCGGGATCCCCAGGAGCATCCGGACGTAGATGTTGCCGCCCCGCGACAGCGCTTCTCGAGAGCGCGGCCAGTTGACGATCGACCCGCCGGGTATCCAGCGCGAGCCGATCACCAGGTCCGCGTCGGCCAGCGCGTCCAGGAGCCGCTGGAGCTGCTCGGGCTGGTGCGAGCCGTCCGCGTCCATCTCCCCGACGACGTCGTAGCCCGCCTCCAGTGCCACCCGGAATCCGGCCCGGTACGCCGCCCCGAGACCCTCCTTCGCGGCGCGGTGCAGCACGCGCACCTGCGGATCGGCGGCTACGAGCTCGTCGGCGATCGCCCCGGTGCCGTCCGGGGACCCGTCGTCCACCACGAGGATGTCGACGTCCGGCTGCGCCGCGCGCAGCCGGCCCACGATCCACGCGAGGTTGTCGGCCTCGTTGTAGGTCGGGATCACCATCACGACGCGTCCGAGGGAGTGGGTCACCGAGCGCCTGTCCTGTCCGGGCCGGGCTGGGGCACCGGCTGGTCCGAGGGTTCCGTCGCCTCCCGCGACGGGCGGCGCCGACGATAGCCCACGAGGGCCACCAGGAGGACCAGAACCGTGACCGGAACCGCCAGGCGGCCGACCCAGTGGCCGACCCAGGTGCCCGGCGTCACCGCGTCGTGGAGCGGCACGTCGATGACCAGGACGCCGGTGGTCCGCGGCTCGAGGGTGTCCACCACGTGCCCGTCAGGGGCGATCACCCCGGAGAGGCCGTTGACCGAGGCCACCGCCACCACCCGCCCGAGCTCCACGGCGCGCACCCGCGAGATCGCGAACTGCTGCTCGATCTGTCCGGTGTGGATGAACATCGCGTTGCTCGTCTGGACCGTCACGAGGTCGGCGCCGCGGGTGACCTGGTCGAACAGACCGTCGTCATAGGCGATGTCGAAGCACAGGGCGTCGGCGATCCGGGCCCCGTCGACGGTGAGTGGCTCCTTGCGGGTGCCGCTGAGCATGTCGCGCGGGATCTGGTCGAGCTTGCCGAAGCTGTCGCCGAACACCGAACGCCACGGGATGTACTCGCCGAACGGCACGGGGTGGCGCTTGGTGTAGCGGTCCCCCGCCCCCTGGAGGGGATCCCAGACGATGCCCTGGTTGAGCACGTGGCCCGGGGTCGCGTCCACCATCGCGCCGACCAGGACCGGCACCCCGATCGCGGCCACGGCCGTCTGGATGCCGACCCGCGTCTGGGTGTCGGCGAACGGGTCGGTCGCCGTCGAGTTCTCGGGCCACAGCACCAGGTCCGGACGCTCCGCGCGGCCGGCCTCCACGTCGGCCGCGAGGTCGGTGGTGGCTCGGACGTGGTTCTCGGTCACCTGACGGAAGTCCGCGAGGACGTTGGTGCCGTCACCCGGCACGTCACCCTGGACGACGGCGACCCGCACCTCCCCCTCTGCGTCGGAGGTCCACGGCATCAGCACCGGGAGCGCGATCACGGCCACGACAGCGGCCAGAGCCACGAGCGTCGCGGGTCGCCGGAGGCGGCCCGGGGACCACAGGGCGGCGAGCAGAGCTCCAGCCAGGGCCAGGACGAGGCTGACGCCCGTGGCGCCGACGTACGCCAGCAGGGGCGCTGCCGGGGTGTCGATCGTGGCGAACGCCAGCCGGCCCCAGGGCATGCCGCTGAAGGGCCAGCCGCTGCGCAGCACCTCCATGGCGACCCACGCCACCGCCGCCCACAGCGGCCAGACGGGGAGTCGACGGAGGAGCGGGACCGCGGCCCCGAGCAGCCCGTAGAACGCCGCCTCCAGCCCCGAGAGGGCCAGCCAGGCGTAGACGTCCACGGCGCGCATCCACCACATCAGCGAGTAGCAGAAGGCCACCCCGAACGCGAGCCCGGGGATCCACGCCCGGCGCACCGGCAGGTCGAGGGTCGTCGCGAAGAACAGCGCGACGCCGACGGGGAGCAGCCACGCCATGCCGGTGGGCGGGAAGGCCAGGCTCAGTGCGGCGCCGCCGATGACGGCGACGAGGGCGCGCGGCCACACGCGCGGAACGGTGGTCGGCGACACCTGAGAAATCTAGCCGTCCGGGGCAATGCCACCCGGCTCACACCCCGGGCTCGGGAGGGACCCCCGGTCCTTCGTGCCGACCCACACGCGACCGGTTGTCCCGAGCAGGAAGTTGTCTAGCGAACCAGGGCCCCTCCCGAATCCACGCAGAACCTTCACGCCCGTGCCCCCCTGGTGTCAACCTCCCGCTGACCTGCGCGGACGTGCGAAGGTGCAGGTCAGGGCCGTCGAGTCGACCCCGAAAGTTCACCGAGAAATCTCATGCCTCGGCTTGCGGGTCAGCCGCGAGGCGGCACGACCACGACCCCTGTCGCCGTGGTCGCGAGGATCGGCTCGGGCAAGACCTGGGCGGCGCCCGGTGCCGCCTCGGTGGCCGCACCGCGGGCGACGACGTGGACGGTGAAGTCGATCGTGCGCGAACGGGTGCCGACGCGCGTGATCTCGCAGGCGATCTCGAGGACGTCGCCCGCCCGCACGGGCTCGCGGAACTGCACGTCGGAGTACGACGCGAACAGCCCCTCGTCGCCGTCGGTGCGGATGCAGAGCTCAGTCGCCACGTCGCCGAACAGGCCGAGGCTGTAGGCACCGTCGACGAGGTTGCCGGCGTAGTGAGCGTGGGAGTAGGGGACGTAGCGGCGATGCACGACGCGGGTGCCCACCCGCGCGCCGGCGGTGCTGGAGTCCATCAGGCTGCCTTCCTCCTCGCGGTGACCAGGCGGTGGACCAGGTAGGAGGCCACCTCTCCCGGGGTGGTGCCCCGAGTGAAGACCCGGTCGACCCCGAGGTCCGCGGCCATCGTCTCGTCGAAGCGTGGCCCACCCACTACGAGCAGCGGCCGCCGGTCCTCGGGGTAGGACTCGCGGAACGCGGCGGACATCTCCCGGGTGTTGAGCAGGTGGGCGTCACGCTGGGTGACGACCTGCGAGACGAGGACGGCGTCGGCCTTCTCCTCCCTCGCCCGCTCCACGAGCTGCGGCACGCTCACCTGGGCACCCAGGTTGACCACCTTGAGCTCGCGGTAGTACTCGAGCCCCTTCTCGCCCGCGAAGCCCTTGATGTTGAGGATCGCGTCGATGCCCACCGTGTGGGCGTCCGTGCCGATGCACCCCCCGACGACGACGAGGCGGCGGCGCAGGGCTCGCTTGATCGCCGCGTTGGCCTCTTTGGGCGTCAGCAGCGGGAAGTCGCGCTCGACCACCTCGACGGTGCTGGGGTCCACGAGGTGGTTCACGCGGCCGTAGACGACGAAGAACGTGAAGCCCGAGCCCATCTGCTTGGCGTGCACGACCAGGGCCGGGTCGATGCCCATCTTGTTGGCCAGCTGGACCGCCGCGCCCTCGGCGACCTTGGAGTGCGGCATCGGCAGGGTGAAGCTCACCTGCACCATGCCGTCGCCCGTGGTGTCGCCGTACGGGCGGATCGGGCCTGCCTTGCTCACGTCCCCTCCTCCAGGAGCTCGGTCGCGGGGTTGTAGTAGGCGCCCGACTTGCGGGCGACGCCGTCCAGCCCGCGGCCGCCGTCGGGCGGGCGCTTCATCAGGCCGAACGTGCCGTCGGCGATGGCCGCCAGCAGCGGCGGGTCGCCCGCGGTGTCGGTGTCGTGCTTGATCTCCTCGAGCAACTCGATGCTCTCGGCCAGCACCTGGTGGGCGCGACGGACGATGAAGCCGTCGGGGGCCGGCACGAAGTCCTCGTGCAGGTTGCCCGCGGCGTCCAGGACGTAGCGGACGTTCTGCAGGGCCAGGTCGCGGTCGGAGAGCCACGGGGTGACCACGGCCTCGGTCATCATCCCGACGAGCAGGATGCCCTGGCCGGTGAGGGCACCGACCAGGTTGAAGAACCCGTCGAGGAGGTAGCCGCGGAACACGTCGCCGGTCATGTGCCGGGTGGGCGGCATCCACTTCAGCGGCGCGTGCGGGAACAGCTCGCGGGCGAGCAAGGCGTGGGCGAGCTCGAGCCGGAAGGAGTCGGGGACGTCGGGATCGATCTCGAACGCGTGACCCAGCCCGAGCTGGGCGTCCTCGAGCCCCGCCTCCTTCGCGAAGTACTCGTTGAGCAGCTGGCTGACCGTGACGGTGTGCGCCGCCTCGACCGCGTCGGCCGTGGTGAGGTAGTTGTCCTCCCCGGTGTTGATGATGATGCCTGCGCGTGCATGCACCTGGCGGCTGAAGCGCTGGTCGACGAAGGTCCGGATGGGGTTGATGTCGCGGAAGAGGATGCCGTACATCGAGTCGTTCAGCATCATGTCGAGCCGCTCGAGACCGGCGAGGGTCGCGATCTCCGGCATACAGAGGCCGGACGCATAGTTGGTCAGTCGCACGTAGCGACCGAGCTCGCGCGAGGTCTCGTCGAGGGCGGCGCGCATCAGGCGGAAGTTCTCCTGCGTCGCGTAGGTGCCCGCGAAGCCCTCGCGGGTCGCGCCTTCCGGGACGAAGTCGAGCAGGCTCTGGCCGGTCGAGCGGATCACCGCGATGACGTCGGCCCCCTCGCGGGCCGCGGCCTGCGCCTGAGGGATGTCCTCGTGGATGTCACCGGTGGCGACGATCAGGTAGATCCACGGCGTGCGCGGCGCGTCGCCGATCCGCTTGACCAGCCGGTCCCGCTCGCGGCGGTTGGCGTCGATGCGGCGGAGGCCGGCTCCCACGGCCTTCCGCGAGTCGCGAGCTGCTGCGGACGCGTCCTTCCCGTCGGGGACGGCGAACCGCACCGAGCCGGCCGACGCCTTCTGCGCGAGGGTGAGCAGGTCGTTGGCGTCGCCGCGGCGCAGGGCGTGCCACACCGGCAGCGCGACGCCGTGCTCGAGCCCTACGTCGGCTCGGACCGCGTCGAGCAGGCGGTTCACCCACGGCGTCCCGTCGGGGTCGGCGCCCTGCAGGCCCGCCATCCGCAGGGTCGCGCGCTCGACGGAGACCGTCGTGTGCTGCTGGGCGAGCTTGACGATCGGCCGGCCGACCTGGCGCGCCAGGGTGCGGGCGCGGCGTACGTCGTGCGGGTCGAGGCCGAGCTTGGGGCGGGTCCGCGGCGTGGCCATCACAGCCTCCGCTCGAACAGCGACCGCACGCCGGGACTCTGCCGCAGAAGCTCCAGCGCGTACGCCGCATGCCCGGGTGTGTAGCCGTTGCCGACCAGCATCCGGACGTCGGCCGCGAGCCCCTCGGCACCCAGCGCGGCGGCGGAGAAGGAGGTGGCCATGGAGAAGAAGACGACGGTGCCACCCTGGGCCGTGGCGAGGATCGCGCCGCCCTCGCACCCGGGCACGTCGACGCACACGACCGTCACGTCGGCCGGGCCGCCGGCCGCCGCGACGGCGTCGCGGAGGGCGATCGGGTCGCGGGCGTCGGCGATCACGACCTCGTCCGCGAGTCCGGCCCCGGTCAGCAGGCGAGCCTCCTCGTCGGTGGGGACCACTCCGACGACCCTGCGGGCCCCGGCGTGACGGGCGGCGGCCAGGCTCAGCGAGCCGGACTTGCCGGCACCGCCCACGACGGCCACTACGGGGGCGTCGTACTCGGACGTGACGCGCCGCGTGAGTGCGGGCGCGCCGCACACGTCCATCACCGCCAGGCTGAGCTCGGCCGGCAGGTCGTCGGGGAGCACGGCTGCGATCGAGCGGCCGAACAGCACGGCGTACCCGTCGGCGGGCACCTGCTCCGAGGCGCCGTCCCACCGGCCCAGGTCGTCCTCGATCACGAGGGGCGTCAGCGTGAGGGACACCAGCGTCGCCACCCGGTCGCCGACCGCCAGGCCGAGCGGCGAGCGCGGCCCGACCTCCTCGACGGTGCCGACCAACATGCCTCCCGACCCGGTCTCGGGGTTCTGCATCTTGCCGCGCGAGGCGACGATGTCGAGCACCTCGGCGCGCACGGCCGCGCCGTCACCGGCGTGCTTGCGCTCCAGCTGCCGGAACGACGCGGCGTCGAGGTTGAGCCGCTCGACCCGGATCCGGACCTCGTCGGGCCACAGCTCGCGGCGGGTGTCGAGCCTGGAGGCGGCCTGGGGCAGCACCCGCGCCTCGTCGAGCACCCGGTGCAGCCCGGTGGGATCGGAGTCCGTGAGGACCGACACAGCGACAAACCTTTCGTGGGGACACGCGCAGGTGGCCGGATATTTTCCGGTCGAGCATTAGACTTGCGAGACGATCTCCCAATACTCTGACAGACGCGAGGGCCGCGATACAACCGGGCGCGCCCTCCACCACCCTGACCCGCCCGCAGCCAGCCAGGAGCGCCACAGCCCATGAGCATCGAGACCGCCGCCGGCCTGTCGAACGGACAGCCGTATCCCTACGCCCAGGTGGCCCTCGTCGAGCCTGACTGGACCCGCTTCCCCGGCTGGCGGGACGTGACCACCGAGGAGTGGGAGTCGGTGCAGTGGCAGCGCGCGCACTGCATCAAGAACGTCAAGCAGCTGCGCGACCTGCTCGGGGACCTCGTCGACGAGCGGTTCTACGCCGACCTCGAGCGCGACCAGGCGGAGCGGGCCACGATGTCGATGCTGGTCCCGCCGCAGATGATGAACACGATGGTCCCCGGGGTCACGCCTACCGGGCCCGGCTCGCTGACCGAGGCGTTCTACGCCGACCCGATCAGGCACTACATGATCCCGGTCTTCAGCGACCGTCGTACCGACTGGCCCTCGCACCCGCACGCCACCCGCGACTCGCTGCACGAGCACGACATGTGGGTCGCCGAGGGACTCACCCACCGCTACCCGACCAAGGTGCTCGCCGAGCTGCTGCCGACCTGCCCGCAGTACTGCGGTCACTGCACCCGGATGGACCTGGTCGGCAACTCCACGCCGGTCATCGACAAGCTCAAGTTCGTCGCCAAGCCGAACGACCGCCTGGAGTCGATGCTGGACTACCTGCGCCGCACGCCGCAGGTGCGCGACGTGGTCGTCTCCGGCGGCGACGTCGCGAACATGCCGTGGCCGCGTCTCGAGGCCTGGCTGACCCAGCTCCTCGAGATCGAGAACATCCGCGACGTCCGCCTGGCCACCAAGGCCTTGATGGGTCTCCCCCAGCACTGGCTCCAGGACGACGTGGTCTCCGGCATGGAGCGGGTCGCCGCACTGGCAAGCTCGCGAGGCGTCTCGATCGCGATCCACACCCACGTCAACCACGCGCAGTCCGTGACTCCCCTCGTGGCCAAGGCCGCACGGACGATGCTGGACACCGGCATCCGCGACGTGCGCAACCAGGGCGTCATCCTCAACGGCGTCAACGCCGACCCGCACGCGCTGCTCGACCTCTGCTTCGCGCTGCTCGACGGCGCGCAGATCATGCCCTACTACTTCTACATGTGCGACATGATCCCGTTCTCGGAGCACTGGCGGATCTCCGTCGCGGACGCCCAGAAGCTGCAGCACGCGATCATGGGCTACCTGCCCGGCTTCGCGACGCCGCGCATCGTCTGCGACGTGCCCTTCGTCGGCAAGCGTTGGGTGCACCAGCTGGCCGAGTACGACATCGAGCGCGGCATCTCGTACTGGACCAAGAACTACCGCACCTCGATCGAGTCGACCGACCCCGACGCGCTCAGCCGCACCTACGAGTACTACGACCCGATCCACACCCTTCCCGCCGCCGGCCAGGAGTGGTGGGCCACCCACGGCAACCTGGACGAGGCCCACCTCAAGGCCGCCGAGGTCGCCGAGGCCTCCCGCCGTACCGCCGCCCTTCAGGCGTACTGACCGCCGGGCGGTGCCCGGGTCCGGAACACCCGGTCGGCCGGGTGTTCCGAAGGTTTGGCGTCGTTGCAGCGCTGCCTCACCCATCGGAACGACGCCAAGCCTCTCCGCACTGGCCAGCCGGTCATCCACAGGCCAGACGTCTCGCCCCTTCGCGCGCCCTCGAGATCGGGCACATTCGGGCCATGAGGGACATGCAGCCTCTCGAGGGCGCGGTGTGGCTCCGTCGCCACGCCGTCGCGGACGGCTTCTCCGACACGGACATCGCACGCCTCGTGCGCGCGAAGCAATGGCATCGGGTACGACGCGGCGCCTTCGCCTCCGGTGACCTCTGGCGGTCCCTGTCCCCCGAGGACCGCCACCGCCTGCTCTGTCGTGCGGTCCTGCTGACGGCTCACCCGTCCTCCGTGCTCTCACACGTCTCCGCGGCCGTCGAGTGGGGGGCCGACACCTGGGATCTCGACCTCGGACAGGTCCATCTCACCCGCACCGACGGCAAGTCCGGCCGTCGAGAGGCGGGGCTGGTCCATCACCGGGGTGCGCTGACGGAGGACCAGGTGACGGTCATCAACGGCGTGCGAGTCACGGCCGCTCCTCGCGCCGTTGTCGAGACCTGCACCATCACCGATGTCGAACACGGCCTCGTCGTGACCAACAGCCTCTTTCACGAGGGCAAGACGTCCCCCAAGGAGTCCCACGACGAGGCGCATGCGTCGCGCTTCTGGCCGGGCTCCTCGACGACCGACCTGGTGCTGCGGCTGGCGGACCCGCGCATCGAGTCTCCACTGGAGTCCAGGGCCTTCTACCTCTTGTGGTCCCAGCACCTCCCACGACCCGAGCTCCAGGTCCACGTGCACGACGAGTCGGGGCGGCTAGTGGGCAGCGCAGACTTCGCCTGGCCCGAGCGGGGCGTCTTCGTCGAGACGGACGGCCGCTTCAAGTATCGGTACCTGCGCCGCGAAGGTGAGTCCCTGGAGGACTTCCTCCTCAGAGAGAAGCGCCGCGAGGAGCTGATCTGCCAGCTCACCGGCTGGATCTGTATCCGCATCATGTGGGAGGACCTGGCGCACCCGCAGGTCCTCGCTCGACGCATCCGCAAGGTGATGGAGTCGCGGGCGGCGTACTCCGCGTAGTCGCGAACGGGCGAGCTTCGCGACCCTTTCACCACCCTTGGCCCCGTTGCACCGACGCCAAAGCAACGGAATCCCCGGCCGACCGGGTGTTCCGGTCGGCCGCCGGCCGAGCGGCCCGGCGGACTACGTCACCGAGCGGTTCTCGTAGGCGGTGGAGAGGACGATGGTGGTGCGGGAGGAGACGTTGGCGACGGCGCGGATCCGGGCGAGCAGGTCCTCGAGGCCCCGAGGGGTGGCGACACGGACCTTGAGGATGTAGGACTCGTCACCGGCCACCGACCAGCACGACTCGATCTCCTTGACCTCGCGCAGCCGCTCGGGGTAGTCGTCGGGCTCGGAGGGGTCGATCGGGGTGATCGACACGAACGCCGTGAGCGGGAGACCTATCTGCTCGTGATCGACGGTGGCGACATAGCCAAGGATCAACCCCCGCTGCTCGAGCCGCTTGACCCGCTGATGCACCGCCGAGGTCGACAAACCGGTGGCCCGGCCGAGGTCGGTGAAGGACATCCGGCCGTCGGCGGCCAGCAGCGAGAGGATCTGTCGATCGGTCTTCTCCACGGGCGAAAGGCTACTGCCGCCGCATGACACCATGCTCGCGTGAACGACAACGCCCGGATGATGGTCCTCGACACCGCCTCGCTCTACTTCCGGGCCTTCTTCGGGGTCCCCGAGGTGCGCGCGGACGACGGCACCCCGGTCAATGCCGTGCGCGGGCTGCTCGACTTCATCAGCCGGCTGGTCGGCCAGTACCGACCGACCCATCTGGTCTGCGCCTGGGACGAGGACTGGCGCCCCCAGTGGCGGGTCGACCTGGTGCCGACCTACAAGGCCCACCGCGTCGAGTACGTCGTCCCCGGCGGCCCCGATGTCGAGGTCGTCCCCGATCCCCTCGAGGTCCAGGTCCCGATCATCCGGGGCGTCCTGGCGGCCTACGGCATCTGCGTCCTGGGAGCCGAGGGCTACGAGGCCGACGACGTGATCGGCTCGATCGCGAGCCAGGCGAGGATGCCCGTCGACGTGGTGACCGGTGACCGCGACCTGTTCCAGCTCGTCGACGACGCCCGCGAGGTGCGCGTCTTGTACGTCGCGCGCGGGGTCGGCAAGCACGAGCGGGTCACCGACCACGTCGTGGTCGAGAAGTACGCCGTGCTCCCCAGCCAGTACGCCGACTTCGCCACGATGCGTGGCGACGCCAGCGACGGGCTGCCCGGCGTCCCCGGCGTCGGCGAGAAGACCGCCGCGGCCCTGCTCCTGAAGTACGGCGACCTGCATGGCATCGTGGCGGCGGCCGCGGACCCGGCTTCCGACCTCGCTCCGGGGCCACGCCGCCGGATCCTCGCGGCCACCGACTACTTGGCGGTCGCGCCGAAGGTCGTCGAGGTGGCGCGCGACCTGGACTTCGGCTCGTTCGACGCGACCCTCCCCCGCACTCCGGCCGAGCCCGAGGCCCTCGAGACCCTCGCCACGCACTTCAACCTCGGCAGCGCCGTGCCGCGCTTGGTGACGGTGCTCGCCGGCTGACCGCGATCAACCGGACGGCGTCATCCGCAGCGTCACGGTGCCGCTCTGGCTGGGCCGGAAGGCGACGAGGAAGATCCACGGGCCGGCCGCGTGCTGCTGCGGGAAGTACGACCCGTCAGGGCCGGCGGTGCCCCTGGTCTCGCTGGCGCAGAACGAGCTGCGACAGAGCACGAACGGCAGCGCGTTCGCGTCCACGGCCCACTCGGTCGCGCCCGTGGCCTGCGCGGAGAGTGCGTACGGCGCGTCGTCCAGCTCCCCGTGCACCACGATCCACTCGCCCCGCCGAAGCGTGGTGACCGCCAACGGCTGCCCGTCCGTCGGCAGCGGAACGCCCAGCTCCCGGACCGTAGAGAGCCTGATCCGGCCCGATGCGTGGCCAGGGTCGGTCCGCACCATCAGTCGGTACTCCCCAGCGCTCGGCAGGTGCCAGAGGTTGCGCCCACCCCGGCCAGGACGGGCCTGGGCGAGCCCGACGAGGGTCGTGCCGTCGGGCGCCACCAGCGCGAGCGAGCGCATCAACCGCGCGGTGAGCCCATGGTTGGGCGAGGCCGTCACCCACTGGCCAGCCTCGGCGTGGAACCTGACGCCGACCTCCTGGAAGGGCAGCCGCGCGGTCACCGGCACTGCGGGGCCGTCCAACGTCCCGGGCGCCATCCGGGCACGGGTCGCACCGGCCCGCACCTGGGGCTCTCCCGGCACCAGCCAGACCCGCTGTCCCGCTCGCGGCACGAGCGGCTCGTCCGGAGCGGGCATCATCATGCCCAGCTCGTTGGCGATCGGTGTGCCCGCCTCCAGATAGATCGCCTGGGGGATCTGCTCGGCCTCCTGGTGCCAGGTCACGACGTTGAGGCTCGGGGCACCACGCAGGTACAGCTCGGACCAGGGGCTCTCCAAGCCGCGCGTGGTGGGACGCACCTGCACCCGCCCGCTCTGCGGCACCACCACAGAGGCCCACTCGGCGTACGCAGCGTTCCGAGGTCGCCTCACCACGACAGGCGGCCCGTCGACGGGCAGCTGCCGGAGACGGATCTTGACCAGTTGGAGTCGGTACCGGTTCGCGGTCTGGCAGCGGGTGAAGACGAAGGAGTAGGGCCCGCTGACCGGCAGTCTCAGGGCGTCGTGCACCCACGGGTCCAGCCTCCCTGAAGGGCCACGCAGTGACACCGTGCCGCAGGAGTCGGGCTGACGGACCGCCTCGTCGAGGCGCACCCGGTCGCCCTTGCGGCCCTGGAAGGAGATCCTGACCCGGTCCACTCCCCGAGGCACCATCACCGGACCCTGGCCGTACTCCCGGTCCACGTGCATCGTCTGCGCTCGGGACGGAGAGGGGGGCGAGGCCTGCCCCGCTGGCGCCGTGAGCGTGACGGCCAGCAGCACGACGGTGACGACGCCGACGACGGGTGACCTGGCCACGGTGACCTCCTTCGAGGTTCTGACGCCGCCGGAAGCCCGGGAGTTCACTCCAACGCCGAGTGAGCCACCACACCCCGACGCAGCGCCTTGACCACGTCGCGGGCCTGGTCCCGGACCGGCCCGGCCCCGGCTGCGTCCGCGACCTGGCCGGCCAGGTCGATCACCTGCTTGGTCCAGCGCACGAAGTCCCCGGCCGCCAGGTCGCTGCCACCGAGCACCTCGTCGAGGTCGTCCCCGTCGGCCCAGCGGTACGTCGCCCACGCGAAGCCGGCGTCCGGCTGTCGGGTGAAGTCGAGCCGGTGCTGTCGCTCCAGCGTCTGGACTTCCCCGGCCAGCCTCCCCAGCTGCTCGATCGCCTGACGCGTGGGCCCGCCTGGCAGCCGGGGTGCCTCGCCGTCGGGCCGCCTGGCCTCGAAGACCAGTACCGAGAGCACCGAGGCGAGGCCCGCGACGGACAGACCCTCGAAGACCCCGGTGCGCAGCGCCTCGGCGGTCACGAGGTCGAGCTCGGAGTAGAGCCTCATCAGGTGCTGACCCCGCTCGGTGACCGAGTCACCATCCAGGTAGTCGAGGGCGGTGAGCACCTCGCAGACCCTGTCGAACTGGCGGGCGACCGTGTTCGTGCGCTCCTCGACGCGGCGCCTCAGGGTCCGTGCGTCCTTGTCGAGCTTGAACCACCGCTCCGCCCAACGGGCATGGTCCTCGCGGTCGGGGCAGCCGTGGCAGGGATGGTCGCGGAGCTCGCGGCGCAGGCGGTCGATCTCGTCGCCCCCGCCCCGCGCACCTCCGGCCTCACGGCGACGGGAGGGCGGCGGTGGGGCGAGGTCGTGGGTGCGCGACCGCAGCGCCGAGGCCAGGTCTCGACGCATCTGCGGGTTGCGGCTGCTGAACCCGCGCGGGATCCGCAGGCGCGTGAGCGCGACGACCGGAGTCGGGAAGTCGGCCAGGGAGAGGCGGCGCGCCTGCCGTTCCGCGGTGACGACGAGTGGGCGCGGCGACTCCTCGCCGGAGCCTGGCGCAACACCGGGGTCGATGACCACCGCATAGCCCGCGAATCGCCCGGCGGGCACCTCGATCACGTCTCCTGGCCGCAGCCGCTCCAAGGAGGCCACCGCCTCGGCCCGGCGGTCGGCGCGCCGGGCACGGGCCGCGCCCTTCTCCAGGTCGGAGATCTCGCGCCGCAGCCGGGCATACTCCATGAAGTCGCCGCGGTCGCAGGTGGCCGCCTCCGAGTACCCGTCCAGGGCCTCCTCGGCCTTGCGCAACTGCCTGGCCAGCCCGACGACCGCCTTGTCCGCCTGGAACTGCGCGAACGACAGCTCGAGCAGCTCGCGCGCACGCTCGCGGCCGAACTGGTGCACGAGGTTGACCGCCATGTTGTACGACGGCGCGAAGCTCGACCGCAGGGGGTAAGTGCGCGTGGACGCCAGGCCGGCCAGCTCGCGAGGGTTCAGACCGGGCTGCCAGAGCACCACCCCGTGCCCCTCCACGTCGAGGCCACGCCTCCCTGCCCGACCGGTCAGCTGGGTGTACTCCCCCGGGGTGATGGCGGCGTGCGTCTCGCCGTTCCACTTGTCGAGCTTCTCGATCACCACCGTGCGCGCGGGCATGTTGATGCCCAGCGCCAGCGTCTCGGTCGCGAACACGACCTTGCACAGCCCGCGGGTGAACAGCTCCTCCACGACCTCCTTGAACGTCGGCAGCATCCCCGCATGGTGGGCGGCGATCCCGCGACTCAGCGCCTCCAGGAAGTCGTGGTAGCCGAGCACGTGCAGGTCCTCGGCGGGCAGGTGGGTCGCGGCCTCCTCTACGCGGGCGACGATGTCCTCGCGCTCCTCCGGCGAGGTGAGCCGCAGGTTGGCCTGCACGCACTGTCGCACGGCCGCGTCGCAGCCGACCCGACTGAACACGAACGCGATGGCGGGCAGGAGACCGTCCCGGTCGAGCCGGTCGACCACATCGGGCCGGCTCGGGATCCAGACCCGCCGGCCGTTGCCGACCTGCCGCCGACCGGCCTCCCGGGAGCCACCGCGCGCGTCACCGCGTCGGCCCTTGGGAGCACGTCTGTCGCGGATCCGGGTGCTCGCCCAGTCGTCCCGGGCGAGCTTGACCAGCTCGTCGTTGACCAGCGCGCCCTCCTTGACGAAGCCGGCGGCTGCGTCGTCGTCCGAGGACGCGAACAGGTCCAGCAGCCGGCGACCGGCCATCACGTGCTGGTAGAGCGGCACCGGCCGTCGCTCCTCCACGATCGTGGTGGTGTCGCCCCGCACCGTCTCCAACCACTCGCCGAACTCCTCGGCGTTGGAGACGGTCGCCGACAGCGAGACCAGCGCCACCGATTCGGGGAGGTGGATGATCACCTCCTCCCAGACCGCTCCGCGGGCCCGGTCGGCGAGGTAGTGCACCTCGTCCATGACCACGAACCCCAGCCCGAGCAGGGTGCGCGAGCCGGCGTACAGCATGTTGCGCAGCACCTCGGTGGTCATCACGACGACCGGTGCCTCGCCGTTGACGCTGTTGTCGCCGGTGAGCAGCCCGACCGAGTCCGGACCGTAGCGGTCCACCAGGTCGTGGTACTTCTGGTTCGACAGCGCCTTGATGGGCGTGGTGTAGAAGCACTTCCGCCCGGTGGCCAGGGCGAGGTGTACGGCGAACTCGCCGACGAGGGTCTTCCCCGACCCGGTCGGTGCGGCCACGAGCACCCCGTGACCCTCCTCGATCCGCCGGCACGCCTCGACCTGGAAGGGATCCAGGGGGAAGGGGTAGCCCGCGGCGAAGTCGCGCAGCACCGGGTGGCGGCGATCGGTGTCGTAGGAGGCGTAGCGCTCGGCCGGCGAGGGCTCGCGGTCCGGGGCGGCGTTCATGTCAGGACGGTGAGCGCTCCCGGGACGCACTCCACGGTCAGCGGCAGAGCACCGAACCGCTCCCCGTCGGCGTAGGCCACGATCCCCCGCGCGGCGACGGTGACGCTGCGCACCCGGTGGTGCTCGTACTCCGGGACCGTCACATGGGTGCCCTTGAACAGCTTGGGGTAGGTGCGCACGAGCTTGGCCTTGGACATCGGCCTGATCACCACGACGTCGAGGTAGCCGTCGTCCAGGGACGCCCCATGCGTGATCCGCAGTCCGCCACCGAACGACGGGCCGTTGCCGACCGCGACCAGCATCGCGTCGACCTGGTGCTCCGCACCGTCGAGCTCGAGCACGTAGGAGAGCGGCGAGAACGTCCGCAGCTCGGCGAGAGTGGCGATGTTGTAGCGCATCTGGCCCTTGGGCCACGACATCCGGTTGGCCCGCTCGTTGACGATGGCGTCGAACCCCGCAGCGAGGACCGTGGCGAAGTACCTCTCGCCGCTGCGGGCCAGGTCGATGGTGCGGCGCCGGCCGGCGATCACCCGCTCGGCCGCCGCCACCGCGTCGCCCCGCGGCAGGTCGAAGTAGCGGGCCACGTCGTTGCCGGTCCCGGCCGGGACGATCCCGAGGGGAGTTCCGGTGCCCGCGACCGCCTGCAGACCCAGGTGCACCATGCCGTCCCCGCCGCACACCACCAGGGCGGCGACACCATCGGCCACACACTGCCGCGAAAGATCCAGGGCCTCGTCGGCGTCGCGGCCTGCCAGGCTGCGCACCACGAGGCCGGCCTCCCGCAGCCGACCCAGGGCCAGGTCGCGAGCGACCAGACCCTTGCCCTTGCCGGAGGTGGGGTTGGTGATCAGGGCGATCTCCCGGTCCTCCGTGCTCACCCGCAGAGACTAGTGGTTGCCGCCGGAGGCTCGTCGGGGGTGGCCCGTGCTCCAGGTGCGTGCATCGCAAGGCGCCGGAGTGAAGCCATACCGGGTCGTCTTGCGAGCGACGGCAACGCCGCGAGGTGCGTGCCTGGGGCGCGGGACACCCGAAGAACTTCCGGTGGTGACCACTAGCGACCAAGCCTCAGCAGCACGGCGTACCTCGCGGGGTCTGCGCCCACCGCGAGGGCGAGCCGTCGGACTGCTTCGAGGATCCGACGAGCTCCGAACCGCGTGCCCGGCACCGCCAGGGTGAGCCGCCCACCGAGCGACACCAGGTGCACCTGCCCGTGTCGCCAGGCCTGATGCGCGGCGTGCCGGAGATCCTCACCAGCCACGGCAGCCGGGTACGCCTCGTCCACGGCCAGCAGGTCGCAGGGCAGGCTCTGGTCGGCCGGTCCGGTGAGCTCGCCCGTGACGAGTGGCCCCTCGAGGATGCCCGCTCCGGCTCGCCACACCACCTCGCGCTCGCCCAGCCAGTCCGGCAGGTCGAACGGGTCGAGGTCGGTCACAGAGGGGACACCTCGTCGTCGCCCCACTGGTCGGTGCCCTGCGCGGCGGTCCCGCGGGCACGGTCGAGGAACCGGCTGACGACCTCGGCGAGGAGGAAGAGCACCAGCAGTGGGACGGCCAGCATCAGCATCGAGAACGGGTCCGTCGAGGGGGTCGCCACGGCGGCGAAGACGAAGACTCCGATCACGATCCACGCGCGGTAGCGACCCAGGGTCTGGCCGGAGACGATGCCGGCGAGGTTGAGCAGGATGACGAAGAAGGGCAGCTCCATCGCGAGCCCGAAGATCAGCAGCATCCGCGTGACGAAGGAGAAGTACGTCGCGAAGTCGACGAGGTTCACCACGTCGTCGGGCACGAAGGCGATCAGGACCGCGAGGCCCTTGGGGAGCACGTAGTAGCCGAGCAGGACCCCGAGCAAGAACAGCGGCCCGGCGATCGCAGCGACGACTCGCGACCACTTGCGCTCGTGCGGGTGCAGGCCCGGCACGATGAACGCCCAGATCTGGTAGAGCCAGTACGGTGCGGACACCACGACCGCGGCCACCCCGCACAGCTTGAGCTGGAGCAGCAGTCCCGCGGTGATGCCGGACGCCACGAGAGTGGAGTCCACCTGGTCCTGCAGGGTCTCGGTGGCCTGTCGATAGGGCTCCGAGATCAGGTCGAGCAGCTGCTGGTAGAAGAACAGCGCCACCACGAAGGCGAGGGTCAGCACCAGCGCGGAGCGAATCAGCCGGGCTCGGAACTCACGCAGATGGTCCGTGAGCGCCATCCGGCCGTCGGGGCCGACGGGGTGCCGGGGTCGTCCGCGCAGGAGGTCGCCGGCCCACCCGAAGACGGACAATTGGTGGCTCGCTCAGGCGGAGTCGTCGCGCCGCTCGGCCTGGGGCTCGGGCACCGGCCGGTCGGACTCGCGGCCGACGTTGCCCTGGCCGCTCTCGAGCTCACGCGGGGCGACCGCGGGGCCTTGGCTGCCCGTGGCACCCGCGGAGGGGCTGGACTCGTCGTCGTCCATGAGGCCCTTGGTCTCAGCCTTGAAGATACGCAGCGCCCGGCCGCTCCCTCGCGCCAGCTCGGGCAGCTTGGAGGCGCCGAACAACAACACGAGGACGGCCAGGATGAGGGCGATCTCGCCGGGGCCGAGGCCCGCGATCTGGGGCAGCATGGAAGTTCCTCACGTTGGGGTGTTCGGGGCCGAGTCTACGCCGTCACCTGGGGGCTTCGTGGCGTACAGGCTGAGAGTTCGCTGTGCGACCGCCCGGAAGTCGGCGTCGAGTCCGGGCGGCGACACGACGGCGGCGTGCGGAGCCAGGCGCAGAAGCAGACGGCGCAGCCAGCGCTCGTCGGCCACCGGGAGGTCCACCTCGATGGTGCCGTCGGGGCGCCGGCGGGTGTCGTCGACGAGGTAGTACTCGATGACCCAATGGGCCGGCGGCTGGAGAAGGAGGGTGACGGGAGTGGTGTCCTGGGTCTGCAGGAACACGCCGTCGGCCAGGTCCCGGGGCGGGTCCGTGGTCGCGACCGGGCTGTCGAGCACCACCGCCTCCTGCACGCGGTCCAGACGGAAGAGTCGAGGCGCCTCGGCGCTGTGACAGTAGGCGTCCAGGTAGGTCGCCCCGCCGACCGTGGTCAGGCCACGGGGGTCCACGATCCGCTCCGACTCCTCGTCCCGGGCCGGAACGTAGTAGGTGAGCCGCACCTGGCGGCGGCCGGCGATCGCCTGTTCGAGGGTGCCCCTCAGGGTCGCGACGGCGAGGGCATCGTCCTCTCCCGGCTCGATGCGGGGCACTGCGGCGGTCTCCGCGGCCGCCGCCTCCAGCTTGGCCAGGGTGCGGTCGACCAGGGTCCGGGTGTCGCCCTCCGTGGTGCCGCGCAGGGCGCGCAGCGCCACGATGATCGCCGTGGCCTCGGTGGGCGTCAGCCGCAGCGGACGCGCGAGGTAGTCGGCGTTCGAGATGCGGATCACGCCCTCGGGCAGGGGATCGCCGCGCTCGGGGTCGCGCAGGGCGTCGAGGTCGACGTCGATGAGATCGTCGGGGAAGCCGCCCGGCAGCCCGCACATGAACAGCACGCCGAGGTCCTTGACGACCTGGTCGGGTGTGCTCCCCACGGCCTGAGCCGCCTCGCCGAGACGAACCTCCGGGTGGCTGTGGAGGTAGGGCACGAGGGTGAGCAGCCGGGCCACCTGGTCCTTGGCGCCCACGCCGCGTGTCCCTGTGGGCTGCCCGGCGCCGGTCATCGCACGACCTCCGTCAGCCGCGCGACGATTTCGTCGCGGAGCTCGACGGGCGCCTCCACGACGACGTCGTCGCCCAGGGCAAGCAGCTCCTCGACAGGACGCTCACGGCGCAGCACGAGCCGGTCCCAGGTGTCGTCGTCGGGGCCGGGCACGTCGGGACGCACCGAGAGGGCCGTACGCCGGAGCGCGGCGCCGGACCCGGCTCTCAGGAGGAGCGTCATCTCGACCGGCTCGGGGGCCGGCGCCAGCCGACGCGTCGTCTCGCGCAGGTCGACGCCCTCGGGGACGGCGTAAGCGCCGGGGCCGCCGCGGAGACGGGCCTCCCCCACGACCCGCGACAGCCGGAACACCCGCTCCTCGCCACGGTCGGTGTCGAGCCCGAGGACATACCAGCGGCCTGCGTAGCGCACGACCCCCCAAGGCTGGAGGTGTCGGGTCGTCGGCTCGGTCTGGCCCGGACGCCGGTAGTCGAACTCCACGGCCTGCCGGTGCTGGGTGGCCTCCCAGAACACATCGAACGTCGGCTCGTCGGCCCCGAGCCGGGGCTGGGCGATGTCGAGGGCCGAGACGTCGACCTCGACCCCGGCGGCCGTGAGCTTGCGCACGGCGTCGGTGGTCGCCTCGGCAAGCCGGGCGTGCTCCCACACGCGAGTGGCCAACCCCACGACGGCCGCTTCGTCGGCGGCCAGCCGGATGTCCGGGAGGGCGAACTCGTCGGGCTTGATGCGATAGCCCGGCTCGTCCTCGAACATCGGGTCCAGGCTGCCGACCTCGATCGGCACGCCGAGGCTGCGCAGCTCCTCCTTGTCGCGCTCGAACATCTTCTCGAACGCGTCGTCGCGGGAGTCGGGGTAGAGGATCGCCCGGATCCGGTCCTTGGTGACGAAGTGGCGCTGGACGAGCAGCATGATCAGCAGGTTGAGCAGACGCTCGCTCTTCCTGGTGTCGGCCGCCATCCGGTGCCTCTCGCTGTGGGTCTTCCGCCTGGTGAGGGGCTGGCCGGATCAGCCCGCGCCGAGGATGTCGACGAGGAAGTAGAGCGTGTCGGTGCCCTTGATCCCGGCATCCTTGTTGCCCGCCTCACCGTAGCCCAGGTCGGGCGGGATGGAGAGCAGCACGCGGCTGCCGACGGCGCGGCCGACCAGCGCGTCGTCCCAGCCCTTGATGACCTTGCCGGTCCCGATCTGGAACGACGTCGGCTCACCCCGCGCGTAGCTGGAGTCGAACGGCGCGTCGCCGCCGTACACCTGGCCGAGGTAGTCGACGACGATCGTCTGGCCCTTCTCCACGGTGGCCCCGTCGCCTTGGACCAGCGGCGCGATCCGCAGCCGAGGCGCGGGCTCGGGCGTGCCGGTGAAGTCGAAGCTCTGGGGCACGTCGTCCTTCGTCACGATCTCCGGCGTCCAGTCGGGGGCCTCCTTCTCGGTGCCCTGCGGCCCGTCGAGGACCCCGCTGACCAGGTCCGCGACGATCAGGACCGTGTCCTGGTTGCCGATCCCGAGGGTCGGGTTGCCGCTCTCGCCGAAGGCGTCCTCGGCCGGCGCGGCCACCGCCACCCGGGAGCCGACCGTGTGTCCGGCCAGCGCGTCGTCGAACACCTCCAGCATCTGGTCGTCCACGGTGACCAGCTCGGGGGCCTCGGTGGCGTAGGTGTTCATCGCCTCCTGCTGGGTGAACCCGTTGCCGATCCACAGGTGGGTGAGCACCTGGTCGCCGTCCTCGATCTCGGGGCCGTCACCGGTGACGATCACCTTCGTCTCCGTCTCGGTGACATCCAGCTGACCGTCCCAGGTGACCTCGGGCGCGGTGCCGACCTCACCCTCGATCGTCACCGCGTCGAGCCCGCCTCCAGAGCTCTCGCCGGAGTCGGTGTCGTCGCCGCAGGCGGCGAGGGCGAGGAGCAGGGGGACGACGAGCACCCACGCGAGAGGGTGGCCGGGTCGTCGGGTGGCTCGGAGCACGGAAGGGTCCTTCAGGGATCGGGGCGGGAACTGCCCGGACACCCTATCCGGGCACACCGAACGACCGTTGGCCCCGCGACGTGGTGTGGGCTACATGCCGTCGATGAGCCGCTGGACCCGCTCGTCGTGGGCGCGGAAGGGGTCCTTGCACAGCACGGTGCGCTGCGCCTGGTCGTTGAGCTTGAGGTGCACCCAGTCGACGGTGAAGTCGCGGCGGCGCTCCTGGGCCTTGCGGATGAACTCGCCGCGCAGCCGGGCCCGAGTGGTCTGCGGAGGCACCGACTTGGCCCGGAAGATCCTCAGGTCGGAGGTGACCCGGGCCACCGCCCCCCGCTTCTCGAGCAGGTAGTAGAGGCCCCGACCGCGGTGGATGTCGTGGTAGGCCAGGTCGAGCTGGGCGATCCGCGGGTGGCCCAGGGGCAGCCCGTGCTTGGCCCGGTAGCGGTCGATCAGCTTCCACTTGATGACCCAGTCGATCTCACGGTCCACGAGCCCGAGGTCGTCGGACTCGACGGCCTTGAGCCCGCGCTCCCACAGGTCCAGTGCGGACTCGATGAGGGGCGTGGAGATCTCCCGCCGGTCGACGAACTGCCGGGCCTTCGAGAGGTACTCGTGCTGGATGTCCAGGGCGCTGGCCTCACGGCCGTTGGCGAGCCGGACGGTGCGCCGACCCGTCGGGTCGTGGGAGATCTCCCGGATCGCCCGGATCGGGTTCTCGAGGGTCAGGTCGCGCATCACCACGCCCTCCTCGATCATCCGGAGGACCAGGTCGCAGGAGGCCACCTTGAGCATCGTGGTGGTCTCACTCATGTTGGAGTCGCCGACGATGACGTGCAGGCGGCGGTACTTCTCGGCGTCGGCGTGCGGCTCGTCGCGGGTGTTGATGATCGGGCGACTGCGGGTGGTCGCGCTCGAGACGCCCTCCCAGATGTGCTCGGCCCGCTGGGACACGGCGTACGACGCGCCGCGCGGGGTCTGGGTGACCTTGCCGGCACCCACGACGATCTGCCGCGTGACCAGGAACGGGATGAGCACGTCGGCGAGCCGGCTGAACTCGCCCGAGCGGCTGACGAGGTAGTTCTCGTGACAGCCGTAGGAGTTGCCGGCCGAGTCGGTGTTGTTCTTGAAGAGGTAGATCTCCCCCGCGATGCCCTCGTCGTGCAGGCGCTGCTCGGCATCCAGCAACAGCCCCTCCAGCACCCGCTCCCCCGCCTTGTCGTGCGCGACCAGCTCGCCGATGTCGTCGCACTCGGGAGTGGCGTACTCGGGGTGGCTGCCCACGTCGAGGTAGAGCCGGGCGCCGTTGCGCAGGAACACGTTGCTGCTGCGCCCCCAGCTGACCACCTTGCGGAACAGGTAGCGGGCCACCTCGTCGGGGCTGAGCCGACGCTGGCCGCGGAACGTGCACGTGACGCCGTACTCGTTCTCGATCCCGAAGATCCGCCGGTCCACACCACCAGCCTACGGCGTGGGGAGGAGCCGGGCGGGATACCCGGTCATCCGCGTCTCCCTGTCCTTCGGCGTCGTTGCAACGAGGCCGTCCCGGCAGGAACGACGCCGAACCCGCTCAGCCGGGCGGGGCGACGGGGGGCTCGTCCTCGTCGGGCGCCGGCGCGGCGTGCTCGCCCTCAGGCTCCGGGTTGGGCTCGGCGGGACCACGATCGCCCAGCATCTGGTGCAGTCGGACGGGTCCGATCCGGCTGAACTTGCGAGGCTGGGAGCGGGTGCGGTCGAGCACGGCGACCTCGAGGTCGTCGTCGGGGATCACCCGGTCGCCGGACTCGCTGTGCCCCAGCGCGGCGACGGCGACGGCCAGGGCCTCCTCCAGGGAGGAGCCTTCCTGGTAGCGCTCCTCGAGGTAGCCGGCCACCACGTCCGCGGCACCGCCCATCACGGCGTACTGGTGGACGTCGGCGACCTGGCCGTCGTAGGTGAGGCGGTAGATCTGGTCGTCCTCGGGAGCGTCCCCGATCTCGGCCACGAAGAGCTCGACCTCGTAGGGCTTCTCACCGCCACTGGAGAAGATCGTGCCCAGGGTCTGGGCGTAGGCGTTGGCCAGCCCGCGTCCGGTGACGTCGCGCCGGTCGTAGGAGTAGCCGCGCATGTCGGCGAGCCGGACCCCGGCGATCCGCAGGTTCTCGAACTCGTTGTAGCGACCCACCGCGGCGAACGCGATGCGGTCGTAGATCTCCGAGACCTTGTGCAGCGCCTGGGAGGGGTTCTCGGAGACGAACAGCACGCCGTCGGCGTACTGCACGGCGACGACCGAGCGCCCGCGGGCGATCCCCTTGCGGGCGTAGTCGGCCCGGTCCTTCATCAGCTGCTCGGGCGAGACGTAGAACGGCATGCTCATGCCGGGACTCCTTCGCGGGTCAGGTCAGGGATGCGGCAGGGCCGTCAGGACGTCGCATCCTCCCGGCGACGACCTCGTCGGCGATCGTCGCCACCTCGTCGTCGGAGAGCCGGCGACCCCCGTTAGCGGTGATCACCTGGACCACGGGGAAGATCCGCCGGGTCAGGTCGGGGCCGCCGGTGGCGGAGTCGTCGTCCGCGGCGTCGTACAGCGCCTGGACGACGGCCGTGACGCATTCGGTCTCGCTGAGGTCGTCGCGGTAGAGCTTCTTCAGCGAGCCGCGCGCGAAGAGGGATCCGGAGCCGACGGAGTGGAACGCCGTCTCCTCGTAGCGCCCGCCGGTGACGTCGTAGCTGAAGATCCGCCCGCCGCCGGTCGCGTGGTCGAAGCCGGCGAAGAGGGGTACGACGGCCAGACCCTGCATCGCCATGCCCAGGTTGGCGCGGATCAGCGCGGCCAGCCGGTTGGCCTTGCCGGCCATCGAGAGGGTGGTGCCCTCGATCTTCTCGTAGTGCTCGAGCTCGGTCTGGAACAGGCGGACCATCTCGACGGCCAGGCCCGCGGAGCCGGCGATGCCGACGGCCGAGAACTCGTCGGCGGGGAAGACCTTCTCGATGTCGCGCTGGGCGATGACGTTGCCCATCGTCGCCCGGCGGTCGCCCGCCATCACCACGCCCGCGGGGAAGGTGGCCGCGACGATCGTGGTCGCGTGCGGCGCCAGCTGCCCTGCCTGGCCCGGCGGCAGGGAGCGATGGGACGGAAGCAGGTCAGGCGCCTGGCCGGCCAGGAAGTCGGCGAAGGAGGAGGTGCCGGGGGTCAGATAGGCGGCCGGCAGGCGGGCACCGCCCCACGCGCCCGCCCCTGAGGACAGGTCGGGGGTCACTGGCCGCCCTTCTGGATGAACGACTTCACGAAGTCCTCGGCGTTGGACTCCAGCACCTCGTCGATCTCGTCGAGGATCGCGTCGACGTCGTCGTCGAGGGCCTCCTTGCGCTCGGCTACGTCGCTCTCGGTGACCGCCTCCTCCTGGGGGGCGGCCTCCTCACTGCTCTTGCGCGGCTGCTTCTGCTCCTGGGCCATGTGAGCGACCCTATCCGGGCACGACGAAGGAGTGCACGGAGAGGAGGGAGCCAGGTCGAGCGAGCCGCGCGACCGAGCCTGCGACGTCGCGACCGTCGGGCTAGGAGTGCGTCAGCTCGTTGAAGAGGGCGCTGGCCGTGGCGCAACGGTCGATGAGGTCGCCGACGTGGGCCTTGCTGCCGCGGAGCGGGTCGATCGTGGGCACGCGCTGGAGGGACTCCCGACCCGGGAGGTCGAAGATCACCGAGTCCCATGAGGCCGCCGCGACGGCATCGGCGTACTTCTCGAGGCAACGGCCCCTGAAGTAGGCCCGGGTGTCCTCCGGCGGGTCGTGCATCGCACGCTCGACCTCGGCGTCGTCGAGCAGCCGCTCGATCCTGCCCAGGCGGACCAGTCGGTGGTAGAGGCCCTTCTCCGGGCGGATGTCGGAGTACTGGTAGTCGATCAGCTGCAGCTTGGCGTTGCTCCACTCCAGTCCGTCGCGCTCGCGGTAGGACTCGAGCAGGGCGAGCTTGGCCACCCAGTCCAGCTCGCGCGCGCACAGCATCGGGTCGCGCTCGAGCCGGTCGAGCACCGACTCCCAGCGAGCGAGCACGTCGCGCGTCTGCGGGTCGGCGTCGGCGCCGTACTTGTCCTCGACGTACTTCTTCGCCAGGTCGAGGTACTCCATCTGCAGGTGCACGGCGGTCAGCCGGCGCCCGTCCTCGAGCGTCAACAGATGGCTGAGCGACGGGTCGTGGCTGACCGCCCGCAGGGCCGCCACGGGCGTCTCGACGCCCAGCTCGCGGGTGATGAAGCGATCCTCGGTCATCGCCAGCACGAGCGCGGTCGTGCCGACCTTGAGGTAGGTCGACACCTCCGCCAGGTTGGCGTCGCCGATGATCACGTGCAGCCGTCGGTACTTCTCCGGGTCGGCGTGCGGCTCGTCCCTGGTGTTGATGATCGGTCGCTTGAGCGTGGTCTCCAGGCCCACCTCGACCTCGAAGAAGTCGGCCCGCTGGCTGAGCTGGAACCCGTGCTCGCGACCGTCCTGCCCGATCCCGACGCGGCCGGCCCCGCAGACCACCTGACGGGAGACGAAGAACGGCGTCAGGTTGCGCACGATGTCGCCGAACGGCGTGGAGCGCCGCATCAGGTAGTTCTCGTGCGCGCCGTAGGAGGCGCCCTTGTTGTCGGTGTTGTTCTTGTAGAGGTGGATCGGCGGTGCTCCCGGGACCTGGGCGGCCATCCGGGCCGCGTCCAGCATCACCTGCTCCCCCGCCTTGTCCCACCGCACGATGTCGAGCGGGTTGGTCACCTCGGGCGTGGAGTACTCCGGGTGGGCGTGGTCGACGTAGAGGCGAGCGCCGTTGGTCAGGATGACGTTGGCCAGGCCCATGTCCTCGTCGGTCAGTTGGGTGGGGTCGGCGAGCTGGCGGGACATGTCGAAGCCCCGTGCGTCGCGCAGCGGCGACTCCTCCTCGAAGTCCCAACGGGCCCGCCGGGCCTTGACGGTCGCCGAGGCGTAGGCGTTGACGACCTGGGAGGAGGCGACCATGTGGTTGGCCAGGGGCTGCCCCTGCACCGTGACGCCGTACTCCACCTCGGTGCCCATCACCCGACGTACGCTCACGGTGGAGAGCCTACGCGCGCGGCGAGCGAGGCGAAGGGGAGGACGATGGGCTGGTGGACCGACCGGGTGCTGCCCCGGGCCGTCGACCGCACGCTCAGGGGCCGCGAGGTCGGCGAGTTGCGCGGGCGCACCAGTGCCGGGCTGCACGGCCGCCTGGTCGAGATCGGCTTCGGGAGCGGACTCAACATCCGGTGGTACCCACCCGAGGTCACCGCCGTCGATGCCGTCGAGCCGAGCGACCTGGCGTGGTCGCTGTCGGAGAAGCGGCGCGCCCGCACCCGCGTCCCGATCGCCCGGGTCGGGCTGGACGGGGAGCGGATCTCGGCACCGGACGCCTCCTACGACAGTGCCCTGGTCACCTTCACGCTGTGCACGATCCCCGACGCCGTCACCGCCCTCCGCGAAGTCCGCCGGGTGCTCCGACCCGGCGCCGCCCTGCACTTCCTCGAGCACGGGGCCGCGGCGGAGCCCGGCGTACGGCGCTGGCAGCGGCGGCTTGAGCCTCTCCAGCGTCGGGTGGCCGGCGGCTGCCACCTCACCCGTGACCCTGCGGCCCTGGCCGAGCACGCCGGCTTCGAGGTCGTCGGCCTCGAGCGGCTCCGTCTGCCGGACGGCGCTGCGCCGTGGGCAGCGGGCTACCTGGGCCGGGCCGTGGTCCGATGAGCGACAACGCGCACACGGACGGGTCGGCCCGGGCGATCGCCGCCGCCGAGTCCCTCGGGCTCGAGTACGTCGTGACTCGTCACGGTCCCGTCTCCTCCCTGGCCGAGGCGGCCGCCGCCCGCGGGCTGGAGCCGAGGCAGGTCGTCAAGACGTTGGTCGTGCGGGTGCGCGAGGGCGAGCATCGCTTCGTGCTGGTCCCGGGCGACCGCGAGATCGCCTGGCCCAAGCTCCGCACCCTGCTCGGCGTGAACCGACTCTCGCTGCCTCCCGCCGAGGAGGCTCTCCGGGTGACCGGCTACGCCCGAGGCACGATCACCCCTCTCGGCAGCGCCGAGGCGTTGCCCGTCGTGGCCGACGAACGCGTCACCGGCCAGATCTCCATCGGCGGCGGAGCCCACGGCGTCGCCCTCACCGTGAGCGCCGACGCCCTCCTCGCCGCCCTCGACGCCAGGGTGGCCGACATCACCTGACCCGCTGGTCGAGCCCGCGAGCGTCACGAAACCAGCGCCAGCGACGAGGTCTCGCCGGTCACCGGGTCTCGACACGGCCTCGCCTAGCCGCTCGGTCGGCTCGACCAGCGAAACCGGACTCGCGCGGCAGCGTGGCGGGCGTCGATCCGGCGGTCAGCGTGGCGCGCGGACTCGCGCGGCAGCGTGGCGGCGCCGCCGGACCGCTCTGGGACCCGGGACGTGCAGGATGCCTGTCAGGGCGGTCCACTATCAGAGGTACTGGCCGGTGTTGGCGACGGTGTCGATGGAACGCCCCGGCTCGGTGCCCTGCTTGCCGGTGATCAGGGTGCGGATGAACACGATCCGCTCGCCCTTCTTGCCGGAGATCCGGGCCCAGTCGTCGGGGTTCGTGGTGTTGGGGAGGTCCTCGTTCTCCTTGAACTCGTCGACGCAGGCCTGGAGCATGTGCTGCACCCGGATGCCGTGCTGGCCGTGGTCGAGCCGGTCCTTGATCGCCATCTTCTTGGCGCGGTCGACGATGTTCTGGATCATCGCGCCGGAGTTGAAGTCCTTGAAGTAGAGGACCTCCTTGTCGCCGTTCGCATACGTCACCTCGAGGAAGCGGTTCTCCTCGCTCTCGGTGTACATCCGCTCGACCGTCGCCTGGATCATGCCGGCGACGCAGGCGTCGCGGTCGCCGCCGAACTCCGCCAAGTCGTCCTCATGGAGGGGCAGCTCGGCGACGAGGTACTTGCTGAAGATGTCGCGCGCGGACTCGGCGTCCGGGCGCTCGATCTTGATCTTCACGTCGAGGCGGCCCGGACGCAGGATCGCCGGGTCGATCATGTCCTCGCGGTTGGACGCGCCGATGACGAGGACGTTCTCGAGCGTCTCGACGCCGTCGATCTCGCTGAGGAGCTGGGGGACGATGGTGTTCTCGACGTCGGAGGACACCCCCGACCCTCGGGTGCGGAAGAGCGAGTCCATCTCGTCGAAGAACACGATCACGGGGGTCCCGTGGCTGGCCTTCTCCCTGGCCCGCTGGAAGACCAGGCGGATGTGCCGCTCGGTCTCGCCGACGTACTTGTTGAGGAGCTCGGGACCCTTGATGTTGAGGAAGTACGACTTCCCGGAGGTGCCTGAGCCACCGGTGCGGTCGGCGACCTTCTTGGCCAGCGAGTTGGCGACCGCCTTGGCGATCAGGGTCTTGCCACACCCGGGAGGACCGTAGAGCAGGACGCCCTTGGGCGGCTTGAGCTGGTGCTCCTTGAAGAGCTCGGGGTGGAGGTACGGCAGCTCGACGGCGTCGCGGATCGCGTCGATCTGGTTGATCAGGCCGCCGATCGACTCGTACTCGATGTCGGGCACCTCTTCGAGGACGAGCTCCTCGACCTCGGACTTGGGCACGCGCTCGTAGACGTAGCCCGCGCGGGCGTCGAGCAGGAGTGAGTCACCGGCCCGCAGGGTGGTCTCGCGCAGGGGCTCGGCGAGGCGGACGACGCGCTCCTCGTCGGCATTGGCGATCACGAGCGCACGGTCGCCGTCGGCGAGGAGCTCCTTGAACATCACGACCTCGCCGACCTCTTCGAAGTCGAGCGCAGCGACGACGTTGAGGGCCTCGTTGAGCATGACCTCCTGGCCGCGCACGAGGGAGTCGAGGTCGATGTTCGGGCTGACGTTGACCCGCAGCTTGCGGCCTCCGGTGAAGACGTCGATCGAGTCGTCCTCGTTGCGCGCGAGGAACGTCCCGAAGCCTGCCGGCGGCTGAGCCAGCCGGTCGACCTCCTCCTTCAGCTTCGTGATCTGGTCACGGGCCTCGCGCAGCGTCTGGGCGAGACGCTCGTTCTGCGAGGTCACCGCCGAGAGCGAGCGCTGGGTGTCGGCCAGCCGGAGCTCGAGGCCTCGGGAGCTGGCCGGGCTGTCCCCGAGCCTGCGACGCAGGTCGTGGACCTCCGCCTCGAGGAACCGCACCTGATTGGCGAGCTCGTCGCGACTACGGCCGCCCGTGCCCGCGGAGTCTTCCGATGTCGCCATCTGCGTCACCTCCTGCTTTCGACCCTACCCGTGAGCGGCGCCGCTCACGTCAGAACCGGAGGGTGTTGGACGGGAATTGATACATCTGTGACCGACGGCGTTCTACTCCTCGGTGGGGACTTCTGGCACTCCCGGGGGTCGCGGGCCGGTGTAGTCCGGCCCGTAGGCGCCGGGAGCGGGTCGCCGACGCTTGATCGGGGGTCGCTCCCCCGGCGCCATCCGGCGGGCGGTGACCAGGAACGCTGTGTGGCCGATCATCGAGTGCCCGGGACGCACCGCGAGACCTTCGACGTGCCAGTCCCTCACGAGCGACTCCCAGGCGTGCGGCTCGGTGAAGCCGCCGTGCACGCGGAGGGTCTCCACGATCCTGGACAGCTGAGTCGTCGTCGCGACGTACACGCACAGGATCCCACCCGGCAGGAGGGCGTCGGCGGCAGCGTCCAGGCACTCCCACGGGGCCAGCATGTCGAGGATGACGCGGTCGACCCGGGCTCCGGACGCGGGCAGGGCCTCGGCGAGGTCGCCGAGCGTCAACTCCCAGGCCGGGTGACTGCGACCGTCCCGGATGCCGAAGAACTGCTCGACGTTGCGTCGGGCGACGTCGGCGAACTCGGCACGCCGTTCGAAGGAGAGCACGCGGCCGTGGGGGCCGACCGCCCTCAGCAGCGAGCAGGTCAGCGCACCGGAGCCGACGCCGGCCTCGACGACCACGGCTCCGGGGAAGACGTCGGCCATCGCCACGATCTGCGCGGAGTCCTTGGGATACACGACCGCCGCCCCGCGCGGCATGGAGACCACGAACTCCGAGAGGAGTGGCCGGAAGACGAGGTACTCGCCGCCTGCGGACGACGAGATCGTGAAGCCCTCGTCGCGACCGATCAGGTCGTCGTGCTCGAGGTGGCCCCGGCTGGAGAAGAAGCGCTTGCCGGGCTCGAGGCAGAAGTTGTGCCGGCGACCCTTCGCATCGACCAGCCGCACCCACTCCCCGGCTCGCAGGGGGCCGCGATGCACCCCGCCCCAGGCCTCCGGAGGTACGTCGCCGGGCTGGGAGGTGGGCGCTGGCATGGAGAGACCGTACTGGGCGCCGGCCCGCCGCAAGCCTCGCGACCCCTTCGCCACCTTCGGCGTCGTTGCATCGACGCCAAAGGGATAGAACACCCGGCCGACCGGGGATTCTGCGCGGCAGCGTGGCG
Source organism: uncultured Nocardioides sp. (assembly GCA_964542635.1). Classification (GTDB taxonomy): domain Bacteria; phylum Actinomycetota; class Actinomycetes; order Propionibacteriales; family Nocardioidaceae; genus Nocardioides. The sequence goes on along the minus strand of CAZIVD010000002.1, from coordinate 40,377 downwards.
CGCAGCGACACGCTCGCGCCATGCCAGACAGTCCCGGCCGACCGGGGTTCCGGCGGCGGGCTCAGCGGCGGCGGGCCTGGGCGAAGGCGCGCTCGACGTCGGCGGTGGCGAGGACGCCATAGACCGAGCCGTCGTCCTCGAGCAGGAGGTACTCGTGCGCGGGGGTGGCGGCCATCGCCCGGGCCAGCGCCTCCCCGGCGATCGCGGCCGGCAGGCGCATGCCGGGCTCGATCGTGCGAGCGACCGTGGAGACCGCCACCCACGGCCGACGGTCCTCGGGCACCGCCATCAACGCGACCTCGTTGACCAGCCCGACCGGGACACCCGCCGCGGTGACGGTGATCAGACTTCCCGCCCCCGCGTCCTGGGCGCGGCGGACGGCCTCGGCCAGCGGCAGGTCGTCCGGCACGGCCAGGGCCCGGCGGGCGAGCGGGCGGGCGACCAGTGCCGGCAGCGCGGTCCGGGCCCGGGCGGACGCGAGCGTGGCGCTGGCAGCCGTCCAGAGGAACAGCGCCACCATCGCCCACAGCACGATGTCGAAGATGTCGGCCCGGCGGCCCAGCAGCGGCTCCTGGACGAAGGGCCAGGCCAGCGCCAGGACCGCCACCACGCGCCCGCTCCAAGCGGCCACGACGGTCCCCCGGAGCGGATCTCCCGAGGCCCCCCAGACGATCGACTTGAGTACGCGGCCGCCGTCGAGCGGCAGGCCGGGGACGAGGTTCAAGAGGCCCACCAGCAGGTTGGCCCCGGCCAGGCCCTCGACCGCCATCAGGAGCAGCCCCTCGGGGGTGGCGAACCACAGTGCGACGGCCGCCCCACCTACGGCCAGCGACGTCAGCGGCCCGACCACGGCGATCAGGAACTCCTGGCGCGGGGTGCGCGCCTCGCCGTCGATGGCCGTCGCGCCGCCGAGGAAGTGCAACGTGATCGAGGAGACGGTGAAGCCGAAGTGACGGGCCATGTAGGCGTGGGAAGCCTCGTGGAGGAGGACCGAGAGATAGAGCACGACGGCGAAGGCGAACCCCGCCACGTACTTGAGGCCACCCAGCCCCGGCGCCACCTGGTCCACGCGTGGGGAGACGATCCAGGCGATGAGGGCGGCCACCAGGAACCACGACGAGGTGATCAGCACGTCGCTGCCGGCGATGGTGCCGACCTTGATCGTGCCCGGTGGGCGCGTCGGGGTGCGAGGTCGCGCCCCGCCCTCCGGCCGCTCTGTTGACACACGTCGAGGCTAGCCGACACGCGGCAGCAGTCCGGCGTACGTCGGTGGGTCGGCCTAGGGTCGACAGCATGACGCAGGACGCCTCTCCAGCCGAGCGGGTCTCCACGCCCGTCGACGGGGTGGACGTGCTGGGGGCACTCTCCCCCAGCCGGGCCGCCGACTTCATGAGCTGCCCCCTGCTCTACCGCTTCCGCACCGTCGACCGGCTGCCCGAGCCGTTCTCCGTCGACGCCGTACGTGGCACCCTGGTGCACAAGGTCCTGGAGGACCTCTTCACCCTGCCGGCTCCGGACCGCACCCCCGAGACGGCCCGCGATCTCCTGGCCCCGGCCTGGGAGGCTCTCCTCGAGCTCGAGCCCGACCTGGCCGCCCTCTTCACCGAGACCGTCGATGACCCCTCGACCGAGGCGACGTGGTGGCAGTCCTGCCGAGACGTCCTCGACCGCTACTTCGAGATGGAGGACCCGCGCCGGCTCGAGCCGGCCGAGCGCGAGCTCTACGTCGAGGCCCTCCTCGACTCCAAGCTCCTGCTGCGCGGCTTCGTCGACCGTCTCGACGTGGCGGCCGACGGCGCCCTTCGGGTCGTGGACTACAAGACCTCCCGATCTCCGGGCGAGGGGTTCGAGGCCAAGGCGCTCTTCCAGATGCGGTTCTACGCTCTCGTGCTGTGGCGCGTGCGTGGCGTCGTGCCCGCGATGCTGCAGCTGATCTATCTCGGCAACGGAGAGTTCATCCGCTATCAGCCCGACGAGGCCGACCTGAGGGCCACCGAGCGCAAGGTCGAGGCGATCTGGGCCGCGATCCGGCGGGCCCAGGAGTCCGGCGACTGGCGGCCGAGCCCGTCACGGGGGTGCGACTGGTGCGCCCACCGCGCCCTGTGTCCGGCCTGGGGCGGCACCCCGCCGCCGTTGCCGGTCGAGGAGACGTCGGTCGTCGATCTTCCCGAGCCCGCCGTTCCCGCGGCGGTCAGCTGAGCCTCGAGGCTGAGTCTCGATCCGGGCTGGGTCAGGCCCGGTTCCGCTCCGCCCAGAGGGCGGCCGACGTGCGGTCGGTGACCCCGATGGTGGCGAAGATCGAGGTGAGATGCGCCTTCACCGTGCGTTCGGTGATCCCGAGCCTGCGGGCGATCTGCTTGTTGGCCAGGCCCGCCCGCACGAGAGCGAGCACCTCGCGCTCGCGAGGGGTCAAGCCGGACAGGTCGGCCCGCGAGGCCGAGGCGGGTCGGCGCGACTCGAGCAGCTCCCTGGCCGCCCGGGGGTGCAGGGGTGACTCGCCCCGCGCGACGGCGCGGATCCCCGCGACGATGTCCTCGGGCTCGGCGTCCTTGAGCAGGTAGCCCACGGCACCCGCGTCCAGCGCGCCCACGATCCGCTCCGCGTCGGCGTACGACGTGAGCACGAGGACGTCCGCCAGCCCCTCGCCGACGATCGCCCGGGTGGCCGAGACGCCGTCGACGCCGGGCATCTGCAGATCCATCAGAACGACGTGCGGCCGCGTGTCCCGCACCACCTGGACCGCCTCGGCCCCGTCCGCCGCCGTACCGACCACGAGAAGGTCGGGCATCCCCGTGAGCAGCTGGGTCAGGCCGCCACGCACCACCGCGTGGTCGTCGACGACCACGACGCGGACCGGGGACCCTGCCACGTCGGATCCCGTCCCGTCGGACTCGGTCACGTCCCGCTCACCTCCAGGCGCACCCGGGTGCCCGCGCCGGGGGCGGACGTCACGTTCAACCGCCCCCCGGCATCCTGCACCAGGCTGCTCAGTCCCCGCAGTCCGAAGCTGTCGGCTTCGCGCGGCGCCTCCGGGTCGAACCCGATGCCGTCGTCGGCGACCTCCAGCACCAGCTGGTCCCCCTCGAGCCGGACGTCCACGTCCACGCGCCGTGCGCCGGCGTGCCGCAGGGCGTTGCGCACCGCCTCCTGAGCGACTCGCCACGCGAGCTGGACCTTGTCGTCCGGGACGGCTCCCAGGGCGCCGACGGTGACCTGCGCTTCGACCCCCACCGCGGCCGCAGGCGCGGTCAGGTCGGCGAGAGCCACGCCCAGGGTGTCGGCGCGCAGGTCCGGTGGGTGGATGGAGACCAGCAGCGAGCGCAGGGAGCGCAGACTGGACCGCAGGGAGCCACCCGCGGACCGCACGTCCTCCTGCACCTCAGCGGGGACCCGAGGGTCGCGCGCGACGGCGGTGAGCGAGAAGGCCGTTCCGGCCAGGTCCTGCACGACCCCGTCGTGGAGGTCCCGGGCGATGCGACGCCGCTCGGCCTCGGACGCGGACATCGAGGCCCGGAGGAGCCGCTCGCGCTCCCTCGCTGCCCGGGTCAGGCGACGGGTCAGCACCCAGACGATCGGCGTGGCGACGAGCACCATGGCCAGCAACCCGCCCATCGTGATCAGCTGGAACGGCTCGAAGATCTCGCGACGCCGCTGCGCGAGGTCGTCGGCCGAGAAGTAGACCTCGAACAGCAACGACTCGCCCTCGGGAGAGCGGATCCGGGTGTAGACCTCGACGAGCCCTCCGGGGACCCGCTCGAAGCGGTTCTCCGGCTCCTCCAGGTCGGAGACCTCGACCTCGGTGCCTCCGGTGCGCAGCACCGCCAGCTCCTCGGGCCCCAGGGCGTACTGCGCCCCGATCAGGCGGCTCTCGTCGGAGTAGAGGATCGTGCCGTCCTCGCGCCAGATCTTCACCCGGCGTACGTCTCCGACGAGCAGGCGGTCGAGGACCTGGCGATCCAGCCGGTCGATCGCACCCGCGTCCCCGTCGACCAGCCCCCGCGGGAGCGCCGGCCCGGCCACCGACCGCGCCAGCACCTGCGTGATGGCCCGTGCGTCGGAGCCGGCCTCGGTGGCCGCGACCCGGGCGCTCAACAAGGCGGTCGCGATCGAGACGACCACGAACAGGACCGTGGCGACGAGCAGCAGCTGCGCCACCGGTTCGCGCAGCAGCCTCACCGGGCCAGCCTCACCGCGCCAGCGTAGACAGCGCGACTACCAGTCGACGACGCCGCGACACACCTCACCGGTCTTCGGTCGGACGGCCCGGAACACGCAGCGGTCGACACCCGGGAGGTCGACCAGCGTGCGGCGCACCTCGAACGAGGCGCTCGCACCCCGGGCCACGGCGTTCCCCGAGGCGGAGCGACTGCCGTTGTGCTTGACCCGCCAGCGCCACGCGGCGCCCTTGACGGAGTCCTCGACCCGTCCACGGAACTCGATCCGGCCGTCGTCGTCGTGCTTGGCCCGCACCTGCCAGTTCGCCGCCCCCGAGCAGGATCCGGTACGCCGGACCTCGTCGTCGTCGGCCCGCTGGGCGTGGGCAGGGGAGGCGAGACCGACCACCAGGCCGACCACGACCCCGACGGTGAGCCCACCCGAGACGCCGGCACGCGTCACCAGGCCACCGTGGCCCGGCAGACCTCCCCGGACTTCCCGTGCACGGCCCGGAACACGAACCGATCGGTCCCTTGCTTGTTCGCCGGCTTGCGCTCGACCTCGAACGACCCGCTCGGCCCCTTCGTCACCGACGAACCCGAGCTCACCACCTTGCCGTTCTGCTTGAGCTTCCAGGCCCACGTCTGGCCGACCTTGTTGCTGTCGATCTCGGCCTCGACCTCGATCCGGCCGTCGTCCTCCTTGGCCTTGATCTTCCAGTCGGTCGACCCGGAGCAGGACCCGTTGTTGGTGTTCTCGTCGTCGTCATCGGCGTGCGCCGGCGCAGCCCACAGGGTGAGGGCGAGGGCTGGTGCGGCGAGGCCAGCGACGGCCGTGACCGCGAAGGTGCTGCGACGGATGGTGTTCATGGGGATCTCCTCGTGTAGTGCGTGCCTCCAGCCTGACCCTCGGCCGCCCGGACCGGTATTGGCGAGTGGTCGTAGTACCCGGATCGGTGCTGCGCCGGTTCCAGGGGGCTACGAGACGTCGACCACGAGCTTGCCGACGTGACCGTCGGTGAAGGAGCCGACGAAGGCGTGGGCCAGGTTCTCGAAGCCGCGGACCACCGTCTGGGGCGTCACGAGCTCGCCGGCGGCCAGCAGGGTGCCGAGAGTCTCCTCCGCCTCGGCCGCCTGGTCGACGTGGTCGAGGACGATGAAGCCTTGGAGCAGCACGCGCTTGGTCAGCAGCAGCGGGAACGCCCGCGGGCCAGGGGGCGGCTCCTCGGCGTTGTACCCGTCGATGAGCCCGCACAGCGCGATCCGGGCGTGGTCGTTGAGCAGGGTCAGCGTGGCGTCGAACATCGGGCCCCCGGAGTTCTCGAAGACCCGGTCGATGCCGTCTGGCACGGCCGTCCGCAACTGTCGGTGCCAGTCCGGCGCGTGCCGGTCCACGGCGACGTCGGCCCCGAGGCGGTCGGTCAGGAGCTCGCACTTCTCCGCACCACCCGCGATCCCCACGACCCGGGCTCCGGCACGCTTCGCGAGCTGCACGGCCACGCTGCCGACCGCTCCGGACGCACCCGAGACCAGCACCGTGTGCCCCGGCTGGGGCTCCAGGATCCCGTGCCCCACCCAGGCCGTGAGCCCGGTCATCCCGAGGACGCCGAGGTAGGCCTCGAGCGGCACCCCGAGACGCGGGTCGATCCGCTCCCAGGAGCGACCGGGTCGCGCCACGACCTGGCGCTCCTGCCAGCCGACGGTGCCGCGGACGACGTCGCCGACCGTGAAGCGCTCGTGGCGAGAGGCGAGGACGCGGGCCAGGCCGAGCGCGCGGACCGGAGCCCCGAGGGCGACCGGTGGCAGATAGCTCGGCCGGTCGTCCAGCCAGCCCCGCATCGCCGGGTCGAGCGAGACGGCCAGCGTCTCGACCATGATCCCGCCCTCGTCGACGGGCTCCAGCTCGCGGGTGACCAGCTCGAAGTCGTCCTCGCGCACGAAGCCGTGGGGCCGGCGGGCGAGCACGAAGGCACGGGACGTCGCGGGAGTGGTCATCAGCACCTTTCGCCGGGCCCGACGCCGTCGTCGGGGGGGCCCGCCGACCCTACGCCCCGCGCTGAAGTCCCAGCGTCGCGACCAGGTCCTCGTGCAACTGGAACCACACGACGTGGGCGGAGTCGATGCCCGGCTCGTCCACCCAGCGCCGTTGGCCGCGGTCCACCTCGGCCAGCGCGGCGGTGAACCGCCGGTGGTAGCCCGCGAAGCGCGACAGCCCGGCGGCGAGTCCGGCCTCGAGGTCGCCGAGGGCGGTCGCGAGCCCCGCGAGAGTGCGCAGTACCCCTTCGTCCCACGCCCAGTCCCCGTGGTCGTTGGCGGCCATCGGTGCTCCCGGGAGCGGCCGCACCTGCCAGCGCGTCATGGCCGACAGCAAGCGGGCGTTCAGGGGGACGAACCGGTCGTGGCAGCCGGTGACCGATTCCCGCAGCTCGGTGGCCTCGAGCTCCTCGGCCAGCATCTGCTCCCCCGCAGCCTTCCCGGCGGCGGTCAGCGACCAGCCGCGCAGGTCCCCGAACGCGACCCTGGCCACCCGCCCGAGGGCCTCCTCGTCGAGGAGCAGCTCGGCGACGAGATCGACGTCCAGGGACTGCCGGCGAGCGAGACGGTCCTCGTCCGCCATCCCCATCAGCCGGAGCCCGTGCAGGACGAGCAGCCCCGGTGGCGACGCGTGGGGCACAGCGTCCGGGTCACTCACCCTCGGGGTAGAGCACGCAGGCCACGTCGACCCCGTCCGCGCGGCGCAGCGCCGGGGCCTGGGCGGGCAGGAAGTGCACCTCGACACCGTTGCCCGACGGCTCGATCCCGGTGACCCCCTTCCACAGCGGCTCGCTCGGGTTCTCGTCCCGGATCCGGTCGAGCAGCCCCCGCACCTCGGCCGCCCCGCCGACCCCGACGTGCGCGGTGGTGGACGGGCTGTCGAGGGCGTCGAGCGAGCCGATCAGCTCCAGCTCGTCGTCGTACGCCTCGACCTTGCGGGTCCAGTGCTCCTCGAGCAGGGTGCGCAGGTCGCGGGACTCCCACCCGCACCCGGCGACGGCCTCCGGGCAGCGCGGGTGGAAGGCACACCCGAGCGGCGGCTCCGCCGCGTCGGGGATCTCGCCGCGCGGCAGGTCCCGCGGCATCTGCTTGTCCGGATCCGGCTCGGGGATCGCCTTCAGGAGCGCCTTGGTGTACGGGTGCCGTGGCTGGGCGAAGATCTCCTCGGTCGCTCCGATCTCGACGATCCGGCCCAGGTACATGATGGCGATGCGGTCGCAGAAGTACTTCGCGCTGGCGAGGTCGTGGGTGATGTAGACGTAGGTGAGCCCGAGGTCGCGCTTGAGGTCGAGCATCAGCTGCAGGATCTTGGCGCGCACGCTCATGTCCAGCATCGAGACGGGCTCGTCCGCGACCAGGACCTCCGGATCGAGAATGATCGCCCGCGCGATCACCGCCCGCTGCTTCTGCCCCCCCGACAGGTCCGAGGGGTACTTCGAGAGGTAGCGCTCGACCGGAGCGAGGCCGACTCGCTCGAGGGCCGCCTCCACGCGACTCCGCAGCTCCGCGCCGGAGGCGATCTTGTGGATCACCAGCGGGTGCCCAACCGCCTCCTCGATCGTCATGGAGGGGTTCAGCGCCGCGTGCGGGTCCTGGAAGACCATCTGGAGGTCCGTGCGGAGCCTGCGCAGCTCTGCGCCGCGCATCTCCGACACGAGCCGGTCGCCGCGGTCGGCGGAGTGGTAGGTGATCGTGCCGTCCGTGGCTGGAACCAAGCCCAGGAGGGCGCGACCGAGCGTGGTCTTGCCGCTGCCGGACTCACCGACGAGGCCGAGCACCTCACCACGCCGCAGGCTCAGGTCGATGCCGTCGACGGCCTTCACGCCACGGGCCTTCAACCCGAACAGCCGCGAGAAGGCGCCACCTTGCAGTTGGAAGTGGACGGCCAGGCCGGCGACGTCAAGAACAGTGTCGGACCGACCGGAGGGCGGCCCGTCGTTGGTCAGGATCTCAGGCTTCGTCGGCAACGGCGATCTCCTCCCGTGGCAGCGGCTCGAGCTCGGCCGCGGGCACGTCGCCGAGCAACCCGTCGCGGAGGTCGGCGGCCCAGCACGACGCCCGGCTACCGCCCTCGTGCTCGCGCTCGATCGGATGTCGGGTCGCGCAGATCTTCATCGCGTCGGGGCAGCGCGGGTGGAAGTAGCAGCCCGACGGGGGCTCGACCAGGTCGGGGGGTGCGCCGTCGATGTAGTTCAGGCCGGTCGTCGACAGTGAGATCGTGGAGCGGAGCAGCTCGCGCGTGTAGGGATGCCTCGGTCGGGAGAAGACCTCCCGGGCGTCGCCGATCTCGACGATCTCCCCGGCGTACATCACCGCCACCCGGTCGCAGGCCTCGGCGACGATGCCGAGGTTGTGGGTGATGAGGAGCAGCGCGGTGCGGAAGTTGCTGCGCAGGTCGTGGAGGATCCGGATGATCTGAGCCTCCACCAGCACGTCCAGCGCGGTGGTCGGCTCGTCGGCGACCACGAACGCCGGACGCAGCACCAGCGTCAGGGCGATCATCAGCCGCTGCCGCATCCCGCCCGAGAACTCGTGCGGGTAGGCGTGGTAGCGGGTCGGCGGAATGCCCATCATCCGCAGCGTCTCGAGCGCGCGCCGATCGATCTCCGCCTTCGAGATCGACCGGTCGTGAGTCTTCAGCGTCTCGGAGAAGTGCTCGCTGATCCGCATGAGCGGGTTCAGGCGGGTCAGCGGCTCCTGGAAGATCATGCCCAGGTCGCGGCCTCGCATCGCGTGCTGCTCCTTGGCCCTGAGGGCGAGCATGTCCTTGCCACGGAACCGCAGCTGGCCGTCGCGGGCACTGCCGTCGGGGAGCAGGCCGATCAGGCCGCGCCCCAACGTCGACTTGCCGCAACCGGACTCCCCCACCAGGCCGAGGATCTCGCCCTCGTGCAGGTCGAAGCTGACGCCGTTGACGGCCTGGACCGGCCCGCGCTCGGTGCCGTACCAGACGCGCAGGTCGCGCACCTCGAGCACGGGCTCGCCCGCGGTGATCGGGGTCTCGGGGTGTTCCTGCACGGTGTCCACTAGCTTGCTCCCCCTGCCCACTGGTTGGTCGGCTGGGGGTCGGGCGCCGAGAACGTGACGGCCCTCAGGCGTCGCCGGCGCAGCGCCGGGTTGAGCGTCTCGTTGAGGCCCTCGCCCACCAGCGTCAACGCGGTGATCAGCAGGATGATCGCCAGGCCCGGCCAGAGCGCGGGCCACCAGACGCCGGCCTGTGCGTCGTCCAGGGCGCGACTGAGGTCGTAGCCCCACTCGGAGGCCTCGTTGGGCTGGATGCCCCAGCCGAGGAAGCCCAGGGCGGCGAGGGTGCCGATCGCGTCGGCGGCGTTGAGGGTGCCGATGACAGGCACCGACTGGACGACGTTGCCGAAGAGGTACTTGCGCATGATCGTGCCCGGCTTGGCCCCGATCGCTCGCGCGGCCTCGATGTACATCGCCTCGCGGGCCGACACCGTCGTGTTACGGACCACGCGGAAGTACTGCGGAATGTAGATCGCGGTGAGGGACAGCGCCGCGGCCACCGCACCCCCGCCCAGCGGGCCTTGCAGGAGGAACGAGAAGACGATCGCGAGCAGCAGCGACGGGAACGCGTACAGGGCGTCCATCAGGAACACCAGCACACGGTCGGTCCGGCCGCCCAGGAAGCCCGACAGCAGGCCCAGCGGAACGCCGATGATCGCGGAGAGCACGACGGACAGGGTCACCACGATGAGCGCGGTGCGGGCGCCCCAGACGATGCGCGACCAGATGTCGTAGAACTGGTCGTTGGTGCCCAACCAGTGCTCACCCGAGGGCGGCTGGAGCTTGGGGAACTTCACCCCGGCCGCGTCTCGCGTCTGGTTGAAGTCGAACGGCGCGATCCACGGCGCGAAGATCGCGAAGGCCAGGAAGACGAGCGTGACGAGCAGCCCGACCAGGAAGATCCACCGGGCCAGGCCCTTGGTGTTCCAGATCGTCTTGAAGAAGCCCCTCATGTCAGCACCTCACCCTCAGTACCTGACCCGCGGGTCGACCAGGGCGTTGATGATGTCCACCGCGAGGCTGACCACCACCACCACGATCGCGAAGAACGTCACGAGACCCTGCACCGCGATGTAGTCGCGTGCGTTGAGGTATTGGATCAGCTCGGTGCCGATCCCCGGCCAGTTGAAGGTCCGCTCGGTGAGCACCGCACCGGAGAGGGTCAGGGCCACCTGGAGCCCGATCACCGTGATGACGGGGACCAGCGCGTTGCGGAACGCGTGCCTGCGCACGACGACACGCTCCGGGATGCCGCGCGCCCGCGCGGCCTCGACGTAGTCGCCCTTCATCGCCTGGATCACGTTGACCCGCACCAGTCGGATGATCACACCGGAGAGCAAGAGGCCCAGCGTGATGCAGGGCAGCACGTGGTGCTTGAGCACGTCGACGAACGCGTCCATGTCGCCGGCAAGCACCGTGTCCACCAACAGGATGTGGGTCTTGGGCGGGATCGTGAACTTCGTGATCGGCGAGGCGATGTCATAGGTCGGCCAGCCCGGGAAGAGCTTGACGACCAGCAGCACGAACATGATGCCGACCCAGAAGATCGGCGCGGCATAGGTGATCACGCCGAAGACGCGGATGGCCGCGTCACCCGTGGTGTCGCGGTAGCGGCCGGCCAGTCGACCGAGCGGCAGGCCGATCAGCAGCGCGAACAGGAAGGCGCCGATCGTCAGGGTCAGCGTCGCGCCGCCCTGGTCGCGGATCACGTCGGTGACCTGTCGCCCGTCGGAGATGGTGGTGCCGAAGTTGAACGTGGCCACGTTGCCGAGGTACTCGAAGTACTGGACGATGACCGGCCGGTCCAGCCCGAGCGTCGCCCTTCGCGCGTCGAGCGCGTCGGGGCTCAGCTTGCCCCCGAGGGCGGCGCTGACGGGGTCGCCCGGCGCGACCCGCAGCAGGAAGAACACCATCGTCAGCAGCACCCACATCATGGGGATGACGAGCAGGATCCTCACCACGATGTAGCGGGAGAGGGAGCCCGACCCTGAGCTCACGCGGTGCGCCTCCTGACGTTCGAGGTCATCTGAGGATGTCTACAGCATGCGGGAGGGAGCCCGCACCGTGAGGTGCGCGCTCCCTCCCCGCACTCGTGCTAGGGAACCGGCGTCAGCCGTTCTTGGAGATCATCCAGAAACGGAAGATGTACGTCGGGTCCAGCGTGTCTGCGACACCCTCCATGTCCGGTCCGGCGACGGCCACGTTCTGGCCGTTCCACGACGGGATCAGCGGGACGTCCTCGGCCACGATGTCCTGCAGCTGGCCGATCTGGTCGGCGCGAGCCGTCGGGTCGGTCTCCCCGAGCTGCTGGTCCAGCAGGGTGTTGACCTCTTCGTTGGAGTAGTTGTTGGCGAAGAAGCCACCGTCGCGGATGAACGGCGTCAGGTAGTTGTCGGCGTCGAGGAAGTCGGGGTACCAACCCAGGATGAACAGGTCGTAGGCGCCCTCCTTGTAGAGCGTCTGGTACTCCTCCCACGCGGCGTCGTCGGTGGTCGCGTCGAACAGGCCGCTGGAGTTGAGCTGGTCGGCCAGCTCGGTGGCCTCGTCGACCGTGTTCGGACCGTAGTGCTCCGGCGGGTAGCCGAGCGTGATCTTGATCGGCGTCTTCACGCCGGCCGCGTCGAGGATCTGCTGGGCCGCGTCGACGCTCGGGTCGCCGTACTTCTCCTTGAAGGAGTCGCGCTGTCCGGCGAAGCCGGGCGGCACGATGGAGAAGGACGGGGTGACCGTGCCGTCGTAGGCGTTCTGCGAGATCGCGTCACGGTCGATCAGCTGGGCCACGGCCTGGCGGATCGCCTTGTCCTTGCCCACGTCGGTCGACAGCTGCCACACCCAGTAGCGGAACTCCGAGCCGTTGCCGCGGACCACCTCGGCCTTGCCGCCGTCCTCGATGGACTGCAGGTCGGTCGGGCTGAGGGTGCGCCAGGCGATGTCGACGTCGCCGCTCTCCACCGCGGTCTTGAGCGGGGCCGGGTCGTTGAAGTACTGCACGAAGATCTGGCCGGTCTGCGGGGTCTTGGTGCCGGTGTAGCTCTCGTTGGCCTCGAACACCGCCTGCTCGCCGGACTTGTACTGGCTCAGCACGTAGGGACCGGAGCCGATCAGGTTGGCCGTGTCGTCGTCGGCCAGCTTGTCGTCGGCCGGGAAGGTCTCCTCGTCGACGATCGACGTGGTCGCCGAGGTCAGGATCTGCATGAAGGTCTGGTCGGCCTGGTTGAGGTGGAAGACCACCGTCGCGTCGTCGGGCGTCTCGATGGCGCCGTCGGCCAGGCCAGGGGCGTCCTCGTCACCGTTGCTGATCGAGCCCAGCAGCACCGAGGAGCCGTTGGGGTCGGCGATCTCGAGGTTGCGCTGGAAGGAGAACAGCACGTCGGACGAGGTCAGGGCGTGGCCGTTGGAGAAGGTCAGGCCGTCCTTGAGCGTGCAGGTGATCGTCTGCGGGTCGTCGTACGCGCAGTCGGCCGCGTCGGGCTCCGGGGTGGAGCCGTTGGCCGGCACGGTCATCAGCTGCTGGAAGATGTTGTACTGGATGTTCCACGAGCCGAAGTCGTAGGAACCTGCCGGGTCGATCGAGGTGACCGCGTCGGTGGTGCCGAGGATCCAGGGGGCACCGGCGGCCTCGCTGCCTCCGTCGCCTTCGCCTTCGGCCCCGCCACTGCTGTCGGCCTCGTTGCCGCAGGCCGCGAGGGCGCCGATGAGGGCACCCGCGGCCAGGACCGAGAGTGCGCGCTTACGCCAGAGCAAGTTGTGCTTCAATTCCACCCCTCCGGGTCGGTGCCCCGGCCGCACGCCGGGGTCGGTTTCCGCCGGGCAACTTACCCGGGCCCGGGCGGCGGGTCCACGCAGAGTGGCCGCTTGGATGGTCGCGATCCGGCAACGATTTCGGGACGGTCAGGCAAGAGCCGGAAGGTTTACGGCGCCCAGCCCCTCCAGCGTCGTCGCGAACAGGCGGCCCTCGCCCTCCTGGATGGGCACGTGGTTGGGCACGCAGAGCACCGTGCATCCCGCCGCGGAGGCCGAGGTCGCGCCGGTGTCGGAGTCCTCGATCGCGAGGCAGTCCTCCGCCCGCACGCCCAGCAGGTGGGCCGCCTCGAGGTATGGCTCCGGGTGCGGCTTGCCGCGGTCTACCTCGTCGCCGGTCACCACGGCCGCGAAGCTGCCGGGCGGGAGGGCCGCCAGGATGGGATCCACGAAGCGTCGATAGGACATCGTCACGAGCGCACACGGGATGTCCGCCGCGCGGAGGTCGGCGAGGAGCTCGCGCGCTCCTGGGCGCCACGGCACCCGCTCCACGACCTGGGCGACCACGCCGTCCAGGAGCTCCTCGACGATCTCGGCCGGTTCGAGGTCGATCCCCATGTGCTCACGCACGTAGCGGCCGGAGTCGAGGAGATCGTGTCCCACGAGGCTCAGGCCGTCGGCCTCGCTCCAGGTGCCGCCGTGCCGCTCGGCCAGCGCGAACTCGCTGACCAGCCAGTAGGGCTCGGTGTCGACCAGCGTGCCGTCCATGTCCCACAGCACCGCCGCGTACGCCGCTGGTCGAGGAGGCTGCGCAGCATCCGTCACGAGACCCACCGAGCCATCGTCAGGTCTCTGGACAGGCGCCAGGGTGCCCTCGTCGACCTGCGGCCCATGGTCACTCATCGGGGTCGTAGCCGAGGTTCGCCGACAGCCATCGCTCGGCCTCGCGGAGCGTCCAGCCCTTGCGCTCGGCGTAGTCCTCGACCTGGTCGCGGCCGAGCCGGCCGACCACGAAGTACTGCGACTCGGGGTGGCTGAGATAGATCCCGGAGACCGACGCACCGGGCTGCATCGCCATCGATTCCGTGAGGGTCATACCCGTGTTGGCCGTCACGTCGAGGAGCTCCCAGATGGTGCTCTTCTCGGTGTGCTCGGGGCAGGCCGGATAGCCCGGTGCGGGCCTGATGCCGTCGTACCGCTCCTTGATCAGCGCCACGTTGTCGAGCCGCTCGTCCGGCGCGTAGCCCCAGAGCTCGCGCCGGACCCGCTCGTGCAGCCGCTCGGCGAACGCTTCGGCGAGCCGGTCGGCCAGGGCCTCCAGGAGGATCGCGCGGTAGTCGTCGAGCTCGGCGCGGTAGGCCTGGATGCGCTCCGCGACCCCCAGCCCGGCGGTCACCGCGAACGCGCCGACGTAGTCGCGCAGCCCGGTGCTCTTCGGCGCGACGTAGTCGGCCAGGGAGCGGTTCGGCACACCTGTCCGATGCCCGCCCTGCTGTCGCAGCTGGTGCAGCACGGTGTGGGGAGCCCCTCGCTCCTCATCGAGGTAGACCTCGATGTCGTCGCCGACGGCATTCGCGGGGAAGAGTCCCACGACTCCGTTGGCGGTGATCCAGCCGTCGTCGATGATCTGCTCGAGCATCGCCTGGGCGTCGTCGTACAGCTTGCGCGCGGTCTCACCGGTTGTCGGGTTGTTGAGGATGTCCGGGAACGAGCCCTTCATCTCCCAGGCGTTGAAGAACGGCTGCCAGTCGATGTACTTGCGGAGGTCCTCGAGGTCGTAGTCGGCGAACACGCGCACGTGCTGGGTCGCGCCACGGAGGCCCACGATGGGCGAGACGGCGTGGTCCTGCTGCAGGAGCAGATGCGGGCGGGGCGGGCGGTACTCCGACCAGTCCATCGGCGTGGCCCGGTTGCGGGCCTCGACGATGCTGATCAACGGCCGGTCGTGCTTGGCGGCATGACGAGCACGCAGGGACTCGTAGTCCGCCTGGACCTCCTCCAACAGGGGACCGCGCCGCTCGGAGCTCAGCAGCGCTGCCGTGACCGGCACCGAGCGGGACGCGTCCTTCACCCAGACCACCGGGCCGTCGTACTTCTGGTCGATCTTCACGGCTGTGTGCGCACGCGAGGTGGTGGCTCCGCCGATCAGCAACGGGATCGTGAACTCCTGACGCTGCATCTCGGCGGCCAGGTTGACCATCTCGTCCAGGGAGGGGGTGATCAGGCCGCTGAGCCCGATCACGTCGGCGTCGATCTCGCGGGCGGTGTCCAGGATCTTCTGTGCGGGCACCATCACGCCGAGGTCGACGACCTCGTAGTTGTTGCACTGCAGGACGACGCCCACGATGTTCTTGCCGATGTCGTGGACGTCGCCCTTGACGGTGGCCATCACGATCGTGCCGTTGGTGTCCTTCTGCGCCGCCAGCGCGGGGTCCGCGACCTTCTCGGCCTCGATGAAGGGGATCAGGTAGGCGACGGCCTTCTTCATCACCCGGGCCGACTTGACCACCTGCGGGAGGAACATCTTGCCGGCGCCGAAGAGGTCCCCGACCACGTTCATGCCGTCCATCAGCGGGCCTTCGATGACCTCGATGGTGCGGCCTCGACGGGCCACGATCTCCTGGCGGAGCTCCTCGGTGTCCGCCTCGACGTGGGCGTCGAGCCCCTTGACCAGCGCATGGGTGATCCGCTCGGCGACGGGGAGCGCCCGCCACTCCTCCTCGGCCTCCTCGACGTCGCCGGCGGCCCGGTTGTAGCTCTCGGCGATCTCGAGCAGACGCTCGGCCGCGTCAGGTCGGCGGTTGAGGATCACGTCCTCGATCCGCTCGCGGAGCTCGGGCTCGACCTCGTCGTAGACGACCAGGGCGCCCGCGTTCACGATCCCCATGTCCAGGCCGGCGCCGATCGCATGGAAGAGGAACACGGCGTGGATGGCCTCCCGGACAGGGTTGTTCCCACGGAAGGAGAAGCTCACGTTGGAGATGCCGCCGGACACCTTGGCGCCGGGCAGGTTCTGCTTGATCCAGCGGGTCGCCTCGATGAAGTCGAGGCCGTACGACGCGTGCTCCTCGATGCCCGTGGCCACGGCGAAGACGTTCGGGTCGAAGATGATGTCCTCGGGCGGGAAGCCGACCTCCTCCACGAGGATCCGGTAGGCCCGCTCGCAGATCGCCTTGCGACGCTCGAGGTTGTCGGCCTGGCCGTCCTCGTCGAACGCCATGACCACCGCTGCGGCGCCGTACTTGCGACACAGCCGTGCGTGCTCGAGGAAGCTCTCCTCGCCCTCCTTGAGGGAGATCGAGTTGACGATGGGCTTGCCCTGCACGTTCTTCAGGCCCGCCTCGATGACCTCCCACTTGGAGGAGTCGACCATCGTCGGGACCCGGCTGATGTCCGGCTCGCTGGCGATCAGACGGGTGAACCGGTCCATCGCGGCGACGCCGTCGATCATGCCCTCGTCCATGTTGACGTCGATGACCTGGGCACCGTTCTCCACCTGCTGGGCGGCCACCGAGAGGGCAGCGTCGTAGTCGCCGGCCTTGATCAGGTTGCGGAACCTCGCCGACCCGGTGATGTTGGTGCGCTCGCCGACGTTGACGAACAGGCTCTCGTCGGTGATCTCGAGTGGCTCGAGGCCCGACAGGCGCATCACCGGCTCGATCAGCGGCAGCGTGCGAGGAGCGGCCCGCCCGGCCGCCTCCGCGATCGCCGCGATGTGCTCGTGGGTGGTGCCGCAGCAGCCACCCATCAGGTTGACCAGGCCGCTCGTGGCGAACTCGCCGAGCACGTCGGCCATCCGCTCGGGCGTCTCGTCGTACTCCCCGAACGCGTTGGGGAGGCCGGCGTTCGGATGGCACGACACGAAGCAGTCGGCGATGCGGGAGAGCTCGGCGATGTAGGGACGCATCTCGTCGGCGCCGAGCGCACAGTTCAGGCCGATCGCGAGCGGTCGGACGTGCCGTACGGAGTTCCAGAACGCCTCGGTCACCTGCCCCGACAGCGTGCGGCCGCTCGCGTCGGTGATCGTGCCCGACACGATCACCGGCCAGCGCCGGCCGCGCTGCTCGAAGAGGGTCTCGACCGCGAAGATCGCGGCCTTCGCGTTGAGCGTGTCAAAGATGGTCTCGATCAGGAGCAGGTCGGAGCCGCCGTCGACCAGCCCCTCCGCGGCCTCGAGATAGGCCGCGACCAACTCGTCGAACGAGACGTTGCGCGCCCCGGGGTCGTTCACGTCCGGCGAGATGCTGGCCGTCCGGGTCGTCGGCCCGAGTGAGCCGGCGACGTAGCGCGGGCGCTCCGGTGTCGCCGCCGCGTCTGCGGCCGCGCGGGCGAGCGCGGCGGCGGCGTGGTTGAGCTCGTAGCAGACCTCCTCCAGTGCGTAGTCGGCCTGCGAGACGCGGGTCCCGTTGAACGTGTTGGTGGAGATGACGTCGGCACCTGCGGCGAGGTACGCCTCGTGGATCCCGCGGATCAGGTCGGGTCGGGTCAGCGTGAGCAGGTCGTTGTCGCCGACGAGGTCCTGGGAATGGTCGCTGAATCGCTCGCCGCGATAGGCGGCCTCGTCCAGCCCGTGCTGCTGCACCATGGTGCCCATGGCCCCGTCGATGACCAGGATCCGCTCGCGCAGGGCCGCGCTGAGCTCCTCGGTGGCATCGGGACGGGTCAGGTCGGGCACGGTTCTCCTTCGGACGTGGGGCCCGGGGCGGGCCCTCGGACCGTCAAGGCTAGGAACCCTGCCCACGGAGTGGACGGATATCTTGCATCGTGGCACCGGCCGAACGGCGGCGCGAAATCGACGCGAATGCCCGACGGCCCCGGGATCCCCGTCGGTGTCCCCTGGTGCGGCATAGGCTGACGCCGTGATCGAGATCGAGGACCTGCCCGGCCTGGTGGACCCGGTCGTCATCGCGGCGTTCGAGGGCTGGAACGACGCGGCCGACGCCGCCTCGTCTGCGCTGGACCATCTGATGCGCGTCTGGGGCGCCCGGATCGTCGGCGCCATCGACCCCGAGGACTTCTACGACTTCCAGGTCAATCGGCCGCTTCTCAGCACCGACGACCGCGGGCACCGCCAGATCACGTGGCCCAGCACCCAGATCGCCGTAGCCAGTCCACCCGACCTCGACCGCGATGTGATCCTGGTCCGGGGCATCGAGCCGAACATGAAGTGGCGGCAGTTCTGCGCCGAGCTGCTGGCGGCCACCGACGAGCTGGGAGGTCAGATCGTGGTCACCCTGGGAGCCCTCCTCGCAGACACCCCCCACACCCGGCCGGTGCCGATCAGCGGCACCTCGACCGAGCCCGAGCTCGTGGACCGGCTCAAGCTCGAGGTGTCCACCTACGAGGGGCCGACGGGCATCGTCGGGGTCTTCCAGGATGCCTGTGCCCGCCTGGACATCCCGTCGGTGTCCTACTGGGCGGCCGTGCCGCACTACGTGGCCCAGCCCCCGTGCCCGAAGGCCACCCTGGCCCTGATCGGACGTCTGGAGGACCTCCTCGAGACCAGCATCCCCCTGGGCGACCTCCCCGAGGACGCCCGCGCGTGGGAGCGAGGCGTCGACGAGCTCGCCGAGGAGGACGAGGACATCGCGGAGTACGTCCGGTCCCTCGAGGAGACGCGTGACACCACCGAGCTCCCCGAGGCCTCAGGCGAGGCGATCGCCCGCGAGTTCGAGCGCTACCTCAAACGACGCGGGGGCGACGACCTCACCTGAGCCTCGCACGCGGTCAGACGATCCCGAGCGCCGCGTCGACCATGGTCCGGAGAGTGTCGGCGGCCCCGGGGTCGGAGTTGTCGGCCAGGCCGTGGGTGCCGAGGGTGGCGGCCACCCAGGCGTCCACTGCGGCGCAGGCAGCCGGCGCGTCCAGGTCGTCGCCCAGTGCCGCGAGGACGGCGTCGACGACCGGACCGGCCGGCGCACCGGCGTGGAGCGCGAACGCACGGCGCCAGCGCTCGAGGGCATCCGCGGCTTCCCACAGCTCGGCGTCCTCCCACTCCCAGTCGGAGCGGTAGTGGTGGCGCAGCAGGGTCAGCCGGATGGCCATCGGGTCCACCTCGCTCAAGCGCAGGTGGGAGACGAAGACGAGGTTGCCGCGCGACTTCGACATCTTCTCCCCGTCGTAGCCCACCATCCCCGCGTGGGCGTAGACCTGGGCGAACCGCTCCCCCGTCGCGACCTGCGCCTCGCCGGCGCACATCTCGTGGTGTGGGAAGACCAGGTCCGAGCCGCCACCCTGCACGTCGAAGGCGGTGCCGAGGAGGTCGAGGGCGATCGCCGTGCACTCGACGTGCCACCCCGGCCGGCCGGGTCCGAAGGGGCTCTCCCAGGACGGCTCCCCGGGTCGCTCGCCGCGCCACAGGACGCAGTCGAGCGGGTCCTTCTTGCCGGGCCGCTCGGGGTCACCCCCACGCTCGGGGTAGATCGCGAGCATCTCGTCGCGCGAGAGTCCGGACTCCTCCCCGAAGGCCGGGTCCGCGGTGACCGAGAAGTAGAGATCGCTCTCCACCTGGTAGACGGCACCGGCCGCCTGGAGGCGCTGGACGAGATCCACCACGAGCGGGATCGACTCGACCGCACCGACGTAGTGGGTCGGCGGCAGCACCCGGAGGGCGGTCATGTCCTCTCGGAACAGCTCCGTCTCCCGCTCGGCCAGCTCGACCCAGTCGACCCCCACCTTGGCGGCGCGCTCGAGCAAGGGGTCGTCGACGTCGGTGACGTTCTGGACGTAGACGACCTCGTGACCGGCGTTGCGCCAGGCCCGGTGGAGCAGGTCGAAGGCGACGTACGTCGCCGCGTGGCCCAGGTGCGTCGCGTCATACGGCGTGATCCCGCAGACGTAGAGGCGTGCCGGCCCCGTCGGGGCCGTGGTGACCGTTCCGCCCGTGGCCGTGTCGTGGAGCCTGACCGCCGGACCCTCGACCGACAGCGCAGGGAGGTCCGGAGCGGGCCAGGAACGCATGGCGGTCAGCCTAGTCGGGAGGCAGGGTGCGGGCTCCCCCGGCCGCTCGCTGGTCGAGGACGGCGAGCCCCAGGCGAGCCCGCGTCGAGACCCCCGCAGCAGAGCCGAGACCCTTGCACCGCTCACCGGGACGCTCGAGACGCCCTGACCGCCTGATCCTGGCCCTCGCAGGCTCGGGCCTGGGGCGGTCAGAAGGGCGGCCAGGGGATGGCGGGCCAATCGCCGCGGGGAACCGGCATCGCCGCGGTGCGGAGGAGTCGCGAGACGCGACGTCGCGTCGAGTCGACCTCGCGTGGGGTGAGGTGAGCCCCGAGCAGGTCGCCGAGGTCCCCCTCGAGATCGGACAACAGCGACGACAGGCCCTGCCGTTCGTCCTCGTCGAGCGGCTCGCCGGCCCAGCCCCACAGGACCGTGCGCAACTTGGGCTCGACATGGAAGCTGACGCCGTGGTCGACGCCGAAGCGGTGTCCTCCCGGCATCGCGAGGACGTGGCCGCCCTTGCGGTCGGCGTTGTTGACGACCGCGTCGAAGACGGCCATCCGGCGCAGGCCGGGCGAGTCCTCGTGCACCAGCGACACCGGATGATCGTGTTCGTCCACCCCGTCGAAGACGTGTAGCCACCCCGGCCGCTCGCTCCGGGCGCGCACCACGGTCACCGCCTCGTCGGTCTCGGACGGCTCCTGCCAGATCTGGACCATGCCCGGACCGTGCGGCCCCCCGCGCAGGAAGGTGAGTGGGACGACGTCCCAGCCGAGCGCCTCGGAGACGAGGTACGCCGCCCTCTCGCGGTCGGCGAGCGTCCCCTCCGGGAAGTCCCACAGGGGGCGCTCCCCCGCGACCGGCTTGTAGACGACCGTCGTGTTCTCGATCCGGCCGACGAACGACGCGTTCGAAGCGCGCATGAGCCGTCCGTGCAGGAGCAGCTCGCCCTCGAGCAGCGTCGCGTCGGGCTCCCTCACGGGCGCCGGCGGAAGCCGTTGGCCCGTGCGCACAGGTGTCCCGACGGGTCGATCGGCCCGCCGCAGAAGGGACAGGGCGGGCGACCGGCCTCCACGACCCGCCCGGCGCGGAGGGCGAAGGCACGCGCCATACCGGGCGTCATCCGCACCCGCAGGAGCTCGTCGGGCAGCTGGTCGGCGGGCTCCGTCTCGTCGCGTTGGTCGTCGTCCGGGTCACCGTCGCCGCCCGGCTCAAGATCGAACCCGACGGGGAACACCTCCACCACCACGCTGCTCGTGTCCGGATCCCAGGAGAGCGTCATCGTCCCGGCGCGGAACTCCTCCTCGATCGGCTGCTCCAGCGGGTGCCGGTCGTCCAGGTCCACGGGAGCCACCGCGGGCACGACCACGGCCGCCACGCCCTCGTCGAGGACCTGGTCGAGGAGTCCGTCGATCCGCTCCGCGAGCACGGCGACCTGTTGCTTCTCGAGCGCCACGCTGACCATCCGCGGCCCGGTGCGGGCCTGGAGGAAGAAGGTCCGCTGGCCAGGCTCGCCCACGGTCCCGACGACGAACCGCTCCGGCGGGTCGAACTCGTGGATCACCGGCACGTCGCCAGCCTAGGCGGTTGCGGAAGCCGGCCCGGCTCCACCGCCCACCGGCGCATCGCCCTGCGGGACCGAGCTCGCACGACGACGAGCTTGCTTCGGGGGCCGCAGCCAGGCGAGGTCGCCAGCATGCGTGTTCGTCGCCAGCACCTGCGGGCGGGCGGAGGTGTAGCGGACGATCGACACCGACGCGGGATCTACGTGCAGCCGCTGGAACAGGTCGAGGTGCATCCCGAGCGCGTCCGCGAGCAGGGCCTTGACCAGATCACCGTGGGTGACCGCGACCCAGACCGCGCCCGGCCCGGAGGCGGCCTCGATGGCCTCGTCCCGCCGTCGTACGGCGGACACCGCGCGCACCTGCATCGTCGCCAGGGACTCGCCGCCGGGGAACGTCGCGCCCGAAGGATGGCTCTGGACGGTCCGCCAGAGCGGCTCCTTGGCCAGTTCCTTCAGCGGTCGTCCCTGCCAGTCGCCGTAGTCGCATTCGGTCAGCGCGCGCTCCTGCTGCAGGCGAAGCGGGCTCTCCTGCGCAACGGCGATGGCGCGCGCGGTCTCACGGCAGCGCTCGAGCGGGCTGGTGACGACGGCTTGGAGGGGCACGGGAGCGAGCCGGCCGGCCACGGCCCGCGCCTGCTCGACCCCCACCTCGTCCAGGTGGACCCCCGGAGTCCTGCCGGCCAGGAGGCCGCTGGTGTTCGCCGACGTTCGCCCGTGTCGCACGAGGATGACGGTGGCCACCTGCCGGAGCGTACTGGCACGCCTGTCGTCGTGCCGGGTCTAGCCTCGGTGCGTGATCGTCGACAGTGCGCTCTACCGGCGCGGTCAGCGGGTGCCGGTCGACCACGGCGGGAACCTGAGTAGGCTGCGTGCGGCCGCCACCGAGCCGCACGACTTCGTGTGGGTCGGGCTCGTCGACCCCTCGCCCGAGGCTTTGCACGACGTGGCAGGTGTGTTCGGCCTGCACCGACTGGCCGTCGAGGACGCTCTCAGCGAGCACCAGCGTCCCAAGCTCGAACACTACGGCGACTGTCTCTTCCTGGTGCTGCGCACGCTCTGGTACGTCGACGCCCTGGACGCCGTGGAGACCGGCGAGATCAGCCTGTTCGTGGGCGACGACTACGTGGTGACCGTGCGTCACGGCGAAGGCTTCGACCTGCACGGGAGCCGGCTGGCCCTGGAGGAGCACCCGCTCATCCTCGACAAGGGGCCGGCCGCCGTCGTCCACGCGGTGTGCGACCGTGTGGTCGACAGCTACGCCGACGTGGCCAAGGAGCTCGAGACCGACGTCGACGAGATCGAGGCGTCGGTGTTCTCCGCCGGGCGCACCGACTCCACCGCGCGCATCTACGCCCTCAAGCGCGAGGTCGGCGAGATGCGTCGGGCCGTGCTCCCGCTCCGCGAGCCGATGCGCCTCTTCGCGGAGGGGCACGTGCCGGGCATGCACCCGGGAGCCCGGCCCTTCTTCGCCGACATCGGCAACCACCTCGCGCACACCGCCGAGAGCATCGACACCCTCGACAGCCTGCTCGCCTCGGCCTTCCAGGCGCACCTGACCCGGATCAGCGTGCAGCAGAACGAGGACATGCGACGGATCTCCGCCGGCGTCGCGCTCGCCGCCGTACCGACGCTCATCGCCGGGGTCTACGGGATGAACTTCACCTACATGCCCGAGCTCGAGTGGCACCTGGGGTACCCCTACGCCATCGCGCTGATGATCGTGATCGTTGGCGCCCTCTGGGTCTTCTTCAAGAAGTCCGGCTGGTTGTAGTCCTCACTATGGCGCGAGCTCGTCGGGCGCGTCCTTCCTGCCGCGGGCACCCGATCAGGCGCCCGCCGCGCTGCCGCGCGACTCCTCTGGCGCGAGCTCGTCGGCATGAGCGGTTCGTCAGGTGGCGGCGATGGTGCCGGTGGCGAGGAGGCCGATGATCAACAGGCCGAGGGCGATCCGGTAGGGCACGAACCACGCGATCGAGTGGTGCGCGACGAACTTCAACAGCCAGGCGATGCTCGCGTAGGCCACGACGAACGCCACCACCGCACCCGTGACCATCGGGCCTACCTCCAGGGACCCGTCGAGCGCGTGCGGGAGCTCGAAGATGCCCGCGGCGGTCAGCGCCGGGATCGACAGGAAGAAGCTCAGGCGGGTGGCGGCCACCCGGTCCAGGCCGAGGAAGAGGCCCGCCGAGATCGTGGCGCCCGAGCGGGAGACCCCCGGGATCAGCGAGAAGCACTGCACCACGCCGACCAGGACGGCGTCGCGCATCGTCAGCTGCTTCTCGCCGCGCTCCTGGGTCGCCAGTCGCTCGGCAAGCCACATGACACTCGTCCATCCGATCAGCGCGAACGCGACCACCCAGAGCGAGCGGAGCGGGCCGGTGATCAGGTCCTGCAACAGGAAGCCGACGACTCCCACGGGGATGCTGCCGGCGATCACGTACCACCCCATCCGGTGGTCGAGCCGGCCGCGCCACTGCGCGTCGTACAGGCCCCGGAACCAGGCCGCGGCGATCCGGCCGATGTCCCTGGCGAAGTAGACGATCACCGCCAGGATCGCCCCGACCTGGATCACCGCCGTGTACGCCGTCACCGCGGGGTCGTCCACCTCCAGGCCGAGCTTCTCGGTGATCGTCAGATGGCCGGTGCTCGAGACGGGGAGGAACTCGGTGAGTCCCTCCACGATCCCGAGGATCACCGCGTCGAGATAGTCCATGGGTGGCGGGCCTGCCTGTCGTCGTGGATCCCTGGGCGCCGGGTGTCGGCCGCGGTCCAGCGTAGGGGGCGCCGGGTCGCGCCGAGCGCGGCGAGCCGCTCGCGCCCGCCAGTCGGACGAGGGGCTACCTTGTGCCCATGAAAGCGCGGTCCGTCGGAGCCACCGGTCTCAAGGTGTCCCGACTCGGACTGGGCACGATGACGTGGGGCCGCGACACCGACGAGCACGAGGCCCGCGAGCAGCTGATCAGCTTCGCGGAGGCGGGCGGGACCCTGATCGACACCGCGGCCGGCTACGGCGACGGCGCGTCGGAGCAGCTGATCGGCCGGCTCATTGGCGATGTGGTGGCCCGGGACGAGGTCGTGATCGCGACCAAGGCGGGCATCTCGCGCCGCACCGGGACCCGCGTCACGGACGCCTCCCGCGGCACGCTCCTGCGCACCCTCGACGAGTCGCTCGCCCGGCTCGCGGTCGACCACGTCGACGTGTGGCAGGTGCACACCTGGGTCGACGACGCACCGCTCGAGGAGACCCTCTCGGCGCTGGACACGGCGGTGTCCAGTGGCCGCGCGGCGTACGTCGGCATCTCCAACTACACCGGCTGGCAGACGGCCCAGGCGGCCACCTGGCAGCGCGCGGTGCCCGGCCGCGCCGTGCTCGCGTCGACCCAGGTGGAGTACTCCCTCCTCAACCGCGGCATCGAGACGGAGGTGCTGCCCGCCGCGCGTGCGATGGGTCTGGGCGTGCTCGCCTGGTCGCCGCTGGGCCAAGGTGTCCTGACCGGCAAGTACCGCGCCGGCACGCCCGCCGACTCGCGGGGAGGGGCGTCACACTTCGCCGGGTTCGTCGCCGGCTACCTCGGCGGGCGGTCGCGTCAGGTCGTCGAGGCCGTCGCCAAGGCCGCCGAGGGTCTCGGGTGGACACCGCTCGAGATCGCGCTCACCTGGGTGCGAGACCGCCCCGGGGTGACGGCTCCACTGGTCGGAGCCCGCACCGCCGAGCAACTCCGGGCGGCGCTGCGGGTCGAGGAGCTGGCCCTGCCCCAGGAGATCGCCGAGGCCCTCGACGACGTCTCGGGGCCAGCTGCCGAAGGCGAGCGCTGAGATGCCCCGCGAGCTGCGGCGTGCACCGGCTCGCGGGGTGGAATGGGAGTTCGCACGGCTCACGATCGACCGCGACTTCTCCCGCAACGTCGTGACCCGGATGCTGGTCGAGCGGGCCGAGCACGGCGGGTGGGAGCTGGACCGCATGCGGGTCGCCCCCGACGGCACCCGACGGGTGGTGCTGCGCCGCAAGATCATCCGCGTCCGCGCGACCCTGGCCGGTGGCTAGCCGAGCTCCGTCGAGACCTACTGCTCGCACCTGAGCCGGGTCTCGGCCCGGCACTTGTCCGAGCCTTCCCGCCCGTCGGCCCAGTCGGTGCCCGGGCCGCCGTGCAGGATGTCGTCGCCGGCCGATCCCTGGAGCCGGTCGTTGCCCGGCCCTCCGAGCAGTCGCGAGTCGCCCGCCGGCAGGCTGTGGCACCCGGTGGTGACGGTCAGCTGGTCGTCGCCGCCACCGCCCCGCAGGACGGCCCGGCAGGTGCCTCCGGCCACGACCCACTCGCCGCTCTTGCTGCCCACGAACGTCGTCAGGTCACCCTCCAGGGAGCCCAGCAGGAATCTCTGGAACGACAGCCACGACAACCTCGTCACCCCGGCCAGATCGGCTCGCCCCACGGTGTTGTCGACGGTCCAGGAGCCACTCAGGTCGGAGCCGAACAGGGGCTGCAGGGTGTTGAACCCGGAGCCGCCGTCGAGGTAGGCGCCCGCGGTCGCGCCGTACGTCGCCAAGGTGTCGTTGCCCGGCCCGAGCACCACGATGTCGGTGTTGCCGGCCGCCGAGCTGCCGCTGATCACGTAGTCCGGACCGCCACCGGTGGAGATCTCGTCGTGGTCGTCGGGCGCGGTCTGGTTGGAGGCCTCTTGGCTCCAGACCCGGTCGGCGCCCGTGCCACCCCAGAACACGTCGTCGCCGAAGCCCAGGCTGACGAAGGACTTGCCTTGATGGGCCCGGGTGCCCACGAAGTCGTCGCCGAGGCCGGCGTTGACCACCACCTTGCCCTTGCCGGTGACGCAGATCGAGTCGTCGCCCGCGCCGGTGTCGACCAGGGACGCTCCCTGGGTGATGATCACATCGTCGCCGGAGGTGCCGGTGACGACGGCGCCCGGGGAGCCGGTCTGGGTGACCGGAAGTCCATTGCAGAGCTTCGCGGCCGCGCGGCTGGCGGCCGGAGACGCAGTTGCGGTGGCCGGCTCGAGCACCGTGAGGCTCACGGCGGCTGCCGTAGCGGTCACGAGCGCGAGGGTCGTCCCGAGAATGCCCCTGCGGCCACCCCTGGCGGGTCGCGCGGACATCGGTGTCACTCCTTCATGCGGGCTGCCTGGCGGTCACGGGGTGCGATGCACGCGGACCGGGATTTGTTCGCGGTGGGACCGGAGAATCCCACGACCCGGCCGCGGGCCGCCTCACGCCACCTCCAGGAACCGGTCGAGGACCCGGCACCCGAACTCGAGGGCGTCGACGGGAACGCGTTCGTCGACCCCGTGGAAGAGCGAGGTGAAGTCCAGGTCGGACGGCAGGCGCAGGGGGGTGAAGCCGTAGCAGCGGATCCCGAGCTTGGTGAAGTGCTTGGCGTCCGTGCCCGCGCCCATGAGGTACGGCGCAACCAGGGCCTCGGGGTCCTCGGCGAGGAGGGCTCCGGTCATCGCGTCGACGAGTGCGCCTTCGGTCGGCGAGTCCCAGGTCGGCTGGTGGGACACCCGCTGGATCGCGACGCCGTCACCGCACAGCTCTGCCAGCGTCGACCAGAACTCGTCCTCGTAGCCCGGCAGGAAACGGCCGTCGACATGGGCGGTGGCCTCGGTCGGGATGACGTTCACCTTGTAGCCGGCCTGGAGCATCGTCGGGTTGGCGGTGTTGCGAATGACCGCGCCGAGCATGCGTGCGGCCGAGCCGAACTCCGCCACGAGGCGCTCGGCGTTGTCGGGCGTGGCCTCCGTGCCGGCCAGCTCGCCCACCATGGCCAGCAGGGTGCGCATGGCCGGCGTCAGGCGGACCGGCCACTCGTGGGTGCCGATCCGCGCGACCGCGGTGGCCAGGGCGGTGACCGCGTTGTCGCGGTTGACCATCGAGCCGTGCCCGGCCCTCCCCCGGGCCGAGAGCCGCAGCCAGGCCATCCCCTTCTCCGCGGCCTCCAGGAGATAGATGCGTCGGCCGCGGACCGACGTACTGAAGCCGCCGACCTCGCCGATCGCCTCGGTGCAGTGGGCGAGCTCCTCGGGAACCCCCTCGACCAGCCGCTGGGCGCCGCGGTGGCCCCCGGCTTCCTCGTCGGCGGTGAAGCACAGGGTGACCGGTCGCGCCGGCACGTGGCCGGCACGAGCCCTCGCCCGCACCACGGAGAGCAGCATCGCGTCGAAGTCCTTCATGTCGACGGCCCCGCGGCCCCATACGCACCCGTCCACGACCTCCCCCGCGAACGGCGGGACCTGCCAGTCCTCCGCCGCCGCGGGGACGACGTCGAGGTGGCCGTGCACGAGCAGCCCACCCTCGCCACCGGCGCCCCGACCGCCAGCGCCGCCCCAGTGTGCGACCACGTTGGCGCGCCCGGGCTCGTACTCGCTGATCGTCGCGGCGATCCCCACTTCGTCGAGCAGCGCGGCCACCTGCTCGGCCGCCTTCCGCTCGCCCGGCCCCTCCTGGTCGCCGTAGTTGGAGGTGTCGATGCGGATCAGGTCACGGCACAGCTCGACGACCTCGGCGGCGGGGTCGTAGGACGCCACGGCGCTGGCCTCGAGGTCCTGCCGGTCGCTCGCCATGCCCCCATCCAAGCACCGGATCGGGACACCCGCGGCCCAGCCCGGACAGGCCCCCCACGATGCGTGGAACGCCCCGCTCCTTTGCTACGCTTCCACGCGCACTCGTCCGGGTGGCGGAATTGGCAGACGCGCTAGCTTGAGGTGCTAGTGCCCTTTATCGGGCGTGGGGGTTCAAGTCCCCCCTCGGACACCAGTTGTTCCCACCTCGCTCTGCGGCCCCATCAGGGGCGCGCTTGAGGGCACATGGATGGGCGGGGCCGTCGAAGTTATACAAGCGCCCTTGTGGAAAGTCCACCGCCAAGTCGAGGCTGACGGACATGCCCCGCAAGACCGCAAAGGAACGGCACGTCGTGGACACCGAGGTGTCCACCGACCTGATGGACGTGCTCATCGCCCTGCACCACCCGACCCGCAGGTGGCTGGCCGAGCTGCTCTGGATCGAGGGACCGGCCACGGTCGGCCGGCTGGCGGCGCGGACCGGGCTGGCCGTGGGCAGCGTGAGCCACCATCTCAAGCCGCTGCACCGTCAGGGGTTCATCGCGCCGGCGCCGGAGCTGGCGAGGGATACCCGTGAGAGCTGGTGGAAGGTCACGCCGCGCAGCCTGAGCTGGAGCGTGGAGGACTTCGAGCCCGACAGTCTCGGCCGGCGGGTCGCCGACCAGGCGGAGGTGGAGACCTTCCGGCACCAGGTGCGCGCCACCCAGCAGTGGCTCAACGAGATGGGCGAGGCGCCGGCGTACTGGCGGCGTGCCGCCGGCGCCACCGACAGCCTCACCAAGGCCACCGCCGAGCAGGCCGCCGACCTGCACCGCCGGCTCGGCGAGGTGCTCAACGAGTGGACACAGGAGGTGGAGGCCACCCAGGCCGGGGACCCGGACGCCGACCGCAGGCCGGTGCGGACCATCATCCGCTGCTTCCCGAGCAAGCCAGTGCGGCCATGACGACCGCCGCCGTCGACCCCGAGCTGATCGGGGCCGCTCCGCCACCTGTCGGTCGGGATCGGATGGTGCTGGCCTGGCTGGTGGCGGTCGCGGTCTCCTCGTTCGGCGACTTCGTGTGGATCGTGGCGCTCGCCTGGACCGCCGCGCACACGCTCTCGCCGGCCCTCGCGGGCGCGGTGATCGGTGTGGAGATGCTCCCGCAGGCGGCGCTGGTGCTGCTGGGCGGCGTGATCGCCGACCGCTGGGACCCGCGCCGGGTGCTCGTCGCGGGCCAGGCCGCCCGGGCCGCGGTGCTCGTGCTGGGCGCGCTCGCGTGGGAAGCCGGGTACGACGGCGCCTTGACGCTGTTCGCCATGGCACTGTCCTTCGGTGTTGCCGCGGGACTCACCACCCCCTCCGGCGCGGCCCTCGTCCGTCAGCTCGTCGCGCCGGACGACTTCGGCACGGTGATGGGCTGGAACCAGGTCAGCGGTCGGGTCATGCGGCTCCTCGGCGCGCCCACCGGCGGCCTCCTCGTCGCCTGGGGCGGTCCGGTCGCGGCGATGGTCCTCGACGCGGCGACGTTCGCAGTGGTCGCCCTGGTGCTCGCGCTGGTGGTGCGCGCCAGGTATCGGCTGCCACGCGCCGCCCACGCCCGGTGGCGGGACTCCTTCACCGACGGGCTGTCCTACCTGCGCCGCAGTCCCACCGCCCGGATCTTCGTCATCGGCCTGTCCTCGCTGAACGTCTTCGTGAGCCCGGTCGTGGCGCTCGGCCTGGCCCTCCGCGTCGACGCGTCGTGCTGGGGGCCGAGCTGGCTCGGCGTGGCGGACGGGGCACTGGCCGCGGGCGCGATCCTCGGCAGCCTGGCGGCGATCCGCTGGCAGCCGAGGTACGCCGCGAGGTCCGGGTTCCAGGTCCTGGTGCTGCAGGGGGTGGGCCTGGCGGCGGTGGGCGCACCCGCACTGCCCGTCGTCCTGGCCGGGATGTTGACCGTGGGCGTCACCGCCGGACTGGCGAGCGTGTGGCTGTCCGGCGCGTTCCTCAGGGCCGTCGACCCGGCCTACACCGGCCGGGTCTCCTCGGTCACCGCGCTCGGTGACATGACGCTGATGCCGCTGTCGATGCCACTGCTCGGCGCCCTGACGGCAGCGACCGGAGTGCTCACCTCGACGCTGGTGTTCGGACTGTCCATGTCGGCGCTCTGCCTGGTCTTCGCGACCCGCCAGGCGATCGTGACGCTCGCCTGATCACGCGAGGCCGATACGTGCACCGCGCCGCTCCCGGACCAATCCTGATGCGCCATGGCTCGCGACCGGCGGAGGAGTCACAGCCGACTCGTCGAGGCCAGACTGACCTCGTGGACGACCTGTGGATCTGTCAGCGGTGCGGGCGGTCCTTCGCCAACACCCACCAGTCTCACACGTGCGCCGCCCTAGGACCGCTCGACGACCACTTCACCGGTTGCGCGCCCGTCGTACGCCTCATCTTCGATGCGCTACGCGCCCACGTCGAACCCGTCGAGGTGTTGCCGGAGAAGTCCAGGATCGCCTTCCACATCCGGATGAGCTTTGCCGCGTTCCAACCGCGCCGGCGGTGGCTGACCGGGCACCTCGTGCTGGCTCGAGCCGCAGAGCACCCGGCCTTCACGAAGGTCGAGGCCTACTCGCCCCGCAACGTGCTGCACGCCTTCCGCCTCGACGCGATGCTCGACGAAGCCTTCCTCGACCTGCTCACCGAGGCCCGCGGGGTTGGCGAGCAGCGACACCTCGCCTAGCAGACCCACGTCATCGCTGGCACGGGCAACGGGCGCTGACAAGTCGCGATCTGCCGAGTATGCGACGTACGTGGTGCTCAAATACTCGGCACATCCGGCGCGACGCGTCGCTCGGGAGTCCTCTCCCCATTGACCTGTGTCGCCTCCGACCGGTTGCATGTTCGCCACCCACGAGGAGGACTGATGACCGACCAGCAGGTGATGTACACCCTCGACCCGGCCGAGGCTCCGACGCACTGGTACAACATCGTCGCGGACCTGCCGACGGCTCCGCCGCCGCCGTTGCACCCGGGCACCCGGGAGCCGGTCGGACCCGACGACCTCGCGCCGTTGTTCCCGATCGAGCTGATCCTGCAGGAGGTCTCGGGCGAGCGAGAGATCGAGATTCCCGAGGCGGTGCGCGAGGTCTACGCCCAGTGGCGGCCGTCCCCGCTCATCCGGGCGAGCCGGTGGGAGCGCGCCCTGGAGACCCCGGCACGCATCTACTACAAGTACGAAGGCGTCAGCCCCGCGGGCTCGCACAAGGTCAACACCAGCGTCCCGCAGGTCTACTACAACTCCCTCCACGGCGTCCGGCGGCTCACGACCGAGACCGGCGCGGGTCAGTGGGGCACGGCGCTCTCCTATGCCTGCGCCCTCTTCGGTCTCGAGTGCGAGGTCTGGCAGGTGGGCGCGTCCTACGACACCAAGCCCCAGCGCCGCACGCTGATCGAGGTGTTCGGCGGCACCGTGCACCGGTCCCCCAGCCGGCTCACGAACTCCGGCCAGGCGTTCCCCGAGGGCCACCCCGGCTCGCTAGGCATCGCGATCTCCGAAGCGGTGGAGGTGGCCGCCCAGGCGGAGGACACCAAGTACTCGCTGGGGTCGGTGCTCAACCACGTCCTCCTCCACCAGACCGTGGTGGGCCAGGAGGCGATCAAGCAGCTGGCGCTGGCCGGTGAATCCGGCGCCGACCTGGTGATCGGGTGCGCCGGCGGCGGCTCCAACTTCGCCGGCCTCGCCTTCCCGTTCCTCGGGGAGAAGCTCGCCGGCCGCCAGCAGCCGCGAATCGTCGCCGTCGAGCCGTCCTCGTGCCCCAGCCTCACCCGGGGCGAGTACCGCTACGACTTCGGCGACACGATCGGCCTCACCCCACTGATGAAGATGTACACGCTGGGCCACGACTTCGTGCCGTCCCCCATCCACGCGGGTGGGCTCCGCTATCACGGCATGGCACCCCTCGTCTCCCACGTGTACGCCGAGGGGCTGATCGAGGCCGCGGCGCTGCACCAGCGCGAGTGCTTCGAGACCGCGATCGAGTTCGCCCGCACGCAGGGCATCGTCGCCGCACCGGAGTCCTCGCACGCACTGGCCCAGGCCAGGCGCGAGGCCCTGGAGGCCAAAGCGTCCGGCGAGGAGAAGGTGATCGTGATCGGGCTGTCCGGCCACGGACTCCTCGAGCTCGGCGCCTACGACAGCTTCCTGTCCGGACACCTGGAGGACGACCCGCTCTCCGACGAGGCACTGGAGGAGGCGCTGGCCGGCGTGCCCGTCGTCGCCTGACCCCGCCCCGGCCCCCTGGCCGCGGCCCCACGCTCGACCACCCACTCGGGGGTGGCGCACCACCACCCCGGAGCCGGTGACCCTGAGCCGGTGACGCTGTCCACGTCGCGACGTGGACCCACCAGGAGGAGCACGCATGGCCGATACCACCAGCCGACCGCCCACCCCGGTCGCCGGACCGGACTCGCTGCTGACCAGCGAGCAGTTCGCCGAGATCGCCGAGCTGCTGCCGACGGTCGACAGCGTCGAGCTCAAGCTGAGCATCGCCGACACCGACCACCGGTCGACGGTGCAGGCCCTCGGCATGGACGTGCTGGACGCCCACATCCGCCAGGTCGTGTTCTACGACACCCGTGACCTGACGCTCTACGGCGCTGGGGTGATGGTGCGCGCCCGTCGGATCCAGGCGCGACCTGGCGACGTGGTCGTCAAGCTGCGTCCCGTCGTTCCCGAGCATCTGCCGGCGGCCGTCCTGGAGGCGGAGACGTTCGGCATCGAGGTGGACATCCTCCCCGGCGGCTTCGTGCGATCGGGCTCGATGAAGTCACCCGCGAGCGACCGCAAGCTCAAGCAGCTCCTGGCCCACGAACGCCCGCTCCGCAAGGTGCTCTCGCACGAGCAGCGCGCGTTCTACCTCTCCCACGCTCCCCACGGCGTCGAGCTCGACGACCTGATCGCGCTCGGTCCGGTCAACGTGCTGAAACTGAAGTTCCGGCCGCCGGACTTCCACCGCAAGATGGTGGCCGAGCTCTGGCTGTACCCCGACGGGTCACGCATCCTGGAGCTGTCGACCAAGTGCGCGCCGGCTGACGCGTTCGTGGCCGGCACCGAGTGTCGCGAATACCTCGACGGCCACGGGGTCGACCTCGGTACGCCCCAGCAGACCAAGACCAGGTCGGCGCTGACCTACTTCGCCCGCCAGGCGTCCGGGGACAGCGGCAACCGCTGACCACCGGGCAGGTACGACGACCGTCCGGCGCCCGACACCAGAGTCGGACGCCGGACGGCTGGGGGTCCTTCAGGAGAGCAGCTTGTTCTTGCCCTGCTGGAACTCCTCGTCGGTGATCGTGCCCGCCTGGTGGAGCTGGGCGAGCCGCTCGATCTCGGCCGCCGGGCTGGTCCCGCTGCCGGCGACGCTCTGCACGTACTGACGCATCTGCTCCTCGCGACGCGTGGCGTCGTGCACGGCATGCTCGCTCATCTTCGGTCCGCGGGCGATCAGGTAGACGAAGACGCCGAGATAGGGCAGCACGATCACAAAGAACGTCCAGAACGCCTTCGCCCAGCCCGACAGGTCGTCACTCCGGAAGATGTCGGAGAAGACGGTGATGAGCAACCAGATCCAGATGAAGAACAGGAAGAACCAGAGCATGCTCCAGAAGACGTCGCCCAGGGTGTACTCCCATGCGCTGACCACGATCAACCTCCGCGGGGTTCGAAGCGGCCGTGCCGCTTAGATGAGGAACGCCGCCCTGTGGGCAGCCGGAGGCCCCATGGTGGTGCCGTCCCGGGTGGGGCGGCACCACCCGCGCGCGGGTGGATCGCCGTCGCGCTGGTCAGCCGGCAGCGAGGATGCGTGCCTTCTGCGCGTCGAACTCCGCATCGGTGAGGATGCCCTGATCGCGCAGTTGCGCCAGCTTCTGCAACTTCGTGACCATGTCGTCCGTGTCGTCAGCCGGCGCAGGCGGCGGCGGGGCGTAGGCCTGCTGCGGCGGCGGGGCGGCGTACTGCTGTTGCTGCTGAGCCTCGTAGGCGTCGTGTTCGGCCCAACGGCCGGCCTGGCGCCGCGACACCCGGTTGGACACCGCGGTCGCGGTCCCTGCGACGACCGCAGTCCGTGCCATTCCACGCACTAGTCCCATGTCTCGTCCTCTCCTTGATCTCTTCCGGAACGCCGGCCGGTCAGGCCGGGCCCTCCGCTGATTCGAGTGCCTCCAGGGCCGCCACCACGTCGTCAGCCGGGATCCGGCCGCTGGCGATGACCTCGGCGCCGGCGCGGCGCATCGCGCTGACGAAGGGACCGGCCCAGGTGTTCTCGTAGACGATCAGGCCGACCGCGTTGCCCGGGGTGATCAGCGCCGCACTCTGGGCGATGTCGTCGTCGTCGAGCAGCCCCGACTGCACTCCCTGGAAGACCGCGAGGTCCAGCTCGCCGTCGCCGTCGAGGTCGGTGAGCGCGAGGGCGGTCACCGAGCCGTCCTCGTCCACCTTGGCCGCCCGCAGGTCGAGAATCCGGATGATGCCGCGGTCGACGAGGTCGACCAGCGCAGCCAGTCCCTCCCCCTGAAGGCGGGCGCCGGGGAACTCTACGGCGAGGTAGTCGATCGGGCCTACGTCGAGCTCGGTCATGGGGGGATCCTCCTGGACGGCGTGGTCGTGGCGGTGCCCTCCGGGGCACCTGGTCACAGACTGCCAGATCGGCGGGTGGTGGCGCCCCACCCCGGCAGGGGTGAGGCGCCACCACCCGTCCACCTCGGACGATCTGGCCCGGTGGGGAGCGGCACCCTGCCGCCGACCAGGAGGCCCGTGATGACGAACGACACCTCGAGTGCCCGGCCGGACCCCGTGTCCAGCACGGCCGGCGATGTCGCAGCGGGCCTCGGAGTCGACCCCGCGCTCGGGCTGTCGGCGGCCGAGGCCAGCAGCCGGCTGGCCAGCCACGGGCCCAACCGTCTCGTCAGCGGCACCAAGGAGCCTGCGTGGCGCGCCTTCCTGCGGCAGTACGAGGACTTCATGCAGCTGATCCTGCTGGGCGCCGCCCTTGTGAATCAGCTGGTCACCCAGGACACCGGGACGACGGTGGTGCTGGCCGGGCTGACCGTCTTCAACGCCGTGATCGGGCTCCGTCAGGAGGCCAAGGCCGAGGAGAGCGTCGCCGCGCTCGCCCAGATGATGAAGACCATCACCCGCGTACGGCGCGACGGGCAGGCGGTCGAGATCGACGCCGAGGAGCTCGTGCCCGGGGACATCGTGCTCGTGGAGGCCGGCAACCGCGTCCCGGCCGACGGCCGCGTGTGTCTGGCCGCGACGCTCGAGATCGAGGAGGCCGCGCTGACCGGTGAGAGCCTCCCGGTCGGGAAGACCACCGACCCCGTGACGGGCGGCGACGTGCCGCTGGGCGACCGGATCTGCATGGCGTACATGAACACGTCGGTCACCCGAGGGCGCGGCGAGCTGATCGTGACCGCCACCGGCATGGACACCGAGATCGGTCACATCGCGGACATGCTCTCCCACACCGAGACCACCAAGACGCCCCTCCAGCGACAGCTGGACTCGCTGTCGAAGGTGATCGCCTCCATCGCCGCGGTGGCGTTGGTGCTCGTCGTGCTCCTCGGCCTGGCCCAGGGCCAGTCGTTCGACACCCTCTTCATCACCGGCGTCGCGCTCGCGGTGGCGGCCATCCCGACAGGTCTCCCCGCGGTCGTGACGGCGCTCCTGTCGATGGGCACGCGAGAGATCGCGCGACGCAACGCCATCGTGAAGCGCCTCCCCGCCGTGGAGACGCTCGGTTCGACCTCGGCGATCTGCTCCGACAAGACCGGCACGCTCACGCTGAACAAGATGACCGCGCGTCAGCTGGTGATCCCCGGCCAGCACCGCTTCACGGTGAGCGGCGAGGGCTACAGCACGAACGGCGAGATCGGTCACGTCGGCGGCCAGCGCCACGACCTGGACCCCTACCTGCTCCCGATGGTGCTGTGCGCCGACGCGGTGCTCGACGGCGACAGCCTGATCGGCGACCCGACCGAGGGAGCGCTGATCGTCCTCGGCGCCAAGGGCGGCCTCGACATCACCGAGACCCGGGCCGCCCTCCCCCGCGTGGCCGAGGTCCCCTTCGACTCCGACTACAAGTTCATGGCGACCTTCCACGAGATGACCGGCGAGGACGGTCGTCCGGTCGTGCGCTGCTATGTGAAGGGCGCCCCGGACGTGCTGATCGCGCGGGCCGCGACGATCCGGCACCCGGACGGCTCCCTTGTCCCGATCACCGACGCCAACCGACAGCTCGCGCTGGACGCCAACGACCGGATCGCGAACGCGGGCGAGCGGGTCATGGTCGTCGCCCAGCGCGACCTCGACGCCGGCGTTGTCACCGCAGCAGGCGACCTGATCGACCAGGTCACCGACCTCACGCTCCTCGCCATGGTGGGCATCGTCGACCCGCCCCGCCCCGAGGCGAAGACGGCGATCGCCGCATGTCACGACGCCGGCATCCGGGTCCGGATGATCACCGGCGACCATGCGACGACCGCGGCCGCCATCGCGTCCGAGCTCGGCATCGAGGGGCGCGCAGTCACGGGCCAGGAGTTCGCCGCGATGGGCGACGAGCAGCTGCTCGCCGAGCTCGACGACATCGGGGTCGTGGCGCGCGTGGCACCAGAGGACAAGGTCCGGTTGGTGCGACTCCTCCAGCAGAAGGGCAACGTCGTCGCGATGACCGGCGACGGTGTCAACGACGCCCCCGCCCTCAAGACCGCCGACATCGGCGTGGCCATGGGCATCACGGGGACCGAGGTCTCCAAGGAGGCCGCGGTGATGATCCTCACCGACGACAACTTCGCCACGATCGTCGGCGCGGTGTCCTACGGCCGCACCCTCTACGACAACCTCCTGAAGTACCTGCGGTTCCAGATGTCCACGTTGGTCGCCTACATCGCGATCTTCATCGGCGCCGGCATCCTGGGCATCGCGGGCGGGGCGCCGCTCAACCCGCTGCAGATCCTGTGGCTCAACATGGTGGTCGACATCCCGCTCGCCATCGCGCTCGGCTTCGACGAGCCGGCCCGCGGCCTGATGTCCCGGCCCCCGCGTCCTGTCGGGGCGCCCGTCCTGACCCGGGGGAACTGGATCCGGCTGTGCGTCCAAGGTGCCGTGATGACGGTCGGGTCGCTGGCGGCGTACCAGATCGGCCACCGCGACGACGACGCGCTGGTCGCCGCCACGATGCTGTTGACCACGCTGTCGCTGTTCCACCTGGCCGGGGCGCTCCTGTGCCGCGACCAGCAGCGCACGATCTTCGACCGCGACGCTCTGCCCGAGGTCGTGCAGCTGCGCCGATACGGCCTCGCACTCCTGGCGATCGTTGCGGTGACGGCACTCGACTTCCTGCAGCGGATCTTCGGCACCACGGCTCTCACCTTCGAGCAGTGGAGCATCTGCGTGGGGATCGCGGCGTCCCTCGTGCTCGTCGAGGAGCTCGTCAAGCTCTTCCTCCGACGTGGCGGGGCGCTGGACCAGAAGGGCACCGTGGCGTCAGAGTTGGTGCCAGTGGTGCCCGCCGCCGCCTGAGCGACCAAGGAGAGTGACATGACCGCATTCACCGTGTGGAAGTACGACGACCCGGACAGCGCCGGTCGCGCAGCCGGGGTGCTCAAGGAGGCCGAGCTCGACGGGTTGGTCACGGTCGTCGACCACGCCGTGGTGTCGTGGCCCGTCGGGGCAGACCAGCCGCACACGTCGCACCAGCACGACAGTCCCAAGCGCGGAGCGGGGCTCGGAGCGCTCTGGGGTCTCCTCGGCGGGGCACTGCTGATGGTGCCGGTGGCCGGCGTGGTCGTGGGTGCGGGGATCGGAGCGCTCGCGAAGGCCACCGACGGCACCGGCATCACCAAGGAGGACATGGAGCGGATCCGCACCGAGCTGGGTCCCGGGACGTCGGCCTTGTTCGTCGTCACTGAGGACGCCGACTTCGACCGGCTGGCCGAGCGGTTCCGGGGCCGCGAGAGCACGCTGATCCACACCAACCTGACCGAGGCCGAGCGCGCAACCCTGCTGGAGAGCTTCGGTAGTGAGTGACCCCGACCTCCGCGGCGACCCCTGGGGGCTCGTCCGCGGAGGTGAAGGTGCCATCACCGGCACCGTGGTGTGCGCCGCCGCGATCGCCTACAGCGCAGGGCACGTCGACACGATCGGGCAGCTGTGCCTGACCATCCTCGGCACGGTGGTCGTCTACTGGTTGGCGCACTTGCACGCGGTCACGATCGGCGCGTCGCTCAACGACCGGCACCACCCGCTCGCCGCGCTCAGACACGGCCTCCTGCACACGCTGCCGATCCTGGGTGCCTCGATCGTCCCGCTGGTCATCTTGCTGGTCGGCACCCTCTTCGGCGCGGATGTCCGGGACGCCGCCTGGGTGGCCCTGCTGTCCACGATCGCCCTGCTGGCCATCTACAGCTACATCGCCGGCGCCAGGGGCGGACTGGACACCGGGGGCCGGATCGCGAGCGCCGCTGTCGGGGCGGGCCTGGGTGTGCTCGTCGCCCTGCTCAAGGTGGCCCTTCACTAGGACCTGGCGCTCCCATCGGACACCTGGCTGTCGTGGTCGGAGCACCCCTAGGCTGCACGCCGTGACGACCCAGACCGGCGTGATCGGGCTGAGCGAGACGTCCGGTGGACGACGGGTCGCGGCGGCCTGCGTCGGCAACGTCCTCGAGTGGTACGACTTCGCGGTGTACGGCGCGCTCGCCAGCGTCTTGGGTCAGGTCTTCTTCCCCGCCCACGCCGACAACGTCGGTCTGCTCGCCGTCTTCGCCGTCTACGCGACGGCCTTCGTCACGCGGCCGGTCGGCGCGATCGCGTTCGGACGGCTCGCCGACGTGCATGACCGCCAGCTCGTCCTCGCCGCGTCGTTCGCCCTGATGACCCTGGCCTCGGCCGGCGTCGGCCTGCTGCCCGGCTACGCCGTGCTCGGGGTGTTGGCGCCGGTCCTGCTCGTGGTGCTGCGCGGGCTCCAAGGACTGGCCGCCGGCGGCGAGCTCAGCGTCTCGGCCGTCTTCCTGGTCGAGCAGGCGCCGGCGTACCAGCGGGGGCGCTTCGGTGGGTGGCACACCGCGACGATGAGCCTGGGCACGTTCCTCGCCCTCGTCGTGGGCGTGGCGATCACCGCAGGAGTCCCCCACGACGAGCTCGCCGACGGCTGGTGGCGGGTCGCGTTCCTCGCGGCTCTGCCTCTCGGGCTGGTCGGCCTCTACCTGCGGCGGGGCAGGACGAGGCAAGCTCGGCCTCCCGCAGGTCCCGTGCGTGCCGACCACCTGTGGCGCGACCATCGGCGCGCGCTCCTCATCGGGTTCGCGCAGGTCTCGGCCGGATCGTTGTGCTTCAACCTCTTCTTCGTCTTCCTGCCCAACCGGGTTGCCACGGACCGGGTCCTCCCCCTGGCACCCGCGCTCGGCTGCGCCGGCGCCGGCCTGGCGGCCGTGGCCGTGGCCGCCCTTCTCCTCGGCCGGCTCTCCGACCGCGTCGGCAGGCGGCCGATCGTGATCCCGGCGTGCGCCGGACTGGCGATGCTCGCGATGCCCCTGCTCCAGTGGGCGACCTCGGGGTCGATCCTCGCACTCGCGGCCGCCGAGCTGGTCGCGGGCGTGCTCGTCGGCGGGGTGCTCTCAGTCGCCCTCCTCAATGAACTGTTCCCTCGCGCGGTGCGGAGCCGGGCTTTGGCCGTGACCGCTGGTCTCGCCTCGGCCATCGTCGGCGGCACCGCACCACTGTTCGCCCAGCTCGCCGTGATCGCGACCGGCTCGCTGCTCCTGCCGGGGCTGTACCTGAGCGCCGTCGCCCTGGTCGCCGCGGTAGCGGTCGCCACCCGCGCCGAGACCGCCTTCGAGCCGTTCGACTGAGCCGGGTCAGGCGCCTTCCTCGCGCCCGCCGACGGGCACGCTGGGCAGCAGCCGGGTCAGGAAGATCGCGAGCAGCGCCAGGCCCGCCAGCACCGCGAGGCTGGTGCGGAGGCCCTCGAGCCGGGCCTCCTCGTTCTCCTCGACGGCGGCGTCGATCTCCGCCTCCGACAGACCGGCCTCCGAGAGGCCCTCGCGCACGTCGGCGTCGGAGAGGAACGGGATGCCGCCTGTCAGCTGGACGGACGCCGACTGGGCGAGCTCGTCGGGGATCGCGGGGTTGTCCTGGATGCCGATCAGGAAGCTGCTGGTGAGGGCTCCGATGAGCACCGACCCCGCGAGCGCGGTACCCAGCGAGGCACCCAGGTTGGTGGCGGTGTTCTGCAGCCCGCCGACCTCGCCGCTCAGCTCGTCCGGCACGGCCGAGACGGTGACGGCTCCCAGCTGGGAGGACAGCGCGCCGACCCCGAGCCCCGCGAACAGTAGGGGCACG
>CAZIVD010000001.1:0-184370 GCA_964542635.1 uncultured Nocardioides sp. | reverse complement strand
AGTTCCGCGCGATGGAGGCCTTCGCGATGTTCGCCTCCGACCTCGACGCGGCCTCGCGGCAGCAGCTGGACCGGGGCCAGCGGCTGATGGCACTGCTCAAGCAGCCTCAGTACTCGCCGTACCCGCTCGACGAGATGACCGTCTCGCTGTGGCTGGGCACGACCGGCCGGCTCGACAAGGTGCCGACCGAGGACGTGCTCCGCTTCGAGAACGAGTTCCTCGACTTCCTGCGCCGCTCCCACGCCGACCTTCTGGGCACGATCCTGGAGACCGAGAAGTTCGACGACGACACCGCGACGGCGACCGAGAAGGCCTACGACGCCTTCCTCCCGCAGTTCGAGACCTCCGACGGCCAGCCCATCAAGATCGGCCGCGAGGCCGAGGTCGACGCTGTGACCGACGAGGAGCTCCTGCAGGAGCAGATCGTCAAGCAGAAGCGGGGCTGACGTGGCCGTATCCCTGCGCGAGTACCGCGCGCGGATCAGGTCGGTGGAGTCGACCAAGAAGATCACGCGCGCCATGGAGCTCATCGCTGCGTCGCGCATCATCAAGGCTCAGCAGCGGGCCCAGCAGGCCGCGCCGTACGCCCGGGAGCTGACCCGTGCGGTCTCGGCGCTGGTGACCTACTCCAACGTCGACCACGCGTTGACCACCGAGCCCGAGTCGCCCGACCGCGCCGCGGTGCTCATCGTGACCAGCGACCGCGGACTGGCCGGCGCCTACTCCTCCAGCGTGCTCAAGGAGGGCGAGCGGCTCGCCGAGCGGCTGCGCGACGAGGGCAAGACGGTCGTCACCTTCATCGCCGGCCGCAAGGGCGAGGCCTACTACCGCTTCCGCAACCGCCCGGTCCGGCAGTCGTGGTCCGGCTTCTCCGACCAGCCGCGCTACGAGAACGCCCGGGACATCGGCGAGGCGCTGATCTCGGCGTTCGTCGACGACTCGCCCGAGGGCGTGCACGAGGTGCACCTGGTCTACACCCAGTTCCGGTCGATGCTCGTCCAGGAGCCGCACAGCGTGCGGATGCTGCCGCTCGAGGTCGTCGAAGGCGAGGAGGCGCCGGCACCCGAGGAGGTGCTGCCGCTCTACGAGTTCGAGCCCTCCGCCGAGGTCGTGCTCGACGCGCTGCTCCCGCGCTACGTCCAAAGCCGCATCTACTTCGCCCTGCTGCAGGCCTCGGCCTCCGAGCTGGCGGCGCGGCAGAAGGCGATGAAGTCCGCGACCGACAACGCCGAAGAGCTGATCAAGAAGTACACGCGGATCGCCAACCAGGCCCGCCAGGCGGGCATCACCCAGGAGATCAGCGAGATCGTCGGCGGCGTGAACGCGCTCGCCGACGCCACCGCTGCCGCCGACTAGAGCCCAGCGCCCCAGAACGCCAGAGACCGCCCGAGAAGAGTGAGACATGACTGCCACCGTTGAAGACACCCAGGCCCAGGCCGGCGCCGCCGGCACCGGTCGCATCGCCCGGGTCATCGGCCCGGTCGTCGACATCGAGTTCCCCGTCGACTCGATGCCCGACATGTACAACAAGCTCGAGTGCGAGCTGACCCTGAGCGGGGAGACCAAGACGCTCTCCCTCGAGGTCGCCCAGCACATCGGCGACGGCATGGTGCGGGCGATCTCGCTCCAGCCGACCGACGGCCTGGTGCGCGGCGCCCAGGTGACCGACACCGGCGGCCCGATCTCGGTGCCCGTCGGCGACGTCACCAAGGGCCACGTGTTCAACGCCCTCGGCGAGTGTCTCAACCTCGAGGACGGCGAGAAGCTCGAGGTCACCGAGCGGTGGGGCATCCACCGCAAGGCGCCGGCGTTCGACCAGCTCGAGTCGAAGACGGAGATGTTCGAGACCGGCATCAAGGTCATCGACCTGCTCACCCCCTACGTGCAGGGCGGCAAGATCGGCCTGTTCGGTGGCGCGGGCGTGGGCAAGACCGTGCTCATCCAGGAGATGATCGCCCGGGTCGCGAAGGACCACGGCGGTGTGTCGGTGTTCGCCGGAGTCGGCGAGCGCACCCGCGAGGGCAACGACCTCATCCAGGAGATGGAGGAGGCCGGCGTCATCGGCCAGACCGCCCTGGTGTTCGGCCAGATGGACGAGCCGCCGGGCACCCGCCTCCGGGTGGCGCTGTCGGCGCTGACGATGGCGGAGTACTTCCGCGACGTCCAGAACCAGGACGTGCTGCTGTTCATCGACAACATCTTCCGGTTCACCCAGGCCGGCTCCGAGGTCTCCACGCTGCTGGGTCGGATGCCCTCGGCGGTGGGCTACCAGCCCAACCTGGCCGACGAGATGGGCACGCTCCAGGAGCGGATCACCTCGACGCGCGGTCACTCGATCACCTCGATGCAGGCGATCTACGTGCCGGCCGACGACTACACCGACCCGGCGCCCGCCACGACGTTCGCGCACCTCGACGCGACCACCGAGCTCTCCCGTGAGATCGCCTCGCTGGGCATCTACCCGGCGGTGGACCCGCTGACGTCGACGTCGCGGATCCTGGACGCCCAGTACATCGGCCAGGACCACTACAACTGCGCGATCCGCATCAAGCAGATCCTCCAGCGCAACAAGGAGCTCCAGGACATCATCGCGATCCTCGGTGTCGACGAGCTCTCCGAGGAGGACAAGGTGATCGTGTCGAGGGCGCGCCGGATCCAGCGGTTCCTCTCGCAGAACACCTACGTGGCCAAGCAGTTCACCGGCATCGAGGGCTCGACGGTCCCCGTGACCGAGACGGTCGAGGCGTTCAACAAGATCGCCGACGGCGACTACGACCACGTGGCCGAGCAGGCGTTCTTCATGTGCGGCGGTCTCGACGACGTCGAGCGCAAGTGGGACGAGATCCAGAAGAGCCTCTGACATGGCGAAGACGATGCAGGTGTCCCTCGTGGCCGCCGACCGCGAGGTCTGGGCGGGCGAGGCGACCGTGGTCAACTGCCGCACGCTGGACGGTGAGATCGGCATCATGGCCGATCACCAGCCGGTGATGTCGGTGTTGGCTTCGGGACAGATCGACGTGCGCACCGTCGACGACGGTCACTGGGTGGCTGCCGTCGACGGCGGCTTCCTCTCGGTGGCCAACAACGAGGTGCGCCTGCTGTGCGAGTACGCCGAGCTCTCCCACGAGAGCGACTACGAGGAGGCCAAGCGCCTGCTCGAGGCGAAGATGGCCCGCGACGAGGACGGGACGGAGGCGGGCGGGGCCTGAACCCCGCCAGCGACGTCCCGGCGAGGAGATGAATGCCGGTCTGGCAATGGGCGCTCGACGTGGCCGGCATCGCGCTCGCTGCCGTCCTGCTGTACGGCGTCGCCCTCGTCGTGCGGCGCCGGTTCCTTGCCAGGCATGGGGGCACCTTCGAGCTCAGCCACCGCGTCCGGATCGACAAGACCGGACGCGGTTGGGTGCTGGGCCTGGGTCGCTACACGCCGACCTCGCTCGAGTGGTTTCGGATCTTCTCGCTCTCCCCGCGACCCAAGCGCTCGTGGGAGCGCGGCGACCTGGTGTTCACCGGCCGGCGCGATGCCGGCGGGGTCGAGCAGCTGTCCCTCTACCCCGACCACGTCGTGATCGTGTGCCGGAGCAGCTCCGGTGACGTGGAGCTGGCCCTGAGCCAAGAGGCTCTGATGGGCTTCCAGGCGTGGCTCGAGGCCGCACCCCCGACGCCTCCTCGCAGCCTGTGACGGGCTCCGACCCGTTGCGGGCGCGCAATGCCGTCTCCACCGTGTTCGTGGTCAACGGCCTGCTGTTCGCCACGCTCGTCTCGCGGGTGCCCGACCTGCGCGCCGACCTCGACCTCGGCAACGCCCAGTTGGGGCTGCTCCTGCTCGCGATCTCCGTCGGGTCGGTGCTCGGGATGCCGATCAGCGGCCGGCTCATCGACCGCTTCGGCGCCGGCACGGTGGTGCGTGCGGGCGTGGTCGCCTGCGCCGTCGGCCTGATCGGCACGGCCTTCGCCGTCACCACCGTCGGCTCTGCCGGACTGGCCGCCGCGGGACTCGCGGTCTACGGCTTCGGCACCGGCACCTGGGACGTCGCCATGAACGTCGAGGGCGCCGAGGTGGAGCGACTGCTGGGGCGCACGATCATGCCTCGCTTCCACGCGGGGTGGAGCTTCGGGTCGGTCGGGGGCGCCGGTCTGGGCGTGGTCGCCGCGCGGGTGCACCTGCCGATGCCCCTGCACTTC
The DNA here is from genome assembly GCA_964542635.1 of uncultured Nocardioides sp. Lineage (GTDB taxonomy): Bacteria > Actinomycetota > Actinomycetes > Propionibacteriales > Nocardioidaceae > Nocardioides. The sequence goes on along the minus strand of CAZIVD010000001.1, from coordinate 180,185 downwards.
GCCCTGCTGGCCGCGTTGGCGCTGGCGGTGGTCGTGGTCGCCGCCGGTGCCTTCCTGCCCAGGATCGCCGACGACGAGGCGGCCTCGGCCTGGAGCGGCCGGTCGCCCTGGCTGGAGCCTCGGACCCTCGCCATCGGCGCGATGGTGCTGGCCTTCACGCTGGCCGAGGGCTCGGCGAACGACTGGCTGGCCCTCGCCCTGGTCGACGGCTACGACGCGCGCCACTTCGTCGGGGTCGCGGGCTTCGCCCTGTTCGTGGTGGCGATGACCACCGGCCGGCTCGTGGGGCCGGTGCTGCTCGACCGGTTCGGCAGACTGCCGGTGCTGCTGGCCTCGTCGCTGGCTGCTGCAACGGGGATCGTGGTGGTCGTGGTGTCCGGTCAGCCCGCCGTGGCGGCGGTCGGCATCGTCGTGTGGGGGCTGGGCGCGGCCCTGGGCTTCCCGGTCGGGATGAGCGCGGCCGCCGACGACCCGGCGCGTGCGGCCCGACGCGTCTCGGTGGTCTCGACGATCGGGTACGGCGCGTTCCTCGCCGGCCCCCCGCTGCTCGGCTTCGTGGGGGAGCACACCGGCACCCTGAACTCGCTGCTCGTCGTGGCGGCGATGATGCTGCCGGCCGCGGTCCTGGTGCTCGCCGTACGCAGGCGACCGGCGCTCTCGCGGACGCCCTGAGCGGCTCGTCCAGGTGAGGTGCCGTCACCCGGCGGCACCCCCTACGGTGTGCCCATGTCCTCACCCCACCCCTCGCTGGTCGGGGCGGTGCCCGCGTCGGCCTGGCTGGACTCGCCGGCCCGGCCGTCTGCGCGGCCCTCGCTGGGAGCCGACCTCACGGCCGACCTCTGCGTCGTCGGCGGCGGCTACTCGGGGCTCTGGACGGCCTTGCTCGCCAAGGAGCGCGACCCGGGACGTGAGGTGGTGCTCCTGGAGGCCGCGCGGATCGGCTGGGCGGCATCGGGTCGCAACGGCGGCTTCTGCGCGGCCTCGCTGACCCATGGGCGGGACAACGGAGAGCAGCGGTTCCCGGGCGAGATCGACACGCTCGACAGACTGGGGATGGAGAACCTGCGCGAGCTCCGGGCGACGCTCGACCGCTACGACCTCGACTGCGACTGGGAGCTGACCGGGGCGCTGTCGGTGGCCACCGAGCCGCACCAGGTGGCCTGGCTCCAGGAGGCCACCGAGGGGGAGTACCTCGACGCCGACGCCGTGCGCGCGGAGGTCGACAGCCCGACGTACCTCGCCGGACTGTGGACCCGCGACGACACCGCCATCCTCGATCCGGCCAAGTTGGCCTGGGGTCTCGCGGCGGCTGCGGAGTCCCTCGGGGTGCGGATCTGCGAGGGGACGCCGGTGACCGACCTCGACCGTGACGGCACCGCACTCCTGGTGCGCACGCGGTCAGGCCGCACCGTGCGCGCCGACCGCGTGGCTCTCGGCACCAACGCGTTCCCCTCGCTCGTGCGGCGGGTGCGCTGGCACACGGTGCCGGTCTACGACTACGCGCTGATGACCGAGCCGCTGTCGGCCGAGCAGCTCGACTCGATCGGCTGGCGCAACCGGCAGGGCATCGACGACTGCGGCAACCAGTTCCACTACTACCGCCTCACCGCCGACAACCGGATCCTGTGGGGCGGCTACGACGCGATCTACCACTTCGGCCGGCGGATCGCGCGTCGCCTCGACCAGCGCCCGGCGACCTTCGAGCTGCTCGCGCGGCAGTTCTTCGAGACCTTCCCGCAGCTCGAGGGGCTGCGCTTCAGCCACGCCTGGGGCGGCGCGATCGACACCTGCACCCGGTTCTTCGCCTTCTTCGGCACGGCGCACGCCGGCCAGGCGGCGTACGCCCTCGGTTACACCGGCCTCGGCGTCGGCGCCACCCGCTTCGGCGCCAACGTGATGCTCGACCTCCTCGACGGACGGGAGACCGAGCGCACCTCCCTCCAGATGGTGCGCACCAAACCGCTGCCCTTCCCGCCCGAGCCGCTGGCCTGGGCCGGCATCGAGCTCACTCGCCGCTCGCTGGCCGCTGCGGACGCCAACGCCGGCCGCCGCAACCTGTGGCTGCGCACCCTCGACCGCTTCGGGCTCGGCTTCGACTCCTGACCGCAGGCACCCCGACCACCGCGAGCCTGCGCGTCTGCCGAGATCATGTCGGCGCCGGCTGCTCTACTGCGGGCATGGACCTCGGAGCCGCCTACGCCCTCGCCACCTCCCTCCTCGCCGAGCACGGCCTGGACGAGTGGGGCGTGGAGTTCGACCGGGCCAAGAGCCGCGCGGGCGTGTGCCGCTTCGACCGGCGCGTGATCGGGCTCAGCGCCCGGCTCACGCGACTGCACACCGAGGACGACGTCCGCGAGACCGTCCTCCACGAGATCGCCCACGCCCTGGTGGGCCCGCGGCACGGCCACGACGCCGTCTGGCGCCGGACCGCCCTGGCCATCGGCAGCACCGGCGAGCGCTGCCTGGCCGAGGACACTCCCCGGGTGCGCGGCGCCTGGCTCGGCGTGTGCCCGGCCGGCCACACCCTGGAGCGGCACCGCCGACCGGAGCGGGTCACGGTGTGTGGCTTGTGCGCCCCGACGTTCGACCTGGCCCACGTCTTCGAGTGGACCCATCACGGGCGTCCCGCCCCCATGCATCCCAACTACCTCGCCGAGCTGGCAGCGATCCGCAACGGCGACCGCGCCGTGATCTTGCCGGTCGGCGCGCGCGTGCGGGTTACCGCTCCAGGCGGCTTCGTCGGACGCGTCGGCACGATCGTCAAGCGCGGCCGCACCCGCTACCACGTGCGCCTCCCCGAGGGCGTGCTCGACGTCGTGATGGCGGGCGTCGAGCCGGTCTAGCCGCTCTCGCGCTCTGGCGGCTCGGCTCGCCGGAGGCGGACCAGGCCTCGACCGTCTAGCCCTCCTCGTCGGGGCCCCGGCTCGACTCTCCACAAGGCCCTGCGTCGCGCCGGATCACTGTCGGAGGATTGCTCTATAATCGAAGACATGAGCGAATCTCGGGGCGACGGGTCTAGTTGTGGAGCGGTGCGGCCCGATGCCTCCTCGATCACGGGGTGGGCAAGCTCGCTGGCCCGAGCCCATGCCACGGCCGACGACGGTGACCGGATCGACCGGATCCGGGCGCTCGAGGAGTTGAAGCGGGCCGCGGAGGCCGCCCAAGCGCGGCTGTCGGCGGACTTCGCGGCCTCCCAGGAGCAACGCCAAGCTGACGAGGGTGTCCCTTGCCGCGCGTCGCGGCACCGGGGTGGCGGCCCAACTGGGCCTGGCGCGCATGGAGTCGCCCTCCAGGGCCAGCCGGCACCTGCAACTGGCGCGGGTGCTGACGACCGAGTTGCCGCACGCGTTCGCGGCGATGCGGGCCGGCAGGCTCAGCGAATGGGGCGCGATGCTGCTCGCTCGCGAGACAGCCTGCCTCAAACGCGAAGACCGCCTGGAGATCGACGCAGCCCTGTGCTCCGACCAGGAGGGTTCTCGTCGGCCTCAGCGAGCGAGGGCTTGCGGCCAAGGCTCGACGTGAGGCGGCGCGGCTGGACAACGCCGCGATGGCCAAGGCTGCCGCGAAGGCCGCTGGAGACCGACGGGTGACGATGCGGCCGGCCCCGGACACCATGGTCTGGCTGACCGCACTGTTTCCCGTCAGCGAAGGGGTCGGCGTCTACGCGGCTCTCATGCAGGCCGCCGACGCCGCGCGAGCCGGCGGCGACCCGCGCACCGGGGGACAGGTGATGGCCGACACGCTGTTCGAGCGCGTCACCGGCCGCACCGTGGCCGAGGGGGTGGACATCTCAGTCGAGATCGTGATGACTGACCAGGCGCTGTTCGCCGGGCCGGAGGGTGACCAGGCCGCCTTCGTCAGCGGCTATGGCCCGGCTCTGTCGCGCTGGGTGCGTGACCTGATCGCGGCCGCGGAGTGCTCCGCCGACCGGGTGGCTGCGGCGACTCTTCACCGCGCCCGGCTCCGACGAGCTCGCCGCGACCGAGAGCCGGGGCCGACTCTTCCGCGGCGGCCTGGGTCGCCTCATTCGGCTGCGGGACCAGACCTGCCGAACGCCCTACTGCGACGGGCCGGTGCGACATCACGACCACATCGTGCCGCACGCGGAGGGAGGGCCGACCAGCCTCGCCAACGGACAGGGGCTGTGCGAGGTGTGCAACCACGCCAAGCAGGCATCGGGTTGGGTCGCCAGGGTCAGGTCGGAACATCGACATACCGTCGAGGTGACCACACCCACGGGCCACTCCTACATCTCAGCGGCACCCGATCCACCCGGAGCGAGGAGGCCACGTCCGTTCCGCCTCGAGCTGAGCTGGGGCGCGGCCGCCTGAGGCTCAGGCCGGCCGGGCAGTGACGAAGGCGGCGATGCCCGCAGCCTCGCGGACCCGGGACTCCTCGTGGAGGTAGGGCATGTGCCCGGTCCCGAAGTAGTCGTGCTCGATGCGGTCGAAGGCCTCGGCGGGCACGCGCAGGTGGGCGACCATGTCCTCGGCGGCGTGGTAGGGCGTGGCGAGGTCGTAGTAGCCGTACTCGATGCGGACGCGCAGGTGCGGGTTGACCCGCATCAGCCGCTCGAGCTTGTCGGTGACGTTGATCGGCTTGCCGTCGAACTCCTTGAACGACCACTCCGTGATCGCGTTCGCGAACACCTCGTAGGGCAGGTCGAGGGTGTTGCCGAGCTCGCCGCGCAGGTAGTGGTGCAGCGCCGCGGCGAACGGTCCCTCGATGGCGTCGCTGGACGGGTCGGCGTCCATGTTCTCGGCGATCCGGGAGTGCAGTGGCCCGGTGAAGCGTCCGTCGATGCGGCCGACTGTCAGACCGCGGTGGCGCAGCACCTCGGTGCACCAGCGCCAGTGCTCGATGCGCAGGTCGGCGCGGTCGACGTACTCCTCGCTGACGGCAGCCAGCCGCGCCAGGGTCGACACGATCGAGGCGCGTTCGTCGGCGGGCAGCCGGTGGCCGGCGGACAGGGCGAGCCGGTAGGGCCCGGCGGAGAACTCCTCGGCCTCGGCGCGCACCTCCTCGAGCGTCCGGTCCGGGTGCAGTCCGTGGTAGTGCGCGATGGCAGCGTAGGACGGAAGGAAGTTCAAGCAGGACTCGTCGGCGCGCAGGTGCTCGAAGTCCTGGCTGCCGAAGTCGAGCACGCTCGAGACCAGCACCAGACCGTTGAGCGCGAGCGCGTGCCGGCTCGACAGCCGCTCGGCCACGGCGACCGCACGCACGGTGCCGTAGGACTCGCCGATGAGGTACTTCGGCGACATCCACCGGTCCTCGCGCGTGCACCAGAGCCGGATCAGCTCGGTGACCTGCTCCACGTCCTTGCCGAAGCCGTGGTAGTCCTTCGGCTTCCCGCCCTCGACGGCTCGGCTGTGACCGGTCGACATCGGGTCGATGAAGACCAGGTCGGACACGGCCAGGAGGGTCTCGGCGTTGTCGACCAGCCGGTACGGCGGCGGAGACGGTGCGCTCACGTCGCCCACATCCACCCGGCGCGGGCCGAGCAGCCCCATGTGCAGCCACACCGACGAGGAGCCCGGCCCGCCGTTGAAGACGAACGAGACCGGTCGCTCGGTCAGGTCCGCGTCGTCGAGGGTGTACGCCGTCACGGACAGCTCGGCGCGCGGCTTCCAGCCCTGGAAGACGTCGTCCTTGACCTCTTCCTCGCGCAGCACGATCCGGCCGGTGCGGGCGGTGTAGTGCAGCTCGCCCGCGGGAGTGGACAGGGTGTGGCGGCTGACGACCAGGTCGTCGACCGGCTCCTTGTGCTTGGCCGTGTCCGGCGTCGAGTCACCCGCGTCCGCGGGCTTGGCCTCCTCGCTCACTGCTCCTCCTGCTTCGTGCGCTCCCCGCCGGGCACCCACAGCACGTCGCCTTCTGCGCGGTTCGCGTAGCGGGCGAGGATGAACAGCAGGTCGGAGAGCCGGTTGAGATAGGTGATCGCGAGGACGTTCATCGTCTCGCCATGCTGCTCGTGGGCCGCCCAGGCGGAGCGCTCGGCCCGGCGTACGACGGTGCGCGCGACGTGGAGGGCGGCCGCGCCGGGCGTCCCACCGTTGAGGATGAACGAGCGCAGCGCCGGCAGCGTCTCGTTGTAATGGTCGCACCACCCCTCGAGGCGGTCGACGTAGTCCTGCTCGACCCGCAGTTGCGGGTACGGCGGGTCCTCGACGACCGGCGTGGCCAGGTCGGCGCCGACATCGAAAAGGTCGTTCTGCACGTGTATCAGGACCCGGCGGACGTCCTCCTCGAGGTCGTGAGCCAGGGCCACTCCGAGGTGCGCGTTCGCCTCGTCCACGTCCGCGTAGGCGTGCAGCCGCGCGTCGTTCTTGGTGGTCACGCTCATGTCGCCGAGGCGGGTCTGCCCGCCGTCACCCGTGCGCGTATAGATGCGGGTCAGGTTGACCATGCGGCCGACTGTAGTGGGACTGCGGAGGGGGCAGCGCCACGGTGTCGGGCAGGCTCACGTTCTTGCAGAACACGATCCTGCAGCCGCGCGAGGCAACCGATCGGGTGTGGCGCGCGTCATAGTGAGTACCGGGCAGGGAGACGCCACGGGGGAGTCTCTCTGCCCGGTACCGGAGCTCGGACCGGCCGAAACGGGGTGTGAAGTGCTGGAGATCGTGACCGACGGACCCACGCTGGTGCTCAGCGGCGACTTCGACGTGCGGAGCACCTGGGAGGTGCGCAACGCCCTCCGCGACCGCCTGATCGGCGCCGAGCAGGACGTCGTCGTCGACCTCACGCAGGTGACCGCTCTCGACGTGACGGCGGCTCGGGTGCTCGCCTACGCCAGTCGCGAGGCGGCGCGCTCGGGACATCACGTCACCCTGCGCGGCTGCGGCCCCGCCGTACGCCGGATGCTCCACCTGACCCGGATGATGCGGTTCGTCGAGGTCGAGCGCGAGGCCGTCACCGCCTGACGTGCGCGGAAGGTGAGGGGAACCCCACACACGCAGTCGGTTACCTCGCGGTAGGCACAGACCTACCCTCGACGCATGCCCGAGCACCACGCACCCACGCATCCGAAGGACCGGCCCTGGGTGATGCGCACCTACGCCGGGCACTCGACCGCTGCGGCGTCCAACGCGCTCTATCGCGGCAACCTGGCCAAGGGCCAGACGGGCCTGTCGGTGGCCTTCGACCTGCCGACGCAGACGGGCTACGACCCCGACTCCCCGCTCGCCCGGGGTGAGGTCGGGAAGGTGGGCGTGCCCGTGCCGCATCTCGGGGAGATGCGGGCGCTGTTCGACCAGATTCCGCTCACCGGGATGAACACGTCGATGACGATCAACGCCACCGCGATGTGGCTGCTCGCGCTCTACCAGGTGGTGGCCGAGGAACAGGCCGGCGTCGCGGACGGCACGGAGGAGGAGCGCCAAGAGATCGCCCACCAACTCGCGGGGACGACGCAGAACGACATCATCAAGGAGTACCTCTCGCGGGGCACCTACGTGTTTCCGCCGGAGCACTCGCTGCGGCTGACCGCGGACATGATCGCCTACACCGTCCACGAGATGCCGCAGTGGAACCCCATCAACATCTGCAGCTACCACCTGCAGGAGGCCGGCGCGACGCCCGTGCAGGAGCTCGCCTACGCGCTGTGCACCGCGATCGCCGTGCTCGACACGGTCCGGGCGTCGGGACAAGTGTCGGAGGAGGACTTCGAGAAGGTCGTCGGGCGGATCTCGTTCTTCGTCAACGCCGGGGTCCGGTTCGTCGAGGAGATGTGCAAGATGCGCGCGTTCGTCCAGCTGTGGGACGAGCTCACCGCGGAGCGGTACGGCGTGCAGGACCCGAAGATGCGCCGGTTCCGCTACGGCGTCCAGGTCAACTCCCTGGGCCTGACCGAGTCGCAGCCGGAGAACAACGTGCAGCGGATCGTGCTCGAGATGCTCGGGGTGACGCTCAGCAAGACCGCGCGGGCCCGGGCCCTGCAGCTGCCCGCCTGGAACGAGGCGTTGGGCCTGCCCCGACCCTGGGACCAGCAGTGGTCGCTGCGGCTGCAGCAGGTGCTGGCGGTGGAGTCGGACCTGTTGGAGTACGACGACCTCTTCGAGGGCTCGAAGGTCGTCCAGGCCAAGGTGGCCGAGCTCGTCGACGGGGCCCGCGCCGAGATGGACCGCGTGCAGGCACTCGGCGGGGCGGTCGCGGCGGTCGAGTCGGGCTACATGAAGGAGCAGCTGGTCTCGGCTCACGCCGCGCGTCGCGCCCGCATCGAGTCGGGCGAGGAGCAGGTCGTCGGCGTCAACGTCTACACGACGACCGAGCCGTCACCTCTGACCGCCGACCTCGACGCCGCGATCCAGACCGCGGACCCGGAGGCCGAGCGTGCCGCGATCGCCTCCGTGCGGGCGTGGCGGGAGCAGCGGGACGCCGACGCGGTGACGGACGCGCTCGCGCGCCTGGCGGCCGACGCCAAGACCGATGCGAACCTGATGCCCGCCACCTTGGCTGCGGCCCGGGCGGGCGCCACGACGGGGGAGTGGGCCTCCACCCTGCGGGGTGTCTTCGGGGAGTTCCGCGCACCCACCGGCGTCTCGGCGACGGTCGGTCCGGCCCAGGCGGGTGCCGAGCTGGCTGCCGTCCGAGACCGCGTGCGCGCCACCGGCGAGGCGCTCGGTGGTCGACTGCGGCTGCTGGTCGGCAAGCCCGGCCTCGACGGTCACTCCAACGGCGCCGAGCAGGTCGCGGTCCGCGCCCGCGATGCGGGCTTCGAGGTGGTCTACCAAGGCATCCGGCTCACCCCGGAGCAGATCGTCGCCGCCGCGGTGGCCGAGGACGTGCACTGCGTCGGCCTCTCGATCCTCTCCGGCTCGCACCTCGAGCTGGTCCCCGCGGTGCTCGACGGCCTGCGCGAGGCGGGTCTGGAGGACGTGCCGGTCGTCGTCGGCGGGATCATCCCCGAGGCCGACGCTCGCGCCCTGGTGGACCTCGGCGTAGCCGCGGTCTACACCCCCAAGGACTTCGGCCTCACCGAGATCATGGGCGGCATCGTCGACGTGATCAGGCGCGCCCACGGCCTCTCGGCGTCCTGACCCGTCGCGGGGTCTCGACTCGCCGCCCGTACCTCGCGGCGGCTCGACCACCGAAGTGAGTGTGTGATTCGTTGGTCGAGCGGGGCGAGCCGCCAGGCGAGCCCGTGTCGAGACCCCGCGACCGGCAAGCCACGCCCCTTCATGTTGCTTAGAAAGTCAAGCAACTTACTGTAGTATTGACCTCATGCCGGCCCACCCTCTGTCGCCCCCGGCGGTCGACGTCCACCAGCACCTATGGCCCGAGGCCCTGGTCGACCGACTGCGCTCCCGCTCGCGGCTGCCCTACCTGCGCGGGTGGACGCTGCACACACGCGGCGAGGCGCCGTACGACATCGACCCCGCCCATCACGACATCGGCCTCCGCCTGCGGCAGAACGCCGACGACCGGATCGGCCTGGCCTGCGTGTCCCTGTCGGCCCCGCTCGGGATCGAGTCCCTGCGCGGCCCGTCGGCGACCGCACTGCTGGACACCTGGCACGAGGGTGCGGCAGCGCTGCCGCCCGGATTCGCGGCTTGGGCCTCGGTGTCGGCCGTCGAGCCTGACCTCGAGGGCCTCTCACGCATGATGGCGCGCGGCTTCGTGGGCGTCCAGGTGCCGGCCACCGAGGTCCGCACCCCGGCTGGATGGGCTCGGCTCGCCCCCGTCCTCGAGGTGGTCGAGCGTGCGGGGCGGCCGGTGCTGGTGCATCCCGGGCCAGAAGCGCTCGACCCCGAGGCCGCGGCCCTTCCGCCATGGTGGGCCGCGGTGGTCGGCTACGCCGCTCAGCTGCAGGCAGCCTGGTGGTCGTGGCACGCCGGGGGGGTCCGCGCCTCCCACCCGGGACTGCGGGTCGTGTTCGCCGCCGGGGCCGGCCTGGCGCCGGTGCATCACGAGCGCCACTCCACGAGGGGCGGCAGCACGGGCCCGGTGGACCCGCTCGTCCACGTCGACACCTCGTCGTACGGTCCGCAGGGTCTCGACGCCCTGGTCCGGGCGCTGGGGATCGACGCCCTCGTGCTCGGCAGCGACCGGCCGTACGCCGCCCCGCTGACCGAGCTGGCCGGAGCCGCCGCCACCCGGGCGATCCGGGTGACCAACCCACGGCGGGTGCTGGGCCTGCCGGTCGTCGACCTGGAAGGGGAGCGGGCATGGCCACGAGCGAGCTGATCCAGGAGGCGCCGGTGGCGGCAGGGCGGGCCGTGCCGCTCGAGCAGCGCACCACCGGGGTGAGCCTCGAGGACCTTCCCGGTCGCGACCTCGATCCCGACGAGCTGCGCGACCTGGTCGCCGCCCTGGCGGCGCAACCGGAGCGCTGGGCCCACCTCGTGGGGTTCGACGACGACGAGCGGGTCTATGCCTCCCTCCACCGTGACGCCCATGTCGACGTGTGGCTGCTGTGCTGGACCCCGGTCAACGACACGGGCTGGCACGACCACGACATCTCCTCCGGTGCGGTCGCCGTCGTGGCGGGCGAGCTGGTCGAGCACAACCTCCGGGTCGGCAGTGCGGGCGTAGAGACCCGGGTGCCCGCCGGGCGGGCCTTCTCCTTCGGGCCCGACCACATCCACCGGCTCAGCGGCGCCGAGCGCGGCACGGTCTCGGTGCACGCCTACAGCCCGCCGCTGTGGCGGATGGGGCAGTACGCGGTGAGCGACGCCGGGGTGTTGCGCCGCGTCTCGGTCTCCTATGCCGACGAGCTGCGACCGATCGACTGAGCCTGGCCGGACCGGCGCAGGCGCGCGCCGTACCGTGGAGGGGTGAGCGACCTCCAGTGTCCGGCCCGGGTGATCGTGCTCGGGACGAGCGAGGCTGCGGATCCCGCGACGGCCGGGCGGCTGCGACACGAGCGGGTCGTGCACGTGTATGCCGTCACTCCGACAGCCCTGCCAGGGGCGGAGGCGCTGGCCGTCGCGTTGGGCGTCGCCGCGACACGGCGCGACGAGCTCGCGGCCTCCACGGCGGGTCCTGTTGCAGGGCGCGGGCCGGTCGTGGACGACGAGGTGGCGGACCTGCACCGCGGCGAGACGGTGGCCGTGGTCGCCGACGACTCGGGCCCACTCGCCGCCTGGGAGGGCGACGCGGACGGCTGGCATTTGGTAAGGCTTGCCTAATCCGCATGCTAGGGTGCGCGCGTGGCGAAGCAGCAGGGCAAGCAGCAACTCAAGCGCTGCCTGCCCAAGAAGAAGTGCTGCGTCTCGAAGAAGAAGTGCAAGCGCTGCCCGCTGATGGCCTTGCGCAACGGCACCCTGCCCGACGGGTATACGGTCAAGAAGCGCAAGCTCGTCAAGGTGAAGACGGGCAAGAAGCAGCCGCTCGCTGCCTGAGCGCGACCGACCGACACGGAGGAGTCACGTGCCCGCAGCCCGCTTCGTCGAGCAGCTCAACGTCCAGATCGGCAACGAGCTGGCAGCGCACAACCAGTACCTCGCTTGTGCGGTGTACTACGACGCGTTGACCATGCCGCAGATGGCGGCGTTCTTCTACGCGCAGGCCTCCGAGGAGCGCGACCACGCGCTGATGATGGTCCAGTACCTCATCGACACCGAGGCCGAGGTCGTGGTCCCGTCCGTCGACGCCCCGGTGTCGACGTTCGACGACGTGGTCGCACCGGTCGCGCTCGCCCTCGAGCAGGAGCGACGGGTCACCGAGCAGATCAACGGGCTGCTGCGCACGGCGCGCGAGGAGTTCGACTTCGCCTCCGAGCAGTTCATGCAGTGGTTCATCAAGGAGCAGGTCGAGGAGGTCGCCACGATGAGCGACCTGCTGGCCGTCGCCACCCGCAACCGGGACGACATCGAGGACATCGAGGAGTACGTCGCCCGTGAGCAGGGCCGGGACTCCGGAGACCCGACCGCTCCCCGGATCGCCGGCGCCTGACGCTGTCAGCGCCTCCGGCGGAGCACGGCGGCCATCCCGCCCAGGCCGGCTGCGAGGCCGACGAGGGCTCCCAGCAACGGCCCCCAGTCGTCGTCGATCGCCGCGCCCACCCGCGAGCCGACGACCGCCAGCCCCATCGCGACCAGGGCGAGCCCGATCCGTAGGCCCATCTCCCGCAGCAGGTGTCGACTGAACGTGGTGGTGCGACCGTCGCGGTCGAGGGGCTGCGCGCGGACCACCGCCGAGGGGGCGAGCGGACCGTAGAGGTGCGGGTAGGTGTCCGTGCCCACCGGGTCCTCACGCCAGGGCACGGTCAGGCGGTCGGTGTCGATCGTGAGCAGCACCAGGGGCTCGTCCACGTCGGCGTAGTAGTCGCGGCGTACCCGCTCGACCTGGTCGGCGCGAGAGCAGTGGATGAAGCCCTCCTCCTCCAAGGTCCGTCCCCGTGTGGAGGTGGTGTAAGCGCCCGACCGCTGAGCCGTGCGCCAGTCGGCCGCCGTGGCGATGTGGAAGATCTGCACGAAGCCTCAGTGCGCCTCGCGCGTCACGAAGGTTCGGGAAGCCGGCGAACGACCTCGGTGAGGGTGGTCTGGATGCCGTCGAAGCGGCGAGCGTGCTCGTCGAGGGTGGACGCGACCTTGGTGAGGGTGGTCTCGACCCGATCGAGGCGGCTGGTGTGCTCGTCCTGGGTGGACCTGACCTCGGTGAGGAGCTCGTAGATCGACTCCGTGTCGTTCTCGAGCCGGGCCACGCGGCGGCTCATGCCGGGATCGGACGTCATGCCGGCACCGTATGCCCAGGTCCTCGAGAGCCGCGAGGGCTGTCTCGAATACCTGGGGACTGGCGAGCGAGTCCGCCACACGTCAGAAGAGCCGATGGCTCGGGTCGTCGAGGCCTCGGAGGGCGTCGTAGTCGACGACGGCGCAGGCGATGCCGCGGTCGGTGGCGAGCACGCGGGCCTGTGGCTTGATCTCCTGGGCGGCGAAGATGCCGCGTACGGCGCCCTGGGCCGTCAGCAGCGAGTCGCGGTTGAGGAGGTCGAGGTAGCGGGTCAGCTGCTCGACGCCGTCGATCTCACCGCGGCGCTTGATCTCGACCGCGACGCTGCGTCCCTCGGCGTCGCGGCACATCAGGTCGACCGGGCCGATGGCGGTGGGGTACTCGCGTCGTACCAGCGTCAGGCCGGGGGAGAGCGTGGCCGGATGCTCGGCGAGGAGCTCCTGGAGGTGCTTCTCGACCCCGTCCTTCTGCAGGCCGGGGTCGATCCCGAGCTCGTGTTGGGAGTCGTCGAGGATCTCCTCGATGAGGATGCGCAGGGTGTCCTCGGGGCCTTTGGAGGTCGCCCGCGAGGTGACGGTCCACTCGATCCGGCCGTCCTCGGCGGTGCCCTCGCGCAGGCTGCACGGCGGGGACATCCAGTTGAGCGGCTTGTAGGAGCCACCGTCGGAGTGGACCAGGACCGAGCCGTCCGCCTTGATCATCAGCACGCGGGTCGCCATCGGCAGATGCGCGGTCAGCCGCCCGGCGTAGTCGACCTGGCAGCGCGCGACGACCAACCTCACGCGGCGCAATCTACCCGGCGACCCCGCCTGTGCTCCGAGCTCCCCCGGGCCTGGTCGTGACCATTCCCACAGGTCGTCGGCCCGCCCGCGCGTGGGAGGATGCGCGCCATGACGAGCACCGCGACTCCCGCCACCGGGACCCCCCAGCCCCGCGAGTTCCACACGATCGGGGTGATCGGGCTCGGCACCATGGGCGCCGGCATCGCGGAGGTCTTCGCACGGAACGGATTCGCAGTGGTCGGCGTCGAGATCGATGACGAGGGGCTCAAGCGCGGACGCGAACACCTCGAGCACTCCACCGGACGTGCGGTCGCTCGGGGGAAGCTGACCGAGCAGGAGCAGGCCGACCTTCTCGGACGGATCACGCTGGTCACCGACCTGACCGAGGTTGCGGACTGCGACTTCGTGGTCGAGGCGGTGGTGGAATCCGTCGAGATCAAGAAGTCCATCTTCCGGGCGCTCGACGCGATCGTCTCCCCGGACGCCGTGCTGGCCACCAACACCTCGTCACTGTCGGTCACCGAGATCTCCACCGCCAACAGCCGCCCGGCACGCGTCGTCGGCGTGCACTTCTTCAACCCCGCGCCCGTGCAGAACCTGGTCGAGGTGATCCGCACGGTCGTCACCGACCCCAGGGTGCTGGCCGACGTGCAGGACCTCGTGGGGCGGCTCGGCAAGAGCCCGGTGGTGTGTGGTGACAAGGCGGGCTTCATCGCCAACACGCTGCTCTTCGGCTATCTCAACCACGCGGTCGCGATGTACGAGGCCCACTACGCGACCCGCGAGGACATCGACGCGGCGATGCGCTACGGGTGCGGCTATCCCATGGGACCGCTGGCGCTGCTCGACCTGATCGGTCTGGACACGGCGTACGAGATCCTCGACACGATGTACAAGCAGGGCCGTGACCGTCTGCACGCCCCCGCCCCGGTGCTCAAGCAGATGGTCACCGCGGGGCTGCTCGGCCGGAAGTCGGGCCGGGGCTTCTACACCTACGCTGCCCCGGACAGCTCCACGGTCGTGCCCGACCATCTCACCCCGTCGGCTGACGACGAGCCGCAACTGCGCCGTGAGATCGAGCGCGTCGGGGTGGTCGGCACCGGCACGATGGCCTCCGGGATCGTGGAGGTCTTCGCCAAGGCTGGGTACGACGTCACCTACGTCGGTCGCTCGGAGGACAAGGTCGAGGCGGTTCGCGCCACCGTGGAGCGCTCGCTCGACAAGGCGATCCAGCGCGGCAAGCTCGAGGAGTCTGTGCGCGACGAGGTGCTCGGCCGCCTCACCGCGACCACCTCCCTCGAGGACGTGGCCGGCTGTGACCTCGTGGTCGAGGCGATCGCGGAGGACCTGCGCATCAAGACCACGCTCTTCGAGAACCTCGACGAGATCTGCAAGCCCGGCGCGATCCTGGCCACCACCACCTCGTCGCTACCGATCATCTCCTGCGCGATGGCCACCTCGCGGCCGCAGGACGTGATCGGGATGCACTTCTTCAACCCTGCGCCCGTGATGCGCCTGGTCGAGGTGGTCTCGACCGTGTCGACCTCCGACGAGGTCGCGGAGACCACCCGTGCGCTCTGCGCGACGCTCGGCAAGGTGGCAGTCTCCTGTGGCGACCGGGCCGGCTTCATCGTCAACGCGCTGCTGTTCCCCTACCTCAACGACGCGGTGAAGATGCTCGAGGCGCACTACGCGACCGCCGACGAGGTGGACACCGCCATGAAGCTCGGCTGCGCGCTGCCGATGGGCCCCTTCGAGCTGCTCGACGTGGTAGGCAACGACGTGTCTCTGGCCATCCAGCGGGAGCTCTACCTGGAGTTCCGCGAGCCCGGATTCGCCCCGGCGCCGCTGTTGGAGCACCTGGTGACGGCGGGCTACCTCGGCCGCAAGACCCGTCGCGGGTTCCGGGACTACTCCCAGGCGTAGTGCCCGCAACCGCTCGGCGTGCCACTCGCGGGGTCTCGTGACGGTTGCTGCGCAACCTCCTCGACCACCGGCGGGGCGGCGATACCGCGCGGGAGCGGGGCGGAGCAGGGCGGCAGCGTGGCGGCGCCGTCGGGCCGCTCGGCGGCGCGGAGCCGGCGAACGGCCTGGCACGGCGGCCCGACGATCAGCGCCGACACGCTCGCCCCTAATCCAAACAGAACTCGTTGCCTTCGGGGTCTTGCATCACGATGAAGCCGGCGCTCGTGGGGGGCTCGGGCTCGTGGCGGCGGACGCGGCTGGCGCCGAGGGCGACGAGCTCGGAGCACCGGGTCTCCAGGGCGGTCATCCGCTCGTCGCCCTGGAGGCCGGGGGCGGCGCGGACGTCGAGGTGGACGCGGTTCTTGGCGGTCTTGCCCTCGGGGACCCGTTGGAAGAACAGCCGTGGCCCCTGACCATCGGGGTCGTGGGCCGCGGAGGCGTCGTTGCGGCGCTCCTCGGGGACGCCCCACGCGTCGAGTGCCTCCTCCCAGCTCTCGAAGGGCGACGGTGGGTCATCGAGTCGGTAGCCGAGCGCAGCGCTCCAGAACTGGGAGAGCCCGCCGGGGTCGGCGCAGTCGAAGGTGATCTGGATGGTGGCGGCCATGGGGTGCGTCCTCCTCGCTCGGTGCGTTCCTCCCATCGTGCCCCGGGCCACCGACAGCCCTCTCGGGCTTGGGGTCCGACCGTAGTCTGGAGGCATGACCTGGGTGCTGCTCGCGGTCCTGATCGCCGGTGCGGTCGCGGTGGTTCTCGCCTCGCGCGCGAGCAAGGCGAAGCAGGTCGAGCGCCGCAGGGCCGAGCTGGCCCCCGTCTCCAAGCTGGCCTTCGAGGACATCACCGCTCTCGGCACCGAGCTGCAGGACCTCGACCTCGAGCTCGCAGGGACCGATCTCGACGCCGGCGCACACGCCGACTACCAACGTGCGCTCGACGCCTACGACGCCGCGAAGGTCGCGGGCGACCACCTCCGCGAGCCCGAGGACATCAAGCACGTCACCAAGATCCTGGACGACGGCCGCTATGCCATCGCCTGCGTCCGAGCCCGCGTCGCCGGGCAGTCACTTCCGACCCGGCGTCCTCCCTGCTTCTTCGACCCCCGCCACGGACTGTCGGTCGCCGACGTCTCGTATGCGCCGCCCGGCGGCGTCCAGCGCGACGTGCCCGCCTGCGCCCTCGACGCGGAGCGCGTGCAGGTGGGTGCCGATCCCGACGTGCGCCAGGTGATGGTCGGCGCGCAGCGGGTGCCCTACTGGCAGGGTGGGCGCGCCTACGAGCCCTACGCCGCGGGCTACTTCGGAGCCTTCGCCCCGATGCAGTGGATGTTCGTGGGCATGATGTTCGGCGGCATGTTCGACGGCCTCGGCGAGGGCATCGGGGCGCTGGGCGACGGCATCGGGGACGGCATCGGCGCCGTCGGTGAGGGGATCGGCGGTCTCTTCGACGGGTTCGACTTCTAGGCCGTTCGACTTCTGGGCGGTTCGACTTCTGGCCGCGCCGCCGAGTCGCTAGCGTCGGGTGCGTGACAGCCTCCTCGACGTCTCCTGGGACGGATGCTCCCAGGCCGGTGCGCATCGCCCTGCAGGTGCAGCCCCAGCACGCGGAGTACGCCGCGATCCGGCGTACCGTCGCCGAGGCCGAGGACCTGGGCGTCGACGCGATCTTCACCTGGGATCACTTCTACCCGCTGAACGGCGAGCCCGAGGGACCGCATTTCGAGTGCTGGAGCATGCTCGCCGCGTGGGCGGCGACGACCCGGCGCGTGGAGCTCGGCGCCCTGGTGACCTGCAACAGCTACCGCAACCCCGACCTGCTCGCCGACATGGCGCGCACGATCGACCACATCAGCGACGGCCGGCTGATCCTCGGCATCGGGTCGGGCTGGTTCGAGAAGGACTACGACAGCTACGGCTACGAGTTCGGCACTCCTGGCAGTCGCCTCTCGGCGTTAGGCGAGGCGCTGCCACGCATCGAGCACCGGCTGTCGGTGCTCAACCCGCCGCCGACGCGCGACATCCCGGTGCTGATCGGCGGCGGAGGAGAGCGCAAGACGCTGCGACTCGTGGCGCGGCACGCCGACATCTGGCACGGCTTCGGCGACCTGGACACGATGCGCCACAAGCTCGAGGTGCTGGACAGGTGGTGCGCCTCGGAGGGTCGTGACCCCGCGGCCGTGGAGCGGTCGACCTCGGTGGCCCGCGGCGGAGCCTTCGACCGCCAGTGGGCCGATGACCTGCGCGAGATCGGCTTCTCCCTCTTCACCGTGAGCGCCGGGGGTCCGGACTACGACCTCGACCCCCTCCGTGAGGCGCTCGCCTGGCGGGACGAGGTGAACTCCGGGTGAGACGGGGGTGACCCAGACGTCCGGCCCGGCCGGCGCCACCTTGCACACGACCCGCGTGGGGGAGCGCGGATCGTGGGTGGTGTTCTGCCACGGACTGTTCGGGCAGGGCAAGAACTGGACGCGCGTCGCCAAGGTCGTGGCCCGCTCACATCGCGTGCTGCTGCTGGACATGCCCCAGCACGGCCAGTCGCCCTGGACTCCCGACTTCGACTACCTCGACGCCGCCGACCAGGTCGTCGCGACCGTGGCGGCCCACGTCGGACGGTGGCCGGTGTCCCTCGTCGGACACTCCATGGGCGGCAAGATCGCGATGGTGGTGGCGCTGCGGCACCCCCAGCGGGTCCGCCGGCTGTGCATCGTGGACGTGGCTCCGGTGGCCTACGGGCACTCCGAGGAGTTCGAGCGCTACATCGCCGCGATGCGTGGCCTCGACCGCGCCACACTCAGCAGTCGGGTGAAGGCGGACGCTGCGCTCTCCGCCGTCGTCCGAGACCCGACCGTGCGGGCGTTCCTGTTGCAGAACCTGCGCAACGACCCGGACCGCGGCTGGTACTGGCAGCCCAACCTGGCCGTCCTGGAGCGGCGCCTCGACGTCATCACGGGCTGGCCGGCAGAACGGTTGGCCGGCGTGGCGCCGTACAGCGGGCCGGTGATGTGGGTGCGGGGCGATCGCTCGTCGCACGTCGACGACGCGATGGCTCCCGCGATGGCGGCGCTCTTCCCGCGCGTGCGCAGGGTCACCGTGAAGGGTGCCGGACACTGGGTGCACTCCGACCAGCCGGACGCCTTCACGGCGGTGATCCGGCACTTCCTCGGCGACTGACCGCCGCGAGGTGTGGTCAGCGGCGGCGCGCTCGGTAGGCCGCCACCGCCGCCCGGTTGCTGCAGGTCGCGTCGCAGAAGATCTTGGAGCGGTTGCGGGACAGGTCGAGGACGATGCCGTCGCAGTCGTCCTGGGCGCAGATGCCGAGCCGGGACATCTCGTCGGTGCGGATCACGTCGATCATGGCCATCGCTGTCTCGACCGGGATCCGCTCCTGCAGGGTGGCGTCCGGCCCCACGGCGTGGATGTGCCAGTCCAGCGGCTCGTGGCGGACCAGCCGGGGCACGGCTCGGGCCCGGGCGAGCAGGTCGTTGACGATCTCGACGGCGGCGTCGCGCTCGGCGGTCAGCAGCTCGCGCAGGG
The DNA here is from genome assembly GCA_964542635.1 of uncultured Nocardioides sp. Taxonomy (GTDB): domain Bacteria; phylum Actinomycetota; class Actinomycetes; order Propionibacteriales; family Nocardioidaceae; genus Nocardioides. The sequence continues at coordinate 161,239 of CAZIVD010000001.1, read as the reverse complement.
CCGGGCGAAGCCGGCGTACGGCGTCGAGCTCGGCCTCGTCGCGGTCGTGACGGCCGGTGTAGCCGAACCGCCGGAAGAACTCGTCGAGCTCCTCCACGGTCGTGAGCGTGTCGGGTGGTCCGGCCGAGTTGACCAGGGTCACCGCGGCCCGCAGCGACTCCTCGGTGTCATGGGCGAAGACCACATTGACAGATTACCGCATGGCACCGTAGTGTCATATGTCATGGCCACGATGACCAATGACGCGCGGGCCACGCCCCGCGTCGGCGGGACGGCCCCAGGACTCATGTTCGCGTTGCTGTCCGCGGCGTCGTTCGGCATGTCAGGGGCGCTGGCGCGCGGGCTGCTCGACCATGGCTGGACGCCCGGAGCAGTGGTGCTGGCCCGGGTCTCGATCGCCGCGGCCGTGGTGGCGCCGTTCGGAGCCGTCGCGCTCCGCGGCCGGTGGCACCTGCTGCGTGCGGGCTGGCGGATGGTCGTCGTCTACGGACTGGTCGCGGTGGCGGCCACCCAGTTCTTCTACTTCTCCGCCGTCGCCCACATGGAGGTCGCCCCGGCCCTGCTCATCGAGTTCACCGCACCGGCGGCGATCGTGGTGTGGCTCTGGCTGCGTCACGGCGAGCGCCCCGGACCCGTCACCCTGGCCGGTGCCGGCCTGGCCGGGCTCGGCCTGCTGCTGGTCCTCGATCTGGTCTCCGGCGCGCACCTCAGCCCGATCGGCGTGATGTGGTCGCTGGCCGCCATGGTGGGCGTGGCGAGCTTCTTCCTGATGTCGGCCGACCCGCGCAACGGGCTGCCGCCGATCGCGCTCGCGGCCGCTGGGATGGTGGTCGGCGCCGTCGGCCTCGGGCTGCTGGCGGTGACGGGGCTCCTCGACATCGATGCCTCGACGGCGGCGGTGCCCCTCGGCTCGCATGAGGTCGCGTGGTGGGTGCCGGTCCTGCTGCTGGCACTGGTGACCGCTGCTCTGGCCTACGTGGCAGGGATCGCAGCCAGCCGGCGCCTCGGTGGTCGACTGGCGTCGTTCGTGGCCCTGATCGAGGTCGTCTTCGGGGTGTTCTGGGCGTGGGCGCTGCTGGGCGAGCTGCCCCAGGGCATCCAGCTGGTCGGCGGGTTGTTCATCCTGGGCGGCGTGGTGCTGGTCAAGCTGGCCGAGCCGATGCCGGCGCCGCAGGGCTCCGTCGCCGAGCGGTAGAGCTCGACCTCAGTCGTCGTCGTCCTGGCCGAACCCGGCCACGACGTCGCGCAGGGAGGCGAGCTGGGCGCTGATCGCGTCGCGGCGCTTGGTCATCCGCTCCACCTCGGCGCGCACGCTCGCCAGCTGACGCTCGGCCTCGGCCTGGGAGGTCACCTGCGAGGACTCGGCCTGGGTGCGGGCGGACGCCACGATCTGCTCGGCCTCGCGACGCGCCCTGGCCAGCATGGCCTCGGACTCGGTGTGTGCCTGCTCGCGATGCGTCGTCGCCTGGGCGATCGCCTCGCGGGCGCGCTGCTCGGCGGCGGTCGCTCGTTCCTCGGCCTCCTGCACCAGGCGGGCGGTCTCGGCGGTCGCGTTGGTGTGGTGCTCGGTCGCCTCGCGCGCCAGGCGCTCCTTCTCGACGGCGAGGGTGCGGCGGGCCTCCTGGACCTCGCGATCGGCCGCGGCCTTGGCCTGCTCGGTCTCGCGAGCAGTGCTCACGCGCAGGTCGTTGGTCTCCTGCTGGGCTGCGAGCCGCAGCTGGTCGGCCTCGCGCTGGGCGGAGGCCATCAGGTCGGCGGCCTCGGTGCGCGCGAGGGAGCGCTCCTGTTCGGCGTCGCCGAGGATCCGGGCCCGGGTCTCGTCGAGCTCCTTGAGCTGGACCAGGCGCATGTCCTCGGCCTCGCGGGCGGCGTCGGCGCGCATGGCGCGGGCGTCGCGAGTGGCCTGCTCGCGGATCTCGGCGGCATCGCGCTCGGCGGTCGCCCGGACCTCCCCGGCCTCCTCCTCGGCGAGCCGCAGCATCGCGGTGGCGCGGCCGCCGAGTCCGGCGTACGACGGGTTGTGGTGCTCCGCTAGCTCGTCGCGGGCGGCCTGCAGAGCCGCCTCCAGCTCACCGACCCGTGCCCTGGCCTGGCCCAGCTCGGTCTGGGCCTGGCTGCGCTCGGAGGTCAGGCGCTGGAGCTGGGCGTCGACGGCGTTCTTGTCGTAGCCACCGCGGCGGACGGTGGGCAGCGCACCACCGGGGCGCGCCGGGCTCGCCGCAGCAGGCGGCACGACCGGTCGCGGGGCGGTGGCGGGTGGGCTCGCGGGCGCGGCCTGGACGGGTGTCTGGGCAGGCTGCTGGATCGGCGCCTGGACGGGTGGTGCGACGGGTGCTGGGGCGGGCGCGGGGGCGGGCGCCGCCACGGGCGGTGCCGCGGGTGCCGGGGCGGGCGGCGCGACGGGAGGAGCGACGGGAGGGGCTGCGGCCTGCATCGGCTCCACCGGGATCACCTGGGTGACCTCGCTGTCGGGATCTGCTGCCCCCTCGTCGAGCACCTCGTTGATCGCCGTGTCCTCGTCGGACTCCGGCTCGTCCTCGAAGATCGACAGACCGCGGTCGGTCATGAACCGTCCCACCCCTCGCATACAGACGTCGTGGACCACCAGTGTCCAACATGCCTGGTGGCCGACCGGGCCCGACGCGCGCGGCGTCTCCGCCCGACGTACGTGGGACGCGGGTAGGCGCCGTTCGGTTGTCCCGTGGTGCGGCTCACGCGCGCCCCGCCGGTCGGCTTCTTCCTGAACTTGTCGGCCCTCGCGAGGGCTGACAAGTTCAGGGATCACCGGCTGACCGGTGATCCCTCGCCCGGGGCGACCCTCACACCCCGCGGAAGCGGTTGATCTCGCCCTCGTGCTTGGCGCGCATCTCGGGGTCGCGCACGCCGAGGCCCTCGCGCGGGGCGAGGCAGAGCACGCCGACCTTGCCCTGGTGGGCGTTGCGGTGGACGTCGAGCGCCGCCTGACCGGTCTCCTCGAGGGGGTAGCTCTGCGAGAGCGTCGGGTGGATCATCCCCTTGGCGATCAGGCGGTTGGCCTCCCAGGACTCGCGGTAGTTGGCGAAGTGCGAGCCGATGATCCGCTTGAGGTTCATCCACAGGTAGCGGTTGTCGTACTGGTGGAGGTAGCCCGAGGTCGAGGCGCAGGTCACGATCGTGCCGCCCTTGCGGGCCGCGAAGACCGAGGCGCCGAACGTCTCGCGGCCGGGGTGCTCGAAGACGATGTCGACGTCCTCGCCGCCGGTGAGGTCGCGGATGTCCTTGCCGAGCCGGCGCCACTCCGCAGGGTCCTGGGTGTGCTCGTCCTTCCAGAACCGGTAGTCCGCCTCGGACCGGTTGATGATCAGCTGCGCGCCCATGGCGCGACAGATGTCGGCCCTCTCCTGGTTGGACACCACGCAGACCGGGGTGGCACCGCCGTTGAGGGCGTACTGGGTGGCGAAGCCGCCGAGGCCTCCGCTCGCCCCCCAGATCAGCACGTTGTCGCCCTGCTTCATGCCGGCGCCGTTGTGGCTGACGAGCTGACGGTACGCCGTGGAGTTGACCAGTCCGGGAGAGGCGGCCTCCTCCCAGGTGAGGTGGGCGGGCTTGGGCATCAGCTGGTTGGACTTCACCAGGGCGATCTCGGCGAGCCCGCCGAAGTTGGTCTCGAAGCCCCAGATCCGCTGCTCCGGGTCGAGCATGGTGTCGTTGTGGCCGTCCGGCCCCTCGAGCTCCACGCTGAGGCAGTGGGCGACCACCTCGTCGCCGGGCTGCCACAGGTGCACGCCCGCTCCGGTCTTCAGGACCACGCCGGCCAGGTCGGAGCCGACGATGTGGTAGGGCAGGTCGTGTCGCTTGGCCAGCGGGGAGAGCCGCCCGTAGCGCTCCAGGAACCCGAACGTCGGCACCGGCTCGAAGATGCTGGTCCAGACGGTGTTGTAGTTGATCGCGCTCGCCATCACCGCGACCAGCGCCTCGCCGGGCCCGAGCTCGGGCAGCGGCACCTCGTCGACGTGGAGCGAGGAACGGGGGTCCTTGTCCTTGCTGGCGACCCCTTCGAACATGCCCACCTCGTCCTTGTGCACCGTGACGGCGCGATAGGACTCGGGGAGGTCGAGCGCGGCGTACGCCTCGCTCGTCGTGTCACCGGCGAGGATGGCGTCGAGGATCTGCTGCACGGGTCTGCTCCGGAGGTCTCAGGGGGCGGCGGCTGGGCGACAAGTTACTGGCGGGTCGGCGGTCTGGCGCTGCTCTGTGCGGCAGGTCACCCCGCCGGCTCGACGAGCTCCACCAGCACGCCGCCGGCGTCCTTGGGGTGGATGAAGTTCACGCGGGAGTCGGAGGTGCCACGGCGGGGGGCGTCATACAGCAGCCGCACGCCCCGCTCCCGCAGGGTCGCGGACACCGCGTCGAGATCGGCCACCCGGTAGGCCAGCTGCTGCATCCCGGGGCCGGAGCGGTCGAGGAACTTCGCGATGGTCGACTCCGGCGTCAGCGGCGCGAGCAGCTGGATGCACGCGTGCGGCTGCTCGGGGTCGCCGACGGCGATCATCGCCTCGCGTACGCCCTGCTCCTCGTTGGTCTCCTCGTGCAGCGACACCATGCCGAAGGTGTCGCGGTAGAACGCGATCGCCTCGTCGAGATCGGGCACCGCGATGCCCACGTGGTCGATGGCGGTGAACAGGTGGGTGGGCAGGCTCATGCGGGGTCCCCGGGGCGTTGTTCGGGGGAGCGAAGCGGAGGAGACGAACGTCGTGGCGTGCTCATGTGGACCATCGTCGTTCGCGGGGGAGCCCGCGAGCGATGCCCTGTGAGGTATTCCTCACCGGACCGGCAGGAGGCGGCCTCGCCCTTCCCGCAGGCCCGTGGGTATCGTCGCCAGCATCGACAGCACAGGAGGTTCCCCATGTCCGGATCCGTCATCGTCGCCGGGGCACGCACCCCCATCGGCCGGTTGCTCGGCGGGCTGAAGGACAAGTCCGCCGCCGAGCTCGGCGGCGTCGCCATCGCCGGCGCGCTGGGGAAGGCTGGGGTCTCGGGGGACCAGGTCGACTACGTGATCATGGGCCAGGTCATCCTGGCCGGCGCCGGGCAGAATCCGGCCCGCACCGCTGCCGTCGCCGGCGGCATCCCGATGAGCGTCCCGTCCACGACGATCAACAAGGTCTGTCTCTCCGGGATCAACGCCATCGCGCTCGCGGACCAGCTGATCCGCGCCGGTGAGGTCGAGATCGTGGTCGCGGGTGGGATGGAGTCCATGACCAACGCACCTCACGTGCTCCCCAAGTCGCGCGAGGGCTTCAAGTACGGCGACACGACGCTCGTGGACTCGATGGCCTACGACGCCTTGTGGGACCAGGCCACTGCGCAGGCGATGGGCATGCTCACCGAGCAGTGCAACGCGGCGGCCGACAACCTGACCCGCGAGGAGCAGGACGCCTTCGCGGCCCGCTCCCACCAGTTGGCGGCGGAGGCCTGGAAGAACGGCCTGTTCGACGACGAGGTCGTCCCGGTGACCGTCAAGGCCCGTGGCGGCGACATCCAGGTGACCAGTGACGAGGGCGTGCGCGGAGACACCACCACCGAATCGCTGGGGAAGCTGCGCCCGGCCTTCGGCAAGGACGGCACGATCACGGCCGGGTCGGCCTCCCAGATCTCCGACGGCGCCTGCGCGGTCGTGGTGATGAGCAAGGCCAAGGCCGAGGAGCTGGGCCTGGAGTGGCTCGCCGAGATCGGCGCCCACGGTCAGGTGGCCGGCCCCGACTCCACCCTCCAGCTGCAGCCGGCCAACGCCACCGCGAAGGCGTGCGAGAAGGAGGGCATCTCGCCCGCCGACCTCGACCTGGTGGAGTTCAACGAGGCGTTCGCCGCGGTCGGCATCGCCTCGGCACGGGCGCTCGGCCTCGACGAGGGGAAGGTCAACGTCAACGGTGGCGCGATCGCGCTCGGCCACCCGGTCGGCATGTCCGGTGCGCGGATCGTGCTGCACCTGGCCCACGAGCTGAAGCGGCGCGGCGGCGGCGTCGGCGCCGCGGCGCTCTGCGGGGGCGGCGGCCAGGGCGACGCGCTGATCGTCCGCGTGCCGAGCTGAGTTGGTCTCGACAGGCTCGACCACCGGGCAGGGCTCGACCACCGGGTGGGGGCGGCGCAGGCAGCCCGCCAGTGTCGCCGACCTCGTGTCGCGGGCGCGCGGGGGAGATCCTCGCGCGGTCGCCCGGCTGATCAGCTGGGTCGAGGACGAGGCGCCCCAGCTCCGGGAGTTGATGGCGGCGCTGGCTCCCCATGCCGGACACGCCCAGGTCATCGGCCTGACCGGGTCGCCCGGGGTCGGCAAGTCCACCACGACCAACGCGCTCGTCGGCGAGCTGCGTGCGACTGGTCGCCGGGTCGGCGTCCTGGCGGTCGACCCGTCGTCGCCGTTCTCCGGTGGGGCGTTGCTCGGCGACCGTGTGCGCATGCAGGAGCACGCCCTGGACCCTGACGTCTACATCAGGTCGATGGCGTCCCGGGGCCACCTGGGCGGGCTGGCGTGGAGCACTCCGCAGGCCCTCCGCGTGCTCGACGCCGCCGGCTGCGACGTCGTCCTCGTCGAGACCGTCGGCGTGGGGCAGAGCGAGATCGAGATCGCCGGGCAGGCCGACACGACCCTCGTGCTGCTGGCCCCCGGTGCCGGCGACGGCATCCAGGCCGCCAAGGCGGGGATCCTCGAGGTGGGCGACGTCTTCGTCGTCAACAAGGCCGACCGGGACGGGGCCGACCAGCTGCGCCGGGATCTGCGATCCATGATCGCGCTCGGCGACCGTCCGGAGGGGGCCTGGAAACCGTCGATCGTCAAGACCGTCGCGTCGAAGGGCGAGGGCCTGGCCGAGCTCGTGGCCGAGATCGACCGGCACTTCGCGTGGCTGCGCGACTCGGGGGAGCTTGCCGCCCGGCGCACCCGCAGGGCCCGCAACGAGATCGAGGCGATCGCCGTCACCGCTCTGCGCCGTCAGTGGGGCGACGTGCATGCCCGCGGGGAGCTCGACGACCTCGCGGCGGACGTGGTGGCCGGCACCACCGACCCGTACGCCGCGGCCGACCGGCTCCTCGCCAGTCTCTGATCGCCTGTCGGTCGGGGCTAGGGTCGGCCGGGTGACCATCAGCGACGAGCGGGGCAGTCTGGTCGGGCGCGACCTCTGCTTCGACGTGGCTGGGCGTCGGGTGCTGGAGGGCGTCAGCGTCGAGGCCGCGCCCGGGCGGATGCTCGCGGTGACCGGTCCGTCGGGTTCGGGGAAGACCACCCTGCTCTCCCTGCTCGGAGGGCTGGCCGAGCCGGCCGCCGGCACGGCGACGTACGCCGGTGCGCCGGTGCACAGCGGGCCGGGGGACCCGCTGCCCGGGACCGCGTTCGTGCTTCAGGGCTACGGCCTGGTGCCTACGCTCACGGCCGAGGAGAACGTCGCGATCGGACTGCGCGGTCGAGGCGTCGCTCCCCGAGACGCGTCCCTCCGAGCCCGTGAGGCGCTCGGTCGGGTGGGGGTGGACGAGCTGGCCGACCGGCTGGTCTCGGAGCTGTCGGGAGGCCAGGTCCAGCGGGTGGCCGTGGCACGAGCCCTCGTGGTGGGAGCCGACGTCCTGCTCGCCGACGAGCCCACGAGCGAGGTCGACGAGGTCAACCGGGATCTCGTCGTCGCCCAGTTGAGGCTCGAGGCGCAGCGCGGCGCAGTGGTGCTGGTGGCCACGCACGACCCCGCGGTCGCAGACGACTGCGACGAGGAGCTCCACCTGGTCGACGGGCGCGTCCACGTCGACGTGCCTCCGCCTCCGCCTCCGGAGCCCGGTCACGAGCACGACGCGTTCCGGCGGCCGGGGACGACCCGGTGAGCACCGCCGTCCACGACGGACTCGCGGTCCGCTGCCAGAACGTGGTGCACATCTACACGACCGTGGCAGGGCATGACGTGGTGGCGCTGCGCGGCGTGAACCTCGACATCTCCCCCGGGGAGCAGGTGGCGCTGCTCGGCCCGTCGGGCTCGGGCAAGTCGACCCTGCTCGCCCTGTTCGGCGGACTCCAGCGCCCCTCGGCCGGCAAGGTGATCGTCGACGAGATCGACATCAGCCGGATCCCCGAGGCCGAGCTGACCCGGCTGCGAGCGGGCCAGGTCGCCTCGCTGCTGCAGGGTGCGCGCCGCAACCTGCTCACCTATGCGACTGCGCTCGGGAACGTCGAGTTCGCGCGCCAGGGCGTGGCCTCCTCCGAGAGGCGCCGGCTGCCCGCGCCGCGCCGCCTGCTCGAGCAGCTGGGCCTCGGCCCGTTGGCCGACACTCCCGTGTCGGCGATGTCGGGCGGCGAGCAGCAGCGGGTGGCCCTGGCCGTGACGGTGTCGAGCGGCGCCGGCCTCCTCCTCGCCGACGAGCCCACCTCCCAGCTCGCCCACGAGGACCGCGACGCGATCGTGGACCTGATCGCGCAGGTGAACGCCGAGCTCGGCACGACCGTCGTCCTGGTCACCCACGACCCGGAGATCGCCGAGCGGATCCCGCGCCGGGTGACGATCCGCAACGGTCGGATCGGGTCCGAAGGGCTGCACGGGCACGACTACGCGGTCGTCGACCAGGACGGCGCCGTCCACCTGCCCGAGGAGTGGTCCGCGGACTATCCGCCGGGCTCCCTCGTGGAGTTCGAGGAGACCGAGGACGGCTTCTTCGTGCGCCGGGTCGACGTCACGCCGCCGGGGAAGGCTCGATGAGCACGTTCCTCGCCGGGCTGCGTTCTCGCCGCTGGCTCAACGTGGGCACCTTCGTGCTTGGAGCACTGGCCGTGCTCGTCGCGGTGGCCACGCCGCTCTACGCGCGGTCCTCGGCCGAGCACCTGCTCGACCAGCGGACCCTGCAGCGCCTCAACTCCGAGACCGGGCTGACCGTCTCGGTGGCCCCCGACGTCACCACCGACTCGGGGGACGGGGACGGCGGGGCGAAGATGCCGCTCACGGACGCGGACCGCCAGGCCATGCTCGACACCGCCACCCGCCTGGTGTCGAGCGACGCCGCGGACTCCTTCTGGCAGCCGGCCACGACGTTCCTCCTCAGCGAGGGGAGCTACGAGATCGGCGGGATCAGCCACCCGATGAACGCCTACTGGCGGGAGGGGATGTGCGAGCACGCCCACGTCGAGGGTCGTTGCCCGTCGGGTCCCGACGAGGCCATCGTGGACCCGACGATGCTGCGCACCATCGGTCAGGAGATCGGCGGCGAGGTCACCATCCTCTACACCGGGTACGCCGGCCGCGACACCGACGTCGTCACCTTCCCGGTGACCTTCACGATCGTCGGCACCTACACGATCGACGACAACGCGGACCCGACGTGGTTCGACCCTGGGCGCACCGGTGGCGACGGGCTCTTGAGGCCGCCGATCCCCGGGACGCCGCCGCTGGCTGCGCCGGCGCTCCTCGTGGACCAGGCGGGGATCACGTTCGCGTCCGGCACCATCGGCGGCGCCGACCGCCCGATCGACTCGGCGCGGGTCGACATCGACACCATGGACGCCGCCCAGGCCAGCCTGGTCCAGTGGCAGGCCGAGGTGGCGGCCCAGGGGCCACCCGTCGTGCCCGCCGACGACGTCAGCTCACTGGAAGGCGTCTTCGACGACGTCCGTGCCGAGCAGCACCTGCTCTCGCGGATCACCCTGGCCGCCATCGTGCCGCTGGTCGTCTTGGCGCTCCTCCTGCTCTTCGTGCTGGTCTCCTCGGCCGCCGACGTACGCCGACAGGAGGTCGCGCTGGCCAAGCTGCGCGGCTTCTCGACCGCCCAGGTGGTGCGCTTCGCGGTGGCCGAGCCCATCGCGGTGCTGCTGGTTGCCGTGCCCGTCGGCATCGGGCTGGCGCTGGCGGCCTCACGACTGGTGGCCCGGGCGTGGCTGGGCGAGACGCCGTTCGTGATCACCCCTCAGGCCGTCGCGGCCGCGGCCGTGGTGTCCGCCAGCGCCCTGGTGGCTGCCCTGGTGGCTGTGCTCGGGGTGGTCCGGGAGCCGGTGAGCATCTCGCTGGGATCGGCCACGCGTCGTCGCGCGACCTCGCGCTGGTCGATGCTGGCCCAGGGCGCGCTCGTGATGCTCGCCGTGGCCGCGGTCGTCCAGGTGGTGACCTCCGACGCGACGCAGTCGAGCAGCTTCGTCGAGCTGCTGGCCCCGTTGGCCGTGGCTCTCGGTGGTGCCGTGCTGGCGATGGTCGCCGTCCAGTCCCTCGCGCGGAGGTGGCAGTCGCGCACCGCCGACCGAGGCGGGCTCGCGCCCTTCCTGGCCTCGCGTCGCCTCGTCCGCCGCCAGGACCTGGTGCTCCTCGTGCTGCCGCTGCTGCTGGCCACCTCGGTGGCGACCTTCGCGGTGAGCGCGTGGCGGGTGGCGGACGACTGGCGGGTGTCGAAGGCGGCGGCGGAGGTCGGCGCCAGCGCGGCGTACCTCACCGACACCCAGCCCGCGCAGCTCTACGCGATCACCCATCGAGTCGACCCCGAGGGCCGTTACCTCGCGGCGCTGGTGCCGCCGACGCCCCGCACCACCGACGGGGCTCGAGTCGCCCTGGTCGACGCCGACCGGTTCGCCCGGGTCACGGCCTGGGACGAGTCGTGGGGATCCGATCCGACCGAGGTGCAGTCCTGGCTGAGCGTCGCGGAGGACCGCGACCCGATCACGTTCAGCGGCACCCACGTCGCGGTCGAGCTCACCGACGTGGCCTTGGAGGGGTCGCTGAACCTGCCACTGGAGCTGTGGCTGCGCTACGTGCCAGCCGGGACGGGGGAGCAGCGGACCTCGCCGCTCGGCGAGGTGCCACTGGAGGGCGACGCGACCGTCGAGGGGTTCGTGTCCGACTGCGAGGCCGGGTGCGAGGTCCAGCAGCTGTTCGTGTCGGGCAGCAGCTCGTCGGTGACCGATGCCCACGGCAGCCTCACGATCTCGACGATCGCTGCCGACGGCGCCGAGGCCGGCGAGTGGCGGGTCGGCGTCGCCGACGCCTGGCGCCCGGCGCGACCGTTCCCCACGTCGGGCACGGCGCCGTTCTCGCTGACGAGCAGCGGCGGTGGGCTGACCCTCGACGTCCCTGGCGGCGACGCGACCGTGCTGCGGATGACGACGACCGACCTGCCCGCCGCGCCCCCGATGGTGGCCACGGAGTCCACCCCCCTCGAGCCCGTCGGCGCGGGGGACGTGAACGGCGCCTCCCTGCTCGGCACGCGCACGCCTATGCAGCTCGCCGGCACGACCGGCGCCCTGCCCGTGGTGGGCGACAACGGCGGGCTGTCCGACCTCGGTGCGGCCCTCAGGGAGTACGGCGACCTCTCGAGCAACGTCTCCGCGACCGAGCTCCTGGTCGCCGCGGACACCCCCGACTCGGTGCTCGGAGAGCTCCGGGAGGCCGGCGTCGATCTCAGCACCGTGCGCACCGAGGCCGGCGTGCTCGACGACCTGCGCTCCGATGCGTTCACCCTGGGCTGGAAGGTGTTCCTCCTCGTGGGCGTGCTGACCCTCCTGCTGGCCTTCCTGGGTGTGCTCGCCTTGGCAGTCGTCCAGCTCCGCTGGCGCGCCTACGAGGTGGCCGCGCTCCGCGTGGTCGGGGTGCCGCGTCGGGACCTGGGTCGCGCCATCGTGGTCGAGTACGTCGCGCTGCTCGGCATGGCCGCCGTCGGCGGTGCCCTGGCCGCCGTCGTCTCGCTGGTCCTGGTGCTGCCCTCGCTGGACATCGGCACCGTCGAGACCTTCGACCCGGCGGTCGACTACGGCCTGCGCTGGCCAGCGATCGCCGGCGTGGTGGCGGTGGTCCTCCTGGTCGTGCTGGCGATCGCCTGGTGGATCGCCCGGCGCACGGTGCGCCGGGGCACCCCGGCCACCCTCCGGCAAGCAGACCCCGGCTGATGGTGTCGGCGTCAGCCCCGATACTGGGAGCATGGCACCGACGCACGGCCCGCTGCCCTTCGACCCGATCGACGAGGCGGCTCGTCAGTGGGGTCTGCGGTGGGACCGGGTGCCCGCCATGCACGCCGTCACCTCCCTGATGCGCGTCCAGCAGCTCGTGATCGGACGGCTGGACGGGATCTTGAAGCCGCACGGCCTGACCTTCGCGCGCTACGAGGCGCTGGTGCTGCTCGTCTTCTCGTCCCGCGGGTCGCTGCCGCTCGGCAAGATGGGAGAGCGCCTCCAGGTGCATCCGACGTCGGTCACCTCGATCGTGCGGCGGCTGGCGGGCGACGGCCTGATCGTGCGCACCCCCCATCCGGAGGACGGCCGCGGGGTGCTGGCCGAGATCACGCCGCGCGGCCGCGCGGTCGTCGAGGCGGCGACCGCCGACCTGGTCGCCTCGGACTTCGCCCTCGAGGCGCTCACCGAGGACCAGTTGGCCGAGCTGTCGGCCCTGCTCGCCCCCGTGCGGCACGCCGCCGGGGACTTCTGAGGCCGAGCTGGTGACCGACGCGGACGCCGTCCGCCGGGTCGGGCTGGCCCTCCCGCGCAGCTACGAGGCCCAGGTGCGCGGCCGCTGGAAGCTGCGGGTGGGCCAGATCGTCTACGTCGCGTTCTCCGCGGACGAGGAGGAGATGGGCTTCGGCTTCCCGAAGGTCGAACGGGACGCCCTGGTGGCCTCTGCGCCGGACACGTTCTTCCTGCCCGGGACCGCGGACCTGCGCTACCAGTGGGTGGGCGCGCGGCTCGCGCGGCTGGACGACCGGGAGATGCGCGAGCTGGTCACGGATGCCTGGCGGATGTGCACGCCCAAGATGCTGCACGACCTGCCCGACCTCGAGCCTCCGGCGATGGCTGCCTGGGCGGCGGTCGACGCGGAGGATTGGGCCGAGACGCGACTGCTGCTGCATCCCTACCTGCACTTCATCGACGGACCGGTGTCGGTGCGCGGCCGCACGCGAGTGCTCGCGCACCTCCGCGAGCACGGTGCCCGCCCGCCCCGGTCGGTCGAGGTCCGCGACGGCCAGATCTACCGCTGGCTCCGCTGACCGAGGGTCGAGTTGGAGGATTTAGTAGGACGTCCTACTATTTCTCCATGACCGACGAGGTGATGGCCCCGGACTCCGCGAGGGCGCGCTGGCAGGACAGATACGACGCCGCTCACGCAAGGGGCGGGGTGCGCGACGCCGACTTCACGACGTTGTCCGGGCTCACCGTCGAGCCGGCGTACGGCACCGACGGGTCGGAGTGGCCGGGCGAGTTCCCGTTCACCCGGGGCCTCTACCCCACGGGATACCGCGGGCGCACCTGGACGATCCGGCAGTTCGCGGGCTTCGGCAACGCCGAGCAGACCAACGAGCGCTATCGGATGATCCTGGGCCGCGGCGGGGGCGGGCTGAGCGTGGCGTTCGACATGCCCACGCTGATGGGGCGCGACTCCGACGACCGCATGTCCCTGGGCGAGGTCGGCCACTGTGGCGTGGCGATCGACTCGGCCGCCGACATGGACGTCCTGTTCGCGGGCATCCCGCTGGAGGACGTCACGACCTCCATGACGATCAGCGGGCCGGCCGTGCCGGTCTTCTGCATGTACCTCGTCGCCGCCGAGCGTCAGGGTGCCGACGTCGGGCGGCTCAACGGCACCCTGCAGACCGACATCTTCAAGGAGTACATCGCCCAGAAGGAGTGGCTGTTCGCCCCCGAGCCGCACCTGCGGCTGATCGGCGACCTGATGGAGTACTGCGCGTCGACCATCCCGGCGTACAAGCCGTTGTCGGTCTCGGGATACCACATCCGCGAGGCGGGCTCGACCGCCGCTCAGGAGCTGGCGTTCACGCTGGCCGACGGCTTCGGCTACGTCGAGCTCGGCCTGTCCCGCGGCCTCGACGTCGACGTCTTCGCGCCGGGTCTGTCGTTCTTCTTCGACGCCCACGTGGACTTCTTCGAGGAGATCGCCAAGTTCCGCGCGGCCCGTCGGATCTGGGCCCGCTGGATGCGGGACGTGTACGGCGCCCGCACCGAGAAGGCCCAGTGGCTGCGGTTCCACACCCAGACCGCCGGGGTCAGCCTGACCGCGCAGCAGCCCTACAACAACGTGGTCCGCACCGGCATCGAAGCGCTGGCCGCGGTGCTCGGGGGCACCAACTCCCTGCACACCAACGCGCTCGACGAGACCCTGGCGCTGCCGAGCGAGCAGGCCGCTGAGATCGCGCTGCGCACCCAGCAGGTGATCATGGACGAGACCGGCGTGGTCAACGTCGCCGACCCGCTCGGTGGCTCGTGGTACGTCGAGGCGCTCACCGACCGGCTCGAGGCGGAGGCGAACGCGATCTTCGACAGGATCCTCGCCATGGGTGGGTCCACCCTCGACAGCGGCGACCTCGACGGCCTTGCCAGGGCGACCGCGGCCGGTGAGAACCCGGTCACCCGGGGCCTCCTGCGCGGGATCGAGGAGGGCTGGTTCATGTCGGAGATCGCCGAGGCGGCCTTCGCCTACCAGGTCGCGCTCGAGAAGGGGGAGAAGAAGGTCGTCGGGGTCAACGTGCACACCGACTCGGTGACCCACGAGCTGGAGATCCTGCGCGTCTCCCACGAGGTCGAGGTCGAGCAGGTCCGCGCCCTCCATGCGCGCCGGGCCCGTCGGGACGCCGCTGACGTGAGCGCCGCGCTGACCCGGATGGTCGAGGTGTCCCGGACGGAGGAGAACCTGATCCCCGCCATGCTCGACGCCGTCCGTGCCGAGGCGACCCTCGGGGAGATCTGCGACGCGCTGCGGGAGCAGTGGGGGGAGTACCGCGAGCCGGCCCGGTTCTGAGGCCTGGGGTCCCAGCGGGACTAGGTTGGCCCCATGAGCAGCAGCGACCCCCACGAGCCCGCCGACAGCGAGAGCTACGGCGACTACAGCGTCGACGACGAGGACCAGCCGCAAGGCGGTGGCGACAGCCTCACCGACGCGCGAGGGCTCGACGAGCCGCTCGACGAGGGCTACTCCCCGCCGGAGAAGTGGTCGGCCGCCCAGGGCTGGGGCAACACGCCCCTCGAGGAGGAGCTCGGCGAGTCGCTGGAGCAGCGGCTGGCCCAGGAGGACCCCGAGCCCGATCCCTATGTCGCGGCCGAGTCGTGGGACGAGGAGGATCTCGACGACGGTGAGGTCGGCGGCCGCCGCGCGGGACGGCTGGTGGCTCCGGACGAGGGTGCCCACGAGGACCAGGACTCCGAGCTCTACGCCACCGACATCGGGATCGACGGCGCCGGCGCGAGCGCCGAGGAGGCCGCCATGCACGTGGTCGAGGAGGACGAGCTTCGCTAGGCGTCGGCCGGACCCGAGTTGGTGCCGGTTCGGCGGTTCGCCGAAGATAGGCGCATGACGCAGCAGCCCTTCAGTCGCCCCGGCGCGGTGGACCTCTCCGGCCTCAAGGCCCCGGCCCAGGGCGCCGGTCCGGGTGCCGCGGCCGGCCCGGCCGGCGGCTCGGCGTACGCCGTCGACGTCACCGAGCAGAACTTCCAGCAGGTGCTGGAGTCCTCGGTCACCGCCCCGGTGGTCCTGGTCTTCTTCTCGCCCTCCCGCGCGCCCGAGAGCGTGCAGATGGCGCAGGACACCGCCCAGGTGGCAGGGGAGTACGACGGGCGCTTCCTCGCCGGTCTCATCGACATCGACGCGGCGCCGGCGATCGCCCAGGCGATGCAGATCCCCCAGGTCCCGATGCTGTTCGTGCTCGTCGAGGGGCGGCCGGCCACCCAGCCGATCCCGGGACTGATCGGGCTCGAGGAGCTCCGGGTGCTGTTCCAGCAGCTCGGCCAGCAGCTCACCGCCCAAGGCCTGACCGGGCGCCACCAGCCCCATGCGATCACCTCCATCGGCCCCGACGGGGAGGAGGAGCAGCCGATCGCGGACCCGCGCTACGCCGCAGCCCAGGACGCGCTCGGCGAGGGCGACATCGACCGAGCCGTGGCGGAGTACAAGAAGCTCGTCGACGCCAACCCCGCCGACGGCGAGGCGGCGGCCGGACTGGCGATGGCCAAGCTGCTGCAGCGCACGCAGGGGGTCGACCTGCAAGCCGCCCGAGAGGCCGCGGCCGCTCACCCCGACGACGTCGACGCGCAGACCCTCGTGGCCGACCTCGACCTGCTCGGAGGTCATGTCGACGACGCGTTCAACCGCCTCGTCGACGTGGTCCGGCGCACGTCCGACGCCGACCGCACCAAGGCCCGCGAGCATCTCCTGGGCCTGTTCGCCGCCGTCGGCAACGACGACGAGCGGGTGCGCAGGGCCAGGCAGAGCCTGGCGTCCGCGCTGTTCTGACCGCTCGCTGCGGTCTCGACCAACGAGGAGCGCTGGGTCTCGACGAGGAGCGCGGGGTCATCCCATCGGGACGCAGAGGACCGGGCGGGTGCTCAGGTGGAGCAGGCGGTGCGAGGTGGAGCCGAGCATCGCGCCGCGCAGGGGACTCTCGCCGGCGGTGCCCACGACGATCACCGTGGCGTCGTGCTCGTCGGCCACCCGCACCAGCGCCTCTGCCGGCTTCGCGGCCACCACGGCCACCGAGGCCTCGACGCCCGCCGCCTGCGCGCGGGCGAGCGCGTGGTCCGTGGCGCGGCGGCCCAGCTCGGTGAGCGCGTCGCGGTGCGCCTTGAACTCCTCGCCCAGGCCACCGGGCGGGGCCGCGCCGTAGACGAGCACCAGCGGCTCGCCCCAGCGCTGGGCGACCTCGATGGCCACGCGCAGGGCCTCGTCGGCACCGGGCGACTCGTCGTACCCCACCACCACGGTCATCTCAACCCTCCGGCCCGTCGGGATCCGAGGCCGCCGACTTGCGGCCGTGAACGATGTCCGGGTCGGCCACGCCGGCCTTCTCCTGCCAGAACCTCGCGTCCTGGGTGCGCCACCAGACCATGAGGAGCGCCCCGGCGAGGAAGATCGCGACCCCGATCACCAGGGGCGGGCCGACCCCGAGCCAGGCCTGGCCGCTGTAGGAGTTGGCGGGGTCGGACATGTCGCGCACGGACAGGACGAGCAGCCAGGCGAGCAGAACGGCCCCGAGCACCGGCCCCGCGCCGATGAGCAGGAGGTTCTTGGGGCTCTCGAGGAGGTGGCGGCGGTAGTAGACCGCGCAGGCGACCCCGGTCAGCGCGTAGTAGAACGCGATGAGCAGGGAGAGAGCGGTGAGGGAGTCGAAGAGCGCGTTCTCGGAGACCTGATAGATCCCGACGTACCAGACGATCGCGATGCCGGCGACCCACCAGGTGCTGACGTCGGGGGTCCGGTGCCGCGGGTGGATCCGTCCGAACGTTGCCGGGAGGGCGTGTCGCCGCGCCATCGACAGCCCGGTGCGGGAGGCCGGGATGATGGTGGTCTGGGTCGAGGCGATCGCCGAGGTCGCGACCGCGAAGTAGACCACCCAGCTCCAGCCGCCCATCACCTGCGAGGAGATCTCGGCGAAGACGAACTCCTCCTCGTCGGCGTTGTCGGAGAGCCACTGGGTGCCGGCGAACGCGACGACGGCGTAGGCGACGGCGATATAGGTGATGAGCAGGATGAACGTCGACAGGAGACCTGCCCGCCCCGGTGCGCTGGCGCCGTCGGTGGTCTCCTCGCTCAGGTTCACCGCCGACTCCCAGCCCCAGTAGGCGAAGACGCCCAGGAGCAGTCCGCTGGTCAGGGCCGCGCCGCCTGCGCCGAACGGGTTGAGCCACGAGAGCTCGGGGGTCATCTCGTCGAGGGGTGAGGTGCCGTTGAGGGCCTTCGCGAGCGCGACCACGGCGAGCACGAGGAGGGCGAGGACCTGGGCGAGGATCAGGGCGTTCTGCAGCCTCGCGGAGGTGTCCGTGCCGACCACGCAGATCCAGGTCATCACGAGGATCAGCAGGATCGCCAACGGCATCCGCACCCACGCGTTGGCCGCGAGGTCGTCGGCGCCGAACATCAGCAGGGTGAAGCTGACGCCGACGTCGGCCAGCGAGCCGATCACCAGCACGCCCGTCATCGTGATCGCCCAGCCGCCGATCCAGCCGAGCCAGGGGCCCATCGCCCGGGTCACCCAGCTGAACGTCGTGCCGCAGTCCTGGTCGACGCGATTGAGGTACAGGAACGCCGTGGCGATCAGCATCATCGGGACGAACGACGCCAGCAGGACCCCGGGCGCGAACACCCCGACGAGCGCCGCGATCGGCCCGATCACGGCCGCGAGCGAGTACGCCGGCGACGTGGCGGCGAGGCCGATCACCAAGGCGTCGACGAACCCGATCGCCTCGGCGTTGAGCTGGGCTGTTGGTGGTGCAGACGGGGAGCCCGAGCTGCTTCCCGTCGCGGTCACGAATCCATCACCGTGGCGCGGCCGGCCTCCAGCCGGGCGATCGGCACGCGGAACGGCGAGCAGGAGACGTAGTCCAGGGGCACGCCGTCGAAGAAGTGGATCGACGCCGGGTCGCCCCCGTGCTCCCCGCAGACCCCCAGGTGGAGGTCGGGGTTCGCCTTCCGACCCGTGTCGCCGGCCAGCTTGACCAGGGCACCGACGCCCGTGGTGTCGAGGGACTCGAACGGCGAGACGGGGAAGACCCCGTGGTCGAGGTAGGTGCTGAAGAACGACGCCTCCACGTCGTCGCGCGAGAAGCCCCAGGTCATCTGGGTCAGGTCGTTGGTGCCGAAGGAGAAGAACTCGGCCGACCCGGCGATCTCGGCCGCGGTGAGCGCGGCTCGGGGGAGCTCGATCATGGTGCCCACGAGGAACGGGATCTCGAGGCCCTGCTCGGCCTGCACCTGCTCGGCCACCTGGAGGATGTCCTTCTTCACCAGGTCGAGCTCTCGCACCGTCGCGACCAGCGGGATCATGATCTCGGGCACGATGTGGCCGCCCGCCCTGAGCCTGGCCGCGGCGGCCTCCAGGATCGCCCGCGCCTGCATCGTGAACAGGCCGGGGATGGCGATCCCGAGCCGCACGCCCCGCAGGCCGAGCATCGGGTTCTGCTCGTGCAGCCGCTGGACGGCCGCCAGCAGGTTGCGCTGGTGCTTCTTGCGCTGTCCGCGCACGTCGGCGATCGCCATCGCCACCGAGAGCTCGGTGTAGTCGGGCAAGAACTCGTGGAGCGGCGGGTCGATGAGGCGGACCGTGACGGGGAGCCCGTCCATGGCCTCGAAGATCTCCTCGAAGTCCGACCGCTGGAGGGGCAGCAGGTCGGCGAGCGCCGCGTCCCGCTCCTCGTCGGTCTGGGCCACGATCAGGTGCTCGACCAGCTCGCGCCGGTCGCCGAGGAACATGTGCTCGGTGCGGCACAGGCCGATGCCCTGGGCGCCGAAGCGCCGAGCGCGGGAGGCGTCCTCGGCGGTGTCGGCGTTGGTGCGGACCTTCATCCGGCGGCGCGAGTCCGCGTGGGCCATCAGGGTGGCGACGGCGTGGACCAGGGGCTCGTCGACCTCGTCGCCCTCGAAGTAGCGCACGACGGACGAGTCGGTGACCGGCACGGCCCCGAGGAACACCTCGCCGGTCGACCCGTCGATCGAGATCACGTCGCCCTCGTGGACGACCGGGCCGCCACCACGGACCGTGAACCGGCCGTGCCGGGTGTCCACCTCGAGCGCCTCCGCCCCGCAGACGCAGGTGCGGCCCATGCCGCGCGCGACGACCGCGGCGTGCGAGGTCTTGCCGCCGCGGCTGGTGAGCACGCCGCGCGCCACCATCATCCCGTGCAGGTCGTCGGGAGTGGTCTCCTTGCGGATCAGGATGACGTCCTCGCCGCGCTCGGCCCATTCGACCGCCGTGGCCCAGTCGAAGACCGCCTTGCCGACGGCCGCGCCGGGGGAGGCGTTCATCCCGGTCGCGATCAGGTTGCGCTCGGCCTGGTCGTCGAACCGGGGGAACATCAGCTTGGCCAGCTGGTCGCCGCTGACCCTGCGCAGCGCCTCGTCGAGGTCGACCACACCCTCCTCGACCATGTGGACAGCGATCCGGAAGGCCGCCTCGGGGGTCCGCTTGCCGACCCGGGTCTGGAGCATCCAGAGCTTGCTGCGCTCGATGGTGAACTCGATGTCGCACATGTCCTGGTAGTGCTGCTCGAGCGTGCTCATGATGCCCAGCAGCTCGTCGTACGACGTCTTGTCGAGCTCCTCGAGGTCGGCCAGGGGCACGGTGTTGCGGATGCCCGCCACCACGTCCTCGCCCTGGGCGTTCTGCAGGTAGTCGCCGTAGACGCCCTGGTCGCCGCTGGCGGGGTCGCGGGTGAAGCACACGCCCGACCCGGAGTCGCTGCCGAAGTTGCCGAAGACCATGGCCTGCACGTTCACGGCCGTGCCCAGGTCCTCGGGGATCTGCTCCTGGCGGCGGTAGAGCACCGCGCGGTCGGTGTTCCAGGAGTGGAAGACGGCGTGCACCGCGAGGTCGAGCTGCTCGCGCGGGTCCTGGGGGAACGGCCGCCCGGACTCCTTCTCGATGATCTCCTTGAACGTCGCGATCAGGGTCTGCAGGTCGCTCACGTCGAGCTCGGTGTCGGCGGTGACGCCGCGCTCCGCCTTGAGATCGTCGAGGGCGTCGGAGAACAGCTCCCCGTCGATGTCGAGGACCGTGCCGCCGAACATCTGCAGCAGGCGCCGGTAGGAGTCGTGGGCGAAACGTGGGTTGTCGCTGACGGCGGCCAGACCCTTGACGGACTCGTCGTTGAGCCCGACGTTGAGCACCGTCTCCATCATCCCGGGCATCGAGAACTTCGCTCCCGACCGCACGCTCACCAGCAGCGGGTCAGCGGACTCGCCGAGGCGACGTCCCATCGCGGACTCGAGGCTGCCCAAGTGCTCGGTCACCTCGTCGGCCAGCCCCTCCGGGTCGTTGCCCGCGGCCAGGTAGGCCTTGCACGCCTCCGTCGAGATCGTGAAGCCCGGCGGAACCGGTAGTCCCAGGTTGGTCATCTCGGCGAGGTTCGCCCCCTTCCCGCCCAGAAGGTCCTTCTGGTCCTTGTTTCCCTCAGCGAAGTCGAAGACGAAGGTGCCCATGCAGGCATCCAAGCAAAGATGCGCCACGGTGGGCAGGGGCAGGGGACCCTGCGGTCGGCCCGCGATGATGGACGCCATGTCGGCCCTGCGTCCCACCCTCCACCATGCTCCGGCCTCCGGATGGGTCAACGACCCCGTCGCCCTCGTGCACCACGAGGGCCGGTATCACCTGTTCTTCCAGTACGTCCCGGACCGAACCGACTGGGCGCTGGAGTGCCGCTGGGGGCACGCGACCAGCGAGGATCTCCTCACCTGGCAGCCGGAGCCCGTCGCCCTCGAGCCGGGGGCGGGGGAGGACGGCTGCTGGTCGGGCAGCCTGGTGCGCCCCACCCCCGGCGAGGCGGTGGTCTTCTACACCGGGGTCGACGAGGGCTCCGCCCAGGACGGCCGGGTCCGGCGGGCCCTGCCGGAGTCGTCCTCGTGGAAGTCCTGGCGCCTCGAGGACGTCGTCGCCACCGTCCCCCAGGGCGAGGAGGCGGTCGCCTTCCGCGACCCCTTCGTGCATCGCCACGGGGACGAGTGGCGGATGCTAGTCGGCGGGGGCCTCGCAGGAGGAGAGGCGGTGATCTGGATGTTCGCGTCCGCGGACCTGCGCGAGTGGCGGTACGCCGGGCGGGCTGCCATGCGGGCCGACAGCCGCGACCCGGACGGGTCGGGGGGAGTGGATGCGGACGGCGTCTGGACCGGGTCCGTGTGGGAGTGCCCGGTGCTGGTGCAGGTCGGTGACCGCACCGTCCTGCTGGTCTCGGTGTGGGCCGACGGGCTGCTCCACCACCTTGCTTACGCCTTCTGCGAGCACCTCGGGGACCGCCTCGAGGTGGGGGCCTGGCGACAGCTGAGCTACGGGCCCGGGCTCTACGCCTGCACGCCCTTCACCGACCTCGACGGCGAGCCGGGCCTGGTCGCCTGGGTGCGCCAGGTGGGCGACGCCGACGCCGGCTGGATGGGCGCGCACAGCCTGCCCTACCGACTCGAGGTCGTGGCCGACCGGCTCGTGGCCACGCCTCATCCTGCGGTCGCGGCCCGCCGGTCGGCGCCGGTCGGGGCCGGCACGCTGCCCGGGACCGCCGATCTGGAGTGGGCACCCCGCACCGGCGACCGGCTCACCGCGACGTCGTTCACGCTGTCGGCGAAGGACGGCTCGCTCACGGTCGAGGCGGGTGAGCACCGGGTCGACCTGCCGTGGACCGGTGAGCCGGTGCGCGCGGTCCTGGACGGCCCGATGCTCGAGGTCTTCGGTCAGTCCGGCGTGGTCGCGCTGCCGGTGCCCGGGGGAGCCGGTCCGGTGTCGGCGACCGAGGGATCGGGGTTGGTCGTCTTCGGGCTGAGCCCGCTCCCGGTTTCCCCGGTCGGCCGGGGAAACTGAGGCCGGGCGGGCGAAACTACGGCCGCCAACTCTCAGTGCTGCCCGTCCACCGGGCGGATCCAGCCCGGCGAGGGTCGGCCGGACTCGGTGTACGCCGCGTGGCCGGTGGCCTGGGCCTCGAGCGCGGCGCGGATCCGGCGGGCGGTGAAGTCCGCGCAGCGCTCCTCGACCTGGGCGAGGTCGCAGAACTCCGCCGTCCGGATCTCTCGGGGCTCGGTCACCATCGCGTCGAGCACGGCAGCGTCGTGCTCACCGCCGTCGAACACCAGGCAGACCGCGTCGTCCCAGCCGCCCCACGGCGGCAGCCAGTCGGTGAGCAGCAAGTCGCCAGCGGACACCTCGAGGGCGAGCTCCTCGACGATCTCGCGACCGACGGCGACCTGCGGCGACTCGCCGACCTCGACCACTCCTCCGGGCAGGTCCCAGTCGCGCTTGTAGGTCAGCTGGCACAGCAGCACCCGCCCCGCGCGGTCCCGCACGAGAAGCTGCCCGATGGCCCGCTTGCGGGGGAGGAAGGAGTTCAGCAGGGCCCGGAAGCTCTCCGGCTCGCTCAGTGGCGGGTCGCTCCGCAGGCGCCCCAGCACCACGTACGACAGCGTGTCGGGCCGGTCTCCCTGGCCGGGCTCGATCCGGCGGAGGCCCTCCCGGCGCAGGCCACTGCGGGTGGCGACCCGCAATGAAGCCTGGTTGTCGGGCTCGACCTTGGCCTCGACCCTCCAGTAGCCGAGTCCACCCTGGCCGATGTCCGAGAGCGCATAGTCGGCCAGCATCCGGACCGCCCGCGTGGCGTAGCCGCGGCCACGGTGGCCGCGGAACAGGGCCCACGCCATCTGTCCCACGCCTGGACCGGTCCTTCTGATGTCGACGCTCCCCACCAGCCGGCCTTCGACCTCGGCCACGAACGCCACGACCGTGCGGTCGTCGTCGTACGCGCGATGCCAGGCCCTGATCGCCTCGACCTGGCGTTCGCTGGTCACCCCGTCGGGTGGCCATCCGAACCAGTGGGCGATCAGCTCGTCCTGGCCCGCGACCGCCTCCTCGACGTCCTCGAGTCGCCAGCGCCGCAACGTGACCACCCCGTCGGTGAGGGTCGGCTGCTCGGGCACGGTGGTCACGGGGCCGACCCTAGTCGGGCCGGTGCGCGGGCAGACGGATTACGCGTCCCGCTTGCGGAACCAGACGGTGGCGAGCGGCGGGAGCACGACCGTGGCGTACGCCGGCTGGCCGTCGTGGTCCCCGTCGACACCGGTGATGGAGCCCAGGTTGCCGACACCCGAGCCGGAGTACGCCGCCGCGTCGGTGTTGACCAACTCGTCCCAGGCCCCAGCGGAGGGCAGCCCGAGTCGATAGTCACCGTGCGGGATCGCCGCGAAGTTCGCCACGCAGACGAGGTCGGGGGAGTCCGGCGCCCGGCGGACGAAGGAGAAGACGTTGCGCCCCGCGTCGTCGGCGTTGATCCACTCGAACGAGGCGGGCTCGTCGTCGCGGGCCCAGATCGCGGGCGTGCCGACGTACGCGTGGTTGAGGTCGCGGACGAGGTCCAGCACGCCCCGGTGCTCGGAGTGCTCCAACAGCCACCAGTCGAGCTCGCGGGCCTCGGCCCACTCGGCCTCCTGCCCGATCTCGGAACCCATGAAGATCAGCTGCTTGCCCGGGTGCGCCCACATGAACGCCAAGAAGGCGCGCAGGTTGGCCAGCTGTTGCCAGCGGTCGCCGGGCATCTTGCGTAGGAGCGAGCCCTTGCCGTGGACGACCTCGTCGTGGCTGATCGGCAGCACGAAGTGCTCGGACCAGGCGTAGACGAGAGCGAAGGTCAGCTCGTGGTGGTGCCAGGCACGATGCACCGGCTCGCGCTGGAGGTAGCCGAGGGTGTCGTGCATCCAGCCCATGTTCCACTTGAAGCCGAAGCCGAGGCCGCCCGCGTCGGTGGGCCGGGTGACACCCTCCCAGCTCGTCGACTCCTCGGCGATCGTCATCGCGCCGGGCACCCGCTTGTAGACGGTGGCGTTCATCTCCTGGAGGAACTGCACGGCCTCGAGGTTCTCCCGGCCCCCGTGGACGTTCGGCGTCCATTCGCCGGCGTTGCGGCTGTAGTCGAGGTAGATCATCGAGGCGACGGCATCGACCCGGAGCCCGTCGATGTGGAACTCCTCCAGCCAGTACAGCGCGTTGGCCACGAGGAAGTTGCGCACCTCCCGGCGCCCGAAGTTGAAGACGTAGGTGCCCCAGTCGGGGTGCTCGCCGCGCGTCGGGTTCGGGTCCTCGTAGAGCGGCGTGCCGTCGAAGCGCGCCAGCGCGAAGCTGTCCTTGGGGAAGTGCGCGGGGACCCAGTCGACGATCACGCCGATGCCCGCCTGGTGCAGCCGGTCGACGAGGTAGCGGAACCCGTCGGGGCTGCCGAAGCGCGCCGTCGGCGCGAAGTACGACGTGACCTGGTAGCCCCAGCTGCCACCGAAGGGATGCTCCATCACCGGCAGGAACTCCACGTGCGTGAAGCCCAGGTGGGAGAGGTACGGCACCAGGTCCTCGGCGAGCTCCTCGTAGGAGTAGCTGTCGCCGCCCCAGTGCTTCTTCCACGATCCCAGGTGCATCTCGTAGATCGCCATCGGCTCGCGCACGTGCCGTCGGTGCGGGCGGGACTCCATCCACTCGACGTCCCCCCACGTGTAGGAGGAGTCGTAGACCACCGACGACGTGGCCGGCGGGACCTCGGTGTGGAAGGCCATCGGGTCGGCCTTCTCGCGCCATTGGCCGTCGGCGCCGAGGATCACGAACTTGTACTTCGTGCCGGTGCCCACACCGGGCACGAACAGCTCCCAGACCCCGGACGTGCCGAGCTGGCGCATCGGGTGCTCGCGGCCGTCCCAGGAGTTGAAGTCGCCCTTGATCCGCACGCCGCGGGCACTGGGCGCCCATACGGCGAACGACGTGCCGGTGACGTAGCCGCTGCCCAGCTCGCTCTCGTAGCGATGGTGATGGGCGCCGAGGACCTGCCACAGCTGCTCGTGCCGGCCCTCGTTGATCAGGTGCAGGTCGACCTCGCCGAGCGTGGGCAGGAACCGGTAGGGGTCGTCGCGCGTGGCCGCGCCCTGGCCGTAGTCGACCTCGACGCGGTAGTCCGGCACGTCGGCGACGGGGAGCACGCCGACCCACACGCCGGCGTACTCGTGGTCCAACGTCACGGAGTCCTCGGCGTAGGTCACCGTGACCGACCGGGCGAGCGGCTTGAAGACCCTGACCGTCACCGCCCCGTCGTGCGGGTGCGGGCCGAGCACGGAGTGCGGGTGACCGTGCCCTCCGTGGACGAGCAGCTCGAGCTCCTGGGCGCTCACCGGGCGAACTGCGGCCATCGTGCGCCTCCTTCCGGGGTACGGGTCGTGGTCAGGGCAAGGACGAGGAGGCGACCAGCCGCTCGATCGCGGCCAGCGGCACGGCCGTCCAGCCGGGTCGGTTGCGGGCCTCGTAGACCGCCTCGTAGACGGCCTTGTCAGCTACGTGCGCGTCGAGGAGGAGCTGCTCGTCCGGGGTGAGGTCCCGGCCCACGTAGGCGGCCAGGAACGCCTCGCGGTTGCGCTCCATCCACTCATGGGCGCGGAAGGCACGCTGTTCGGCGCCGGTGTCGTCGGTGGCTGCGGCCGCCGTGCGCTCCGCGACGTGGGAGGCGTAGTCGAAGCTGCGGACCATGCCGGCGACGTCGCGCCATACGGAGTCCGGCAGGACCCGCTCGGCGAGCGGCTTGGCCGGCTCGCCCTCGAAGTCGACGATCTTCCAGCCCTTCACCGTGCGCAGCGTCTGGCCGAGGTGCAGGTCGCCGTGGATCCGTTGGATCTCGACGTCCGCCACCGCCGCGGCCGCGGAGAACCGCGCGCGGAGACCGTCAGAGTACGGCGCCAGCTCGGGCACGACGCCAATCGCGGCGTCGAGGCGGGCCTGCATCGCCTCGACCGCGGCGGCCTGCTCGGCGGCGGTCCGGGTGTGGGTGGGGAACTCCGCAGCCAGCGTGTGGTGCACCTCGGCCAGCGACTCGCCCAGGCGGGCGGCCTCGGCGGCGAAGTCGCCACCCACCTCGTCGGCTCGCAGGTCACCTTCGGCGAACAGGTCGCGCACGCTGGCCAGCGCCGCGTCGAAGCCGTCCGTCGCCGTGCGGAGGAACTGCTGGAGCATGGCGAGCTGCACGATGCCGCCGGTGTCGGCCTCGAGCCATCCGTAGAGAGCCGCCACGTGCTGGGAGCCCGCCTCGGTCAGGACCCGGTGCACCTCGATGTCGGGGTTCACCCCCGGTGTCACCTTGCGGAAGACCTTGAGCAGCGCGTCCTCGCCGAACGCGACCGAGGAGTTGGACTGCTCGCCGGTGAAGAGCGTCGAGTGGGAGTCCGGGTCCAGGTCGTGGCCCGGGAGTCGATGGAACTCCAGAGGCCCGTCCGCCGGCGGGTCGATGAAGGCGCTCAGCCAGCCGGCCATCGCCTCCCGGTCGTGCACCGCGTCGTAGGCGTGCACGAACCCCTGCTCCTCCTGCCACCACGCGACGAAGGCATGGTCGAGCCGGTCCTGGCGCTCGGCGTAGTAGGCCAGGGGGAGCTGGTAGAGCTCGACCCCGCCGGCCTCGTCGTCGTACTGGATCGTGACGAGCTCGATCGACGCGCGGGCTGCAGTGCCGGTCTCCACCGGGCCGAGCGTGGTCACCTCGGTGACCCGGAAGGGCCGCCCTTTCCCACCGAACCATCGCGCCCCCCCGATGAACGCGCCGAGCTCGTCATGGAGGGCCGTCATGGTGCCAACTCCTCGTATGGATGGGTCAACCGGAACCAGTAGAAGCCGTAGCCCCCCAGCGTGAGCAGGTAGGGCAGCTCGCCGATCGCGGGGAAGGTGACCCCACCCAGGAGCTCGACCGGCACCATGCCTTCATAGCGGCGCAGGTCCAGCTCGACCGGTTGGGGGAACCGCGAGAGGTTGTTGACGCAGACGATCACTTCGGTGACGCCATCCTCGGAGAGTTCCCGGGCGTAGGACAGGACCGACGGGTTCGAGCCACCCAGGTCGGCGAACGTGCCGAGGCCGAACGCCGTCTGGCCGCGCCGTGCGTGGATCATCCGGCGAGTCCAGTGCAGCAGGGAGGAGGCGTTCTCGAGCTGGGCCTCCACGTTGACGCTCTGGTAGCCGTAGACGGGGTCCTGGATCACCGGCAGGTGCAGCCGGCCCGGGGTCGCCGCCGAGAAGCCGGCGTTGCGGTCGGGCGTCCACTGCATGGGCGTGCGGACCCCGTCGCGGTCGCCCAGCCAGATGTTGTCGCCCATGCCGATCTCGTCGCCGTAGTAGAGGACGGGCGAGCCGGGCAGCGAGAGGAGCAACGCGGTGAACAGCTCCATCCGGTTCACGTCGTTGTCGAGGAGGGGGGCGAGCCGGCGGCGGATGCCGATGTTGGCCTTCATCCGCGGGTCCTTGGCGTACTCCGCCCACATGTAGTCGCGATCCTCGTCGGTGACCATCTCGAGGGTCAGCTCGTCGTGGTTGCGCAGGAAGATCCCCCACTGGCAGCCGTCCGGGATCGCGGGGGTCTGCTCCATGATCTCCGAGATCGGCCAGCGCGACTCGCGGCGGACGGCCATGAAGATGCGCGGCATCACCGGGAAGTGGAAGCACATGTGGCACTCGTCGCCGCCGCTCGCGAAGTCGCCGAAGTAGTCGACCACGTCGGCGGGCCACTGGTTGGCCTCGGCGAGCAGCACCCGGCCGGGGTAGTGGGTGTCGACGAACTTCCTGACCTTCCGGAGGAACTCGTGGGTCTCCGGGAGGTTCTCGCCGTTGGTGCCTGGACGCTCGTAGAGATAGGGCACGGCGTCGAGCCGGAAGCCGTCGAGCCCCATGTCGAGCCAGAACGACATCGCCTCGAGCATCGCCTCGTGCACCTTCGCGTTGTCGAAGTTGAGGTCGGGCTGGTGGGCGAAGAAGCGGTGCCAGTAGTACTGCTGGCGCACCGGGTCCCAGGTCCAGTTGGACGGCTCGGTGTCGACGAAGATGATCCGGGCCTCCTCGTAGAGCTCGTCGCTGTCGGACCAGACGTAGAAGTCGCCGTAGGGGCCGTCGGGGTCGCTGCGACTGGCCTGGAACCACGGGTGCGCGTCGCTGGTGTGGTTCATGACGAAGTCGATGATCACCCGGAGCCCCCGCTGGTGGGCTGCGTCGAGGAACGCGCGGAAGTCCTCGATCGTGCCGATCTCCGGGAGGATGTTGGTGTAGTCGGCGATGTCGTAGCCGCCGTCGCGCAGCGGCGAGGCGAAGAACGGCGGCACCCAGAGGCAGTCGACGCCCAGCCATTGCAGGTAGTCGAGCTTCTCCGTCAGCCCCCGGAAGTCGCCCGTGCCGTCGCCGTTGGCGTCGCGGAACGACCGCACGAGCACCTCGTAGAAGACCGCCGTCTTGAACCAGTCCGCCGCGCTGGTCGACCCGGTGTCCGCCTCGCTGGTCGAGCGGGTGTCCGCCTCGGTGGTCGACCCGGTGTCCGTCTCGGTGGTCGAGCCGGGCGAGCCGCCAGGCGAGCCCGTGTCGAGACCCGGTGAGGCGTCGCCAGCCGTCACGACGTCCTCACACTGAGGATGTGCGCGGGCTCGTGTCCGGGATCCAGCCGCACGTAGTTGTGCTCCTTCCAGGTGAACTGCTGCCCGGTGATCTCGTCGCGCACCACGAGGCTGTCGTGCCAGCCCAGCCCCAGTGCGGGCATGTTGAGGTGGACTGTGGTCTCCCGCGCCCCGTGGGGATCGAGGTTGACGACCACGATCACCACGTCGTCACCCGCACCGGAGCCGGGGCCCGACGCGAGGGGGGCGCGCTTGCTGAACACCAGGACGTTCTCGTCGTCGCTGCTGTGGATGGTCACGTTGCGCAGCTGCTGGAGGGCCGGGTGCTCGCGCCGGACCAGGTTCAGCCCGCGCAGGAACGGCGCGAGCGTGCGCCCGCTGGCCTGCGCGCCCTCCCAGTCGCGGATCCTGATCTGGTACTTCTCCGAGTCGAGGTACTCCTCGCTGCCCGGCCGGACGGCGACGTGCTCGAACAGCTCATAGCCCGAGTAGACCCCCCAGCTGGGGCTGCCGCACGCCGCCAGGACCGCACGGATCTTGAACGCCGCGGGCCCGCCGTACTGCAGGTACTCGTGGAGGATGTCGGGGGTGTTGACGAAGAAGTTGGGTCGCATCACGTGGTCGGTGCGGTGGGAGAGCTCCCGCAGGTAGTCCTCGATCTCCCACTTGGCGGTGCGCCAGGTGAAGTAGGTGTAGGACTGGTGGTACCCGATCGCGCCCAGCGTGCTCATCATCGCGGGTCGCGTGAACGCCTCGGCCAGGAAGAGCACATCGGGGTCGGTACGCCGAATCTCACCGAGGAGCCACGCCCAGAAGGCCACGGGCTTGGTGTGGGGGTTGTCCACCCGGAAGATCCGGACCCCGTGCGACATCCACAGCCGCACGATCCGCAGCACCTCCGCGCAGATGCCGACCGGGTCGTTGTCGAAGTTGACCGGGTAGATGTCCTGGTACTTCTTGGGCGGGTTCTCCGCGTAGGCGATGGTGCCGTCCGCGCGCGTGGTGAACCACTCGGGGTTGCTGGTCACCCACGGGTGGTCCGGGGCAGCCTGGAGGGCCAGATCGAGCGCCACCTCGAGGCCCAGCCCCTGGGCGTGCGCGACGAAGTCGTCGAAGTCGGCCATCGTGCCCAGGTCGGGGTGGATCGCGTCGTGCCCCCCGAAGCGGGAGCCGATCGCCCACGGTGAGCCGGGGTCGTCGGGGCCGGGGGTGAGGGTGTTGTTGGGCCCCTTGCGGTTGACCTCGCCGATCGGGTGGATCGGCGGCAGGTACACCACGTCGAAGCCGAGGTCGGCGGCGTAGTCGAGGCGCGCCTTCGCGGTCTCGAACGTCCCGCTCACCACGGAGCCCGTGGTCGGGTCGACGTACGCGCCCTCGGACCGGGGGAAGAACTCGTACCAGCTGCCGAAGAGGGCGCGGCGGCGGTCCACGAAGAGCGGGTAGGGACCCTCGACGGTGGTCAGCTCCCGGATCGGGTGCTCGTACAGGAGGTGGCCGAGCTCGGGGGCCTGGAGGGCTGCGAGCCGCGCCTCGACGGGCCGCTCGGTGTCGGTGGCCGCGGCCAGAGCGGCGTCGACGACCGCCAGGTCGGCGGGGTCGCGGAGCGTGGCACGCACCCGGTCGAAGAGCAGTCGGCCCTCGGTGAACATCAGCTCCACGTCCACGCCCGCAGGGATCTTGAGTCCGGCCGCGTGGGCCCACGTGGCCAGCGGGTCGGACCAAGCGTGCACCTCGAAGCCCCACGGGCCCTGCGTGTCGAGGACGAGGGTGGCCAGATAGACGTCGGGCTGGTCGGGGTGCTTGGTCATCCGCACCGGGTCACGGCGGTTGCCGTCCGGGTCGATCGCCAGGACCTCGGCGCCGAGACGGTCGTGTCCCTCGCGGAAGACGGTCGCCGAGACGGGGATGGGCTCACCCACCGTCGCCTTGGCCGCCTGCCGGCCGAGGTCGACGACCGGCATGACGTGGAGGATGGGAATGCGGCCGACCATGCGCCCACCCTTGCCGAATGGTCGGGAGCCGTGCAAGCACCTCCTCCGGTCCGCGGTACGACGGGATTGGAACGATCCAGAGAGCTGGGCTACGGTCCCTCTGTGCGTGCCATCCGACGATTCACGGTCCGTCCCGTCCTGCCTGCGGTGCTCGAGCCGCTGGCCGACCTCGCGGGCAACCTGCGCTGGTCCTGGCATCCCCAGACCCAGGACGTCTTCGCGGCGGTCGACGCCGAGACGTGGGACGCCGTCGACCACGACCCGGTGCGGCTCCTCGGCGCCGTGGGCCGGGCCCGCTGGGCCGAGCTCGCCGAGGACCAGGAGTTCGTCGCGCGCCTCGACGTCGCGCGGGCCGACCTCGAGCGCTACCTCACCGGCGAGCGGTGGTACCAGCGCAAGGCGGGTGCCGACGCGCCGCGCGCGATCGGGTACTTCTCGCCCGAGTTCGGCATCACGGCCGTCCTGCCGCAGTACTCCGGGGGCCTCGGCATCCTGGCCGGCGACCATCTCAAGGCGGCCAGCGACCTCGGGGTGCCGCTGATCGGCGTCGGCCTGCTCTACAAGCACGGCTACTTCAAGCAGTCGCTCTCGCGCGAGGGCTGGCAGCAGGAGACCTACCCGGTGCTCGACCCCGACGAGCTCCCGCTGGCGCTGTTGCGCGAGTCCGACGGCACGCCGGCCAGCGTCTCGATCGAGATGCCCGGCGGTCCCGACCTGCTCGCCCGCATCTGGGTGGCCAGCGTCGGCCGGATCCCCCTGCTGCTGCTCGACTCCGACGTCGAGGGCAACCCGGACGAGTACCGCGAGGTCACCGACCGGCTCTACGGCGGCATCAAGGAGCACCGCCTCCGCCAGGAGCTGCTGCTCGGCGTCGGCGGCGTCCGGGCCCTGCGCGTCTACGCGCGGCTCTCCGGGCACCCTGCCCCGGAGGTGTTCCACACCAACGAGGGCCACGCGGGCTTCCTCGGCCTCGAGCGCATCAGCGAGCTGATCACAGGAGCCAACGGTCCCGCTCTCGACCTCGACACGGCGCTCGAGGTGTCGCGGGCCTCCACGCTCTTCACGACCCACACGCCGGTCCCTGCCGGCATCGACCGGTTCCCCCGCGAGCTCGTCGAGCAGTACTTCGGCGCCACCGGCCCGACGCCCGAGATCCCGGTCGAGCGGGTGCTCGCCCTGGGCAGCGAGGACTACGAGGGCGGTGACCCGTCGGTCTTCAACATGGCGGTGATGGGCTTCCGCCTCGCCCAGCGCGCCAACGGCGTCTCGCTGCTGCACGGTCACGTCAGCCGCGAGATGTTCAACGGCCTGTGGCCCGCCTTCGACGAGGCGGAGGTGCCGATCGGGTCGGTCACCAACGGCGTGCACGCGCCCACCTGGGTCGCCCGCGAGGTGTTCGCGTTGGCGGAGTCGCGGGGCGCCGACCCGGATGGCGACGACGTCGAGGGGTTCCTGCGGGCCGTCGACGAGGTGCCCTCCACCGACATCTGGGCGGTCAAGCGGCAGCTCCGCGAGCGATTGGTGCTCGACGCCCGGCGCCGGCTGACCAAGTCCAGCCTCAAGCGCGGCATCGCACCGGCGGAGCTGGGCTGGGTGGACAGCGTCCTCGACCCCGACGTGCTGACCATCGGCTTCGCGCGTCGCGTGCCGTCGTACAAGCGGCTCACGCTGATGCTGCGCGACCCCGAGCGGCTCAAGCGGCTGCTGCTGCACCCGGAGCGCCCGGTGCAGCTCATCATCGCGGGCAAGTCGCACCCCGCCGACGAGGGCGGCAAGAAGCTGATCCAGGAGATGGTGCGCTTCGCCGACGACCCCGAGGTCAGGCACCGCATCGTCTTCCTCCCCAACTACGACATCGCGATGGCCCAGCCGCTCTACCCGGGCTGCGACGTCTGGCTCAACAACCCCCTGCGGCCCTACGAGGCGTGCGGCACGTCCGGGATGAAGGCCGCCCTGAACGGCGGACTCAACCTGTCGATCCTCGACGGCTGGTGGGACGAGTGGTACGACGGCACGAACGGCTGGGCGATCCCCTCGGCCGACGGGGTCGACGACGCCGACCGTCGGGACGACCTCGAGTCGGTCGCTCTCTACGACCTGATCGAGAACGACGTCGCCCCCAAGTTCTACGACCTCGACGGCGAGGGCGTGCCGGCGCGCTGGATCGAGATGGTCCGGCACACGCTGAAGTCGCTCGGCCCCAAGGTGCTCGCCACCCGCATGGTCCGCGACTACATCCGGCAGCTCTACACGCCGGCCACCGTCACCAGCCGCGCGCTCAACAACGACTTCGCGGGCGCGACGGCCTTGGCCGCCTGGAAGAAGAAGGTGCGGGCCAACTGGCCGGCCGTGCGTGTCGAGCACGTCGACAGCGAGGGCCTCAGCGACGCCCCCGAGGTGGGCGACGTGCTGAGCGTCCGGGCGTTCGTGGGCCTCGGCGAGCTCGGCCCTGACGACGTCGACGTCCAGGTCGTGCACGGTGTGATCGACCCCGACGACGCCCTGGTCGACACCACGACCGGCTCGCTGACCGTCGCGGAGGCCTACGAGGGCGGACGCTGGCGCTTCGACGGCACCGTCACCCTCGACCACTCGGGCGCCTTCGGCTACACGGTCCGCGTGATCCCGCGCAACGACCTGCTCGCCTCACCCGCCGAGCTCGGCGTCGTCGCCCTCCCGTGAGCGCCACCCAGCGAAGCCGCGCCGGACACCGGGTCTCGACACTCGACCAGCGAGAGGGTGTCGTTGGTCGAGCCCGCGAGCGTCAGCGAGCGGTGTCGAGACCCCGGAAGGGTGCGGCGGTCTCGTGACGGGCCCCGAGGGGGCCCTCCTCGACCGGCACGGCGGCAAGGGTCAGGCGAGGGTCGACTGCACCCGGGCGACCAGGTCGGCCTGGTGCGGCTGCAGGTCCTGACCGGCGAAGCCGGCGGGGATCGGGAGGATCGGGTCCGGGAACGGCGTCGCTCCCGACAGCTGCTCGAGCACGGCCAGCCCGCAGAACGGGACGTAGACGGGGTTGTAGCCACCCTCGTGTGACATCGCGATCCGGCCGTCGCAGGTCTCGGCGGCCACCTCCATCAGGCGGGCCGTCAGCGAGCGGTAGCCCTCCGAGGTGACCATCTGGCGGG
Source organism: uncultured Nocardioides sp. (assembly GCA_964542635.1). Classification (GTDB taxonomy): domain Bacteria; phylum Actinomycetota; class Actinomycetes; order Propionibacteriales; family Nocardioidaceae; genus Nocardioides. Next base: position 127,288 of record CAZIVD010000001.1, on the reverse strand, counting down.
CGAGGGGGTCCATCGCGCTCGCGTCGAACCCGGACGCGACCAGCACCAGGTCCGGGTCGAAGTCTCGGATCGCGGGCACCACGACCTCGTCCATGGCGTGCAGATAGCCTCCGTCGCCGGTGCCCGCAGGGAGCGGCACGTTGACGGCGTAGCCGAGCCCCTCGCCGACTCCGCGCTCCTCGATGGCGCCGGAGTTCGGCGGGAACACGTTGTCCTGGTGCAGGGAGATGGTGAGCACGGACGGGTCGTCGTAGAACGCCGACTGGGTGCCGTTGCCGTGGTGCACGTCCCAGTCGAGGATGGCGATCCGCTCGACTCCGCGCACCTCCCGGGCGTGCTTGGCGGCGATCGCGAGGTTGGAGAAGAGGCAGAAGCCCATTCCGGTCTCGGCGACGGCGTGGTGTCCGGGGGGTCGCACGAGCGCGTAGCCGTTGTCGACCGTCCCGTCGAGCACCGCGTCGACCATCGCGATGACACCGCCCGCAGCCAGCAGGGCGATCTCGAAGCCGCCGCGGCCGAACGGGGAGAGGCCGTCCCCGGCGTCGCCGCCCTTGGGCAGCGCGCTCTCGGACTTGATGCGGTCGACGTGCTCGCGTGTGTGGACGCGCAGCAGCTCCTCCTCGGTCGCGCGCCGCGGCGCGACCCGGCTCAGCTGGTCGATCAGCCCGGAGACCACGACCAGCTCGTGCAGGCGCCGCTTGGTCTCGGCGTTCTCGAAGTGGTTGAAGGGCTGGAGCCCGGCCCCGGGATCGGACGGGAACAGGCCGGCGTTGGTGCCGGTGTCGTGCCAGCCGAAGATCTCGTGGTACAGGTAGCCGGTCGCCATAGGTCCTCCTGCAGTCGGCATCGTCGCTTGGGCGCCCAGTCAAGGTGGGCCGGGCCGTGTGGCGCATCGGTAGAACTACCGACCGGAGCGGTTTATCGTGAGGCTCCGAACGACCCGACCAGCGGGTCCGTCCCCGCGAGCCGCCCATGCCGACGTACGACGACGTTGCGATCGCCGCGCGTCTGGGGCTGCTCGCCGGATCCGCCGACCCGGCCGGCGCCCGGCGCGAGGCGCTCGGCCTGGTGGTGTCGGCGCTCGGAGGAGACGCCGGGTCGGTCGTCGACCTGGCCACGAGCCGGGTGGTGGTCGACCAGGGGTACGACGCCCCCGTGTCGCAGGCCCTGGCCCGGGAGTTCCCCGAGACCCCGTGGATGGCGATGGTGGCCGACGCCTGGCTCCCGATGTCGTTGTCGACCGAGCCCGAGCGCAGCTACCGGGACGGGTGGTTCTTCCGCGAGCGCGTGGAGCCGAGCGGGTTCCGCGACGGGGTCACCGGCCGGCTCACCACCGGGCGGGTGGGGGCCAGCGCCTCGACCTTCGGCCTGATTCACGTGTCGAGCTGCAGCGCCGCTCGCTTCGACGCCGACCGGTGTGCCGCGCTGGCCGGCATGCTGCCCGCCTTGTCGGTGCTGTTGGCCGCCCCCGTCGCGTACGCCGACCCGTCGCCGGCCTCGGGCCGCCTCCTCGAGGTCGGCCGTCAGGTCCCGCCCGGCAGGAGGCTGCGGTGCTGGGCCGAGGACGCCCGGGGCTGGCGACCGGTCCTGCTGCGGGCACCCGGGTCGGGCGCCGCGATCACCGCCTGCGGTCCGCCGCGCGCGGACGCGCCGTACCGGCTGACGAGGCGGGAGCTGGAGGTCCTGACGGGGCTGGCGCTCGCGTACACCGACCAGGGCCTGGCCGACCTGTTCACGATCTCGCTGCGGACCGTCCACGCCCACGTCGACCGCGTCCGCACCAAGCTCGGGGTCTCCTCCCGGACCGCGGCGGCCGCGAGGGCGCTCACGGAGGGCCTCGTGGTGCTCACCGTGCCGTTGCCCACGGCGGAGCTGGCCGCCGGTCTCAGCGCCCTCGACTGAGGCCCCTCTTGTAGGGGCCCTTCAGGACTGCCGGAGGACCACGACGGTCCGCGGGCCCAAGGTCAGCTGACTGCCCGAGGCGACGTGCTCGCCGTGCGGGTGCTCGGGGTCGGTGGAGAGCACGACCTCGCCGTGGTTGACCCACTCGTTGTGGGGGAGGGTGACGTCGACGGCCTCGTCGTCGCTGTTGAACCACATCAGGAACGAGCTGTCCCGCTGCTGCTCGCCGCGCGGTCCTGGAGAGCGCAGCGGGTCGCCCGAGACGAACATGCCGATCACGTGCAGGTCCTCGTCGAACCAGTCGTGCGGCTCCATCTCGCGGCCCTCGGGGTGCATCCAGGCGAGATCCTTCGCGCCCCCCTCGATCGAGGGCGTGCCGGCGAAGTGGTGCCGCTGCCGCAGCGCGTGATGCTGCCTGCGCAGCTGCAGGGCGCGCTTGGTGAACTCGTAGACGTCGAGCCAGGCGTCGTCGGGTCTCCAGTCCACCCAGGAGATCTCGTTGTCCTGCACATAGGGGTTGTTGTTGCCGCGCTGGGTGCGGCCCCGTTCGTCACCGGCCGTGATCATCGGCGACCCGCTCGACAGGCAGAGGGTGATCATCAGGTTGGCGGCCTGCCTGCGCCGCAGTGCCTGCACCTCCGCGTCGTCGGTCTCGCCCTCGACGCCGTGGTTCCACGAGTGGTTGCTGTCGGAGCCGTCGCGGTTGTGCTCGCCGTTGGCCTTGTTGTGCTTGCGGTCGTAGCTCACCAGGTCGCGCACCGTGAACCCGTCGTGCGCCGTGACGAAGTTGACCGACGCGTACGGCGAGCGGCCGTCGTCGGCGTACAGGTCCGACGACCCGGCTAGCCGGGAGGCCACCCGACGGATCCCGTCGGGTGCCACCCAGAAGTCCCGCACCGTGTCGCGGTAGCTGTCGTTCCACTCCACCCACGGCGGCGGGAACGACCCCACCTGGTAGCCGTCCATGGACGCGTCCCACGGCTCGGCGATCAGCTTGACGTAGCGCAGCACGGGGTCCTGGCCGATCGTGGTCAGGAAGGCGCTCTGCAGGTCGACCTCGTGGCCGGTCCGGGCGAGCGCGGACGCCAGGTCGAAGCGGAAGCCGTCGACGTGCATCTCGGTGACCCAGTAGCGCAGCGAGTCGAGGATCGGGCGCAGCGCCCCGCCGTACGACGAGTCGACGGTGTTGCCACACCCCGTGACGTCCCAGTACGCGCTGCCCGGTGCCCCCGACCGCTTGTAGAACCCGAGGTCGTCGAGTCCGCGGAACGAATACGTCGGGCCGGCGACGTCGCCCTCGGCCGTGTGGTTGTAGACCACGTCGAGGAAGACCTCCATGCCGGCCTGGTGGAAGGCGCGCACCATCTCCTTGAACTCGCGCACCTGCCCGCCCCGGGTGCCCGACGAGGCGTAGGCCGCGTGGGGTGCGAAGAAGCCGACGGTGTTGTAGCCCCAGTAGTTGACCATCCCCCTGGCCGCTACCGCCGGCTCGGTGAAGAACTGCTGCACCGGCATCAGCTCCACCGCCGAGACGCCCAGGTCGCGCAGGTAGTCGATCACGGTGTGGGTGCCGAGGCCGGCATAGGTGCCGCGCAGGTGCTCGGGGATCTCGTTGTGCAGCTGCGTGAACCCCTTGACGTGGAGCTCGTAGATGACCGTGTCGCGCCAGCGCGTGCGCAGCGGGCGGTCGTCGCCCCAGTCGAAGTCGTCGCGGACCACGACGCTCCGCGGCATCGACGACGCGGAGTCGACGTCGCTGCGGGCCGACAGCTCACCGTCGTGGTCGAGCAGCGCGGGACCGGGGACCGGCTCCCCGGTGATGGCGAGGGAGTAGGGGTCGAGGAGCAGCTTCGCGGGGTTGAAGCGCATCCCGTGCCGGGGATCCCACGGCCCGTCGGCGCGGAAGCCGTAGAGCTGGCCGACGGGCACACCCGGGATCTGGCCGTTCCAGACGCCGAGGGTCTGCTCGGTGAGCTGGTAGCGGGTCTCGGCCCCGTCGTCGTCGAAGAGGCACACCCAGACGGCGGACGCGGCCGGCGCCCACACCGCGAAGTTGGTCGCCTCCGGTCCCCACGTGGCGCCGAGCTCCTGATGCCGTCCCGGCCAGACCGAGAGCGTCTCGTCGCGGGTGCGCCAGCGCCATCTCTCGGGACTCACCCGGCACATTCTGGACCCTGGCCGAGCCCTGGCGACCGGCGGCTGGCTCGGGGTCGGGGCTGGCTAGGCTCACCATGAGGCGGCTCGGCACGGGCCGCTGCGAGCGGTGGACGACGAGGATGGGTGAGGTCGATGGGTGAGTTCGTGCGACTCGAGGTGGCCGACGGCGTAGGCACGCTGAGGCTCGACCGGCCGAAGATGAACGCGCTGAACGCCCAGGTCCAGGAGGAGATCCGCGCGGCCGCCACCGAGGCCACGGCTCGCGAGGACGTCAAGGCCGTGGTCCTGTGGGGCGGCGAGCGGGTGTTCGCCGCCGGCGCGGACATCAAGGAGATGGCCGACCTGTCGCACGCCGACATGGTGCGTCACTCGAGTGTGCTGCAGTCGTCGTTCAGCGCCGTGGCGCGGATCCCCAAGCCCGTGGTCGCCGCGGTCAACGGCTACGCGCTCGGCGGCGGCTGCGAGCTGACGATGTGCGCCGATCTCCGGTTCGCCGCCGAGGATGCGGTGCTCGGCCAGCCGGAGATCCTGCTGGGCATCATCCCCGGTGCCGGCGGCACCCAGCGGCTGACGCGGCTCGTCGGCCCCAGCACCGCGAAGGACCTGATCTTCAGCGGCCGGTTCGTCAAGGCGGACGAGGCGCTCGCCATCGGTCTGGTCGACCGGGTCCTTCCGGCCGACCAGGTCTATCCGGAGGCCGTGGCCTGGGCGAGCCAGTTCGCGAACGCCGCGTCGCTGGCCCTGCGCGCGGCCAAGGAGTGCGTCGACCGGGGGATCGAGACCGACCTCGAGACCGGCCTGGAGATCGAGCGGCAGCAGTTCGCCGGGCTCTTCGCCACCGAGGACCGCACTCTCGGCATGCAGTCCTTCGTGGAGCACGGCCCGGGCAAGGCACGGTTCGTGGGCCACTAGGACGGCGGCGTGGCGCCGGAGGCGACACGCTCGTCCATTCAACGCTGTGAGGGATCGCACCCTGGGCTGACTGCCGTGTGGGAGCGACCCGCTAGTAACGTCGCCCTGTCACCCGAGACACTCCCGAGCAGCCAGGAGGGGCCCCGTCGCGGGCCAGCGCCATGACCCAGATCGTCGTTTGTGTGAAGCATGTCCCGGACGCCACGGCGGACCGGAGGTTCGAGTCGGACTGGACCGTCGATCGCGCCGGTGTCGACGGCCTCTTGAGCGAGCTCGACGAGTACGCCGTGGAGCAGGCGCTCCGTCTCAAGGAGAAGGCCGATGACCCCGAGACGGTGACCGTGACCGCGGTGACGGTCGGCCCGGAGAAGGCCGTGGACGCCGTGCGCAAGGCGCTGCAGATGGGCGTCGACCAGGGCGTGCACGTCTCCGACGAGGCGGTCGCCGGGTCGGACGCGATCGCGACCTCCCTGGTGCTGGCCGAGGCCGTGAAGAAGGCCGCGGGCGGATCGGTCCCCGACCTCGTGATGTGCGGAATGTCCTCGACCGACGGCTCGATGGGCGTGCTGCCCGCCATGCTGGCCGAGCGCCTGGGCGTGCCACAGGTGACCCTGGCGTCGGTGGTCGAGACCCAGGGCGACCAGGTCCGGATCAAGCGCGACGGCGACACCGCGACCGAGGTGATCGGGGGCACGATGCCGCTCGTCATCTCGGTCACCGACCAGTCGGGGGAGGCGCGCTACCCGTCGTTCAAGGGGATCATGGCGGCCAAGAAGAAGCCGCTCGAGACCTATGCACTCGCCGACCTCGGCGTCGCCGCCGACCAGGTCGGCCTGTCGGTGGCCTGGTCCGCCGTCGAGGACGCGCAAGCTCGCCCGCCGCGTACCGCCGGCGAGATCGTCAAGGACGAGGGAGGGTCCGGCGCGCAGGCGCTGACCGGCTTCCTCGCCGACAAGAAGTTCATCTGAGCCGGAACGACTAGCAGGAGCGCAGAGCGAATGTCCGAAGTCCTCGTCCTCGTCGAGCACGCCGACGGCGTCGTGAAGAAGCCGACCCTCGAGCTGCTCACGATCGCGCGTCGTCTGGGCACCCCTTCGGCGGTGTTCATCGGTCGTCCCGAACAGGCCGGTACGGCCGCCGAGACCCTCAAGGCGTACGGCGCCGAGAAGGTCTACTCGGTCGACGACGCCGAGATCCGCGGCTACCTCGTGGCCCCCAAGGCGGAGGCGCTGCAGCAACTGGTCTCCACGTCGTCGCCGGCGGCGGTGCTGATCACCTCCTCCGCCGAGGGCAAGGAGGTCGCCGGGAGGCTGGCCATCAAGGCCTCGTCGGGGCTGATCACCGACGCGGTCGACGTCCAGGCGGTCGACGGCGCCCCGGTCACGACTCAGTCGGTGTTCGCGGGCAACTACACCGTCACTGCCAAGGTCACCCAGGGCACCCCGATCATCACGGTCAAGCCCAACGCCGCGGCCCCCGAGGAGGCCGCCGGCGCCGGCGCCGTCGAGCAGGTCGCGGTGACGATCTCCGACGCCGCGAAGACCGCGCAGATCGTGGCCGCGCAGCCGCGGCAGGCCACCGGGCGACCCGAGATGACCGACGCGGCCATCGTGGTCTCCGGAGGACGCGGCACGGGAGGCGACTTCGGCCCGATCGAGGCCCTGGCCGACGCCCTCGGCGCTGCGGTGGGTGCCTCCCGGGCCGCGGTGGACTCCGGCTGGGTGCCGCACAGCTACCAGGTCGGCCAGACCGGCAAGACCGTCTCGCCCCAGCTCTACATCGCCGCCGGCATCTCCGGCGCGATCCAGCACCGGGCGGGCATGCAGACCTCCAAGACCATCGTCGCGGTCAACAAGGACGAGGAGGCGCCGATCTTCGAGCTCGTCGACTTCGGCGTCGTCGGTGACCTCCACACCGTCCTCCCGGCCGCCACCGAGGAGATCAACAAGCGCAAGGGCTGACGGCCCGTCGCGCCCGGCGTTCCGACGGAGGTTTCCCGGCACCTGGTGCCGGAAGAACCCCGCCAGACGACGCTTACCCTGGTCACATGGGCATCCAGCAAGAGGTCACCGACGCGGCGACCCGGGCTCGCGTGGCCTCGCGCGTGCTGGCGCTGGCCACCCGCGCCGCCAAAGACGCGGCCCTCGCCGCGACCGCCGAGGCGTTGACCGTCCACTCGACGACCATCCTGGGCGCCAACGAGGAGGACATCGCCCGAGCGGAGTCCGACGGGCTGCCCGCCAACATCGTTGACCGCCTGCGCCTCGACGAGGCGCGTCTGGAGGCGATGGCTGACGGGCTCCGCCAGGTGGCGGCGCTGCCGGACCCGGTCGGCGAGGTGGTCCGCGGCGACACCCTGGCGAACGGATTGGAGCTGCGCCAGGTCCGGGTGCCCTTCGGCGTGGTCGGCATGATCTACGAGGCCCGCCCCAACGTCACTGTCGACGCGGCCGGCATCTGCCTGAAGTCCGGCAACGCGGTGCTGCTGCGTGGCAGCTCGAGCGCGCGCTCGAGCAACGCCGCCCTGGTCGACGTGATCCGGGGCGCCGTCGAGGTGTTCGGCCTCCCCGCGGACGTCGTCCAACTGGTTCCGGGAGACACCCACGAGAGCGTCAAGGCCCTGATGCGCGCCCGCGGGCTCGTCGACGTCCTGATCCCCCGCGGGGGAGCGGGGCTGATCCGCTCGGTCGTCGAGGAGTCCACCGTGCCGGTCATCGAGACCGGTGTCGGCAACTGCCATGTGTACGTCGACCGCGACGCGGACCTCGACCAGGCACTTGCGATCGTGCTCAACTCCAAGACCCAGCGCACGAGTGTCTGCAACGCCGCCGAGTCGCTGCTCGTGCACGCCGACGTGGCCGACGAGTTCCTGCCCCGGGTCGTGGCAGCCCTCCAGGATGCAGGCGTGCGGATCCACGGTGACCCGGCCTTCGCGACCTACGACGGCGTGCTGGCAGCGACTCAGGACGACTGGGCCACGGAGTACCTCGCCCTCGAGATCTCGGCCGCCGTGGTCCCCGACCTCGACGCGGCGATCGCCCACATCGCCCGGTGGTCGAGCGGGCACACCGAGGCCATCGTCACTCGCGACCTCGCGACCGCGCGGCGCTTCGCCGCCGAGGTCGACTCGGCCGCTGTGATGGTCAACGCGTCGACGAGGTTCACCGACGGCGGCGAGTTCGGCTTCGGCGCCGAGATCGGCATCAGCACGCAGAAGCTGCACGCGCGCGGCCCGATGGGGCTCCCCGAGATGACCTCGACCAAGTACGTCGTCACCGGCGACGGCCAGGTCCGCTAGCGGGTCTCCGGCCCCGGTAGAGTGCTCGCCATGTCGACGCTGCTGGTGGCCGCTGCGGAAGAGCACGAGATGTGGGCCGGGGTGAACCACTGGGTCGTCGGCGGCCTGACGCTCCTGATCCTGCTGGCGGCGCTGGGCGCGGTGATCGCGTTCGGCGGTGGGCGAGAGCACAGCTGAGCGCCCTGGCCACGCAGCCCGAGGCGCACCCGTCCGGGGCGCACGCCGTCCGCCGCCGGGTCGGCGTGATGGGCGGCACCTTCGACCCGATCCACCACGGGCACCTGGTGGCCGCCTCCGAGGTGCAGGCGTGGTTCGACCTCGACGAGGTCGTCTTCGTGCCGACGGGTGCGCCGTGGCAGAAGTCGGACCGTGAGGTCTCGCCGGCCGAGGACCGCTACCTGATGACGGTGATCGCGACCGCGGCCAACCCGAGGTTCACCGTCTCCCGCGTCGACATCGACCGCAACGGTCCGACGTACACGATCGACACGCTGCGCGACCTCCACACCGCCATGCCCGACGTTGACCTCTACTTCATCACCGGTGCCGACGCCCTGGCCGAGATCTTCACCTGGCGCGACGCCGACGAGCTGTTCGAGCTGGCCAACTTCGTCGGCTGCACGCGACCGGGCTACGCGATGGACCCGGCCACGCTGGCCGCGATTCCGAGCGACCGTGTGACCATGGTCGAGATCCCGGCCCTGGCCATCTCGTCGACCGACTGCCGGCAGCGCAAGCGCCGCGGCGAGCCCGTCTGGTACCTCGTGCCCGACGGCGTGGTGCAGTACATCGCCAAGCACAACCTCTACACCCGACCCGAGGAAAGCACCGCATGAACGCCACCGACCGAGCCGTCGAGCTCGCGGTCGTCGCCGCCCGCGCGGCCTCCGACAAGCTCGCGACCGAGATCGTCGCCTTCGACGTGAGCGAGCAGCTCGCGATCACCGACGTCTTCGTGATCGCGAGCGGCTCCAACGACCGTCAGGTGCGCGCGATCGTCGACGAGGTCGAGGAGAAGCTGCGCGAGGTCGGTGCCAAGCCGCTGCGCCGGGAGGGGCACCGCGAGGGCCGCTGGGTCCTGCTCGACTACGGCGAGATCGTGGTGCACGTCCAGCACGAGGAGGAGCGCCGCTTCTACGCCCTCGAGCGGCTCTGGCGTGACTGTCCCGCGATCCCGCTGCCCGAGGACGTCGACGCCCGTCCCGCGAACCCCCGGTGAGCCGCCGCCTGGTCCTCGTCCGTCACGGCCAGACCGCCTGGAACGCCGTCGACCGCGCCCAGGGGCACGCCGACATCCCGCTGGACGCGGTCGGCCAGGCCCAGGCCGACGCCGTCGCCCCGCACCTGGCGACGCTTGGTCCGTCCCTGCTCTGGTCCAGCGACCTGACCCGCGCCCGCGAGACCGCTGAGCGGATCGCGCACGTGACCGGCCTGTCGGTGCACACCGACGCCCGACTCCGCGAGTACGACGTCGGCGAGCGGTCCGGGCTGACCCGGCCGGAGTTCGCCCAGCGCTTCCCCCGTGAGTACGCCGCGTGGCTGGCCCACGACGAGTCCGTTCTCGTCGCCGGAGAGGAGACCACCCTCCAGGTGCGCGCGCGCGTGCTCGCCGCGCTCAGCGGCTGCCTGGCCGAGTTGGGCGTCGACGGGACCGGGTTGGTCGTGATGCACGGCGCCTGCCTCAAGGTCGCCCTGATGGCGCTCCTGGACTGGCCGTGGGAGCTGGGGCGCGGCCTGCGCGGGATGGACAACTGCGGCTGGGCGGTACTCGACGAGCACGAAGGGACCGGCCGGTTGCGCCTGGTCTCCTACAACGAGACCGCGGTGGTCGGACCCCACCCGGACCACGCCCCGGGCGCCGATTGGCCCAGCGAGGATGCCGTTGGCTAGGATTCCACGTCGTTGCTCCGTCGATCTCCGATCGGCCGGGTGACACCTTCCGGGGCTGTGGCGCAGCTGGTAGCGCACCTGCATGGCATGCAGGGGGTCAGGGGTTCGAGTCCCCTCAGCTCCACCGAAGGGTTCTAGGTGGAACCCAGGGCGTTGACACCTGGCCCTCTGGTCCGCTCTTCATGGGCGCGTTCCTCACGTTGTGCCAGAGTGTGCTTTCTGGCCGGCCTCTTGCAGGCGGGATATGGGGCGCGCTGGAGCGCCGTGCCTGAAGGGAAGGCTCGTGGCGAACGTCCAGGAGATCCCTGATCTCAAGCAGATCACTCGGCGTACAGATGCAGCGGCGGTTGCCGAAGCGAGCTATGTCCAGCTCGATGAGCTGCTGCGGACATTGAGCGATCAGGAGTGGGCGGCGCCCACGGCGTGCCCGGGTTGGTCGGTGTCGGATGTCGCGGGGCATCTCATCGGGGCCGCCCGCGGCAACGCTTCGGTGCGTGAGTTCGCTCGTCAACAGCTGCTGGGATTTCGTGGGCGCCGGGCACATGGCGGCAATCCACTCGACGCGGTCAACGCGCTCCAGATCGACGATCAGGCCCGCGTACCTGACGCTGAGCGCGCCGAGGTCCTGCGTGCCCTGGCCCCGGACGCCGTCCGGGGACGCATGCGTCTCTCAGCCTGGGCTGGCGCGGTGCGCGTGCCGCTGTCAGCAGGCGGGTCCGCCGCGCCCGGCATGCCACGCAGCGTCAGCCTCGGTCGCCTGCTCGACGTCGTCTACACACGGGACGTGTGGATGCACACCATCGACATCGCCGAGGCGGCCGGTCGAGAGCCGCCCGTGACCACCCCGGTGAACCGTCGCATCGTCGAAGACGTCGTGATCGACTGGGTTGACCGTCATCGGCAACCTGTCGAACTGATCCTCACCGGACCCAGTGGCGGCCATTTCCGGTCGGGAGCCTCCGGCCCCGTCCTCGAGCTCGACGCGGTCGACTTCTGTCGGACCTTGTCCGGTCGGGTGGAGGGCCAAGGCCTCCTGGAGACCAAGATCCTCTTCTGAACGCCCGTGCGTCGGGTAGGGCCGGTCGAGGTCGGCCTCAGTCCGGCAGCTGCCAGACGAACACCAGGTTGGTGCCCGCGGCCGCGGAGGTGGCCTGGAACGAGTGGAGAATCCAGCCGTTCGCCGAACCACGGTCCAGGACGGGCTGGATCGTCTCTTCGATCTTGTCCTCGGCCTGGTCGATGAAGCCGTGCTTGACGTACTGGTTCTGGACCTTGTAGCTGGCCATGGTGTCTCCCTGATGAGCGGGGTCGTCGGCGCCTCGGTGTCAAGTGTAGTTGACTTGTGCGTCGACGGGTCAAGTGTGCTTGACTCGACGCCAAGGGAGGTGGCCCGTGCACCACGACGACGAGGGGGCCGGCTATCGGGAGTCGGGCCAGGCGGCAGCTCGGCTGGTGCTCTGGACGCTGGTCTGGGCAGCGACCCTGGCAGCAGCCAGGTTCGGCCCTGAGCTCGTGTGGGACTCGCGGGTGGTGGTGAGCTGGGTCGCCGTCGCGGTCAACGTCCTCGCAGGCGTCGCCTGGATCATCGCGTTCAGCCGCTTCCTCCGAGCGGTGGACGACCTGTGGCGCCAGGTCATCCAGGATGCGCTCGTGGTGACGCTCGGAGTGGGGTGGGTCGCCGGCTTCGGGTACGTCGTCGCGGACGCCGCCGGCCTCGTCACGCGAGATCTGGACATCGCCCTCTTTCCCGTGTTCCTCGGAGGCGCCTACGTGATCGCGGTCGTCGTGGGCTGGCTCAGGTACCGATGAGGAACCGTCTCGCGAGCCTCCGGGCCGAGCGCGGGTGGACCCAAGCCGACCTGGCCCGGCGCATCGGGGTGTCGCGGCAGTCCATCAACGCGATCGAGACGGGGAAGTTCGACCCGAGCCTACCCGTCGCCTTCCGCCTCGCCCGGGTGTTCGACCTCCCGATCGAGGAGGTCTTCACCGACGACGATTGACGGGGTCGTCGAGCCGGATCGGGGCACGCGGACGCCTCCGCGACGCGCGATCACCGCGTGTCGGGATGCGAGCAGAGGGGATCACGAAGGCGAAGATAAGCGAAACGATACGTTCCGAGATGGTTTGGATCTTTGTCACAATGGCTTGCTCTCTCGCGCGGCAGAACCAGCGTGGCGCGCGTCAGAAGGCAATCGTCACGATCCGGATCGTATTGACTCATCGGAAGTGGTTGCTCTACCGTCCACTCGTCCCCGCCGTGTGAGCGGCATCACTAGAGAGACGTGGGTCCCTGATGAAGAAGATCCCATTGCGCGCCCTGAAGCGAGTGGTTGTTCTCGGCCTGGTGGCATCGATGCCGCTCGCGATCGCGGGATGCGGGAGCAGTGACAGCGACAGTGACGCTGGTCAGCAGACCGAGTCCTCGAACACCGCGGATCCCAGCGACGTTTGCACCGAGGACAAGGTTGATGCCGCAGGCAAACTGACGGTGAGTACCTTCTTCCCGACTCAGTCCCTCGACCCAGCGACCGCACCAGGTGGCTTTGCCGGTGGCACCGAGCTGTCGGCGATCTACGACACCCTGATGCGCTACAACCCGGAGACGGGCAACTACGATCCGTTCGTCGCAGAGTCGTTGGCGGGGAATGACGACTCCACCGAGTGGACCCTCAAGCTCCGCTCCGGCATCACGTTCGGCAACGGCGACCCACTCACCGCGCAGGACGTGAAGTACAGCATCGAGCGGCTCAAGACCGCTCCGGTGGCCGCAGCCGCCTACGCCAACATGATCAGCTCGCTGGACGTAGTCGACGACCTCACCGTCGTCTACCACCTGGTGCGGCCCTGGGGTCAGTTCGCGGTGGCACTCGCCGGCGAGCCGGGAATGGTGGTCAACAAGAAGGTCGTGGACGCTCAGGGTGACACCTTCGCGACCAACCCAGTCGGCGCCGGCGTGGGTCCCTACGAGCCAGTCAAGCTGGCTCCGGGCGAGGAGACCACGATGAAGGCCAAGACCGACTACTGGGGCGGCCCGGTGTGCGTGGGCAACCTGAGGTTCGTCTTCGTGCCAGGCGACAAGGCACAGTTCGAGGCCTTCCAGAAGGGCGAAGTCGACACGGTGTCCCTCTCCGACCCGGTCGTCATCCACGACTTCCAGGAGGCCGACGGCGTGGCAGACCTCACCGCGCTCATCTCCGGCTACGGGGTCGGCATGAACAGCCGTCCCGACAGTCCGTTCTCCGACGTGCGGCTGCGTCAGGCGGTCGCCCAGGCGATCAACCCCGACATCATCAACGACCGGGCGTTCAGTGGCTACGGGATCATGGCCAGCGGCCTCACCGCACCGGACATGCGCATCTACTCCGGAGTCGATGGGCTCCCCTACGACCCCGACGCGGCCAAGGGGCTGGTCGAGGACGCGAAGGCGGACGGCGTGGACACCAACGTCACCCTGATGTGCTCCGACACCACCAACCAGGACTACGTCTTGGCGGTGCAGGCGATGCTCGACCAGGTGGGCTTCAACGTGGAGACCGACATCCTCTCGACCACCGACAGCCTGGCCAAGCTCCAGGCCGGGAGCTTCCAGGTCACCTGTGGTGCCACGCTGACGCGCGACGACTCGCCGTTGCGGCAGCTCAGCCAACTCACCAGCGACAGCCCGGCCAACCGCTACGGCTTCGCTGACCCCGACCTGGACGAGGCCATCAACCAGGTCTACCTGGCGAGGGACGTGGAGGAGGTTCAGACCGCCATGGCGCAGGTCCAGGAGGTGTGGAACGAGGTGCAGCCGATGGCCCCGGTCTATGTCCAGACGCAATTGGTCGGGTTCCACGACAACGTGCACGGGCTCTACTTGGGCAACGATTCCAAGCTGGGATTCGAGAAGGTCTACATCGGCAGCTAGCCTGCGAACCAGCCCTCGCCTCCGCGATAGCGACACTTCGCCACCAGCCGACGGACCGGGTGACATCGTGCGGGGATGCCGACAACATGACAGGGCCGACAGCTTGAACGACGGGAGCTGGGTCCGGTCGGCACCCCCGCACGACCCACGAGAGAGGGAGGGGATGTGGGCGTCGTCGCTCGCAAGCTGCTGCGGCTCGTGCCGGTGATGTTCATCGTCACCACGGCGACCTTCTTCCTGCTGCAGATGGTTCCGGGCGACCCGGTGCTCAGCATCGTGGGTCCCGAGGGGACCGACGAGCAGTACCAGGCCGTGCGCGAGCAGTTGGGACTAGACAAGCCCCTGTTCGAGCGCTATGTCTCCTGGCTCGGTGACGTCGCCCACGGGGACCTGGGCAATTCCTTGATCCCGCCCCGACAGAGCGTGGTCGATATGATCCAGGCCCGACTGCCCGTGACGCTGGAGCTGGCGCTGCTAGCCATCATCATGGCCTTCCTGCTCTCGATCCCCGTGGCGCTCTTCTCGGCCTACCGGCAAAACGGCAAGTTCGACCGGGCCGCGAGCACGGTCGCATTCGCCTTCATCTCCCTTCCGAGCTTCGTGGCCGCTCTGCTGCTCATCTACTTCGTCGTCTTCAACCCCGAGATGGTGAAGTGGGTGGTGGTCGTCGCAGTGGTGATCGTGGCGTCCTGGCTGACACACCACACCTTGAAGGTGTCTAGGGAGTATCCACCCGGCAAACGACGCAACCAGGCCCTGCTGACCGGCCTCGGGGGAGCGGCCGCGCTCGCCGTCCTCGCAATGGTGTTGTGGACGTCCTGGCCGGAGTTCCCGCGCCAGGGGTGGGTGCGTCTGTCCTCGGGAGAGGGGCTGATGGCCAACCTCGAACACGCCTTCTTGCCGGCCCTGACCCTGGCGCTGACGGAGGCGGCGATCTTGATGCGACTGCTGCGCTCGGACCTCACCGCGACCCTGCAGGAGGACTTCATCCTGTCGGCCAAGGCCAAGGGCATGCCGCCCCAGCGGGTGCTGGTCCGCGACGCGCTCCGTCCGTCGTCGTTCTCGCTCGTGACGGTCGCCGGCGTCGCCCTCGGGCGGCTGATGGCTGGGACGGTGATCGTGGAGACCATCTTCAACCTGCCTGGGATGGGCTCGATGCTGGTGCAGGCCATCCTCGGCCACGACTATCCCGTCGTGCTGGGCGGAGTGCTGGTCCTCGCCTTCGTCTACGTGCTCCTGAACGCTTTGGTGGACATCTCCTATGTCTACCTGGATCCGAGGGTGCGCCGTGGCCGGGTTTGAGGGACAGCCAAGCCCGGTGTCCGCCGCGGGCGTCACCTTGCTCGCCCCGGTGGCCCCGGAGCCGTCACCCGTTCGACGTGCCCGCCCCACCAGGCGCCTGATCGTGGGAGTGGCCGGTCTGGTGCTGGGCCTGCTTCTGATCCTGGTGGGCTCCGTCTTGGACCTGAGCGGACAGCAGCGTCTGGTCGTCATTCTCGCCGGGGTGGTTTCGCTGTACCTCGGCGGCGTCCACGTGGGCCGCTACCTCTTCGGCGAGCACTTCGACCTCGCCCTGTGGCTCTCGATCTTCTGGCTTGTCAGCTTGGTGACGGCCGCGATCACGGCCAACTTGCTCCCGCTTGCCGAGTCCAAGGACATCTCCAAGACGTTGACGACGCCGACACTGCTCCGCCCGGACCTCTTTTCGGCTCACCCGCTCGGGACCGACCGGCAGGGCCTGGACATCCTCGGCGGCATCATCTATGGCGCGCGGGTGTCCCTGGTGGTCTCCCTCGGCGCGGTTGCTCTTGGCATGCTGGTCGGCGGCCTGATCGGTATGGCCGCCGGCTACTACCGTGGCAGGCTCGACGGCATCGTGGGGCTGCTGTCCGACGCGATGCTGGCGTTCCCGCCCTTGATCCTCCTGCTGGCCCTGGCGGCGATGTTCACGCCCAGCACCCGAAACGTCACCCTCGCCCTGGCAGTGCTGGGCATCCCGATCTACATCCGCCTGAGCCGGGCCAACACCTTGGTCTTCGCCCAGCGAGAGTTCGTGCTCTCGGCCCGGGTGCTCGGTGCGAAGAACACGCGGATCATCTTCCGCGACATCCTGCCCAACGTGCTGTTACCGGTGCTGTCCTACAGCGCCATCGTTGTGGGTGCCTTGATCGTGGCGGAGGCCTCGTTGAGCTTCCTCGGCCTCAGCGTGCCCCGGCCACAGCCGACGTGGGGCAACATGATCGCGGCGGGACAAGACGACTTCGACCGGAACCCGCAGCTGGTCTTCATCCCGAGCACCGTGCTGTTCTTCACGGTCTTCTCGCTCAACCGTGTGGGCGAGAAGGCGCGCCAGATCTGGGACCCCCGAGGGAGCCGCCTGTGAACGCCAGCCACGCGGGTTCCGCGCACGACCCGCTGCTCGTCGTGGAGGACCTCCGGACGACGTTCGAGACCTCTCGCGGACCGTTGACCGCGGTCGACGGGGTGTCGTTCACCCTCGGCCGGGCCGAAACCCTCGGCATCGTGGGGGAGTCCGGGTCGGGCAAGTCGGTGCTGGTCCGCACGATCATGAATCTGCTGCCGGACACGGCGACGGTCGGCAGTCAGAGCAAGGTGATCTTCGACGGTCGCGACGTCCATCGACTCTCGCGCCTGGAGTCCGAGCACTTCTGGGGCACCGAGATCGCCATGGTCTTCCAGGACCCGATGACCTCGCTCAACCCCGTGAAGAGGATCGGCACGCAGCTGACCGAGTCCATCCGGTTCCACCTCGAGCTGGGTCGCCGGGAGGCTGACGAGCGGGCCGTCGAGCTGCTGGAGCAGGTCAGCATCCCGGAGCCGCGACGCCGCCTGGAGCAGTACCCGCACGAGTTGTCGGGAGGCATGCGGCAGCGGGTGATGATCGCGATCGCGCTGGCCTGCAAGCCTCGTCTCCTGGTCGCCGACGAGCCGACGACCGCACTCGACGTGACCGTGCAGAAGCAGATCCTGGACCTGCTCTCGCGGTTGCAGGCCGAACTGGAGATGGCGATGATCCTGATCACCCACGACCTCGGCGTGGTGGCCGGTCACACCGATCGGGTAGCGGTGATGTACGCCGGCCAGATGGTCGAGGAAGCCGACACCGACGACCTGTTCGACTCGGTTCGCCATCCCTACACCGGAGCGTTGCTCAGCTCCATCCCGCGGCTCGACCAGCCCAGCCACACCCGACTCGACGCGATCACGGGCTGGCCGCCCGATCTGGTCTCCGGAGTGGCTGGCTGCCGTTTCGCACCGCGGTGCCGCTACGCCCAAGACGCATGCCTTGACCAGGCACCGACGCTCGAAAGGGTCGACGGCGGGCGCGAGCACTCCTGCCGCTGCTTCTTCCCCGTGGGGAGCCCGGCTGCCGATGACGCACTGGCCGCCAACGTCCGGTCGGGGCGTACGGCGGCGGGGCTGGACTTCACGAGAGAAGTGAGCTGATGGCGGGGACGGGGAAGGCCCACCTGCGGGACTCCGAGGACGTGCTGCTGCGCGTGGAGGACCTCGTTGTCGAGTTCGACGCCGGGTCCCACCAGGTGGTGCACGCAGTGTCCGGGATCAGCCTGGACGTGCTCGAGGGCGAGACGGTTGGACTGGTCGGCGAGTCCGGTTGCGGCAAGTCCACGACCGGTCGCGCGGTCCTCCAACTACCGCGACCGACCTCGGGTTCGGTCGTCTTCGACGGAGCTGACCTGACCCAGCTGGGTGACGACGAGATGCGCCGAGCGCGCCGACGGCTGCAGATGATCCTGCAGGACCCGATCTCCTCGTTGAATCCTCGGCGCAAGGTTCGCGACACCGTCGCGGACGGGCTGCGCATCTGGGGCGAGGAAAAGAGAGAGATCGGGCCCAAAGTGGACGAGGCCCTCACGGCCGTCGGGTTGCGGCCCGAGGTTGTCGGCGACGGGCGACCCGGCCAGTTCTCCGGGGGGCAATGTCAGCGCATCTGCATCGCCCGGGCCCTGGTGCTGGAGCCGAAGCTGATCATCTGCGACGAGCCGGTCTCCTCGCTCGACGTGTCGGTGCAGGCCCAGATCATCAACCTGCTCGACGACATGAAGGAGCGCTACGGGCTCACGTTGCTCTTCATCGCCCACGACCTAGCGGTCGTGAAGAATATCAGCGACCGCGTCGTGGTGATGTACCTCGGCAAGGTCTGCGAGGTGGCCTCTCCCGATGATCTGTTCGCCAGCCCCCTGCACCACTACACGCGGCTGTTGATGGAGTCGATCCCGCAGCCCACCTCGCGCGCGCGCCGGGTCGCAGAGCAGGCGGCCGTACGCACGCCGGCGGCCGACCTCCCGTCACCGATCACGCCACCCTCGGGCTGTCGCTTCCGCACCCGCTGTCCGATGGCGACACAGCGATGCGTCGAGGAGGAGCCGGAGATCAGGGAAGCCCGACCAGGTCACTTCGTGGCCTGTCACTTCCCGCACCTGGCCGACGTCGGGGCCCGATGATCGGCCGGTCCGGCGAGCACCGTTCGCCGGACGACGACCTCCTCGGGGTGGGCGAGCGCCGCGGCCAGGGAACGGTCGAGCAACACCAGGTCGGACGAGGCTCCGACCGCCACCCGGCGGACCGGTCCACCAGGGTCTCCGGGAGCGGTGAGATAGCTACGCAGCGCCTGCCAGGCGGGCACAGCCTCATGCGGGGCGACCGGCCTGCCGCTCGGGGCGCGCCGACGCACGGCGGCCGCGATGCCGGCCCACGGGTCGAGATCGCCGTACGGCGCGTCACTGGCGCAGCCGACCCGCACACCGGCCCGCAGCAGTGAGCCGAACGGCCACAGACCGTTGCGGTCGCTCGGCTCGACGCGGTCGAGGTAGTCGTCGCCACGGAGCGCGACCATCGATGGCTGGGTCACGACGGTCACGCCCAGCCCGGCGAGCCAGTCGGTGGCCTCGGGCGAGGTGATCGCGGCATGCTCGATCCGGTCACTGGGATGCGGCCCCGCTTCGCCGAGGGCCGACAGGGCCAACACCAGCGCGGCGGGCGTCACGCAATGCAGCGCCACCGCGCGGGGGCGCTCGGCGCGGATGCGCTCGGTCAGGTCATCGAGGCGGGGCAGGACGTGATCGGGTACGACGAGCTTGCGCGGCCCGAGTCCGACGCCGGGCACGCAGTGCTCGAGGCCCAGCGAGACCAAGCGCTGTTCGAACCCACCGCCCACGATGGTGTGCACGGCGTCGCCGTCGAGGTCCGGGGTCGCGTCGGTGACGCCGGTGACCCCGTAGGCCGCCAGTTCGGCCGACAGACCGGCGAGGTCGGGGAGTCCGGGGAGGCCAGGATGGTCGGGACCCAACCGCTCGCGCAGCCAGCCGTCCAGGCGCCAGAGCCGACCCGTTGCGTGTCCGTCGGCGTCCCGCTCGACCCCCGCGATGTCATGGCCGTCGAGGTCGAGTCGGGCTGCGGCGAGGGAGTTGAGCACCCACAGTGAGCCGCCGCGGTGCGAGATGCGCACCGCGACGCCCGGAGGTGAGAGGGCATCCAGACTCGCGGAATCCAGCTGCCCCATCGACGCGTCGTCGTAGCCGACACCCCGCAGCCAGCCGGCGCGCGGTGTCGCCTGGTGAAGCCGTTGCGCCAACTCCGACCGACTGCGCACCGCCGGCGGCCCGCACGGCACGCTGTCGCGTGCGGCTGCGGCTGCCAGCACGTGGAGGTGGTGGTCGTGCAGACCCGGCAGTAGGGCGGCGCCCGCGGCGTCCACGACCTCCTCGTCGGCTCGCGGCACGAGGCGGCGGGCGAGCTCGCTGATCCGGACCCCACTGATCCTGACGTCGACGCGCCCCTCTCCACGGACCTCCGCCTCGCGGATCAGCAGTCCGCGGGGCCGGTCGCCGGAGCCGGCCCGGGTAGCCGGACGACTCACCAACCGACGAAGGCGGGGTCTCGGCGCTCGGCGAACGCCAGGCCGCCCTCGGCGGCGTCCTGGGTGGTCCCATTGATCTCCATGGCCAGAGCCTCCTCCGAGAAGGCCTCTCCGCGCGAGGCACCAACCGCGTGGTTGAGCAACCTCTTGGAGAGCCCGACGGCGATGGTCGGTGCTGCGGCCAGGCGACCGACCAACTCGTCCGCGGTGGCCTCCAGGGACGCGCCGTCGACCACGCGGTTGACCAGACCGAGGTCGAGAGCCTCCGCCGCGGTCAGCCGACCCCCGAAGAAGACGAGCTCCTTGGCGCGCTGCATGCCGAGCCGTGCGACGAGCAGGTGTGCGCCACCGCAGTGCAGCACCATCGCCCGGGAGACGAACGCCTCGACGAAGACCGCCTCGGTCGAGGCCACGACCAGGTCGCTGGCAAGGGCGAGGTAGAGACCGAGTCCTGCCGCCGGTCCGTGGACCACGGCGACCACCGGCTTCATGCAGTCCAGGACCGCGCCGACCACGCGTTGTGACTCACCGGAGATCAGGGCGATCGTCTGTCCGGGATAGCGCTCCGGCCGACCCGGGGGCGGAGGCCCCGCCGCCTCCCGGGCTGCCCGCAGGTCCATGCCTGCGCAGAAGTGCCGTCCAGTCGCAGACAGCCGGACGACGCGCACCTCGTGGTCGACCGAGGCCGACTCGAGGAGCTCGATGAGTTGTGCGACCTGGTCGCCGGTCAGCGAATTGGCGGCCTGCGGGCGGTTCAACACGATGGAGAGGACGCCGGCCTCCTTGCTCACGAGCAAGTCGTCGTCCGCGGTGCCCGTCCCCGTGCCCGTCCCCGTGCCCGTCCCCCTAAGTGGCTCGCTCACTGGTTCGCTCCCTGGGTCGCGGCGAAGACGGGCATCTCCATGCCCTCCCGGGTCTGCCATTCCAGGCGCACCGGCTGGCCGATCGCGACCTCTTCGGGGTCGACGCGCAGGTGGGTCAACAGCCGGAAGCCCTCGGCCAGGTCGACCAGGGCCACGACGTAAGGGACATGCCCTCGGAACGCGGGGTCCGGGGTCTGCCGGATGACGGTGAAGGAGTAGACCGTCCCCTCACCGCCGGAGTCGTGCACGCTGAGCGCCCTGCCGCCGCAGTGCGGGCAGTGGGCACGCGGGTAGAACACCACGCGCTTGCAGTCGTCACAGGTCTGATAGGTGAGCCGGTGCTCTTGCGCCGCCTGCCAGTACGCCGCCGTATCGGGGTCCCTGAGGTCGGGAACCGGCCGCGGCGGTCGGGTCGGGTCGTCGGTCATCGTGGTCTCCTGGGACAGGTCGTGGGTCAGGCCGCGAGCAGCACCGTCGACGCGCAGTGCCGGCCGCTGAGCCAGCCGCCGTTGCCGTGCGCCATCGCGATGCGGGCACCGGGTACCTGGCTGGTCGAGGTGCCCCGCAACTGGCGGGTCGCCTCGATGAGCAGGAAGAGCCCCCGCATGCCGGGGTGGTTGGAGGACAGCCCGCCGCCGTCGGTGTTGAGCGCGGGACCGGAGCCGGAGTCGAAGGCCAGCCGGCCGCCCGAGACGTAGTCGCCGCCTTCGCCCTTCGCGCAGAAGCCGAGGTCCTCCAGCGCGGTGAGCACGGTGTAGGTGAAAGAGTCGTAGCACATCGCCACCTGGACCTCCGCGGGCCGCAGACCCGCCTCGCCGAAGGCTCTGCCGCCGGACTCGACCGCTGCCGAGGTGGTGATCGCGCCGTCGTTCTCGACGTACCCGATAGCGGTCCCCGCCCCGAGGATCCACGCGGGCGGCTGGGCCGTGTCGGCCACCACCTCCCGACGGGCGATCACGATCGCGCCGCCGCCGTCGTTGACCAGGCAGCAGTCCAGCAGCCCGAGTGGGTCGGCGATGCGGCGGGCCCCGACGACGTCGTCGATGGTGAGCTCGCCCCGATTCCTGATCCCCAGTGCCTCGAGGCCGGCCATGGCCTGCGGGTTGCGCATCGCGTGCCGCCGGGTCACCACGGCGATCTCCGCGAGCTGCTCGGAGGTCGTGCCGTACTCGTGCATGTGCCGCATGGTGGCCAGCGCGTACTGCCCGATGAGGGTGTTGCCCCAGGTGTCCTCCATGTTCTGGTGGGCCATGCCGCTGCGAGGCAGGCCACCGGGCGCGCTGCGCTGCCGGGACCCGTAGCTGATCAGCGCGACACTGACCCGGCCCTGCTCGACGTCTCTGGCCGCCTGCGCGGCGAGCACCTCATAGGAGCTGCCGCCGGTCGAGGTGCCGTTGACCACGCGCGGATGGATGCCCAGGTACTCGGCCAGGACCAGGGTGGAGACCCCGCCACCGCCGTCGCCGGCGTCGTAGAGGCCGTCCACGGCCGACCACGGGAGTCCGGCGTCGGCCAGGGCCGCCCCGGCGCTCGCCGCCTTGACCTGCATGACACTCCGGTCGCCGACGATCCGGTCGGGGTACTCATGGATGCCGACGATGGCCGCCGCTGGCTCGGTCACGAGCTCGTCGCGGCCCGGGCCGACGCCTGGGCAGCGGCCGCCTTGGCCGCTTCGCTCTTGGCGATCACCTCGTAGAAGTTCTCGGTGTCGTCGACGGCGGGCCGGAGGCCAGGCTCGAACTGGGCGAACACGTCGTCGACGGACCAGCGGTCGGCGGTGGTGCGCAGCTCGCGGATCACACGCGGCTTGTTGTAGAGGCTGATGACCGAGCCCTGGGCACCGATCACCTGGCCGGTGAGCCAGCCCGACTGCTCGCTGGCGAGGTACATCACCGCAGGTGCCACCTGTCCCGCCTCGAGGGTCGGCCGGGGCTTCTCCTCGCCCGGCTCGGTTGCGCGCATCCGGCTCGGGTCGGGGATGCTGCTCGTCATCCGGGTCATCGCACCCGGGGACAGCACGTTGGCCGTGACGCCGTAGCGCATCAGGGCGTTGGCGCAGGAGTAGGTGAACCCGACGATGCCGAGCTTGGCGGCCGCGTAGTTGGGCTGTCCGGGCGCGCCGTAGAGCCCCGCGATCGAGGTGGTGTTGATCAGCCGGTAGTTGCCGGCCTTCTCGGCGCGCCAGTGCTGGGAGGCGGCCCGCGTGGTGTTGAACGTCCCGCGCAGGTGGACGGCGATCACCGCGTCCCACTCCTCGGGGGCCATGTTGAACAGCATCCGGTCCCGGAGGATCCCGGCCACGTTGATCAGGACATCGACCCCGCCGAACTCGCGGATGCCGGTCTGGATGAGGTCGTCGGCCTGCTCGGTGACCGACACGTCGGCCAGGTGGGCGACGGCCGTGCCTCCGGCGGCGGTGATCCGGTCCACGACCTCCTGGGCCGGTCCTGGGTCGCTGCCCGACCCGTCGACGGCCACGCCCGGGTCGTTGACCACGACGCTGGCTCCCTCGCTCGCGGCCAGCTCGGCGACGGCCGCGCCGATGCCGCGTCCGGCGCCCGTGACGACCAGTCGACGTCCTTCCAAGTAGCCCATGCGACTCCCTCTCTCCGGCGCACCATCGACGTACGCGAAACTGAACGATTCGTTTCGGTAGGTGTACTGGCTGGGCGTCCTGCCTGTCAATGTGCCGATCAACCTCCAGGCGTGAGGCGCGCGCTGATTGCGAAGAAATACGAGACGGACCGTCTTGACCAAAGGTGGCGGATGGGTAATGCTGCGATCCGCATGCTTCGCCGCTGCCGGTCGCCCGCGACCGGCGCCAGCAGAGCGGAGCCTGGACCAGGAGGACGCCCGTGACGTCGACCGTCGAGGTGAACAAGCCGCTGCACGGCGTGGTGATCCTGGACGCGTCGGTCTCGCTGGCGGGGCAGGCCTGCACCCAACTGCTCGTCCAGCTCGGGGCGTCGGTGACCACCCTGGCCATCCGCGGGTCCGCCCCCGGGCTCGGGTCGGCGTTCGCGGACACCCACCTGACCGACGAGGACGTCTTCGCACCGTACGTGCGCCGGGGCAAGGCCCGGGTCGAGCTCGACTTCGACGAGCCCGGTCACCCCCAGACGCTGGTAGGCCTCCTCGCGGACGCCGACGTCGTGGTCTCCGACCGCCGGGGCGACCTGCTCGACCTCGCTGGGTTGGATCCCGAGACGGTGGCCGGCGACCGCAGCGCGGTGATCCTTGCCTCGATCACCCCGTACGGTCGCACCGGGCCTCGCAGCCAGGCGCCGGCCTCGGATCTCACCTTGTTCCACGGTGGCGGCCCGGGGCACGCCGTGCCCGGGCTGGTCCCCGACCCCGACTCGACGCCACCGCTGCGCCTCGGCAGTCACCAGGGCCTGTTCGGCAGTGGGCTGGCCGCGGCGGTGAACATCTGCGCGGCCCTCCTGATGAGGCGCCGCGGTGTCACCGGGCCGATGTCGATCGACTTCAGCTGCCACGAGGCGATGGCCAACAACTTCCGGCAGAGCATCGGCACCTACGCCGTATACGGCGGGGGGCTGGGTCGCGACATCGCCAAGGGCCGAGGTGCGGGCGGGACCGTAGGTGACAAGAACATGCGCTGCAAGGACGGCTACTTCAACCTGCAATGGGCCGGAGTGCAGACCTGGCAGTCGCTCAAGGAGCTCATGGACTTCCCTGAGTGGATGGAGGACGAGCGGCTCGCGGACCCGGCGGGCCGGTACCGGAACTGGAACCTCGTCATCCCCCAGATCGAGAAGTGGATGGCCGACTACGACCGCGAGCTGCTCTTCAACCTCTGCCAGGGGCACCGGATCCCGTGTGCGCCCGTCAACGAGGGCATCGACTTGCTCGAGTCCGAGGCCCTGGACAACAGGGGTTTCTGGCCGCCGACGGAGGACGGCGGCCCGCGGTTGCCCGGCGACCTGGCGCGGTTCAGCGCAACGACGGCCGACCCCTCGTCGGCCGGGGCCGGCTCGGCCGGAGCAGCGCCGAGACTGCCGCTCGAGGGCGTGCGCGTCGTCGACTTCACCCAGATGGTCGCCGGACCGCACGCCACGCTGTGGCTGAGCAGCCTGGGCGCCGAGGTCATCAAGATCGAGTCGCCCAAGCGGCCGGACCCGTTCCGCATGTCGCTGCTCAAGCCGGGCATCGAGGTCACCCTCAACAACAGCCCGATCTTCGTGGTCTCGAACCTGATGAAGCGCGACATCGCGATCGACATAGCGACGCCCGAGGGCCAGCAGATCGTCCGCGAGCTCGTGGCCGAGGCGGACGTGGTGACGGCGAACTTCCGCCCGGGGGTGCTCGACCACTTCGACCTGGGCTATGAGGACCTGAGCCGGGTCAACCCCTCGATCGTGATGGCGGCCGTCAGCGGGTACGGACAGGTCAGCGACTACGCGGCGTTCCAGGCCCTGGGCCCGACGATCCAGGCGTTCAGCGGTCTGAGTGCCGCGACCGGCTACGTCGGCGGGCCGCCCGAGTCCTTCTTCGGCACCTACGGTGACGTGGTGACGGGCCAAGTCGCGGCGCTGACCATCCTGGCCGCCCTGGACCGGCGCGAGCGCACGGGAGAGGGGGCCTTCATCGACGTGGCGATGGCCGAGGTCATCCCGGCGATCGCGCCCGAGCCGATCTTGATGGCCTCGCTGTTCGGCCGGCGGTTCGAGCGCAGTGGCAACGAGGAGGCTGGCTACGCACCGCACGGCTGCTATCCGTGCGAGGGTCGGGACCGCTGGGTGGCGATCGCGACCTTCGACGACGCGCAGTGGCGCACCGTGGTCGACGTCTTGGGTCTCGGCATCGCCGAGGACGATCCGCGCTATGCCACCCGCGAGGCGCGCTTCGCCTCTCGTCTGGAGCTGGACGAGCTGATCGGCACGGCGACCCGGGGGTGGGACCCGATGGAGCTGGCCGATCGGCTCTCCTCGCTCGGCACGCCGGCGGCTCCGGTGCGGACGGCGGCCGACCTGCTCGTCGACGAGCAATTGTTGGCCCGCGGCTATCTGGAGCCCATCGAGCAGCCCGAACTCGGGGAGATCCCGACCCCCAAGCTGCCCTGGCAGCTGTGCGTCGCCGGGACCGACCTCGAGCGCCCGACCGGGCCCGCGCCCGCCTTCGCCGAGGGCACCCGCGAGCTGCTGCAACGGGTGATCGGGCTCAGCGACGACCGATGGGCCGAGCTCAGCGGCAGCGGGCTCGTGCAGTGACCACCGTGACGACAGGGACCAGCGACCAGACCAGCAACGCCGACCAGAGGGAAGCAGCGTCATGAGTACACGCAAGACCTACTCGGAGGAGCACCCCGAGGACAGTCTCGACCCCGATCTGACACCGGAGCAGATCGACGACCTCGTCCTCTACGAGGTGGTCGAGGACCACATCGCCATCATCACGCTGAACCGTCCGGAGAAGAACAACGCGATGCTGGCGCCGCACAGCTTCAACGAGCTGGGCCGCAAGCTCAAACGGGCCGAAGACGACGACGCGGTCAAGGTCATCATCCTGACCGGCAAGGGCAAGGCGTTCTGCGCGGGCGTCGACCTACGCCGTACGCCTGTCGAGTCGGCCGGCCTCAAGCCGGGACAACGGCTCCCGCAGTCACACCGGATGCACTCGCGGATGAGCGAGGGCGGCCCGCAGATCCTGACCATGGACAAGACCGTCATCTGCGCGGTCGACGGTCCGGCGGTCGCGGCGGGGTTCCTCTACGCGATGCAGGCGGACCTGGTGATCGCCACCGACCGCGCCAGGTTCGGGGAGCCCGAGGCCCGCATCGGCTTCGCGGGCCTGTCCCCGACCTTCCCCATCCTCGCGCTGAAGGCAGGGGTCAACCGGGCGCGCTCGATGGTGCTCACCGGCAAGCTGGTCAGCGCCGAGCAGTTCCACGACTGGGGTGTCGTGGAGTCAGTGGTCGAGCCGGACCAACTGATGGAGGAGGCCATGCGCTACGCGCGGATGGTCGCCTGGCACTCCACGGACAACCTGATGCTCGGCCGCCGTTCGATCCGGATGTTCTACGACATGGTCGGCATCCCTGCGCAGCAGACCTGGTTCAGCATCGCCCATCCGCTGTTCACCAACGTGGTGTGGCGCGAGGACGAGTTCAACTTCCTGCGCGAGCGCAACGAGCGGGGCATGAAGGCCGCACTCGTTGAGATGAACCGCCAGTGGAGCGAAATGGGCTTCTAGCCCGGCAGGCAAGTGCAAGCACACCGATCCGGCAGGAAAGACGAAGGGACGACTCATGCACGTGTACCCGTATTCGTTCTCCAAGTGGGATGAGTACCACATCCACCAGACCACAGACGTGCTCAGCGTCCCGTTGGTGTCCGCACCGAACTTCGTGGACCACTGCTGTATGTGGATGAACCCCAAGGGCCCCGGGCCCATGGTGTACGTCTCCTTCTACACCTTCCCCAACACCCGCATCCTGCAGGCATCGACGGCGGTCAACTACGGCGGCAAGCAGTACCAGATCCGCGCGCAGAAGCAGTACATCGGCGATCCGACGATCCTCGAGGTCGGCCCGGTGTCGCAGACCATCGACGAGCCACTGGTCCAGCGCACCACCCGGCTGGCCAAGAACGACTACGTGCCGGTGAGCTACGACCTGGTCGCCACGGCGGCGTACCCCATCGTCGACATGGGCATCGACCACGGCCTGCAGCCGGAGCGCACCAACCAGGGCATCCACTGGTACTCGCAGCTGATGACCTTCGAGGGCGAGATCACCGTGGAGGGCGAGACCTTCGACGCCAGCGGATACGTCGGCCAGCGCGATCGCGGATGGGGCGCCTCGGTGCACGGCGACCCGCAGCACAGCTCGTCCTTCGGCTTCTGGCTCTACTTGCACTTCGACGACTTCGGCGTGGAGCTCTACTACGGCGAGCGGGCCGACACCTCGCCGGTCGTCGTGTTCGGCGGCTTCGTCTACAAGGACGGCACGCGCAAGATCGCGCAGTACGTCGAGCACGACGTCGAGTTCGAGTCCGGGACGCGACTGTGGACGAAGTACGACATCACGCTGACGATGGAGAACGGCGATCGGCACACCCTGTCCTGCAAGCCCCTGGGCGAGTGGAACACCTACGCCGGGTGGGGGATGTCGCCGCCCCGTGACGAGAACGGCAAGATCTCCGGCCCGGGCATCCCGGGCATGGGCGGCTACCGGAAGCTGGGTCGCGGCGACCTCGTGGTCGAGCACGACATCCTTGACCGCACCGACCGCGACTTCCTGGTCGACATCGCCGCCCGACAGGCCCGCGAGATCCCGGTCGAGGTGCTCTTCGACGGGCGGGAGACGGGCTACGGCGTGCTCGAGGACAGCGTCGGAGGCAAGAGCCAGTATGGCTGGATGCTCTTCTAAGCGGGCCCCGGCGGGCGCGCGGGGGAGTGGCGAGTGACGCCCACCCCTCACCCGCCGCCACCGTTCTACGGCCGACCCAGCCGGGAGATACAGCCCCGGCTGGGTCCGCTCGCGGGCATCCGCGTCGCGGACTTCACCTGGATGGCCATGGGATCGGTGGCCAGCCGGATCCTCGCGGACTTCGGCGCGGAGTGCATCAAGATCGAGGACCGCACCCACCGGGACATGCCGAGGGTGTTTCCGATGTACAAGGACGGCGGCGTGCGAGCCGGCGGCGAGCGCCTCGCGGACGCCGACCCCAACAAGGGCGGGGTCTTCAACAACATCTGCCGCAACAAGCTCGCGATCACGCTCAACCTGCGCACCGAGCGGGGTCGTGAGCTGGCCGAACAGCTGATCTCGCACAGCTCGGTGGTGGCTGAGAACTTCGCGCCCGACGTGATGGAGCGCTGGGGCCTTACCTACCAGCGGATGACGGAACTGGTCCCCGACATCATCTACGCGCGGATGAGTGGCTACGGCCACTCCGGGCCGCACTACCAGCACCGCAGCTTCGGGCCGATCATGCAGGCCAACGCGGGGCTGATGAGCATCGCCGGCCTGCCCGGCCGGGAGCCCTCGGGCTGGGGCTTCGCCTACATGGACTACCTGGGCGCCTACTACAGTGCGGCCGCGATCTTGATGGCGGTGTGGAACCGCCGCCGTACCGGGCAGGGCACCGAGATCGATATGGCGGGCGTCGAGGCGGCGGTCGGACTGATCGGCCCAGTGTTCTTGGACATCA
This sequence comes from uncultured Nocardioides sp., assembly GCA_964542635.1. GTDB lineage: Bacteria > Actinomycetota > Actinomycetes > Propionibacteriales > Nocardioidaceae > Nocardioides. Next base: position 98,283 of record CAZIVD010000001.1, on the reverse strand, counting down.
CCGTCAACCAGCACAGCACTCTGCGTCCCGACTATCCAACCGGCAACCGGCTCGAGTACCCGGACGCCGCCCCGCACGGGGTCTACCCCTGCCGGGGCGAGGATCGATGGGTGGCGATCGCTGTCTTCGACGACGCCGACTGGGAGGCCTTCGTCAAGGCCCTGGACGATCCCCACTGGGCCGCTGACGAGCGGTTCTCCAGCCAGGCCTCGCGGTTCGCCCACCAAGACGAGCTGGATGCCCACGTTGCGGCCTGGACCACGGACAAGGACCACCAGTGGGTGATGTCCCATCTCCAGTCGCATGGTGTCAGCGCGGGCGCGGTGCAGCACTCCGGCGACCTCAACGAGGTCGACCCCCAGCTGGCCCACCGTGGCGCCTTCTTCGAGATGGACCACCCGGTCATCGGCGTGGCGCGGTTCGAGGACTTCCCGGCCCGGATGTCCGGCAAGGGTCTCGACCACTGGCGCTCGGCGCCGCTCGTGGGCGAGGACAACGACTACGTCTACGGCGAGATCCTCGGGCTCGACCCGGACGAGCGCGAGAAGCTGACGCACGAAGGGGTGATCTGAGATGACGGCCCCGGGTGGCTTCGCCTCCGCGGCGCAGGGACTGCGCGTGGTCGAGGTCTCCTTCGATGTCGGTGGGGAGATGCTGGGCAAGCTTCTGGCGGGCTATGGCGCGGAGGTGTTGAAGGTCGAGCCTCCCGATGGATCGCCGACCAGGCAGGTGGGGCCGTGGGCCGGTGGGGTACAGAGCGCGGAAACCAGCCTGGCCTACTGGTTCTACAACACCAGCAAGCGCAGCGCCGTTGCCGATCTCTCCGAGGGGCTGGCCGTGCTGGGCCAGCGGCTGGCCGATGCGGACGTGCTGATCTTGTCCGGGTCGGTCGAGCAGCTGCGGGACCTGCGGGTCGACCCGCACGCGCTCAGCGAGCAATACCCGCGACTGGTCGTCTGCGTGCTCACCCCGTTTGGTCTCGACGGCCCATACGCCGAGTACCGCACCTCCGACCTGGTGGCACTGGCCGCTGGCGGGACGCTCAACAGCTGCGGGTACACCGACCACTCGATCCCGCCCGTGCGGCCAGCGGACAATCACGCCTTCCACACCACCGCCGCGTTCGCCCAGATCTCGGTCTTCGTCGCGCTCAACGAGCGCGAGGACACCGGACGCGGGCAGGTGATCGACCTCGCGGTCCACGACTCGCTGGCCGTGACGTTGGAGATGGCCAACCTCTACTGGTTCTACCCGCGGGCCGTGGCCCGGCGACAGACCTGCTCGTCCGCCTCTCCGGTCCAACACCAGTCCACGCTGTTCAAGACACGCGACGGCCGCTACGTGCTGACCACCTTCGTGATCGCCGACATCAAGCCATGGAAACAGCTCGTCGACTGGATGGATACCTTGGGCATCGCCGCCGACCTGGTCGACCCGGCGTACGACGACCTGGCCCACCGGCAGCGGAACTACCCGCACATCCACGAGATCATCGAGGTGATGTTCCTGCTGCAGGACGCCGCGACCGTCTACGAGGAGGGACAGCGGCGAGGGCTGCCGATCGCGGTGCTCAACCGCCCCGACGACACCTTGCACGACGAACACCTCGTCGCCCGTGAGTTCTTCCAGACCGTCGACCACCCCGGCGTCGGCTCGGCGCAGTACCCCGGGCCTCCCGTCCGGTTCTCCGCCTACCCGCCGGTGCCGCAGGTCGCGGCTCCGCCGCTCGGCTCCAGCCGACTGGAGGATCCGTGGTCGTGAACTGGTGGAGACCCGATGCCCGAGGAGACAGCTGTGGACCCTGACCTGGCCGGCCGATCCGGCAAGCCCTACTCGATGACCGTCGAGGTCGGCAAGGTGCGCGAGTTCGCGCGCGCTGTGAAGTCCACCAACGACGCCTACGTGGGGGACGCGCCGATCGCGCCCGCAACCTTCCTCATCACCTCGGGCTTCTGGGCGCTGCCGGAGAACAGCGCCTGGGGCACCGACGTGAAGCTGAACCTCGCGCGCATCGTGCACGGCGAGCAGGAATTCGTCTTCCACGGGCCGCCACCCCGGGCAGGCGACCGGCTGACGGTGCAGGCACGCGTGGAGCGGATCTATGAGAAGGAAGGAAAGCGAGGCGGACTGATGCAGTTCGCGGAGATCGTCACAGACTACCGAGACGCAGACTCCGGTCGGCTGCGGGCCGAGGCCTTCTTCACCATGATCGAGACCGGCCAGTCGATCGGCACCGACTCGTCGGGAGGCTCACAGTGAGCGCGTCCTGGGACGACCTGGAACTCGGCTCGACCGGCGGTGAGCTCGTCGACGGCCCGCTCACCATCACCGACTTCGTCCGCTACCAGGGTGCGTCCGGCGACATGAACCCGATGCACCACGACACCGAGTTCGCACGGGCCTCTGGATATCCCGGACCGTTCGCGGTCGGGATGCGTCAGGCCGGCGTGCTCGCGACGTACGCGACGGACTGGCTGGGCCCGGAGAACGTGCGGCGCTTCAAGGTCCAGTTCCGCGAGCAGGCCTGGCCGGGGGACACCATCACCTACTCCGGGGTGGTCTCGGACAAGCGCGTGGTCGACGGAGAGCAGTTGGTCGATGTGGAGCTGTCCGCCGTGCGGCAGACCGGCGGCGTGCACCTGAGAGGATGGGCGACCTTCGTGAGCGGATGACATCTTGCAGCGTCTTGGCGCCCGCATCGCGCCGATTGTGGTCCGGTGCGGCTTGCAGCTACGGTCCGATCGGTAACCTGGCGCGTCCGGCACAGTCGGGCGTCGCGCGTCGGGCGTCGGTCGAAGGTATGGAGAACAGACATGGTGCAGGCTGACAGTGGGCCTACCCCGCCTCGCGGCGGGAGCCGTCGCAGTCAACGCGCCTACGAGGCCACGATCGAGGCCACCCTGCAACTGCTCGCCGAGGCTGGCTACCACGAGGTGACGATCGAGGGGATCGCCGCGCGTGCCGGAGTCGGAAAGGCGACCATCTACCGCTGGTGGCCCTCCAAGGCGGTGCTCGTCCTCGACGCGATGATCGCCTCGCTGCCGGAGGTCGACTACCGCACGACCGACTCGGTGCGGGACGACCTCCACTGGCGTATGCAGCTGTCCAACCGGCGCTTCAGCCTCGACGGCACCGCGATGATGGCACTCCTGGCCGATCTCTGGCACAGCTCTCCTGACCTCCTGGACAAGTACCGCACCGACTATCTCGGGCCGCAGCGACTCAGCATGCGCCGCGATCTGCACCGGGCCATCGAGGGCGGACTGCTTCCCGAGGACGCGGACCTCGACTTGATCATGGACGTATGGACCGGCACGGTCATCTTCCATTCCCTGCTCAGTGGGAGGTCCGAGCCCCATCTGGGTCGCTGGCTCGTTGACGCCATGCTGACCGCGCCGCCGCGGCTGGCCGCCGGCGCGGCGTCGCCGCCGTCGGAGCCGGTCGACGGGGGTGCCCCGAGCCCCGAGACCGACGAGGAGCACGCCAACACGCAGGAACTCGGGAGCGGCCCGAGCTAGACACGTGCCGTCGCGGCCCGCTCGGACCGCCCCGTCGTACTCACCCTTCCCCGCCATCAGGCGGGGCCGATCGACGTCAGTCCCCAGCAGCAACTCTGCCGGAGTGACCGACCCCGAGGAGATCCCATGAGCGCTGTCAGTGTCGGAGCCAAGATCGGCTCGGAGTCCGGTGTCGAAGTGATCGTCGTCAAGGCGAGTTCACAGACCGACATCACCTTCGCGACCGGCGAGCCGGTCTTGCTGGGCAAGCGGTACCAGTGCCCCACCTGCCAGGCCGAGGTGCTGGTCACCAAGGTCGGTCCCGAGAGTCCCATCTGCCACGGTGCGCCGATGACGATGGCAGAGTCCAAGCAGTTGCCCTCCTCCGACTAGCGATCTGACGAGTGGTGAGGTGAAACGCCACGGCCCGTCCAAGACGGGACCGTGGCGCCCTTTCGGCTGTCCTGAGGCGTGAGTCTCACGATCGGTGAGAAAAAAACGATACGTACCGTCTTGACGAGGATCCGATCAGCCAATACGTTGCTGAGCACAGTCAGCCCCGCTGGCGCGGCCTGCCGGGCCGCGGGCGGCGGGCTTGCGGCCCGACCTGAGCGTCCGGGCCATCGCGCGGATCACAGGAGGGATGCGCATGGACACAGCGCTGGACGAGGTCGAGCTGGCCGTCAAGGACACCTTCGCCCGCTTCTTCGCCAGGGACGTGACCACCGAGCGGGTGCGCGAGGCCGAGCCGCTCGGGTACGACGCGGAGACCTGGCGCCAGCTGCTCGGCCTGGGGGTGCTGACGATGGCACTGCCCGAGTCGGCGGGTGGTGACGGCGCCGGCGCGGTCTCCCTGGCGCTGGTGGCCGTGGAATGGGGCCGGGCCATCGCGCCCGCACCACTCCTCGACTCGGTGAGCGCCGCGCGCCTCCTGGCCTCGGTGAGCGCCCCGGAGGCCCGGTCCGCCCTGGAGTCGATGACCGCCGGCGACGAGGTCGTCGTGCTCTCGCCCCGGCCGATCGTGGACGGCGTCGCCCGCCTCGTGCCGAGCGGTGCCGTCGCGGACCGCATCGTGGCGATGCGCGGCGACGCACTCGTGCTCGCGCAGGTCGAGCGAGGCGCCGAGCCGGTCTCACCTCGCAACCTCGGGTCGATGCCGCTGGCCCACTGCACGGTGCTCGGCGAGCCCGTCACGCTCGCCGAGGGTGATGCTGCCCGCACGCTCCACGAGCGTGCTTTGCTTGAGGGGAAGGTGCTGCTGGCGGCCGCTCTGGTGGGGATCGCGGAGAAGTCCATGGAGGTCGCGCTCGAGTACGTCAAGGTACGCCGCGCCTTCGGCACGCTGATCGGCTCCTTCCAGACCGTCTCGCACCGACTCGCGGACGACGCGGTCGAGATCGACGGGGCGCGCCTGCTGGCCTACGAGGCGGCCTGGGCGCTGGACCACGACGAGGAGCGTTCGGCGGCCCTGGGCGCCATGGCCTTCATCTTCGCCGCGGAGGTCGCCCGCCGCGTCAGCCTCCACTGCCTGCGCTTCCACGGCGGGGTCGGCTTCACGATGGAGCACGACAGCCAGCTGTACTACCGGCGCGCCGAGTCCTGGCCGCTCGCCTACACCCGCATCGAGGACACCTACCAGGAGCTCGCCGACGCGCTGTACGGCGCCCGGGAAGACAGGAGCTAGTCGTGGACTTCGCCCATGCACAAGACGACAAGGACATCCGCCAGGAGCTGCGCGCCTTCTTGGAGGCCGAGCTCCCCGAGAGCATGCGAGACGCCCGCTTCGAATGGGCCTTCGACCCCGACTTCCACCTCAAGTTCACGGCCTGGCAGCAACAGCACCTCGCCGACGCCGAGGACACCACCTTGGAGTCCTTCGCCGACGAGCTGTTCTGGTCCAACCTCGACCTGCGCACCATCGGCCCCACCGGTTTGGTCACCCGGATCCTGTCCGTGGTCGGGACCGACCAGCAGAAGCAGGACTTGATCCCGCAGTTCCTGCGTGGTGAGAAGCTCATCGCCCTGGGCTACACCGAGCCGGACTCCGGCTCGGATGTCGCCGCTGCGACCACCCGCGCGGTGCGGGACGGGGACGACTGGGTCATCAATGGCCAGAAGATGTTCACCTCCAACGCGGGCATCTCCGACTACGTCTTCTTGCTCACCCGCACCAACACCGAGGTCCCCAAGCACAAGGGCCTGACGATGTTCATCGTCCCGCTCAAGGACCCCGCGGTGGAGATCCGGCCCATCCAGACCCTGCGCGGCCACCCGACGTTCATGACCTACTACAACGACGTACGGGTGCCCGACAGTGCTCGGGTCGGCGAGGTCGACGGCGGCTGGACGGTGATGCGGGTTGCGTTGGACGCCGAGCACGGCGCCGGCGAGAAGATCTCGCTGGAGACGCGGCTGGGCAGTGCCGGAGGCTTCGGTGCTCGGCTGGCGCACATGGTCAGTCGGACCGTCGAATGGGCCAGGGCCACGCGCGACGCGAGTGGCCGCCGCATCATCGACGACCCAGCCGTGAGGCACACCCTCGCGAGAGTCGCGATCGACATTGAGATCACCCGCCTGCTCGGGGGTCGGACCGACCCGGACGCGTCCAAGCCCGGTGTCGGCAACGGCAACAAGCTCTACTCCTCGGAGGCCTACGTCCGCGCCACCCGTGAGCTGCTCGAGGTCGCCGGACCTGAGGGGCTGCTTGCCTTCACCTCTGAGGAGTCTCCGGCGGAGGGCTGGATCGAGTACTCCTTCCGGGACGCGCCGGTCGGCACGATCGCGGGCGGTTCGAGCGAGGTCCAGCGTGACGTGATCGCCGAACGCCGCCTCGGCCTCCCGACCACGAGGCGAGCCGCGCAGAAGCCCGCGTGACTCCCGCCCCCGCGAGCGGGTCCCCGTGCGGTCCCGGATCTGAGGTGTCGTGAACACAGCGATGTTGTTGGACATGGCTGCGCAGGCCGCGCCTGCCAGGGTCGCGGTCGGCGACCGCGCGAGCGGCCTCACCTTCGGCGGGTTGCTGCTGCGGGCCCGGCGGTTCGCGGCCCTCCTGCGCCAGCACGGCTCGGCCCATGCCGTGCTCCTCGGCCTCAACTCCGAGGCCGTGCCCGTGCTGCTGTTCGGGTCGGCCCTGGCCGGGGTGCCGTTCGTGCCGTTGAACTACCGGCTAGATGACGACCGGCTCCGGTCCGTCGCCGACCGCGTTGCCGACGGTCTTTACGTCGTGGACGACGACATGCTCGACCGGGTCGCCGGACTCGGACTGCGCGTGGTGCCCCGCTCCGAGCTCGAGGCCGCGCTCATGGCCGAGCGCGACGAGCCCGCCGAGCAGGCGCCGTATGCCCCAGACGATGTCGCCGTGCTGCTGTTCACCAGTGGCACGACGGGCGAGCCCAAGGCCGCCGTGCTCCGGCACCGGCACCTGACGTCGTACATTCTCGGTACCGTCGAGTTCCTCGCCGCAGGCGATGAAGAGGCACAGCTGGTCAGCGTGCCGCCCTATCACATTGCCGGCATCTCGGCGGTGCTCAGCTCGGTGTTCGCGGGACGCCGCATCGTCTACCTACCGGCGTTCGACCCGGTCGCCTGGGTTGGGACGGTTGCCGAGCAGGAGGTCACCCAGGCGATGGTGGTGCCCACGATGCTCGGCCGAATCCTCGACGAGCTGGATCGGTCCGGGACGCAGCTCCCGCGCTTGGGTCACCTGTCCTACGGCGGAGGACGGATGCCGCCTTCGTCCATCGAGCGGGCGATGGCTGCGCTCCCGGGGGTCCGCTGGGTGAACGCCTACGGGCTGACCGAGACCAGCTCCACGATCGCGGTCCTCGGGCCGGAGGATCACGAGGAGGCGTTCCGCAGTGACGACCCGGCCGTCCGGGAACGGCTGCGCTCGGTAGGTCGACCGCTGCCTACGGTCGAGCTGGAGATCCGCGACGAGGAGGGGCGCGTGGTGGCCGCCGGCCAGAAGGGGGAGATCTTCGTGAGGGGCGAGCAGATCGCCGGTGAGTATCTGGGCCGGTCGGTCCTCACCGATCACGGCTGGTTCCCGACCAATGACGCCGGGTACCTCGACGAGGCCGGCTACCTCTACCTCGACGGCCGTTTGGACGACGTGATCGTTCGTGGCGGCGAGAACCTGTCGCCTGGGGAGATCGAAGACACCATGCTGGCCCACCCCGCCGTTGCCGAGGCGGCCGTGGTCGGTCTCCCGGACGACGAGTGGGGTGAACGGGTGGTCGCCGCCGCCGTGCTCCGGTCTGGGGTCGAGGCCTCGGCCGAGGACCTGCAGACCTGGGTGCGCGAGCGGCTTCGCTCGACCAAGACTCCGGAGTGGATCGAGTTCCGCGCCGAGCTGCCGCACAACGAGACCGGCAAGCTCCTGCGGCGGGTGCTCAAGGTGGAGCTGGCCGAGACCGCCCGGCTGAGGCGGCCGAACCTGACGGGGGCTGAGCGATGAGCATCCCGACGACGCCCGATCGCCACGCGTGGGCCAAGCCGCAGGTCGAGGAGGTCGCGGACGGCGTCTTCCGGATCCCCTTGCCGATGCCGAACGACGGCCTGCGAGCCGTCAACGTCTACGTCGTTATCGGCGAGGAGAGGATCTCGGTCATCGACAGCGGCTGGGCGATCCCGAGCAGTCGGGAGACCCTGGAGCGAGGTCTCGCGTCGCTGGGCAAGAAGGTCGCCGACATCCGGCAGTTCCTGGTCACCCACTTGCATCCCGACCACTACGCGCAGGCCTCGGTCCTCCAGGCGGAGCTGGGGATCCGGGTATCCCTCGGCGAGGGCGAGCAGCCGAGCCTGGACCTGATGCTCAACAACATGTCGGGCAAGGCCGACCCCAACGCCCGGAGGGCGCGGCTGGACCGGGCGGGGGCGCAGGCGCTGGCTGACACGCTGCCGCCCATCCCCAGCCGCCCCGGTGCCGAGCTGCAGTGGCGACGCCCCGACGAATGGCTGGTGGGCGGCCAGGTCGTCCGCGCCGAGAGCCGCAGGCTGACCGTCGTCCCGACCCCCGGCCACACCCACGGCCACGTCGTCTTCCACGACGAGTCGGCCGGACTGCTGTTCAGCGGCGACCACATCCTGCCGCAGATCACGCCGTCGATCGGCCAGGAGATCTCGGCCGTCCAGTGGCCGCTGCGCGACTACTTGGACTCGCTCGCCCTCATCAAGGGCCGCCCCGACGCGCGGCTGCTGCCGGCACACGGACCGGTCTGGGAGAGTGCTCACCGTCGCGTCGACGAGCTCATCGCCCACCACGAGCAGCGCCTGAAGGATGTGCTGCGGGCCGTGGAGGACGGCGCCTCGACGGGCTGGGAGGTCGCCGACCGGTTGACCTGGACCTACCGCGAGCTCGCCCTGCAGGAGTTGGACGTGTCCAACCAGTCGATGGCGGTGCAGGAGACCGTGGCCCATCTGAAGGTGCTCGTGCTCGAAGGAATGCTGGAGCTCGATCCCGCGGGCGACACCGACCACTTCGCGGTGCCCCGAGACGACTCGGCATCGGGCGGTGCCCACGCCTGATCCCGGGGTCGATCCTCGCGACGGCCAGGTGCTGCCGTCCGGTGACGAGCCCGAGATGACGCACCGCCAGATCCTGGAGGCCATGTCGGGACTGATGGCGGGCATGTTCGTCGCCCTGCTGTCCTCGACCGTGGTCACCAACGCGCTGCCCACCATCATCGGCAGCCTCGACGGCTCCGAGGCGGAGTACACCTGGGTGGTGGTGGCCACGCTGCTCGCGCTGACCATCTCGACGCCGATCTGGGGCAAGCTGTCGGATCTGTTCAGCCCTCAGCGCCTGGTCGAGCTGGCCATCATCATCTACGTCGGGGGGTCGCTGCTCGCGGGCGCGGCCCAGGACATGTCGACGCTGATCCTCGCCCGGGGCGTGCAGGGGATCGGCATGGGGGGCGTGTTCGCCCTGGTGCAGATCATCATGGCCCGTATGGTGAGCCCGCGGGAGCGGGGCCGGTACACCGGCTACCTCGGCGCCGTGTTCACCACAGCCACCGTGCTGGGGCCACTCGTCGGCGGACTGATGGTCGACACCTCCTGGCTGGGCTGGCGTTGGTGCTTCTTCGTGGGTGCGCCGTTCGCACTGCTCGCGCTGATCGTCTTGCGCCGTACCCTCAACTTGCCTGTCATCAGACGGCCCGTGCGGATCGACTACGTGGGCGGGCTGCTGATCGTGCTGGGTGTCAGCCCCCTGCTCATCTGGGTCTCGATGGTCGGGTCCAGCTTCGACCTGCGCTCGCAGGAGACGCTGCTGATGGTGGCGCCCGCCGCGGTGTTCCTCCTCGCGTTCCTGGTCGTCGAGGCCAGGGTCGCCGAGCCGATCATCCCGCTGACGCTCTTCCGCAGCCGCACGGTCGCTCTGGCTGCTGTCGGCTCGGTGATGCTGGGCGCGTCCTTCTACGGCGTCACGGTGTTCTTGAGCCAGTACTTCCAGGTCGTGGGCGGGGCCTCGCCCACGATGGCCGGCCTGGCGACCATGCCGCAGATCCTGGGGATGTTCGTGACCTCCCTGGTCGTCGGCCGCAGGATCACGCGCACCGGTCGCTGGCGCAGCTACCTCGTGGGCGGTTCGGTGTCACTCGTCATCGGGCTGGCGATCCTGGGACTCTGCGGCGCCGACACGCCGTACCTGGTGCTGGCACCCGGGATGCTGCTGGTCGGCGTGGGGGTGGGCGCCACGCTGCAGAACCTGATCCTGGCAGTCCAGAACAGCGTCCCGCTCCGCGACGTCGGCAGTTCCACGGGCACGTTGTCCTTCGTGCGCTCCCTGGGAGGGACGTTCGGGGTCGGGGCGCTCGGGGGCCTGCTCGCCGCGTCGGTGACGCACTCGATCGCGTCGGGACTGCGTGAGCGTGGCCTGGACCCCGACGCCGTGCGGTCCGGGTATGTCGGTGCCGACGAAGGACTCCCGGCCGCGGCGGCCCGCGTCGTGCAGGAGGCCTACGGCGTCGGCACGTCTTTGCTCTTCCTCGCCAGCGCGGTGGCCGCCGCGGTCGGAGCGCTTGCCATCGCCTTCATCAAGGAGGTGCCGTTGCGCACGACCCTCGACGAGGAGGATGGCGTCGAGGAGCCGATCCAGGTCGCCACCGACACCATTGCCGCTGCGGACGGGGTTGCGCCTCCGGGATACACCAAGCGGGAGCGGACGCCGGCACCGGTCGACCGAGAGCTCGAGATGGACGGCGGCTGATCGTTACCTCAGACGCGACGGAACAGGGCGGCTAGGGCTTGGCCTCCGCCGATGCACATGGTGACGATGCCCAGCTCCAGGTCACGACGCACGAGATCCTTGGCGACCCTCAGGGCGAGGATCGCCCCGGTGGCGCCGACCGGGTGTCCGAGGGCGATGGCGCCCCCGTAGGGATTGACCTGGTGTGGGTCGAGCGCGGCGTCACGCACGACCGCGACGGCCTGGGCGGCGAAGGCCTCGTTGAGCTCGATGGTGTCGATGTCGCTGGGGGTGGTACCCGTCCGCTCGAAGAGCGACCGCAGTGCCAGCACGGGCGCATAGCCCATCAGCGCGGGGTCCATGGCCCCGGTAGTGACGGCGTCCAGTGCCACCAGCGGGGCAAGGCCGCGTTCGCGGGCCGCGTCCTCAGTGGCGAGCACGACCGCCGCCGCGCCGTCGTTGATCCCGGAGGAGTTGCCGGCGGTGACGGTTCCCTCGGCCTGAAAGGCCGGGCGCAGTCGTGAGAGTGCCTCGACGGTCGTGTCGGGGCGGGGATGTTCGTCCTCGGTCACGGTGACTGGACGGCGGCCACCGGTGGGCACCTCGACGATCTCCTCGGCGAAGGCGGCCCTGGCCTCGGGCGTGGCCGCTCGGCGCTGGGACTCGGCGGCGAACTCGTCCTGCTCGGCGCGGGACACACCGTACTTCGAGGCGACGTTCTCGGCCGTCACGCCCATGTGCATGCCGCCGAACGGGTCGGTGAGCATGAGCACCGTGCCGTCGGCCAGTGTGCGGTCTCCCAGGCGATAGCCTTGACGCGCCCCGAAGTCGTAGAAGGGCATCCGGGTCATCGACTCGTTGCCGCCGGCCAGGGTGAGATCGAGACCGCTCCACCGCATCTCCATGGCGGCCGACCAGATGGCCTGTAGCCCGGAGCCGCACAGGCGGTTGACGGTGTAAGCGGGTGTGTGGACTGGCAGACCGGCGGCGATGGCGACGCGGCGGGCGTTGTAGGCGTCCGGCCCGACCTGGCCGATACAGCCCATCACCACCTCGCGCACCTCCTCCGTGCCCACTCCGGAGCGGATGAGTGCCTCGGTCGCCGCGCGCGCCCCCAGCTCGAACCCGGGTACGTCGCTGAAGACCCCTCCGAACGAGCCGACCGGCGTCCGTGCCCCGTCGACCAGGACGATCCGGGCACCCTTGCCTGTCATCGGCTCACCATCTCGGGGAGCCGGGTCGACATCAGCTGCTCGGCCTCGGTGACGATGCGCTCGACGACCTCGGCGACCGGCAGCACCTCCTCGATGAGCCCCTGCGCCTGGCTGGCCCACCACATGCCACCCTCGACGTCGCCCTCCACGAGCACACGTTGGCGCCCGCGGACCCCGGAGGCCAACTCGGCGACGTCCTCGTAGGTCGCCCCCGGTCGGGCTCCAATCTCTGCGATGGCGGTCGACACCGAGTTGCGCGCCACCCGCGCCGTGTTGCGGAACTGCCTGAAGACAACGACGGTGTCGCGCTCGTCGTTGGCAAGGATCTGGGACTTCACATTCGGATGGATGGGCGCCTCGTCGGTGGCGAGGAACCGGGTGCCCATGTTGACCGCGTCAGCCCCGAGCGCCAGGGCGGCGGCTAGCCCCGCGCCGGTGGCGATGCCACCGCTGGCGATCAGGGGGATGCCCAGCCGGGCCGCAGCTGCCGGGATCAGCACCAGGCCAGGTACGTCGTCCTCGCCGGGGTGACCGGCACACTCGAAGCCGTCGATGCTGATGGCGTCCACGCCCTTGCGCTCTGCCGAGAGGGCGTGCCGCACGCTGGTGGCCTTGTGAATGACGCGCACCTCGGCCGCATGGAAGTCGGGCAGGTGTGGCTCGGGGCTCGATCCCGCCGTCTCGACCACGCGCACCCCCGACTCGACGATGGCCGCCCGGTACTCGTCGTAGGGCACCGGTCGCTGGGTGGGCAGGATCGTCAGATTGACCCCGAACGGTCGGTCGGTGAGATCGCGCGTCCGGCGGATCTCCTCGACCAACGCCTCCGGGGTCGGTTGGGTCAGCGCCGTGAGGAAGCCGAGTGCTCCGGCGTTGGCGACCGCGGCGATCAGGGGTGCTGTGCCGGCGCCGGTCATCCCTCCGCACAGGATCGGGTGCTCGATGCCGAACTCGGTGGTGAGTCTGGTGCGGATCATGGAGCCTCCTCTCGGAGCGAAGCCGGGGTAGCCTGTCGTGCCGTGAATGCGGCGATCAGCTCGGCGGCCCGCGGGGTGCCGGCCAGCTTGGCGATCGACTCCACCTCAGCGGCCAACTGCTCGGTCCAGTCGCGCAGCCAGCCGTCGTTGAGCAGCCGACGGGTGTGGCCAGTGGCCGCGGCTCCCTCGGCGAGCCGCTGGGCTGACTCCAGCGCCGCGGACAGCGTCTGGTCATCGGGCCGGACAGTCGTCACCAGCCCCCACTCGAGGGCCTCCTGCGCGGTCAGGCGACGGTTGGTCAAGGTGAGCTCGGCGGCCCGACGCACGCCGACGACGCGGGGCAGCAGCCATGAGACCCCGCTGTCCGGGCTGAGGCCAACGGCCGTGAATGCCGAGACGAAGGTCGTTGTCTCGGCAGCCACGACAAGGTCCGCTGCGCACACGTAGCCTAGGCCGGCGCCGGCGACGTTCCCGTGGGCGGCCACCACGACCGGCTTGTCGAGCTCCAACAACTGGCCGACCACACGGTTGGAGACCCTCGCCAGTTCCTTGACCAGGGCCACTGGGTCAGCCGCGCCGACCATCTCGCGAAGGTCACCGCCGACACAGAACGACTTCCCACCGCCCGAGACGAGGACTGCCCGCGCTTTGGCGTCTCGCTCGGCCGCGTGCAGTCCCTGGGTCAGTCCGCGAGCCAGATCCAGGTCGACCGCGTTGTGACGATGGGGTCGGTCGAGCCGAACGTGTGCCACTCCGTCGTTGCACTCGTAGTGGACGGCGCTTCTCACGTTCCACGTCTCGCATGCGTCGGACCCAGTTCGGGTGTGCTGCGAATTCTGAGACATTGCGTCTTGTTCTCAGCGTGGACGGTGAGTGATTTCACGCTTGAGAGGATGTCAAAGTTCAAGCAGAAACGATACGCTTCGTCTCGATGTGCGGACATGATGACCTGCTTCCGCCGGCGCCTGAGGACATGAGGTCGGCGGATGAGCCCTTGCCGCAGGTGCGGATCATTGGCGGGTGTGCATGTCTGGTGGAGGACCTGCAGCCGCCGTGGCTGCACGGGGTGCTCTGGCTGCTACCCGTGTGAGCCGGCTTCGGGCTACGACAATCGGCGTGACGGTTGGGAAACCGGAAATGATCGGCTGCCTGCGTCGACCCACCACTGGTCCTTGATGCGCGCTACTGCATGAGGGGCCGTTGCACCCTGAGCCGAATCCCATGCCACGTCGCGCATCGAGACGTCGATCAGAGCCGCTCGGTCTCCGGTCAGCACCGCTGAGGCTGCTGCGGCTGCAACCACCCCTGCTAACGGGTCTGCGAGCGCGTCGCCGCACGACACCACCTGGTCGCCAACGGAAACGAAGAGGCCGGCGCCGACGGCTACGTCATCTCCGAAGCCGACGGCGCCGGAAGACCGTCCCTCCGCAGAGATGGACAGCCAGGAGATGCCCGCCGCAACGAACTCCTCAGCGACAAGTCCAAGCCGAGGAAGCGCATCTGCGCGCGAAGACTCGAGAACCAGGTCGGCGGAGGCCGCCATTTGCGCCAGCCGCTCGCGGTCCTCCCGGCGGGAGAAGTCGAGCACCAGAAACTCATGGCGATCGTGAAGAAGCGAGAAGAACTCGGGTGCACCACGGCGTGTGCCGTCAGGACGTCTGGTGCTCTCCACCTTGAGAACCCGCACGCCTCCCCGACTGAGAAGGTGTGCGCACAGTGGCCCCGCCCACAGCGCCGTGAGGTCGAGGACAAATGGCCGTTCGGGCATCGCACGCCGGGGGCCGTGCGTGATGATCACGCCAGGTCGATTCGACGGGCGAAAGTGGGCTACCGGCAACCCGAGCAGGCGTGCGCGTTCAGCGGCTTCGTCCGTGCCTCTCCTCCTCGCCCACGTGAGAACGGAGGTCCAGTCTCGTGCGCTGGCGTCCTCCACCAGGGCTGGCAACAGTTCCCAGTCACTGGATCTGGCGAGGGTTAGCCCTAGCCAGCCGTCGGCCGTCGGGAACGTGCGGAATGCTCCGCCACAGGAGAATGGGCCATTGCGCGAGAGCCCCATGATCGCGGCGCGCTCGCCCAACAGGCTGACGTCCGGAACCTCCGCCCACACACCGGTGCGGGCCTCCGTGCTCGCAGCAAGCCGGGTCAACTCCCGCGCGATCGTGCTCGCGGGTCGTCCCGGTGCCGCAACCGGGGGACCATCTCGGAGGCCGGTCAGGTCCATGGCACCTGACTTGGCCCACAGCGCCAACTCGACGACGGCAGGATCAGCGAACGACATGATCAACGAGTCCCCACGTCAAGGCGGTGTCTACGTCGAGCCGACGCCCCGTCATCGCAAGGTATGCGGTCCGCCACCTGCCTACGCGACGCGTCAGTCCGACTGTTCCGCCGGCCCCGGGTATGAGGCCCATCGACAGCTCGGGCAGGAGGAACCATGTGCCGGTCATCGCCTCCACGCGACCTGCGAAAGAAGCGATCTCGACGCCAGCGCCGATGCAGGCGCCGTGCAGCCGCATGACCACTCGTTCTCGAAGCTGATCCACCAGTCGGGCCGGGCTGCGTTCCGTCCGGATCCTGTGCGCAGTCACTATGTCTGGCGTCGTACCGAACTCATCTAGGTCGCCCCCGCTGCAGAACGATCGACCTGCACCTTGGACCAGCACTCTCTCGATACTGGGGTCCGCGATTGCCAACTGCAGACCGTCGACAAGATCATCTCGCATCCGGCTGTTGAAGGCGTTGTGTCGAGTCGGCCGGTCAAGTCTGATCGTCAGGACTTCGCCTGTTCGGGCCAACGCCACTGCGGGACCCACATGCTCGTCAGGTCTCGGGCTTCCGCGTCGGGCCAGCCACGTCTGGAATTCGGAGCCGCCCAGCAGCATTGAGTAGGCGAGAGACTCGGCGAGGAGCCCATCCTCCACTCCGAGGTTGTCCACCAGGGGTAGCAGCGACGCCAACACGCCCGAGGCCTGCGGCGCCTTCGACACGGTGGAGATGATCTTGTCCAGGTCGTCCGCCTGCCCAGCGACCCATGCCCTCCCAGGGCCGGCCGGGGCTAGCGTCAGTGTCAGCGCCTCGATGACGGGCCGTAGGTCCGGGGGCACTTCTCGTTCGCTGACACCAACCAGTACCGCCGCCCTGCTTCGCTGTGCGAAGTGGTCCGGTGACGGCGACTCCCTGGCAAGCCGCTCCAGATCGATCACCTCAAGGGGAGGCGAACCGATCATGTCGGGCACCGACCATTCGAACGAGAAGGGCGGGGGATCCGATCAGCTCAGCCCCCAGAACCGGTGATGTTGTGATTCTGGCACGAAGGAGCATCGACCAGGGAATGGGCACGGTTCGGCGCGAGGACCAAGTCCCAACGCTTAGACGTGTGGCCCCACGCTCAATGAGAGTCGTCCCCCCAGTCTGCTCCAGGCCGAAATTGGTCCGCGCGCAGCCAACCACGTTGAGAAGCCCGGACGAACGGTTCTCGCAGGGAGTGGCACGAAGATAGTAGGACGCCATACTATCTTCGCGTGACCGAACATGGACGAGTCCGGATCGTGCTAGCGAAGCCGGGGCTCGACGGTCACGATCGAGGTGTCAAGGTGGTGGCTCGTGCACTGCGCGATGCTGGTCACGAAGTGATCTACCTCGGTCTTCGTCAGACGCCTGAGGCGATCGTCGAATCGGCCGTCCAAGAGGACGCGCGACTCATCGGGTTGTCGGTGCTGTCGGGAGCACACATGACGATCTTCCCCGCTTTGCTCGAGGCCTTGCGACAACGATCGGCCAGTGACATCGGGGTGTTCGGTGGCGGGATCATCCCTCTTGAGGATATTCCTGCCCTCAAGGAGCTCGGAGTGGCAATGCTCTTCACGCCCGGTGCTTCTACCGACGAGATCGCTGCGTGGGTTTCCGAGTGGGCCGCAAGCGCTTGAGAACCGGGGCCGGCTGTCTCGTCGGCGAGTGCGTGCTCGGGAGCGACCCTGGTGGCACTCTCGACCGGCGCCTCGAGACATCCTGTGGGGCGGTCGTCCAGGGTTGCCGAGTTCTTGCGCGCCGGACTACGAGCATGGGACCAAGACCGGAACTTCAGCATCGAGTGGTAGGTCGCCGCCGTCGGCAGGGGCCGCCTCGGTCTCGCGTCGGGCTGAGCGTGAGACGATCCGCGCGTGCCAACAGAGGGCTGGGTGACCGAAAACCTGCGCGTGGGGGCGATGTCGGTCAACTGCCGGCGTACGACGAGTGGGGACGGCGTGCCCATCGTGCACGTCCACGGCTTCGCGATCTCGGGGGAGTACCTCATGCCGACGGCGAGGCTGCTCGCTGCGGACCGCGTGAACGTCGTGCCGGACCTGCCCGGCTACGGCCACAGCCCGCGCCCCGCACGGGTCCTCGACATCCCCGCGCTCGGCCAGGCGCTGCTCGGGATCCTCGACGCATTGGGCATCGAGCGGGCGGTGCTCCTGGGCAACTCGATGGGCTGTCCGATCGGTCTCGAGGTCGCCCATCACGCACCAGACCGTGTGGAGGGCCTGGTGCTGGTGTCCCCGGCAGGTGGCGTGCACAACCAGCCGCTGGGTCGCGCCCTCGGGCAGCTGGCGCTGGACGGAGTCCGGGAGAGTCCGCGCATGCTCCCGGTGGCCGTGCCCGACTACGTGCGGTTCGGCCCCGTCAACGGGCTCAGGCTGTTCCGGGAGCTGACCCGCTTCCCGTCACAGGAGCGGTTGCTGCACGTGCCCGTTCGCACGCTGGCGGTGCTCGGGGGCCGCGACCCGCTGATGCCCCGGATGGGCAGGGTCGGTGAGCTCGCGCGCCTCGCGCCGCGCCACCTGAGCGTCGCCCGGATCGACCGGGGGGCCCATGCCCTGAACTTCAGCCATCCACGCGAGCTGGCCGGCCTGGTGGAGCTCTGGCTCGACGGAGCGGTCGAGGACGGGCGACTCATCGGAGAGGCGCGGCTCCCCGATGGTGTCGAGCTGGTCGACGCCCGCGGCGGCGCCGCCTGAGACCGATCCGCCGTCCCGGCGTGCCGGTCAGGCGGGCAGCTCGATCTCCGCGGGCAGCACCTCGGGAGTGTCGTCCGGCTCGCCCACCTCGGATCGGACCCGGGCGTCGAAGTAGAGATAGGCCATGGTCAGACCCACGAACGGCATCAGCACGGCGTACGTCACGCCGGCGACCACGTTGGCCAGCGGGAACGGCGCGCCCGTGAGCAGGATGAGGAAGGTCCCCAGGATCGGGCCGACCGCTCCAGCCAACAGGATCGAGCTCGCGAGCAGGACCACGGTCTTGAGGACCTGCTGCCGTACCAGCGAGGAACTGCGCCGCAGCGCACCGACCGAGGTGCGGGTTTCGAAGGCGATCACCGGCACGAAGAGCGCGAACAGCAGGAGCAGGAGCAGGGCGATGGGGGACAGGACCACGGTGAGGCTGAGGACCGTCACGAGCGCCGACGCGACCAGGAACGCGCCAAGGAGCGGTCTCCAGCGCGCGAGCGCCAGCCCGTAGGCCCGCACCACGCCGACCGGTGCCCCCCGGTCGATCTGCCCGAGCGCGTGGGTGGTCGCGGACAGCACGAGCAGGATGCCGATGCCCAGGAGCAGGAAGCTGAGCAGCGCCGCGATCGCCACTTCGAAGCTGCCACTGCGAGCTCCCTCCGAGAGGCCCGCGAGTCCCTGGTGCGTCGGTGAGCGCAGCAAGCCCTGCACCCCGGCCGCCGCCAGCGAGGTGGGGATCGTGAGCAGGCCGATCCCGATGAAGGTCCGCCAGTGCGAGCGGTACATCCGGGCGGCGGCACGGATCATCTGTCCGGTCGTCCGACGTCGTGCGATGTGGAGCGGGATGACGGGAGTCCACGTGGTGCGACGCACGAGGAAGACGACCACGAGGGCGAGACCCGCGAGGATCAGGAGGAGGCGGGTGGGGTTGTCCGCCAGTTTGCGGACGACCTCCGAGCCGCTGGACACGGCGCTGCAGAAGAAGTCGGTGGCCGAGGTGCCGAGCGCGCCTCCGGCCGGGACGGCGAAGCTGACCTCGCGGCCGTTCTCCTCCTGATAGCTGATGGGCTGGGTCCAGCTGGTCTTGGTGTTGGGTCCGGTGGGACCGTTGTAGAAGGACTCCTCGCGCTGCCCCCAGCGTCCCTGGTACGCGATCCAGGGGAACGCGGCCGCGGCTGCAGCGGGATCCGACGGGATCACCTCCAGGGCTGCCTGGACCTCGTCGCTCGGCCCCCGCGCGTCGTCGCAGCCGAAGCCCTGCTCGGCCGACGTGCCGAGATACAGGGCGGGCTCGAAGAAGTCCGCGTGCGACCCGGCGGCCGGATAGACGACCGGGTGGGTGTCGTCGACGATCTCCAGCTTCGGATCGCCCCAGTCAGCGACCTCCATGCCCTCGTGCTGGCTGTAGCCGACCGCGAGCGGAGTCTGGTCGATCGCCTCGGCGGGGTCAGCGGTGCCGAAGACGAGCTGGATCATCTCCCAGTCGGCCTCGTGCTTGTTGGTGTAGTCGTTGTAGGGGTAGAAGAACCAGTACTGCAGCGCCAGTCGGTCTGCCTCCCCCTCCTCGGTCGCCACGTGGGCGTAGATGGTCGGGCGGATGTCCGCCGAGCGGACCCAGCGTTCGTAGTCGCATCCGGCCTGCAGGGGATTCCCGGGCAGGTCCAGGTGATAGCCGTAGAGCCCCGCCGACAGATCCTCGGCCGTCGGTCCCGTCGCCAGCAGCTCGTCGTCGGCCCACGAGCCGCGGAGCGCGACACTCGGGTTCCCGAGGACCAGGCCGACGTCGCTGGGCCGGTAAGGCTCGCCCGGCCCGCACTCCTCGGCCTGGTGCACGACGCGGACGACGGGAGCGAACCGCTCTGCCAACGCCCGCTCACTCTCCTCGGAGCGGACCGGGCCGTCGGCAGCGGCGACCGGCCCCGCGCTGAGGCCGAGCAGCAACAGGGCCGCCAGGAGGCCGAGACAGGACCGCAGCCGGACTCGAGGATCCACGGGTCGCTCCCTTCCGGAGCTCATGACACGCGCGAGGGGGGATTCCGAGCGGTCCGGCGCGACTCGCGCGCTTAGGCGTCGTCGGGAGGAGTGTAGGGGTGACCGGCCCGCCCGGACGTCAGAAGATCCGAGCCCCCGGCGGAGTGAATCCGCCGGGGGCTCGTGCGCTGGCCGCCACCGTCGCGGTCAGGGTCTGTGGGCTCTGGTCGTATGACGCCCGAGATCTCGGTTTGGTTCGCCCTTCTGGACCGGGTCTCCGGCGGCGTCTAGCGTGCGGCGGGTGAGGCGAGCCCCGCACGAGAACGTCGCGACGGTCCTGGTGGACCCCGCGGTCCTCGGCGACCTCGAGCTCGACCTGATGGCGGTCGACCTGCGGGTCTGGCCGATCCACTCTGCGCCGAACTGCCTGGACGGACCTCGGATGGCGTTCCAGGTGCGCCGCAGGCTGATCACCGCCCAGCGCGGCGCCTGGGACTGTGCCGCCACCTGGACCGCGGTCTGGGTCGCCTTCGGGGCGATGTGGCGGCGCGGATCCGAGCCGCTGCCGTGGGAGGCGCACCGCGTGCTGTGGGCCGTCCTCGACGGGTACGCCCCCCACGTGCGCTTCCACCGACGGCTCGGAGGGGTCACCCCGATCCTGGTCCCGGAGGAGACGGCCCGCTCGGGTCGCGTCCGCTGAGCGGGTTGTGAAACACCTAGTCGGGCCAGAGGCGCAGGCCGCTCAGTCGGTCCCAGATCGCCTGGCGACGCTCGTCGAGGAACTCGCCGGTGACATGGTCGGGGTCCTTCCAGACCACCGTCCTGCCGACCACCGGTCGGCAGAGCGGCGCGTCGGGGCACAGGACCGGCCCAAGGTCGACCGTCGCCGCGTCGGCGGGGGAGGCCGCCGCGATCGCGTCCAGGATGCCGTCGGTGAACGGCCGCTCGAGCGGCGGCACCACCGCACAGTCGCCGAGGCGCCCGGCACGGGCCAGGCAGTCGAGGGGATCGGGCCCGTTGCGCTGGTAGCCGTTGGTCCCGAACAGGGCCTTCACCATGACCAGCTTCGCGCCCGTCGCGCGGACCGCTCCTGCCGTGGCCTCGGCGGTGCGGACGTGGAGCTGGCCCAGGGTCTCGCCCGGAGGCCGGCCGGGGTCTGCGAGGCGCACCTGCCACGCAGGCTCGCCGCGCGACAGGCTCACGGCCACCACGACATCGACGTCGAGCGCGGGTAGGACGTCGTCGTAGAACGCCCTTCGCTCCTCCGCGCACGCCGGCACGAGACCCGCCTGCCACCCGCAACCCCGACTGATCGCGGTCAGGAAGGTGAAGTCCTGCTCCCGGGCCAGTGACTGGAACGCCGTGACGAACATCGCCGCCTGGCTGTCGCCGACCAGCAGGACGCGCGGTCCACTGCCCTCGGCCCGGACGCAGACCTGGAGGTCAGAGGTGGTGCACGGGGTGCCGGCGTCGGGCACGTCGGCGAGTGCGGCCGCCAGGTCCAGCCCCGCGGGGACCGGATCCTCGAGCCAATCGGCATCGGCAGCCAGTGCGGAGAGGTCGGTCCGATCTGGCTGGCCGATTGCGGGGCGGACCACGGCCTGGAGGACCGGCGGGAGGACGAAGGCCGCCACCGCCACGCTGGCACCGAGGCCGACGCCGACCACCGGCCAGGGATGGGGGTCCAACCGTGGGGCGCGCCGGATCGGCCTCTCGAAGACCTCGTAGGAGAGGGCGGCCAGGCCGGTGGCCACCGCTCCCGCGAGCACGGCGAGGACCAGCGGAGAGACCTCGAACACCTCGCGGACCACCAGGATCACCGGCCAGTGCCACAGGTAGGTGCCGTAGGAGATCTGTCCCAGGTAGCGCGGAAGCGGAAGGGCCAGCATCCGCGCCGCGGGTCCCGTCGGGGCCGCGAACAGTCCGGCGATCGCCGCTACCGCCGCGACGGTGACGAGGAGGCCTCGGGTGGACGGCGTGACGACGACCAGGCCGCTTCCCACGACGACCACCAGGGCCACCCCTACCGCACCGAGAACGGCGCCGAGCCGGGGACCGCGTCCCTCGTGAAGGGCGAGGTGACGAGTCGCGAGCGCGAGCAGCACCCCGGCGCCGAGCTGGTAGATCCGGGTCTCCGTGGCGTAGTACGCGTAGACGGGGTCCCGCTGCGCCCACCAGATCTGCAGGGCCGCGGAAACGAGGACGACCGCGGCGAACACGCAGAACGCGACCGCGGGAGAGCGCCTCCAGCGCAGCAGCAGGAGGAGCACGAGCGGCAGCACGACGTAGAACTGCTCCTCGATCGAGAGCGACCAGAAGTGCAGGTAGGGACTCAGGCCCACGTGGGAGGCGGCGAAGTAGTCGCGCGAGTCGGCGATGAACTGCCAGTTGGACAGGTAGACGAGGGCGGCCTGTCCGTCCCGGATCATGCCCTGGCGTTGGGGGACGCTGGCCACGAGGAGCTGGACGGCGGCCGTCACGGCGATCACGACGACCGCGGCCGGCAACAGTCGACGGACCCGCCGGGAGTAGAACCAGCCGAGCCGGAAGGAGCCGGTGCGATCGACCTGCGCCCAGATGACGTGGGAGACCAGGAAGCCGGACAGCACGAAGAAGAGGTCGACGCCCACGAACCCGCCGCGGAACCAGGTGACCCCGCAGTGGAACAGCACGACCAGATAGACCGCGACGGACCGGAGGCCGTCCAGCTCAGGACGGTAGGTCCAGCGGTTCACGCCGGAAGGGTAGCGGCGCGGATCGGTGGACCGAGACTCAGCGAAGACTCAGCGAAGACTCAGCCGGGCTCAGGAGATGGTGATGCCGCCGTCGACGGCAATGGTCTGCCCGGTGACGTAGCCACCGGCCGGGGAGACCAGCCAGACCAGCGTCGCCGCGAGCTCCCTGGGGTCACCCGTGCGCCCTGCCGGGACGCGCATCAGGGCCAGGTCGAGGTAGCCCTCGGGGTAGGCGTCGGTCATCTCGCTCGCGAAGAAGCCCGGGGCCAGCGCGTTGACCCGGATGCCCTTGCGCCCCGTCCACTGCGAGGCGAGGTCGCGGGTCAGCCCGTTGAGTCCGGCCTTGGAGGCCGAGTACGCGGCCTGGGGCAGGCCCCCGGTGGTCTGACCGAGGATCGAGGAGATGTTGACGATGCTCGACCCCGGACCCATCACCCGACCGCAGGCCTGGGCCATCCAATAGCAGCCGTTGAGGTTGATGTCGATGACTCTGCGGAAATCCTCAGGTGCCTCGCGGGTCGCGGGCATGGCGGTGCCGAGACCGGCGTTGTTGACGAGGATGTCCACCCGCCCGAACCGCTCCATCGTCGCCGTCACCAGGGCGGTGCACGCATCCGGGTCCGCGACATCCGTCGCCACCGTCAGCGCCTCGCGGCCGGCGCCGCGCACCAGAGCGGCGGTCTCCTCGAGGCGATCGGCGCGCCGGGCACCGAGAGCCACGTCCGCACCGGCCTCGGCCAGGGCCTCGGCGAAAGCCACGCCGAGCCCGCTCGAGGCTCCCGTCACGATCGCGACCTTGCCGTCGAGTCTGAACAGGTCGCTGAGCGGCGGCTGGGGCATGGCGCCGAGGCTACCGCTGGTGCGCGGGTCGGTACCTGCAGGGGAGCGCTGACCTACGCTCGTTGCATGTCTGACACTCCCACCCGTTCTCGGGCTCGTGAGGAGCGTTTCGAGGAACGTCGTCAACAACTGGCCGAGTCCGCCCTCACCACCCTCGCCGAGCTGGGCTACGCGCGCACGTCGCTGCGCGAGATCGCCCAGCACTCGGAGTTCACCCACGGAGTCGTCCACTACTACTTCGCCGACAAGGTCGAGCTGATCGCGTACTGCGTGCGGCTGTTCCACGCGCGGGTGGTCAGTCGGTTCGACGCGCTGATGGAGGTGCCCGACGTCGACGGCGCGGCGATGGTCCTCCTCATGGGCGAGCGACTCCGGGCGACCTTCACCGAAGAGAGCTCGATGCACCGCCTCTGGTACGACCTGCGCACCCAGAGCCTGTTCGACGACGCCTTCCGTGACGACGTGACCGAGATCGAGCGCACGCTCGAGTCGTTCTGCTGGCGGGTGCTCCAGCGCTACGCCGAACTGAACGACGCGCGGATCCTCGTCGACTCCGGCACCGTCTACCGCCTGTTGGACGGGCTGTTCGCCGGAGCCCTGGTCGAGCACATCGGAGGTGACGAGACCGCGGCGGTGCGTCTCCTGGAGCGGCTGTGGTGGGTGGTGCAGACCGTGTGTCCAAGCAACGGCTCGGCCGTGGGCGGGGAGCTGACGGCTGCCCGCTGATCCTCGCTCGGTCCTCGGGACGTCGATAGTCGGGGGCGGAGCTCGCCGACGCTTCGCTATCATGGGCCGCATGTCGAGGCAGCTCCTCCTCCTTCCCGAGCCGCGCTGATCGCACCGATCGCGCGGCCACCCCTCCCTGCGAGGGGTTTTTTCATGTCCGGAAGCGGGGCCCAGGAGCGAGGAGCAGACCATGAGCAGTGACGTCAAGGAGAGCACAGTCCCCATGAGCGAGACCACCGAGCGTCGCGAGCCGGCGACGTACGACGTGAGCGCGGTGCAGGAGAAGTGGCTGCGCGTGTGGGAGGGACTGGATCCGTTCCGGGCCGACGACGACTCTCCCCGCGAGAAGCGCTACGCGCTGACGATGTTCCCCTACCCCAGCGGCGACCTGCACATGGGTCACGCGGAGGTCACCGCGCTGCACGACGTGATCGCGCGCTACTGGTGGCTGCGTGGCTACGAGGTGCTGAACCCGATGGGCTGGGACTCGTTCGGCCTGCCGGCGGAGAACGCCGCGATCAGGAACGACGAGCATCCGGCGACCTACACCTACGCCAACATCGACACGCAGTACCGCTCCTTCCGCCACTACGGGGTCGGCTTCGACTGGTCGCGCCGGCTGAACACCTCCGACCCGGAGTACTACCGCTGGACCCAGTGGCTGTTCTTGAAGTTCAGGGAGCGCGGGCTGGCGTACCGCAAGAACTCGCCGGTCAACTGGTGCCCCAACGACCAGACCGTGCTGGCCAACGAGCAGGTGGTCGACGGGCGCTGCGAGCGCTGCGGCGCCGAGGTCACCAAGCGCGAGCTGACCCAGTGGTACTTCAAGATCACCGACTACGCCCAGGAGCTGCTGGACAACCTGGACGTGCTGGCTCCCACGTGGCCGGACCGGGTGATCACCGCGCAGCGCAACTGGATCGGCCGCTCGGAGGGCGCGCATGTCGTCTTCCCTGTGGTGGACGGGCCGGAGTCTTCGGTGGTCGAGCCGGGCGAGGAACGGGCCCGTGTCGAGACCCTGACCGTCTACACCACCCGCCCCGACACGCTGTTCGGGGCGACGTTCATGGTGGTCGCCGCCGATGCCAAGCTGGCGGGCGACCTGGTCACCGACGAGCAGCGGCCGGCATACGACGCGTACCTGGAGCAGGTGCGCAAGGCCTCCGAGATCGAGCGGCTGTCGACCGAGCGTGACAAGACCGGGGTCTTCCTGGGGCGGTACGCCGTCAACCCGGTCAACGGCGAGCAGATCCCGATCTGGGCGGCTGACTACGTGCTGGCCGACTACGGCACCGGCGCGATCATGGCGGTGCCCGGACAGGACCAGCGGGACTGGGACTTCGCGCTGACGTTCGGCCTGCCCATCGTGCGCACGGTGCAGCCCGCGGCGGGACACCCGGACGACGAGGCGTACGTCGGCGAGGGCCCGGCCATCAACTCCGCCAACGACGAGATCTCGCTGGACGGTCTGGGCATCGCCGAGGCCAAGCACGCGATCATCGCGTGGCTGGAGGAGAAGGGCTCTGGTCGCGGCACGGTGAACTTCCGGCTGCGCGACTGGCTGCTGTCGCGCCAGCGCTACTGGGGCGCGCCGATCCCGATCGTGCACTGTCCGGCGTGCGGCGAGGTGCCGGTGCCGGAGGACCAGCTGCCCGTGGTGCTGCCAGAGCTGCGCGGCGCGGACCTGAAGCCCAAGGGCGTGTCCCCCCTGGCGGCCGCGCGCGACTGGGTCGAGGTGTCGTGTCCCAGTTGCGGCGGTCCGGCTGAGCGGGACACCGACACGATGGACACGTTCGTGGACTCGTCGTGGTACTTCCTGCGCTACTGCTCCCCGCAGGAGGACACGCAGGCGTTCGACACCGACCTGGTCAACGCCTGGGGCCCCTGCGACATCTACATCGGCGGGGTCGAGCACGCGGTGCTGCACCTGCTGTACGCCCGCTTCTTCACCATGGTCCTGAACGACATGGGCCTGGTGGGCTTCCGCGAGCCGTTCTCCGCCCAGCTGAACCAGGGCACCGTGATCAACCAGGGCCGCAAGATGAGCAAGTCGCTGGGAAACGGCGTCAGTTTGGGGGACCAACTATCGGCCTACGGCGTGGATGCGGTGCGGCTGACCCTGGTCTTCGCGGGCCCGCCCGAGGACGACATCGACTGGGCCGACATGTCGCCGGGTGGATCGCTGCGGTTCCTGCAGCGGGCCTGGAGGCTGAGCGGTGACGTGACCTCGGCGCCGGGAGTGGAGGCCACCGGCGGTGACGTCGCGCTGCGGAGGGTCACCCATCGGACCGTCCACGACGCCGCGGACCTGGTCGAGGGCTACCGGTTCAACGTCCTGGTCGCGCGGGTCATGGAGCTGGTCAACGCGACCCGCAAGGCGATCGACTCCGGCCCCGGTGCGGCCGACCCGGCGGTCCGCGAGGCCGCGGAGACCGTGGCCATCCTGCTGTCGCTGGTCGCGCCGTACACGGCCGAGGAGATGTGGGAGCGCCTGGGGCACGAGCCGACAGTGGCTCGGACCGCCTGGCCTGTCGTGGACCCCGCCCTGCTGGTGGAGGAGACGGTGACCTGCGTCGTCCAGGTGCGCGGCAAGGTGCGCGCCCGCCTGGAGGTGCCGCCTGACATCGCCGAGGGTGACCTGGAGGCGCTGGCCCTGGCCGATGCCGACGTGGTGCGCGCCATCGGCGAGGCTCCCGTGCGGAAGGTCGTCGTGCGGGCCCCCAAGCTGGTCAACGTCGTCGTGTGACCGGTGGGGGTGGGTAGCCTGCCTCCCATGCCCGGCCGCCCTCCAGCCGACCGCATCGGGACGGTCGTCGTCACCGACTCCACGGCCAGCCTGCCTTCCGCGCTCGTCGCGGAGCGGGGGATCGTGGTCGTGCCGCTGCAGGTGGTGATCGGCGCAGAGGTCTTCGACGAGGTCACCGGCGACACGGACGAGGGCGGGGCAACCCCGGCCATGGTGGCCGAGGCGCTCCGCGAGTTCCGCCCCGTGAGCACCTCGCGGCCGACGCCCAGCGCGCTGCTCGAGGTCTACGAGCGCGCCGCCGCGGTGGGCGCCGAGAGTGTGGTGTCGATCCACCTGTCGGGTGAGATGAGCGGCACCTTCGAGTCGGCCCAGCTCGCGGCCCGCCAGGCTTCGATCCCCGTGCTCACCGTCGACAGCCGCCAGGTCGGGATGGCGACGGGGTACGCCGCCCTCACGGCATCGGACGTGCTGTGCGCGGGCGGCACCGCCGAGGAGGCGGTGATCGCCGCGCGCGACCGTGCAGCAGCGGCGACCTCGCTGTTCTACGTCGACACGCTGGAGTACCTGCGTCGCGGCGGGCGGATCGGGGCCGCGGCGGCGATCTTGGGCGGGGCGTTGGCGGTCAAGCCCCTCCTGAGCATCGTCGACGGACACGTCGCGACCCTCGAGAAGGTGCGCACCTCGGCCCGCGCGCTCAGCCGGCTCGAGGACCTGGTCGTGGAGGCCGCGGGCGACCAGCAGGTCGAGGTGAGCGTGGCCCACCTGGCCAGCCCCGACCGGGCCGACGCGCTCGCCGAGCGGCTCGCGACCCGGCTCGCCGACCAGCTCGACGGGCGGGAGCCCTGGTGCACCGAAGTGGGCGCGGTCCTGGGTGCTCACGTCGGCCCCGGCATGGTCGCCGCCTGCCTGGCCCCCCTTCCCGATGCCTCCGCCGAGGCCCCGCCACCGGACTAGCCCCGCTTCTGCTGGTCGAGGAGGTCGCGCAGCGAGCGTCACGAGACCTGGTGACCGAGGCAGCCTCGTCGCTTCCGCTGGCAACGTGTCGGCGCCGCGTTCCTCGGCGCCTCCTCGACCAGCGGATCTCGCTGGTCGAGCCGCCGCGAGGGACGAGCGGCGTGTCGAGACCTGGTGACCTCACCGCGGTCTCGACCCGGACAGCGTCATCCACAGCCTGCAGGTCGGCGGTGGCGACCGGAGGCCGTGGTGCCTAGCGTCCGTGGGCATGCCCAGGGGACCAGGTCGTCGTGTCAGCGCGCACGAGGAGGCGGTCACCCGCCGCCTGGCGCTGCTCGACGCCGAGCTCACGGCCGTGCGGTCCGGAGAGCCCCTCGATGGCGGCCGATCCGAGCTGGACGAGCACACGCGCGTACGCCGGGGCCCGGACCCCTTCGACCCAGGGTCGGTCGAGGTTTGGACCCCGTTGGTCCCCCCGGTCCCCCTCGTCGGCCGGCATGCGTCCCGGGGCCGGGTCGTGCTGTTGCCGTGGCACCTCGCGGTCGTCACGGCGCTGGTGGCCGCTGGGCTGGTGTTCACGGCGTGGTGGGCGTGGGGCGGCGACTCTGATGCCACCGGCCTCCCGCCGGCCCTCCAGACGGCGGCGCCGTTGGTCTCTGCGACGCCCTCGCCTGGATCGGGTACGCCGGCATCCGCGGTCCCCAGCGGGAGTTCGTCCGGGACGACCGTCACCGTCGACGTGGCCGGCAAGGTGCGCCGCCCCGGCATCGCGGTGTTGCCGGCCGGATCTCGCGTGGTCGACGCGCTCGAAGCAGCGGGTGGTTCCCGTCCGGGCGTCGACCTGAGCAGCCTCAACCTCGCCAGGGTCCTAGTGGACGGTGAACAGGTCTTGGTGGGCGTGACCCCGCCGACCGGCGCCGCGGCCGGGGCGACCGGCGTACCACCTGTCGCGTCGCTGGTGAACCTCAACACGGCTGACCAGGTCGCGCTGGAGTCGCTCCCCGAGGTGGGTCCGGTGACCGCTCAGGCGATCGTCGCCTACCGCGCCGAGATCGGCGGGTTCACCTCGGTCGACCAACTGCTCGACGTCGACGGCATCGGCGAGGCCACCTTGGCGAAGATCGCGCCCTACGTCACGTTGTGAGCCGAGCCGAGGATGCCGGTCCCGACCTCCGGATGCCGGTCCTCGGGGTGGGTGCGTGGGTCGGCGCGCTCGTCGCGACGCACGGGAGTCCACCCGTGCGTGCCGTGGTCGGCATCGCGTCCGTCCTCGTGTCCCTCTGCCTGCTGCTGGTGGCACTTCGGTCCCGCACCCGGCCGGCTGAGGCGGGCCTGCGGGGACTCGCCCGGACCGCTGCGGCGGCCATGCTGGTCGGGTGGGCGGTGGCGGGGGTGGCTCTACTGCGCACCGACTCCATCGCCGCCGACCCGTTGACCGAGTCCGCGCGCCTGCGCGCGTCGGTCGAGCTCAGCGGCGTCGTGACCTCCGATCCGCGCATCATCGTGGGTGCCTACGGCGAGCGCGTGCTGGTGCGCGTGTCAGTCGCACGGCACGCACCCGTGCTGGTGTTCGGCGACGACCGATGGCGAGGGGTCGTCCTGGGCCAGGGAGTGCGATTCACCGGTCGGCTCGCGCCGGCGGACGGTGACGACCTGGCCGCCGTGGTCACGCCCCGTGGACCGCCCACGCTGACCAGTCCTCCTGGCTTGGCCTGGCGGGTCACCGGGATGCTGCGCGCATCGATCCGTGACTCGGTCGCACACCGGCCGGAGACCCAGCGCGGCCTGGTCCCCGCGCTGGTCGACGGCGACGATGCCGGTCTGCCGGAGGGTTTGCGGGACGACTTCCAGACGACCGGCCTGACCCATCTCACGGCGGTCTCGGGCACGAATCTGACCCTGGTCGTGGGGTTCCTGCTGGTCGTGGCGCGTTGGTCGGGCGTACGCGGTCGGTGGCTCGGCCTGGTCGCGGGCGTGGGGATCGTCGGGTTCGTGCTGCTGGCACGAACCGAGCCCAGCGTGCTCCGCGCCGCCGCCATGGGCGTGGTCGCGCTGATCGGCCTGGGGAGCGGTGGCGCGCGAGGTGGGATGCGGGCCCTCGGGGTCGCCGTCGTCGGGCTCCTGCTCGTCAGCCCCGGGCTGGGCAACAGCATGGGATTCGCGCTCTCCGCCCTCGCGACGGCAGGGATCCTGCTGCTGGCGCCGGCCTGGCGGGACGCCCTCGGACGCTGGATGCCGCGCTGGCTGGCCGAGGCGATCGCGGTGCCCACCGCGGCCCAGTTGGCGTGCACTCCCTTGGTGGCGGCGATCTCCGGCCAGGTCAGCCTGGTCGCGGTGCTGGCGAACCTCCTGGTGGCACCGGTCGTCGGCCCGGCCACGGTGCTCGGTCTCCTGGGCGGCGTGCTCGGGCTCGCCTGGGACTTCGCAGGGCGGGTCGCGGGCACCGGTGCCTCCTGGTGCGTGGCCTGGATCGTTGTGGTGGCGGAGCACGGTGCCGCGCTTCCGGGTGCGGCGGTCTCGTGGGAGTCCGGAGTCGTCTCCATGGCCGTCCTGGTCGTGCTCACGGCGCTCGTCGCCCTGGCGGGGCCGCTCGTCGTACGCCGGCGCGCGCCGGGGGCCATGCTCGGCGTCCTCATGCTGGCGGTCACCGTCCTCGGCCCACCGAACCCCTCTTGGCTGGCGGGATGGCCGCCCGACGGCTGGCTGTTCGTGGCCTGCGACGTGGGTCAGGGAGATGCGCTGGCCATCCGGACCGGCCCTGGTGCGGCGGTCGTCGTCGACGCCGGCCCGGAGCCCCGGGCGGTGGATGCCTGTCTGCGGCGGCTCGGCGTCAAGAGCGTCCCGCTCGTGGTGCTCACCCACTTCCATGCAGACCACGTCAACGGCCTCGACGGGGTCCTGAGGAGGCGTGAGGTGGGGGAGGTCGACGTGACGGCGCTCGCGGACCCTCCTGAGGGAGTCGAGCTGGTACGACGCGCGGTCGCCGCGGCGGGCGTGGAGTCTCGCGTCGCGGCGTACGGCGAGACCCGGAGGGTCGGCGAGGTGGTGCTGCAGACGCTCTGGCCGTTGCCCACCTCTCCCACACGCGGGCCCGGCGACGGCAGCACCGCGAACGAGGCGAGCGTGGTGCTGGTCGTCGAGGTGCGGGGCGTCCGGTTGCTCCTGACCGGTGACCTGGAGCCGCCCGGACAGGCGGCGCTCCAGCGGCTCCTGCCGGACCTGGACGTCGATGTCCTCAAGGTGCCGCACCACGGCAGCCGCTTCCAGGATCCCGAGTTCCTCATCTCCCTGGGAGCCCGTCTCGCGATCGTCTCGGTCGGAGCGGACAACGACTACGGGCATCCGGCCGCGGAGACCCTGGACCTCCTCGGGGCAGCGGGACTGGCGGTGCTGAGGACCGACCAGGACGGCGACATCGCGGTCGTCCTCCGCGACGGTGTGCTCGCCGTGGAGACGCGACGGTAGGACCCCGCCCCGGTGACCCGGAGCGTCGTCGGTCGCCTGTGGCAGGCTGGGCGGACCATGACTCCCGCTGTCACCCGAGCCCCCCAGCCGGCCGACGTCCTCGGGCGGGTCACGCTGGTGACGGGCAAGGAGGAGTTCCTCAACGAGCGCACGGTCGCCGCTGTCCGAGACGCCGTGCGACGCCACGACGGCGAGGCCGAGCTCTCCGAGACACGTGCGGCCGGACTGACGCTCGCGGACCTGGGCGAGCTGTCCGCGCCCTCCCTGTTCTCCACCACTCGCTGCGTCGTCGTGCGAGGGCTCGAGGACCTGCCCGACGAGTCCGTCGAGGGGCTCTTGGACTATGCGGCCCGGCCGGCCGAGGACGTCGCGCTCGTCCTGGTGCATGGCGGGGGAGCGAAGGGCTCCGGCGTCCTCACCAAGCTGCGCAAGCTCGACACCGTCACCGACGCCAGGTCCGAGGAGCTGCGCGGTTCGGACTTCCCCGGTTTCGTCGCCCACGAGATGCGCAGCCACGGCGCGTCCATCGAAGACGAGGCCGGCGCGTTCCTGGTCGTCGCGGTTGGGCAGGACCTGCGGTCGCTGGCCGCGGCCGTCGACCAGCTCGCCAGCGACTTCCCCGGGGAGACGATCACGGTCGAGACGGTCAGCAAGTACTTCGGCGGCCGGGCGGAGGCCAAGTCGTTCGCCGTCGCGGACGCGGCCTTCTGGGGGCGGCGTCAGGTCGCCCTGGAAGAGCTGCGCTGGGCGCTGGACGCCGGGACCGCGCCGGTGCTGGTCACGTCGGCCTTCGCGGGCTCGGCCCGCGGCCTGGCGCGTTACCGGTCGGCGCCCAAGGGGATCCGCGAGGTCGATCTGGCGCGCGAGGTGGGCGTGCCCCCGTGGAAGCTGCGCACGATCCGCGATCAGTCCCGCAGCTGGTCCGACCAGGGCATCGCCCGTGCCATCCGCGCCGTCGCCCAGGCCGACGCGGATATCAAGGGGGCGGCCAGCGACGCGGCGTACACCCTCGAGCGGCTGGTGCTCACCGTCGCCGCCCTGCGTGACGAGGCCGCCGCCCGCTGAGGCCGCCGGCCCTCGACTTCCCCGGTCGGCCGGGTGTTCCGTACGTTCGGCGTCGTTGCAGCGACGCCGAACCCACCGCATCCTGCACAAACCTCGGGGGCTGTGCGCTGGTGATAGGGGTCTTGCGAAGGGTGAGCCGATCGGGCCACCGGTCGTCCTGGGAATGTGGGAGACGGAGTGAGCGGAGCGACTGACCTTGCTCTCAGCGCAGCCGCACCGACAGGCAGGTGACGCAGCCTTCGAGCTTCTCGAACTCGCCGATGTCGACGGCCACGACCTGGAGCCCGCGCTGCTCGAACATCGCGCGGGACTCCGGTGCCCGTGACGACATCAGCACCGTCGTGTCGTCCAGGATCACGACGTGGGAGCCGGGCTCCTCCGGCACGGGCAGGAACGACGGGAAGGCGTCGACGTCGTCGACGAGCGGCGGGTAGCCGATGACGGTGCCGTCGGGGAGCGCGGTCACGGCGGACTTGAGGTGCAGCACCTTGGTCACCGGCACCTGGTGGACCCTCAGGTCCATCGCCGTCAGGTGGACGGCCAACTGCTCGGCTCCCGCGACGTTGGTGCGCCCGCCGACCCCGACCCACACGTCGTCACCGTGCTTGAGGACGTCGCCGCCGTCCAAGGTGCCCGGCTCCTCGATCCGCACGATGTGGTAGCCGAGGCCGTGCAGGACGTCCTCGGTGCCCGCGGTCTCGGGCTTGCGTTCGTCCGCGCCGGGGCGGGTGATCACGGCCGTGCCGCCGGAGACCACGACGGTGTCCTCGACGAAGGCTGCATCGGCACAGTCGTCCGCGGGAGGGACCTCGATGGTGGGCCAGCCGAAGTCGTTGAGGGCGGCGACGTACCCCTCCCACTGTCTGGTCGCGAGGTCGACGTCGACCGCAGACCGTTCGAGATGGGTGAGGAGGCCCTCCGCCAGTCGGGGGCTGGGACGACGGACGAGGGCGCGAACGGTGGTCACCCACCCATCTTCCACGAAGGCCCGGGGACAGGGGATCTGCGTGCTCGGTCAGTGGCCGCCCAGCAGGGGATTTACTGCACGCGCGAGCACACTGGGCCGTCCGGTGTAGCGCTCCTCGGCGTCGGCGGCCAGCATCGTCCGCAGGGTCGCGTTCATCCCGAGCCACCGCAGCGGCTCGGGCTCCCAGCGCCGGGAGCGGTGCCCGACCCACGGCAGCCGGGTCAGGTCGGTGTCGTGGCCCAGGACCAGGTCGCGCAGCGTCCGCCCGGCCAGGTTGGTTGTGCTCAGGCCGTCGCCGACGTAACCACCCCCCCAGGCCAGACCGCGCTCGCGGTCGAAGCCCACGGACGCGCACCAGTCCCGGGGGACGCCGACGGCGCCACCCCACGCGTGGGTGATCCGGACCGGTTCGAGCACCGGGAACAGGTCCACGAGCGCGGTCCGGAGGTGGGCGAAGACCCTCTCGTCCCGGTCGAAGGCCGGCTTCGTCGACGACCCGAAGTGGTACGGCGCTCCTCGCCCGCCGAACACCATCCGCCCGTCGGCGGTGCGCTGCCCGTAGACGATCACGTGGCGGTGGTCTGCGAAGGTCTCGCGGTGGCGGAGCCCGATCCGGTCCCACACCGAGTCGGAGAGAGGCTCGGTGGCGATGATGAGGGAGTAGACGGGGGCCAGGTCGCGGCGGAAGCCCCGCAGGCTGCTGGTGTAGGCCTCCGTCGCCCGGACGACCACCGGTGCCCTGACCGTGCCGTGGTCGGTGTCGACCCGGCCCCGGCGCACGCGCGAGACCCGGGTCTGCTCGTGGATCACCACCCCGAGGCGCTCCACGACGGCGGCCAGACCCGAGACCAGACGGGCGGGGTGCACCGCCGCGCAGTCGGGGGTGAACGTCGCGCCGCGGACGCCGTTGCCCGCTACGACCGCGCGGGCCTCTTGGCCGGACAGGAGCCGGAGGTCGTCGGGCCCGCGCCCCCAGCGACGAGCGTGTGCGACCTCGTCGCGGGCGCGCAGCACCTGGGCGCGGCTCCGGGCGAGCACGACGTTCCCGCCCTTGGCCCAGTGGGCGTCGATCCCCTCCTCGCGGACCACCCGGCCGACCTCGTCGACCGTGGCGCGCATGGCCGCGTGCTGGGCGAGCGCTCCCTCGCGGTCGGGCGGGTCGCAGAGCCCGGCCAGGGCGTCGAGGGAGGCGGGGAAGAGCGCCGAGCACCAGCCGCCGTTGCGGCCGGAGGCGCCGAAGCCCGACACCTCGGCCTCGAGCACGACGATCCGAAGCGTCGGGTCGGCCAGCGTGAGGTAGTAGGCGGTCCACAGGCCGGTGAGGCCGCCGCCGACGATGGCGACGTCGGCGTCCCGGTCACCGGGGAGCGCTGGGCGCGGCGTCCAGTCCGTCGGGGCTGACGCGTGCCACCACGACAGCGAGCGGTAGTCGGTCGGCGGAGCGGTGGTCGTCACGATCGAGGCGCTCGCCCCTCGAGGCTCACCGCACCCCCCAGGAGTAGGTCTGCTTGTGGAGCTTGAGATACATGAAGGTCTCGGTGGAGTCGACCCCGGGGATGGTGCGGATCTTCGCCGACAGCAGCTCGAGGAGATGGTCGTCGCTCTCGCACACCACCTCCACCAAGAGGTCGTAGCTGCCGGCCGTGATCACGACGTAGTCGACCTCGTCGAGCTCGGCCAGGGCGTCGGCCACGCTCTCGAGCTCTCCGCGGGCTCGGACCCCCACCATCGCCTGCCTGGCGAAGCCGAGCTGCAGCGGGTCGGTGACCGCCACCACCTGCATGACCCCACTCTCGGTGAGGCGCTGGACCCGTTGTCGTACGGCGGCCTCGGAGAGCCCGACGACCTTGCCGATGGCGGCGTAGGAGCGGCGGCCGTCCTGCTGGAGCTGTTCGATGATGGCCTTGGACACCTCGTCGAGGGCGGGCACACCCCGTCGGGGACGGGTCATGCCGGGGCGCCTGACCACGAGGGTGCGGCGTGGGCTGCTGGGTGCACGGGCCCAGCGTGGCATCCTCGGAGTCCTCAGGGCCACCGACACACGGACAGGGCCTGCCCGGGGGTCCTCCGGCGTACGGACCCGTCAGTCCTGCGCCCGAAACAAGCCGAATTCGTTGTCGGCATGGACTCTTCCCACCGGATCGCTTGTGGATGGGGCTCCATTCTGACACGATCCCACCCGACCGGCTGCGTCGCGAGGCCGCATCCGGACGTCACCACCGGAGGGGAGCACATGGCGGACCACGCCACACCCACGCGGTCACCAGGGTTGAGCAGACGGACTCTGATCCGCGGCGTGGGTGGCGCGGCGTTCGGGATCGCCAGCATCGCGGTCCTGCCCCTGTTCAGCACCGAGGGGGCTGTCCAGGATCCGGCCACCTGCAGGGCCACGGACCTGTCGGAGAGCGACAAGCGACTCATCGTCTCCAACTGGCCCGCCTACATCGACCCACCCCGCAAGAAGGGGTCGACGCTGCGCACCTTCGAGGAGCGCACGGGCATCTCCGTCGACTACACCGACGACGTCAGCGACAACGCCGACTTCTTCGCCAAGGTCCGCAACCAGCTCGGCGCGTGCGAGCCGATCGACCGCGACATGATGATGCTGACCGACTGGATGGCGGCGCGGATGATCTCGCTGGGCTGGATCCAGCCCCTCCGCGCCGAGAACGTGCCCAACCTTCATGCCAACCTCATCGAACCCCTCCGCAACCGCCAGTGGGACCCCGACCTGGTCTCGCACGCGCCGTGGCAGAGCGGACTGACCGGCATCGCCTACAACGCCGCCAAGACCAGCGAGGTCCGCAGCTTCGACGAGCTGCTCACCCGCAGTGATCTCGCGGGCCGGATCACTCTGCTGTCCGAGATGCGCGACACGATGGGCTTCATGCTCAAGATGGTCGGCGCCGACCCGAGCGACTTCACCGATGATGAGTGGGGGCAGGCCATCGACCGGCTCCAACAGGCGGTCGACGCCGGGCAGGTGCGCGCGTTCACCGGCAACGAGTACATCCAGGACCTCGCCGCCGGGAACATCGTGGCCTGCGAGGCGTGGTCAGGCGACGTGATCCAGGCGCAGTTCGACAATCCCGACATCAAGTTCGTCACGCCGGAGGAGGGCCTCTCCCTCTGGAGCGACAACATGCTGGTGCCCAACCTCGCCGAGCACCAGACCAACGCCGAGAAGTGGATCGACTACTACTACGAGCCCGAGGTCGCCGCGAAGCTCGCCGCCTGGGTCAACTACATCTGTCCCGTCAAGGGCGCCCAGGAGGAGATGGAGAAGATCGATCCCTCCCTGGTCGACAACCCGCTCATCTTCCCCGACGACGAGACCCTCGCCCAGACGTTCGACTTCATGGCGCTCGACGACCGGCAGACGACCCAGTACGAAGGAGATTGGTCAGATGTCACAGGCGGTTGACCTCGACTCGCCCGCTCCGGCCGGCGCCGGGGGCTTCGACGGATTGCGGCTGAGCAAGCTCACCAAGGAGTTCGCGAACTTCACCGCGGTCAAGCAGCTCGACCTCGACGTACCGTCGGGGTCGTTCTTCGCCCTCCTCGGCCCCTCCGGCTGCGGCAAGACCACCACGTTGCGGATGGTGGCGGGCCTGGAGTCGCCCACGTCCGGCACGATCACGCTGGCCGGTCAGGACATCACCTACGCCAAGCCGTACCGGCGTCCGGTCAACACCGTCTTCCAGAACTACGCGCTCTTCCCGCACCTCGACATCTTCGAGAACGTCGCGTTCGGGCTCCGCCGCCGCAAGAAGGACGACATCGACCGTCAGGTCAACGAGATGCTCGAGCTGGTCGAGCTGACCAGCCAGGCCCGCAAGCGGCCGACCCAGCTCTCCGGCGGCCAGCAGCAGCGGGTCGCCCTGGCCCGGGCGCTGATCAACCACCCTGAGGTGCTCCTGCTCGACGAGCCGCTCGGAGCCCTCGACCTCAAGCTGCGCCGCGCGATGCAGATCGAGATCAAGCGGATCCAGACCGACGTCGGCCTCACCTTCATCCACGTCACCCACGACCAGGAGGAGGCCATGACGATGGCCGACACCATCGCGGTGATGAACGCGGGCGTGATCGAGCAGATGGGCGCACCGGCCGAGCTCTACGAGAACCCGCGCACGACGTTCGTGGCCAACTTCCTCGGCCAGACCAACCTGATCGAGGGTCAGGTCCAGAGCCGCTCCGGCGACCTGGTCAGCGTCGACATGCACGGCATCACGGTGTCCATCCAGGCCGCGCGCGCGCACACCGAAGGGAACGCCGGCTGGGTGGGGATCCGGCCGGAGAAGGTGCTGATCGGCGACGAGGGCGAAGCCCTCGACGCTCCTGGGAACACGATCCCGGGCGGGGTGGTTTCCGACGCGAGCTTCACCGGCGTGTCGACCTCCTACCTCGTGCGGATGCCCTGGGGCCAGGAGATCCAGGTCTTCGACCAGAACACCGGTCGCCGCAAGTTCTTCACCGTCGGCGACAAGGTCGAGCTGTCGTGGCGACCCGAGTACGCCTTCCTCCTCGACCGCAGCCAGGACGTCGCCGCCGGCGCCCAGCTCAGTGACGACTGATCAGTGACGACTGGGCGCGCAAGGGGGGACCAGCCATGAGCGAGAACGTCCGCCGCAGGGGCAAGACCGGCTACCTGCTGCTGCTCCCGGCAGTGGTGTGGCTGGCGTTGTTCTTCGTGGTGCCGTTCTACTCGCTGGTCGCGACGAGCCTCTATGACCCGAACGGCTCGGTGCTGCGCGGCTACGAGGTGACCTGGGCGTTCAGCAACTACGTCGACGCCCTCAAGGACTACTGGGAGCCGCTCCTGCGCTCCCTGTGGTACGGCGCAATGGCCACGTTGTTCTGCCTGATCCTGGGCTACGTCCTCGCCTACGCGATCGCCTTCAAGTCGGGCCGCTGGAAGAACCTGCTGCTCGTGCTCGTGATCGCGCCGTTCTTCACCAGCTTCCTGGTCCGCACCCTGTCCTGGAAGCTGATCCTGGCCGACGACGGCCTGATCGTGAACACGCTCCAGCTCCTCCACATCCTCGGCGAGGACGGACGTCTCCTGGCCACCCCGGTCGCCGTCGTCGCGGGTCTGACCTACAACTTCCTGCCGTTCATGGTGCTACCGCTCTTTGCCAGCATCGACAAGATCGACCACCGGCTGATCGAGGCGGCGGGCGACCTCTACGCCAACCCGTTCGTCGGCTTCTGGAAGGTCACCTGGCCGCTGTCCCTGCCGGGCGTGGTCTCCGGCACCCTGCTCACCTTCATCCCCGCGGCCGGTGACTACATCAACGCCGAGCTGCTGGGCAGTCCGAACCAGCGGATGGTCGGCAACGTCATCCAGAACCTCTTCACCGACGCCAACGACTATCCAGCGGCCGGAGCCCTGTCGATGATCCTGATGCTGATCATCATCGCCATGGTGCTCTTCTACGTACGGCGGGCCGGGACGGAGGACCTGCTCTGATGCGCTGGATCCGCAGCAACCTCGTGCTCATCCTGGGCCTGCTCGTGCTGGCGTACACGTTCGTGCCGATCGCGATCGTGATCCTGATGAGCTTCAACGCCCCCGACAACCGGCTCGTCTACCAGTTCGACAGCTTCACGCTGGACAACTGGCTGAACCCCTGCGCCGACCCCAGCATGTGCGAGGCCGTGGTCCGGAGCATCTGGATTGGACTGGCCGCGACCATCGGCGCGACGATCCTCGGCACGCTGGCGGCCTTCGCGCTGGTCCGACACGAGTTCTCGGGCCGGTCGTCGCTGAACCTGCTGGTGTTCCTGCCGATGGCCACCCCGGAGATCGTGATGGGCTCCTCGCTGCTGGCGCTGTTCGTCGCGGCCGGGTTCGGGGGCAGCCTGGGCGCGGGGACCATCCTGATCGCGCACATCATGTTCTGCCTCTCGTTCGTCGTCGTCACCGTGCGCGCCCGCTTGGCCGGCATGAACGACACCCTCGAACAGGCAGCGATGGACCTCTACGCCACGCCGTCGCAGACGTTCTGGCGGGTCACCTTCCCGATGGTCTTCCCGGGCATCCTGGGCGCGGCCCTGCTGGCGTTCTCGCTGTCCTTCGACGACTTCATCGTGACCAACCTGAACGCGGGCACCACGACGACGTTCCCCATGTACGTCTGGGGTGTCGCTCAGCGCGGCGTGCCGATGCAGGTCAACGTCGTGGGCACGCTGATGTTCGTCATCTCGATCGCCATCGTCCTGGGAGGCGAGGCGCGCAGCCGCCGCCGGATGCGGGCGCTCGCGAACTAGCCCTCGCTGGTTGAGGAGCGAGCGCAGCGACCCCGCTGGGTGAGGAGCGAGCGCAGCGAGCGTCACGAAACCACTGGGACCCGGGGGATCACCTCACTCGAGGGGTCTCGTGACGGGCCCCGAGGGGGCCCTCCTCGACCAACGGCGTGTCAGAGGAGCGTGGCGGCCTTGTCGAGGACGACCCGCAGGATCTGCTCCATCTCGTCGAAGTGCGACTGGTCGCAGATCAGCGGGGGAGCGAGCTGGACGACGGGGTCGCCCCGGTCGTCCGCGCGGCAGTAGAGGCCGGCGTCGTAGAGCGCCTTGGAGAGGAAGCCGCGCAGGAGGCGCTCGGACTCGTCCTCGTCGAAGGTGGCCTTGGTCGCCTTGTCCTTGACCAGTTCGATGCCGTAGAAGTAGCCGTCGCCACGGACGTCGCCGACGATCGGTAGGTCCTTGAGCTGCTCGAGCGTGGAGCGGAACGCGCCCTCGTTGTCGCGGACATGCTCGAGCACCTTCTCGTTCTCGAAGACGTCGAGGTTGGCCATCGCCACCGCGCACGAGACCGGGTGCCCGCCGAAGGTGTAGCCGTGCAGGAACGACTCGTGCCCCTTGAGGAACGGCTCCATCAGCCGGTCGGTGGCGATCATCGCGCCCAGCGGTGCGTAGCCGGAGGTGATGCCCTTGGCGCAGGTGATCATGTCGGGCAGGTAGCCGTAGCGCTCGGCGCCGAACCAGTGCCCCAGCCGGCCGAAGGCGCAGATCACCTCGTCGGAGACCAACAGCACGTCGTTCTCGTCGCAGATCTCGCGGACCCGCTGGAAGTAGCCGGGAGGCGGCGGGAAGCAGCCGCCGGAGTTCTGCACGGGCTCCAGGAAGACGGCCGCGACGGTGTCAGCCCCCTCGTTCTCGATGGCCTCGCCGATCTCGTCGGCGGCCCACCGGCCGAACGCCTCGAGGTCGCCGTCCTGACCGGTCTGGAAGCGCTCGGGAGCGCGGTAGAAGTTGGTGTTGGGTACCCGGAACGTCGACGGGACCAACGGCTCGAACTGGGCCTTCATGCCCGGAAGCCCGGTGATCGAGAGCGCACCCTGGGGGGTGCCGTGGTAGGCGATGCGCCGGCTGATCACCTTGTGCTTGGTCGGCCGGCCGGTGAGCTTGAAGTAGTTCTTGGCGAGCTTCCAGGCGGTCTCGACGGCCTCGCCGCCGCCACTGGTGAAGAAGACGCGGTTGAGGTCGCCGGGTGCATAGCCGGCCACCCGCTCGGCGAGCTCCATCGCCCGGGGGTGCGCGTAGGACCACAGCGGCATGAAGGCCAGCTGGCGCGCCTGCGCGGCAGCGGCCTCCGCGATGTCGGCTCGTCCATGGCCGAGCTGGTTGACGAACAGACCGGCGAGACCGTCGAGATAGCGCTTGCCCTTCGCGTCGTAGAGGTAGGCCCCCTCGCCGCGGACGATGGTGGGCATCTCGCCCTGCTCGTAGACGGAGTGGCGGGAGAAGTGCAGCCAGAGGTGGTCTCGTCCGGCCGCCTGCAGCCGGCTGAACTCCTCGTCGGTGAGCGGGGTCGTCGGGTCGCTCGCCATGGATATCGGTGTCCTCGAAGGTCGGAAGTCGGTCGCTCCCATCTTGCCTCTCGGCTCGGACGCGAGCAAGCGAATCCGTGGCGGTCTGGGCCGGGAGGTACGAAATCCGAAGGGTGCACGCCGGAGACGGGCCTGGTAGGAACGCGTCATGACCCGGTACGGCGCGCAGTTCGGACCCGACCTCACGTTCCTCGGCGTCGAGGCCGTCGACCTCGACGACCGAGACGCACTCGCGGCGGCCGACGTGGTGGTGGTCGGGGCGCCGTTCGACGGCGGCACCTCGCACCGGCCGGGCACCCGGTTCGGGCCGATGGCGATCCGCCAGACCTGCTACCTGCCGCAGGACGGTTCCCGGCCGCACCTGGCGCTCCGGGTGGACGCGTTGCGAGATGTCCGCGTCGTCGACGCGGGGGACGTCGAGATGCCTCCCGGGGACATCGAGCGGGCGCTGGGAGCGCTCGAGGAGGCCGTGCACGCGGTCGCCTCGGCCGGCGCCGTCCCCCTCGTGCTCGGCGGGGACCACTCGATCGCGCTGCCCGATGCCACCGGCGTGGCCCGCCACCTGGGCTTCGGCCGGGTGTCGATGATCCACTTCGACGCCCATGCCGACACCGGCCACATCGAGTTCGGGTCGCTGTACGGGCACGGTCAGCCGATGCGCCGGCTGATCGAGTCGGGCGCCCTGCGCGGCGACCGGTTCCTGCAGATCGGCCTCCGGGGCTACTGGCCCGGGCCGGAGACCCTCGACTGGATGGCGGAGCAGCGGATGCGGTCCTTCGAGATGACCGAGATCGGCTCGCGTGGCCTGGACGCCGTGCTCGACGAGGCCTTCGAGATCGCGCTCGACGAATGCGACGCGGTGTTCCTCTCCGTCGACATCGACGTCTGCGACCCGGGACACGCACCGGGCACCGGCACCCCGGAGCCTGGAGGCCTGTCGTCGCGGCAGCTCCTCGACGCCGTGCGCCGGATCTGCCGCGAGCTTCCCGTTGCGGGCATCGACGTCGTCGAGGTCTCGCCGCCCTACGACCACGCCGAGATCACGGCGTACCTCGCCAACCGGGTCTGCCTCGAGGCGCTCTCCGGACTCGCGGCCCGCAAGGTCGGGATCTCCCACGACCCGGCCGGACCGCTGCTGGACGGCCGCAGCTCATGATCACCGTCTTCGTCAACGGGGCGGTCTTCGACGGGCGGCGCTACCTCGGCGCGGGCGAGGTCCACGTCGAGGACGGCAAGATCGCGCGGGTCGCTCTGGGTGGCGGCGCCGATCGCCCCGCCGCTGCCGACGTGGTCGACCTCGCCGGCGGCCTCGTCTGCCCAGGCTTCACCGACGCCCACGTGCACCCCATCCAGGGCGGTCTCGAACGGCTGCGCTGCGACCTGTCGGAGCTCTCGACACGCGAGGAGTACGTCGCGGCGGTAGCTGCGTACGCCGGAGCGAACCCCGACGCCGCGTGGATCCTGGGCGGGGGCTGGGGCATGTCGGCCTTCGTGGGCGGCACTCCGATGGCGGCGGACCTCGACGTGGTCGCGCCCGACCGGCCCGTGTTCCTGCCCAATCGCGACCACCACGGGGCCTGGGTCAACTCGCGCGCCCTGGAGGTGGCCGGGGTCGACCGGCACACCCCCGATCCGCCCGATGGACGCATCGAACGCGATCCGGACGGACATCCCACCGGCACCCTGCAGGAGGGCGCCATGGGGCTGGTCGCCCGC
Organism: uncultured Nocardioides sp.; assembly: GCA_964542635.1. Lineage (GTDB taxonomy): Bacteria > Actinomycetota > Actinomycetes > Propionibacteriales > Nocardioidaceae > Nocardioides. Next base: position 55,401 of record CAZIVD010000001.1, on the reverse strand, counting down.
CATGTGCCGCGCACGAGCGGGGCCGAGTACCACGCTGGCCTGATGGAGGGACAGCGCTACCTGCACTCGGTGGGGGTGACCTCTTGGCAGGACGCCATCGTCGGCTCCTACGCCGGCATGGACGACCCCGGCTCGACCTACGCCACGGCGGCCGCAAGCGGCGACCTGCGCTCCCACGTCGTCGGCGCGCTGTGGTGGGACCGCAAGCGGGGAGTCGAGCAGGTCGCCGACCTCGTCGAACGGCGAGAGGCGCTCAGCGGTGGCCGCTTCCGGGCGACGAGCGTGAAGATCATGGAGGACGGCATCGCCGAGAACGGCACCGCGGCGATGCTCACGCCGTACCTCGACGCCGAGGGCCGGGAGACCGACAACCGGGGGCACTGCTTCCTCGAGGCGGAAGCCCTCCGCGAGGCTGTCCGGGCCCTGGATGTGGCGGGCTTCCAGGTGCACGTCCACGTCATCGGCGACCGCGCCGTGCGCGAGGCCCTCGACGCGCTCGAGGGCACCGATCCCGCGCGCCGGCACCACCTCGCGCACCTGCAGGTGGTGCATCCCGACGACGTGGGCCGGTTCGCGAGGCTAGGCGTGGTGGCGAACGCCCAGGCGCTGTGGGCCTGCGAGGACGAGCAGATGACCGACCTGACCCTGCCGTTCCTCGGTCCCGAGCGCTCACGGTGGCAGTACCCCTTCGGGGATCTGCAGCGCGCGGGCGCAAGCCTCGTCATGGGCAGCGACTGGCCGGTCAGCACGCCGGACCCGCTCGCGGCGATCCACGTCGCCGTCAACCGCACGGCGTACGGCGAGTCGGGCCGTGCGGGGACGGTGCCGTTCCTGCCCCAACAGGCTCTGGAGCTCGAGACCGCCTTCGCGGCCTACACGTCGGGCTCGGCGTGGGTGAACCGCCGCGACGAGGTGGACGGCGCCGGGGTGCTGGAGCCAGGGGCGGCGGCCGACCTGGTCGTCCTCGACCGCGATCCCTTCGCCGGTCCTCGGTCCGAGATCGGCGCCACGCGCGTGGTGTCGACCTGGATCGGCGGGCTGGCGGTCCACGAGGCGCAGTAGAGCCATTCTCGTTCGACAGGCCTCTCTCTCGGTGGGTCGAGCCCTTCGAGACGCCTCGTCCCTCGGCTCTTCAGGAACCACCGCCGTGAGGAACGAGCCTCTCGGTGGTCGAGCCGCCGTGAGGGACGAGCGGCGTGTCGAGACCCGGTGACCGGTGCGGGGTCTCGACACGGGCTCGCCTGGCGGCTCGCCCGGCTCGACCAGCGAACCGCTAGCTGACGTCCTTGGGGTCGGGCAGCTCGTCCTCGGGGTGCTGCTTGAGGTAGCGGGCGAGCCGGTCGTCGAGCACGGCCTGCCACAGCTCCTTGGCCGCGGCCTCGTCGATGATGTTGACCGAGCCGACCCCGTCGATGTCATCGAAGGCGGCGAGCGGGAGCGTCACGTAGCGCACCTTGTCGGCGTCGAGTCCCCGCAACCCGAGGGCCAGCCCGCGGATCTCCGCGGTCGACCAGCTCGAGTCGACGGTGAGGTGGTCGGTGATGGCCCCGACGGTCTTGGTGAACGTGGCCGGGTTGCCGACGGTCTCGTCGGCGAGGACCCGGGCCAGGATCGCGCGGAGGAAGTTCTGTTGCCGGTCGATGCGATCGAAGTCGCCGTTGAGCAGGCCGTGCCGCATCCGCACGTACTTGAGCGCGAGGTCGCCCTCGACGTGGTGCCATCCCTGGGTCCACTCCTGGTCCTGCTGGGAGTCGTAGACCGTCTCGGGGATATAGACGTCGACCCCGCCGATCGCCTGGGTCAGCTCGCGGAACCCGGCGTAGTCGATGATCGCCATGTGGTCGAGATGCACGCCGCTCAGCCGCTCGATGGTGCGCCAGGTGCCGAACGGCCCGTACGCCGCGAACGACTCGTTCACCTTGTTCTGACCGTGCCGTCGACCCTCGGCGTCGACGATCGGCACGTAGGAGTCGCGCGGCACCGACACGACGTACGCGGCTTTCCGGTTGGCCGGGATGTGCACGACCATCATGGTGTCGCTGCGGTAGGCGCCCGGGTCCCAGGTCCCGTCGTCGAGGAGTTCCTTCACGGTCGGCTTCTCGACCAGCTGCTCGGGGTTGTCCGCGCCCATCAGCAGGATGTTGAGGGCCCCCGGGCCCTCACCGGCGGGCTCCTTGGGCGGGCGCTGGTCGCGGTTGGTGTCGAGCACGCTGTCGTCGACGCGCGGGATCTCGTCGATCTGGCGGTTCAGGCTGTAGCCGTACCAACCGGTGGCCGCCACCACCACGAGGGCGGCGGCGACCTGCACGGCGCTCCACACTCGCTGGTGCCGGCGCCAGGCGAGCACGCCGAGGACCAGCAGCCCGACCACGCCGGCCAGGATGAGCCAGGCCGCTGCGTCGAGTTGGCCGTGCAGCATCAACCAGCCGACCAGCACGACGTAGGCCACGACCGCAGCAGCGATGGCGATCGGCCTGACCATGACGTCCTTCCTGCGGGATCCGCTGCTCAGTCGCGTGAATCCTGCGGTTCTCGTGGGCTGTCTCGGGGGTGAAGGGCGGTTTCGGTTGCGTCGGCCCTACAACTCGACCGGGCGGCTCGCTAGGCTGCCGACACGATCGCGACCCGAGCCCCCAGGAGATACAGCATGGCGGACCAGGCCTTCAAGAACGTCGTCGGCGGCGCGCTCGTTGACAGCGTGTCGGGGGAGACCTACGACATCGTCGACCCCACGACCGGCGAGGTCTACGCCCGCGCGCCACTCTCAAGGGGTGAGGACGTCGACCAGGCGTACGCTGCGGCGGCAGCGGCGTTCGAAGGCTGGGCGGACACCACCCCGAAGGACCGCGCCGGCGCGCTGCTCAAGATCGCCGACGCGATCGAGGCGAGGGCGGAGGAGATCAACGCGGTCGAGAGCAAGGACACCGGCAAACCTCTCGGGCTGACGATGTCGGAGGAGATGCCCTACGCGTCCGACCATTTCCGGTTCTTCGCCGGCGCCGCACGGCTCCTCGAGGGGAAGTCGGCAGGGGAGTACCTGGAGAACCACACCTCGTGGATCCGCCGCGAGCCGATCGGCGTGGTTGGCCAGGTGACGCCCTGGAACTACCCGCTGATGATGATGATCTGGAAGATCGCGCCGGCGCTGGCCGCCGGCAACACCGTCGTCCTGAAGCCGTCGGACACCACGCCCGCCTCTTCGACCCTGCTGGCCGAACTGTGCCAGGAGTTCCTGCCCGCCGGTGTGCTCAACGTCGTCTGCGGCGACCGGGACACCGGACGCGCACTCGTCGCGCATCCCACCCCCCAGATGGTGGCGATCACCGGCTCCGTGCGCGCGGGGATGGAGGTGGCCGAAGCAGCGTCCGCGGACCTCAAGCGAGTCCACCTCGAGCTGGGTGGCAAGGCGCCGGTGATCGTCTTCGACGACGCCGACATCGAGGCCGCGGCCGAGGGCATCGCGGGAGCCGGACTGTTCAACGCGGGGCAGGACTGCACGGCTGCAACCCGCGTGCTGGCCGGCTCCGGCGTCCACGACGACTTCGTGGCCGCGCTGACCGAGGCCGCCCGGGGACTCAAGACCGGCCTGCCGGACGACGAGGACACCTACTTCGGGCCGCTCAACAACGAGAGCCAGTTCGACCGGGTGTCGGGCATGGTGGACCGGCTGCCCGACCACGCGCGCGTCGAGACCGGCGGCGCCCGGCACGGGAGCAAGGGGTACTTCTACGAGCCCACGGTGCTCTCCGGGCTCCAGCAGGACGACGAGCAGATCCAGACCGAGATCTTCGGCCCGGTGATGACCGTGCAGCGGTTCACCGACGAGGCCGAGGCGCTGCGCTGGGCGAACGGCGTGCAGTACGGGCTGTCCTCGAGCGTCTGGACCAAGGACCACGCACGCGCCCTCCGGATGTCGCGCAAACTCGACTTCGGGGTGGTGTGGATCAACACCCACATCCCGTTCGTGTCCGAGATGCCTCACGGCGGGTTCAAGCACTCGGGCTACGGCAAGGACCTGTCGATGTACGGCCTGGAGGACTACACCCGCATCAAGCACGTGATGTCCTACATCGGCCAATGACAACCGGCTGGTCGAGGAGGGCCCCTTCGCGGCCCGTCACGAGCTACGCGGGCCTGGGACGCATAGTCCCTGACGTTTGGGCTCGAAATCACCCGGATCTGGAACCCAAACGTCAGGGACTATGCCGGCCGCCTGGGGTGCGGGCCGCCCGACAGCTCAGCCCGGGAGCGAGCGTCTCGAAGGGCGCTCACTCTTCAACCACCGAAGCACCCGGTGAGACGGAAGGTCACCTGACATGAAGATCCTGCTGGTCGGCGCCGGAGGCGTCGGGGCCGCATTCGCCGCGATCGCCGCCCGCCGCGACTTCTTCGAGGCCATCGTGGTCGCCGACTACGACCTCGCCCGTGCCGAGCGCGCGGCGGCGAGCGACGACCGCTACGTCGCGGCGCGCATCGACGCCTCGGACACGGCGTCGGTGACTGCGCTGTGCCGCGAGCACGAGATCACTCACGTGATGAACGCCGTGGACCCGGTGTTCAACATGTCGATCTTCGAGGGCGCCTTCGAGGCCGGCGCGGACTACCTCGACATGGCGATGTCGCTCTCGAAGCCGCACCCGGAGGTGCCGTACGAGAAGACCGGGGTCAAGCTCGGCGACGAGCAGTTCGCGGTGGCCGACCGATGGGAGGCCGCCGGACGTCTGGCCCTGGTGGGGATCGGGGTAGAGCCGGGGCTGTCCGACGTGTTCGCGCGGTACGCCGCCGACCACCTGTTCGGCGAGATCGACGAGCTCGGCACCCGCGACGGAGCCAACCTCACCGTCACCGACGACGAGGGGAACGAGATATTCGCCCCGTCGTTCTCGATGTGGACCACGATCGAGGAGTGCCTCAACCCGCCGGTGATCTGGTCCGTCGACGAGTCCGGGAAGGGTGACTGGCACACCACGCCGCCGTTCTCCGAGCCGGAGGTCTTCGACTTCCCCGAGGGCATCGGCCCCGTGGAGTGCGTCAACGTGGAGCACGAGGAGGTGCTCCTGATGCCGCGGTGGGTCGACTGCAAGCGGGCGACGTTCAAGTACGGCCTGGGCGACGAGTTCATCAACATCCTCAAGGTGCTCCACACCCTCGGACTGGACCGCACCGACCAGGTCAGGGTCAAGGGCGTCGAGGTCAGCCCCCGCGACGTGGTCGCCGCCGTGCTGCCCGACCCGGCGACGGTCGGGCCACGGATGAAGGGCAAGACCTGCGCGGGGTTGTGGGTGACCGGCACCGGCAAGGACGCCGACGGCAACCCGACCGGCCCGCGGTCGACCTACCTCTACCACGTGGTCGACAACGAGTGGACGATGGGGGAGTACGGCCACCAGTGCGTGGTCTGGCAGACCGCCATCAACCCGGTCGTGGCGCTCGAGCTCCTCTCCAGCGGCACCTGGAGCGGATCGGGAGTCCTGGGGCCGGAGGCCTTCGACGCCGTACCGTTCCTCGAGCTGCTGACGGCGTACGGCTCACCGTGGGGTCAGCAGGAGCTCACGCCGTAGGTTCAAGCGGGAGGATCAAGCGGGAGGATCAGGCCGGAGGATCAGGCCGGAACGTCGAGCAGCGCGGTGACCTGGTCGAGCTCGACGTCGAGCTCCCGACGCTCGCCGGGAGTCAGGGCGCGGAAGAGCTCCACCACGACCGGCTTGGAGTCCTCGACCCGCCACAGCCCCTCGAGCATCCCGTCCACGAAGACCGTCGAGCACAGGCCGCCGTTGACGCCCATCCAGCGCTTGCGCTTGTCCGGCTCGGTGACCCGGTCGCGGCCGGCGTGGGAGAGCCAGACGTTGTCGTACTGCCCGAGCAGCCGGACCGGTGCCGCGGTGTCGGCGGGCACGATCGTCGCGTCCGGGAGGTCGAACAGCGTCTTGCCGGCCTCGTCGGTGTGCCGGACCAGATCGTCGAGGGAGCCGAGCAGCTTCGGCATCCCGGTGATGCCGGACCATGCGGTCACGTCGGCGGCCGAGGCGGGTCCGAAGGCGCCGAGGTAGCGCCGGACCACCGTGGCCGGGTCGGGCACGACGAGAGGGGCGCCGACCCAGCGGTCGACGTACTGGTAGACGACCCCGCCCGGCTGCTTCCAGCACCCGCGCGGCGGGAGCTGGGCCAGGGGCAGGTCCACGCGGGCCAGATGCGCGAGCGCTCCGGGCGGTACGTCGGGGAACCGCTCGGCGAGCACTTCGCCGAGCCTGCGCACCGGGAGCGGGCCTTCGGCCAGCGCCTGCTCGACCGCCGCCGCGACGGCCTCGGGGTCGAGATGCAGGGCGGGCCTGGTGTTCTGGCTGACCTTTCGCTCCCGTGTGGAGATCGGCTGGGTCCACTGGCGCAGCATCAGCGCGTCCCCGGCCGCCAGCAGGTGCACCGTGCTCCGCAGGCTGAGCAGGCGGACCAGCGACCGGCTCTCCAGCCCTGCGGTCACCGCGTGCGGGTCGAAGGGGTCCAGCCGGGCGGCGAGCGAGAAGTACGGCGACCACGACTCCTGCGCCTGCAGGCCCACCAGGTGCGCGACCATCGCGGCCACGCCGAGGTCCGTGCGGTCGAGCAGGTGCTGGCGGGCGAGCAGGGTGCGGTTGAGCGTGCGCGCCGAGAGCCTCACGCGACTACTGCACCACGATCGTCCGTGTGTCGACGTCGGGGCCGAAGCCCTCCTCGCCACCGGACGGGTCGTCGTTCATCGCGACGAAGGTGTAGGTGCCGGGCTCCACGCCCGAGAGGTCGACATCGAGCGTCCAGGGCCACAGCTTGTCCTCCATCCAGCCCTCGGCCATCCCGAAGCCCGAGGCCACCACCTGGTCGCCGTCGCGGATCTCATAGGACACCGACGCCTCGAAGCCGTTGTTGACCCCGGAGGCCTCGAAGGACCCGGACACCACCTGGCCCTCGGCCGGAACCGTGATGGACATCAGCGACAGGGTGCTCAGCACCTTCCCCTGGGTGACCGGCTCCGTCGTCGGCTCGCCGAGCACGGTGTCGGTCGGCTGGCCGTCGACGAGGAACAGCACGGGGGCGCGCTCCTGGGCGGCGCCCTGCACGGAGTAGACCACCTGCTGCAGGGCGAGCTTGGAGAGTCGCTTGGAGAGGTCTGCCGGTCGCGCCTGCAGGTCGCTGCCGGCGAGATCGACGGTGACCAGGTTGCCGTCGAACGACGCGGTCGCGGTGGTGCCGGCCGGCCAGACCGTGCGGTAGTCGGGGTCGAGCGCCGGGCCGGCGACCGTCAGACGGGCCGCGGCGCTGACGACGTCCTCGCCGGAGTCGGCCTGCTGGAACTCCCGGAAGAGCACCGGACCGCGAGGGCCCTCGCCCACGAAGTAGACGGCGACCGCGTCGCCCGCAGGAGGCGTGTCGCTCTCGCTGGGCGATGGTGCCTCGCTGGTGGGCTCTGTCGTGGGGGAGTCGGTGGCCGACTCGGTGGGCTCCTGCGTCTCGCCGGCGGAGGACGAGCCAGCCGGCTCGGAGCCGTCGTCGTCGCCGAGCCCGGGCAGGACGGCGACCGCGACGATCACGGCCGCGGTGGCGACCACCCCGGCGGTGACGTAGAGCCAGTTGCGGTTGGTGCTCATGGACTTCTCCTCGGTGTGGGTGCGGGAGCGGATCGCGGTGAGGCCGTCGCCCGGGTCCACAGCGTCGGCGGCGTCGTGGAGGAGGTGGGCGAGGTCGTCGTCGCGGGACACCTCGTCGCGGGACACGTCGTCGCGGGGGACGTCGTCACGAGGGTCGTCAGTCACGACGCACCTCCGGAAGGTCGGCGAGGGCGAGCCGCAGGGCGCCGGCACCGCGGGACGCGTGGCTCTTGACGGCTCCGCGGCTGATTCGGAGGGTGTCGGCGATCTCGGCCTCCGACAGGTCGGCGTAGTAGCGCAGCACCAGCACCTCGCGCTGCCGCCGCGGCAAGGTCTGCAGCGCGTCGAGGACGGCGGCCCGGCGGGCCGACACCAGCGCGCCCTCGTCTGCACCGGGCGCGTCACCCGGCGGCGGCTGCCGCTCGACGTACGCACGGGCGACGGTGCGATGCCGCAGCGCGGACCTCGAGCCGTTGACGACGCACCGGCGGAGGTATGCCAGCGCGCTGGCGGGGTCGCGAAGCCGCGACCAGTGCCGGTGGGTGGCTACGAAGGCCTCCTGGACGATCTCCTCGGCGGTGCCGAGGTCGCGCACCAGGAGGTAGGCGAGGCGGACCAGGGTGCGCCAGTGGGCGGCGTACAGCTGCTCGACGGCCCCGTCGGGGTCGCCCTGCTGCCAGGAGGCGGACGTCACCGCGGGGTCCGCCGGGAGTGCCATCCCATGGACCGTCACGCTAGCCGGACGCGTAGGAGGCCCCGAAGGTTTACCTCGGCGTGCCTCGGGTCCCGGCGTTCGGTGCTGGCATCAGGGTGAGCGTGTGAGGATAGGCGCGTGACCGACCAGGACTGCCTGTTCTGCCGGATCGTCGCGGGCGACATCCCGGCCGACGTGGTGGCGGCGAACGACGACGCGGTGGCGTTCCGCGACGTGAACCCGCAGGCGCCCACGCACGTGCTCGTCGTCCCACGGGCCCATCACACGGACGCCGCCGCCCTGGCGGAGGCCGACCCGACCGGGGTCGCGGCGCTCGTGCGACTCGGCCACGACGCGGCAGCCCTCGACGGCCTGAGCGACTATCGCCTGGTGTTCAACACCGGAGTCGGAGCGGGCCAGAGCGTCTTCCACACCCACCTCCACGTGCTCGGCGGGCGAGGGCTCGCGTGGCCACCCGGGTGAGCGCGCGGGTCGGACGCCGCGCCCGCTTCGTCGCCTGCGGTCTCGCCGCGACCTTCCTGCTGGCCGCCTGCGGCACCGGCGACGGCGGCTCCGGTGTCGAGGCGTTGCCGGTCGGCACCCAGACCACCATCGGGGCGACAGGTGGCAGCGAGGAGCCGACGCCGGCCGAGACGGCCACGGATCCCGCCGGACACACCGGGCACGCCGGGGCGAAGCTCAAGAAGCCCGAGCCTCTGCGCGAGGGCGAGGAGCGGCTGACCCTGACGATGCCGGCGGCGTACACCCCCGCCGCGCCCAACGACACCGGCACCGACGACTACCGGTGCTTCCTGCTCGACCCGCAGCTGGCCGACGACGTCTACCTCACCGGCACCTTCGTGCAGCCTGGCAACGCGTCGGTGGTCCATCACGTGATCCTCTTCAGCGCGCCGCCCTCGCAAGTCGCGGAGGCCGAGGCGCTCGACGCGGCCGACCCGGGTGAGGGCTGGACGTGCTTCGGAGGCAGCGGCCTCCGGGGCGACAACGGCTTGGACAGCGCGCCCTGGCTGGGGGCGTGGGCACCGGGCGGCCGAGAGTCGGTCAGCCCTGCCGGCTACGGCAAGCTGCTCGGTCACGGCACCCAGGTGATCATGCAGGTGCACTACAACCTGCTCGCGGGCACCTCGCCGGACGTCTCCTCGACCCTCCTGCGGGTGGCGCCCGCCTCGGCGGGGCTCACCCCGCTGGAGACGATGCTGCTCCCCGCGCCCGTCGAGCTGCCCTGCCGTCCCGAGCACTCCGACGGCCCGTTGTGCAGCCGACACGCCTCGATGGCCGACGTACGTCGCCGGTTCGGCGACGCGGGGAGCACCAACGACCTGCTGTACCTCCTGTGCGGAGGCACGCCGGTGGCGAGCTCCACCACCTCGTGCGACCGACGCATCAACCAGCCCACGACGATCATGGCGGCCGCCGGCCACATGCACCTGCTCGGGCGGTCCATCAAGGTGGTGGTCAACCCTGGCACACCTCGGGCCACCACCGTCCTCGACATCCCCGTGTGGGACTTCGACAACCAGGGCTCCAAGCCGGTCGACCCGGTGCAGCTCAAGGCCGGCGACGTCGTGCGCGTCACCTGCAAGCACGTCCAGTGGCTGCGCGACGTGCTCCCGGCGTTCGAGGGGATCCCGGACAAGTACGTCGTGTGGGGCGAGGGCACCACCGACGAGATGTGCCTGGGCATCCTCACCGTCACCCGCCCCTGACGACCGGTTCCGCTGACAACGTGTCGGCGCCTCGTTCCTCGGTCGCGTCGCTCGCTCGACCTGGCCGAGCCCACGCCGAGCGTTCGTTGCCCACGCTCGCCTGCTCGGCGCAATCCGCTGGGGGGCGGGGCGGGGCTCCCGTACGATGGGAGGCCGCCGCACCCGCGAGAGAAGGAAGGCCGCCCAGCCGGGGCATCCATGACCGACACCCATCATCCCGAGGACGACTCGGTGCCCACCACGACCAGCAGGCACGTCGTCCTCGTCCCGCACAGCATCGACATGGTGACCCTCCTCGGCCCGGGGGACGAGCATCTCGCCGCCATCGAGCGGGCGTTCGACGCCGACATCCACGTGCGCGGCAACCAGGTGACCCTCTCCGGCGAGCCCGGCGAGGTGGCGCTGGCCGAGCGGCTGCTCGACGAGCTGGTGACGATCATCCGCACCGGCCAGGGGATCAGCACCGAGACCGTCGAGCGGGTGGTGCAGATGCTCCGCGCGGAGACGACCGAGCGTCCCGCCGAGGTGCTCTCGCTCAACATCCTGAGCAACCGCGGCCGGTCGATCCGCCCGAAGACCCTGAACCAGAAGCGCTACGTCGACTCCATCGACAAGCACACGATCACGTTCGGGATCGGCCCGGCGGGCACGGGCAAGACCTACCTGGCGATGGCCAAGGCCGTCCAGGCGCTGCAGGCCAAGAAGGTCAACCGGATCATCCTGACCCGCCCGGCCGTCGAGGCCGGCGAGCGGCTCGGCTTCCTGCCCGGCACGCTCAGCGAGAAGATCGACCCCTACCTGCGTCCGCTGTACGACGCGTTGCACGACATGATCGATCCGGAGTCGATCCCCAAGCTGCTGGCCGCCGGCACCATCGAGGTCGCCCCGCTGGCCTATATGCGCGGGCGCACCCTCAACGACGCGTTCGTCGTCCTCGACGAGGCGCAGAACACCTCGCCCGAGCAGATGAAGATGTTCCTCACCCGGCTCGGCTTCGGCTCGCGCATCGTGGTGACGGGCGACGTCACCCAGGTCGATCTCCCGGGCGGGGTGAAGTCCGGACTGCGCGTGGTCGAAGGGATCCTCGACGGCATCGAGGACGTCTCCTTCCAGCGGCTGACCGCGAGCGACGTGGTCCGGCACCGGCTCGTGGGCAAGATCGTGGCGGCGTACGACGAGTTCGACGCCCGCAACGAGCTCGCCCAGCAGCGCGACCATCGGGACCAGCGCGGCCCGAGTCCCCGCGAACGACGGTGAGCGAGGTCGACCCGCTCATGTCCATCGAGGTGCTGGACGAGTCCGGCCACGGCCTCGACGTGCGGGAGCTCGCGCGGCTGAGCCGGTTCGTCCTGGACGTGATGCGCGTGCACCCTCAGGCCGAGCTGTGCATCAAAGCCGTCGACGAGGCCACCATCGGCGAGCTCAACGAGCAGTGGATGGGCAAGGAGGGACCGACGGACGTGCTCGCCTTCCCTATGGACGAGCTGCGGCCCGGCCTGGTGAACGAGGACCCCGAGGAGGGCGTGCTCGGTGACCTCGTGCTGTGCCCCGAGGTCGCGCTCCGGCAGGGTGATGCGGCCGGTCACGGGCGGGACGCGGAAATCGAGCTGCTGACCGTCCACGGCATCTTGCACCTGCTCGGCTACGACCACGCCGAGCCGGACGAGCACCGGGTGATGTTCGGCCTGCAGGACGACCTGCTCGCCCAGTGGCGCTCGCGCCCGCGATGACCTCCACCGACGTCTGGCTCCTCGTCACGGCGGCCGCCTGCGTGCTGCTCGCCGGCGCGTTCTCGGCTGCGGACGCCGCGCTGGCGCCGTTCTCCCGGGCCCGTGCCCAAGAGCTGGTGGCCGAGGGTCGACCGGGCGCGCGCCGGCTGGTCGCGCTGCTCGACGACGCTCCGCCGCACCTCAACACCGCCCTGTTCATGCGCCTGCTGTGCGAGATCGCGGCCATCGTGATCGTCACCCAGTTGGTGCGAGACGCCTTCGACGGCGCCTTCTGGCCGTCCCTGGCCACCTCGATCGGCCTGATGACCGTGGTCTCGTTCGTCGTGGTGGGGGTGGCGCCGAGGACGATCGGTCGCCAGCACGCCCAACGGGTCGCGCTCGCGACAGCCGGTCCCCTCTCGTGGCTGACGTCGATCCTGGGACCGCTGCCCAAGCTGCTGATCCTGCTGGGTAACGCGATCACCCCGGGTCGCGGCTTCCGGGAGGGCCCGTTCTCGACCGAGACCGAGCTGCGCGAGCTCGTCGACCTCGCCGAGGCCTCGGCGGTGATCGAGTCCGGCGAGCGCAAGATGATCCACTCGGTCTTCGAGTTCGGGGACACGATCGTCCGTGAGGTGATGGTGCCGCGAGGCGACGTCGTCTACATCGAGCGCTTCAAGAACCTCCGTCAGACGATGTCGCTGTTCCTGCGCAGCGGCTTCTCGCGGCTCCCGGTCATCGACGACAACCTCGACGAGGTGGTCGGCGTCGCCTATCTCAAGGACATCGTGCGGCGCGACTTCGAGGCACCCGACGTGGAGCTCACGCAGCGCATCGACGAGGTGATGCGGCCGCCGTTCTTCGTCCCCGAGTCCAAGCCGGTCGATGCCCTGCTCTCGGAGATGCAGGCGAACCGTCAGCACATCGCCGTGGTCGTGGACGAGTACGGCGGCACGGCCGGCCTGGTGACGATCGAGGACCTGCTCGAGGAGATCGTCGGCGAGATCACCGACGAGTACGACCCCGAGCAGGTCGACGTGGTGCGGCTCGACGACGGCTCGGCGCGGGTGTCCTCGCGCTACCCGATCGACGACCTCGACGAGATCTTCGGGATCGACGTCGAGGACGACGACGTCGACAGCGTGCTCGGGCTGATGGCCAAGCATCTGGGGCGGGTGCCGATCCCCGGCTCCTCCGTGCAGGCGCACGGCTTGCGCTTCGAGGCCGAGCAGGCGACGGGCCGCCGCAACCGGATCGAGACGGTGTTGGTGAGCCTCGCGCCGCCGAAGGAGACGAAGGACGTCGGCGAGGACAAGTCCGGTTCGGAGGAGCACGACGATGACTGACCGCCTGACCGACGTGGGATCCCTGGACCCGGAGGACGCCAAGCTGGTCACCCTGGCCCGCGCCACGCAGGCCCGCACCGGTGCCGCGCAGGGAGCGGCGGTCCGCGACCTCGACGGCCGGACGTATGCCGGCGCGACCGTCGTCCTTCCGTCACTTCGGGTCTCCGCCCTCGGTGTCTGCCTGGCCATGGCCGTCTCGTCGGGCGCGCGCGGCCTCGAGGCCGTCGTCCTCCTCGGTGGCACCCTCGACCCCGCCGACGCCACCGCCCTCCGCGAGTTCGCCGGCCCGGACGTCGTGGTCCACCTCGTCTGAGGATCCCGCGCTTGGCGGGAACATCCGGTCGCGGATTCCTGCGCGGCAGCGTGGCGCGCGGCGACGCGCTCGCGCCATCCAGACCGTCCCGGTCGGCCGGGTGTCCTGCCCCTTCGGCGTCGTGGCAACCCCCGCCCAGGGGGTGGAAACCCCTCGAAGTACGGTCGAGCCATGACGCCCTGCGACCCGTGGGGGATGCCCCTGTCGTGCGGCGCCGAGGTCGTCACGACGTACGGCGCGGCGGTGCGGGCCTTCCACGACCGCCGGTCGGGCCACGTCCCGTTGCTCGCGCAGGTGGTGGCACAGGATCCCGGCTTCGCGGTCGGCCGGGCCACCGCGGCTCTCTGGGCGGCCCTGGCCGGGGCGCCGTACGACGCCCAGGCAGAAGTCGTCGCGGCCCGCCGGGGACGCCAGGAGCACGACTGGGAGCGGTCGTTCGTCGCTGCGGTCGCCCACACGGTCGAGCAGGGCCGCTGGACGGCCAAGCAACGCTGGCTGGCGCACCACGACGCCTTCCCTCGCGACCTGATGGGGCTGATGGTCGTGGTGTACCTCCTGACCTTCGGCACCGATACCGCCGAGATCGCCGAGGCCGAACGGCGCGCCGCCACCTCGCTCGACCACGTGGGCGGCGAGGAGGCCACGCTGCTGGGCTTCCTGGCCATGTGCGCGCAGGACCGCGGCGACCTCGACACCGCCCACGCCCTGGCCTCGCGGGCGCTCCGACTCGACCCCACAGGGTTCGTCGGCGCGCATCCGACGACCCACGTCTTCTTCGAGTCCGGTCAGCACGTCGAGGGCCTGGCCTGGCTTGACGCCTGGCTCCCGGGCGCGGACCAGCGCAGCGACTTCCGTGGTCACCTGGTGTGGCATGCCGCTTTGCATCACCTGGCGCTCGGCGATGGCCAGGGAGCGCTGGCTCGCTATCCGGACTGTGCGAGCCCCCCGTGGGCCGGACGGGTCATCGATGGCCCCTCGCTGCTGTGGCGTTGCCAGCTGCTCGGCCACGTGTCCAGCGCCACCGACCCTGTGCATCCACCGGTCGCCGGACTGGCTCGCGCCCTGACGGATGACGTGCCGAGCGCCTTCCTGGGGCTCCACGGCGCGCTCGCACTCGCCACGGCCGGTGACGCGGACGGGCTGCGACGACTGGCCCACCAGGCGCCGGACTTCACGGCGCCCGGAGCGGCCGCCCTCCTGCCTGACCTGGCCCTAGGCCTGGCCGCCTTCGTGGAGGGCGATCACGACCGCGCGGCCCGCGCATTCCTCAGGATCGAGCATCTCGTGCCCGTTCTCGGGGGGTCGCACGCGCAGCGCGAGGTGGTCGAGGACACCACGATCCACGCCCTGATCCGTGCAGGGCGGCTCGAGGACGCGGCCCTCAGGCTGCGCGCGCGACTGGACCGGCGCGGCAGTGCGTTGGATACCGGCCTCCTGGCTGCGACGGAGCAACCCGCACGCGCTAGGTTGGCGCCGTGACTGCGCAGCAGGACCCCTCGGTCCAGCACGCCCAGGCCGTGGAGCGGCTCCGCGCGTCGTACGCCGCCATCCCGCCCGGCCAGCCGGTGCGACTCGCGAAGAAGACCTCCAACCTCTTCCGCCCCCGAGCGGCCACGAACGCGCCCGGGCTCGACGTCAGCGGGCTCGACGGGGTGATCTCGGTCGACCCGAGGGGACGCACCGCCGACGTCGCAGGCATGACGACCTACGAGCACCTGGTCGACGCCACGCTTCCCCACGGCCTGATCCCGTTCGTCGTGCCCCAGCTGCGCACGATCACGCTCGGCGGCGCGGTGTCCGGTCTCGGCATCGAGTCCACGAGCTTCCGCAGCGGCCTCCCGCACGAGTCCGTCCTCGAGATGGACGTGTTCACGGGCGCGGGTCAGGTCGTCACGACCCGCCCCGGGGACGAGCTCTTCGACACCTTCCCCAACTCCTACGGCTCCCTCGGCTACGCCACCCGCCTGCGGATCGAGCTCGAGCCGGTGCGATCGCACGTCGCCCTGCGTCACGTCCGCTTCGACGACGCCGGGCTGCTCGCCAAGACGATCGCCGAGGTCACCGAGAGCAGGGAGTACGACGGAGGGACGGTCGACGGTCTCGACGGGGTCGCCTTCGAGCCCGGCGAGTACTACCTCACCCTGGCCCGCTGGACCGACCTCCCGGGTGTCGGCGGCCAGCCGCGGCCGGCCGCCTCCGACTACACGGGGCAGGAGGTCTACTACCGCTCGATCCAGCAGCGGGAGACCGACCTGCTCACCACCTACGACTACCTGTGGCGATGGGACACCGACTGGTTCTGGTGCTCGCGCGCCTTCGGTGCCCAGAACCCCCGGATCCGCCGGGTCTGGCCGCGGCGCTATCGCAGGTCCGACGTTTACTACCGCATGGTGGCGCTCGACCGTCGCTTCGGCATCGCCGACCGCCTCGACCGCCGCGCCGGCCGCCTTCAGCGCGAGCGGGTGATCCAGGACGTCGAGATCCCGGTCGACCGCCTGCCCGAGTTCCTCGACTGGTTCGACGCCGAGGTGGGCATGCGACCGGTGTGGCTGTGCCCGCTGCGGCTGCGCGACCGCGAGTGGCCGACGTACCCGCTCGATCTCGGCACCACGTACGTCAACGTCGGCTTCTGGGGCACCGTGCACGTGGGTCCCGACGCCCCGGACGCCCCGCGCAACCGAGCGATCGAGGCCAAGGTGCACGAGCTCGGCGGGCACAAGTCGCTCTACTCGGAGGCCTTCTACGACCGCGAGGCGTTCGACCGTCTGTACGACGGCGAGCACCTCGCGGCCGTCAAGCGCCGGTTCGACCCCGACGACCGGCTGACCACCCTCTACGACAAGGCGGTGCGGAGACGATGACCAGTGCCAAGAACGTGACGATCGCCGGCGCGTTCACCTCCCTGCTGAAGGACGAGCTGCCGGTGCGGTTCGAGGCCTACGACGGAAGTGGCGCAGGCCCCTCCGATGCCCCGGTCACCTTGCGCCTGAAGACCCAGCGCGGCCTGGCCTACCTGCTGACGGCGCCGGGAGACCTGGGCATCGCGCGGGCGTACGTCGCCGGAGATCTGGACCTGGAGGGCGTCCACCCGGGCGATCCGTACGACGCGCTCCTCCTGCTCCAGAGCAACCTCCGGTTCCGCGCCCCGAGCCCGGCCGAGGGGCTGGCGCTGGTCCGAGGGCTCGGCTGGTCGAACCTCAAGCCGCCTCCGCCACCCGCGCAGGAGTCGCTGCCGCGCTGGCGGCGCACCGTCGAGGGGCTGCGGCACTCGATGGCGCGCGACGCCGAGGCGATCCACCATCACTACGACGTGTCGAACCGCTTCTACGAGATGGTGCTCGGTCCGTCGATGACCTACACCTGTGCGGTCTTCCCCCACGAGGACGCGAGCCTCGAGGAGGCGCAGGAGTACAAGTACGACCTCGTCGCCCGCAAGCTCGACCTCAAGCCGGGCATGCGCCTGCTCGACGTCGGCTGCGGCTGGGGCGGGATGGTCCGCTTCGCCGCTCGGGAGTACGGCGTGAAGGCGCTCGGGGTGACCCTGTCGGTGCAGCAGGCGTCCTGGGCCAAGGAGGCGATCGACCGCGAGGGTCTGGCCGACCTCGCCGAGGTCCGGCACTCCGACTACCGCGACGTGCTGGAGTCCGACTTCGACGCGGTGAGCTCGATCGGGCTTACCGAGCACATCGGGGTGCGGCAGTACCCGGCGTACTTCTCCTTCCTCCGCGACAAGCTGCGCGACCAGGGGCGGCTGCTCAACCACTGCATCACCCGTCCGCACAACCACAAGCAGGAGACCGGCCCGTTCATCGACCGCTACGTCTTCCCGGACGGCGAGCTGACGGGCGTGGGGCGGATCATCACCGAGGCGCAGGACGTCGGCCTCGAGGTGATGCACGCCGAGAACTTCCGGCTGCACTACGCCAAGACGCTGACCGGCTGGTGCCACAACCTGGTCGAGCACTGGGACGACTGCGTGGCGGAGGTCGGCGAGGGCACCGCCCGCGTGTGGGGCCTCTACATGGCCGGCTCACGCCTCGGCTTCGAGCGCAACGAGATCCAGCTCGATCACGTGCTCGCGGTGCGCACCGACGCGTCCGGCGCCGACGGGTTCCCGCTCAGGTCCACCTGGGCCTGACGGCTCCGCCGCGCCGCAATCCGGCTCCACACGAGCAGCACCACGACGGCGTACGCCGCGCCGGCGACGGCGTCGGTGACGTAGTGCTCGCCCGAGTAGACGAGCGCGAAGCACATGGCCAGCGGGTAGAGCAGCAACAGCCAACGCCACCCTGAGCGCAGTCGCAGGCAGCCGAACCCGGCCGCCAGCGTCGCGAACGCCACGTGCAGGGAGGGCATCGCGGCGACCGGGTTGACCAGGTGCTGGCCGAGCACGAGGGCGGACCCGACGGTGTGCAGGCCGATCTGGTCGAAGCCCTCCGACGTGAGTCGGAGGACCGCCGGTCCGCCGAGGTCACCGGAGAACGAGGCCAGCCAGGGTGGCGCCGTCGGCAGCAGCACGTAGGTCGCCAGCCCCGCCACGGCGAGCGTGACCACCATCGACATCCACAGCCGGTACGTCGTGCGGTCGCGCAGCCACAGCACCACGGCCATCACGAGGGTGACCAGGTAGTGCGAGCAGTAGACCAGGCTCACGAGCGCGGCGAACCACGGGATGGCCGTGCCGTCGACCGGTCCGGGGTGGAGCGCGGCCTGCAGCCACTGGGTCGGGGTCGAGCCGCCGGCGAGCCAATGGTCGAGGACCGTCGGCATCTGGACCTGGAGCGGCAGGCCGAGGTCGTTGTACACATCGTGCGTCGGGTAGACGTGGGCGTCGAGCTGCGCGTCGGTGTAGGGCGCCGCGAAGCCGCGGCTGTAGTCGTAGGCGAGGAGCACCGCTTGGAACGGCAGCCAGTCGAGCATCATCCGCCGCCAGGCGGCCCAGCCCTTGCCCAGGAGGCCGATGCTGAGGAATCCGGTGGCGAGTGCGGCCAGGCCGATCCGGTCGGTCGGGATCCCGAACCACACCACGAAGATCGTCAGGCCGAGCGCGAACGCGGCGTACGCGGCCAGCCGCCACCGGCGCCACGACGCCTCAGAGGCGGCATCCGCGGGCGTGGTTGGGGCCACGGCCAGGTCGGGGGCCGTCACGCGGGAGACACTAGTGGTTGCCGCCGGGGGCTCGTCGGGCGTGGCCCGTGCTCCAGGTGCGTGCATCGCAAGGCGCCGGAGTGAAGCCATACCGGGTCGTCTTGCGAGCGACGGCAACGCCGCGAGGTGCGTGCCTGGGGCGCGGGAGACCCGAAGAACTCCCGGTGGTGACCACTAGCCTGGCTGCGTGACCACCAAGGCCCGCGAGTACGCCGCGACCGTGCGGGCGCGCGAGCTGCTGTCGCCCCACCTGGTCCGGCTGGTGTTCGGTGACCTCGCCGGGCCCGACGCCTTCGCCTCGACCGGTGTGCCCGACGAGTGGGTCGGGCTCGTGGTGCCCGGCCAGTTCCAGTCCCGCTACTACACGGTGCGGTCCTGGGACGACGTCGAGCTGGTGCTCGACGTGGTCGTCCACGAGCACGGTCTGGTCACCGAGTGGGCGGCCCGGGACTGCGTCGGGGACCGCGTGAGGCTCACGGAGCCGAAGGGCTCGTTCGCCCTCCCGGCCGGCGCACGCTGGCTGCTCCTCGTCGGCGACCTCACGGCGATGCCGGCCATGGCGCGCATCCTGGAGACCGTCGGCGACGGGCTCGACGTGCGGGTCTGGGCAGAGGTGCCCGACGACCTCTCGGGCTACCTGCCGGAGGGGGCCGACGTCTCCTGGTCGGCACCACCTGCGCCGGGGGAGTCCGATCTGGCCGCCGCCGTGTCCGGCCTCGACTGGCCCGAAGGGGAGGGCTACTTCTGGATGGCTGGCGAGTCGGCGCAGATGCGGGCGATCCGCAAGCACCTGATGCGAGAGGTCCGCCTGCCGAGCACGTCGTACGACGTGATGGGCTACTGGCGCAGCCCCCAGCAGGGTGGCGGACGCCAGCCGAGGGCCGTCGATCCCGGACCGATCTGGCGGGCCGGGAAGGCCGCTGGACGATCCGACGACGAGATCTGGGCGGCGTACGACGCGGCGCGGGAGGCCTCCTCGTGACCTCCGACGACTACCGCAGCGGCTTCGTGTCGTTCGTCGGGCGGCCGAACGCCGGCAAGTCCACGCTCACCAACGCCCTCGTCGGCACGAAGGTGGTGATCACCAGCGACAAGCCCCAGACGACCCGCACGGTCGTGCGCGGCATCGTGAACCGGTCGGACGCGCAGCTCATCCTGGTCGACACGCCCGGTCTCCACCGGCCGCGGACCCTGTTGGGCGAGCGGCTCAACGACTTGGTGAAGACCACCTGGGCCGAGGTCGACGTCGTGGCGTGCTGCTTCCCCTGCGACGAGCGGATCGGCCCGGGCGACCGCTTCCTGGTGGGCGAGCTGGCCAAGGTGCGGCGTACCACCAAGATCGCCGTGGCCACCAAGACCGACCTTGCTCCCCGCGAGCGGATCGCCGAGCATCTCGCCGACATCGCCACGCTGGGGGAGCAGACCGGCACGACGTGGGCCGAGGTGGTGCCCGTCTCCGCGGTGTCGGGCGACCAGGTCGAGTTGCTCGCCGACCTGCTCGTCGGGCTGCTCCCACCGGGCCCGCAGCTCTACCCCGACGGCGACCTCACCGACGCCCCCGAGGAGGTGCTGGCGGCCGAGCTGATCCGGGAGGCGGCCCTCGACGGCGTCCGGGACGAGCTGCCGCACTCCATCGCGGTGGTCGTCGAGGAGATGGGCCTGCGTGCGGACCGTCCCGAGGACAAGCCGCTCCTCGAGATCCACGCGAACCTCTATGTGGAGCGCTCCTCCCAGAAGGGCATCGTGATCGGCCACCGTGGTGCGCGGCTGCGCGAGGTGGGCACCCGCGCCCGGCAGCAGATCGAGGCCCTGCTGGGCACTCCGGTCTACCTCGACCTCCACGTCAAGGTCGCCAAGGACTGGCAGCGCGATCCCAAGCAGCTGCGCAAGCTCGGGTTCTGAGCCGAGCCTGTGCTCATCCGTCCCAGGAATCCCCGGTCGGCCGGGTGTTCTGGCCCTTTGGCGTCGATGCAACGACGCCAAGGCAGTTGGAACGACGCCAGAGCTCTCGCCGAGCTCGCCCCTTACTCGCTGCTGTTCGTCTCACCCCAGCAGAGGCCGTAGTGCTGTCCGGCGGCCCACTGTTCGCGGGTCGGCCACTCATATCCCCAGCGGAAGTGGAGCGGGTCATCGGCCACCTCGTTCGCCGCGTCGGTGCAGGGCTGCTGTCCGGCGGACCGGACCTTCTCGACACCGGGGTAACGGCGGCCGGGCAGGTCGACCGTCGAGAGGGCCCGCCAGGTGTGCTGGCTCGAGCAGATCACCCTGCGGAACGCCGGGGTGCCCGGCTCCGCCGTACCGCACATGCCGTAGTGGGCGGCGGCCTCCGGTCGGTCGAGGATGCCACGCAGCCGCCCCACCAGCGGCGCGAGCCGCTCGTCCTCGGCGAGGGCCACCACGTCGCAGCGGTACCAGTTCGCACCGTCGTCGGACTGCTCGAGCGAGGGCGTGAACCACACGGGTCGCAGCATGCTCAACCGCCGGGCCTCGACGCTGCCGCCGACGAAGCGGCCGAACGCCTCCGGGCACGCGCTCGCGACCTGGGCCTGGACCCGGTCGGAGTCGACCGAGATCAGGTGTCCCGCGACGAGGGTGTCGAGGTCGCCGACGGCGAAGGTGCGCGCGGTGTGCTTCTGCGGGCAGGGCACCGGGGTCTGCGGGTTCACCGGCGAGACGGCGACCGAGTACGGGTAGGCGTAGCAGGCGCCACGGGCTGGCTTGGGGGCCGCGACCGCCTTCGAGGGAGTGGGCACCGGCGTCGACGAGGTGCTGGCCGACGGCGTCGCCGATGTCGTGCCACCTGGTCCGGCGTCAGAGGACGAAGTATCGCCGGTGCACGAGATCAGCATGGGCAGCGTGACCAGCCCGACGAGCAGGCCGACAACCCTGGAGGACGTCGTCATTGGCTCGTCTTGGCCCAGCACACCGAGCGACGGTTCCCAGCCGTCCACTCGGCCTCGTGG
Source organism: uncultured Nocardioides sp. (assembly GCA_964542635.1). Lineage (GTDB taxonomy): Bacteria > Actinomycetota > Actinomycetes > Propionibacteriales > Nocardioidaceae > Nocardioides. The sequence goes on along the minus strand of CAZIVD010000001.1, from coordinate 33,882 downwards.
AACCAGGTGTAGCCGTAGTCGTAGTCGTCGGGATAGCCGAGCCACGCGCCGACCGACTCGGAGCAGTAGCTGCGCGTGGTCGCCTCGACCGCCCGGTCCCCCGGATAGGGGTCTTCGGGCTCCCCGACCTTGATCGTGGACACCGCGCGCCAGTCGTGCGGGGTCGCGCAGGGCACCTTCGTCGAGCGGTCCACCGTGGGTCCGCTGGCGCACACCAGCCACTCGTCGTTCGGCTTGGCGAGGAGCCCGTTGAGTCGCTCGGGCAGGTCCCACAGGTGCTCGGACTGCTCGCCCCCGCCCACCACGTCGCAGCGGTACCACCGGGCCCCGTCGGCCCAGGCATCCTCCGAGGGCCGGAACCACGCCCACGTCAGCACGGTGCGCATCGCCTGGCTCTCGTCGGCCCCCAACACGGACATGAAGGCGCGAGAGCACTTCTTGAACGCGAACGCGCCCAGCTCAGAAGCGCCGTACGCCGCCTCGTGCAGCCGTGCGGGCAGCGAGCCGACGGCCACGGTCTGTGCGGTGTGCGGGGTCGCGCAGTCGACGACGACCGAGGCGTTGCTGGCGAGCACAACGTCGTCGAGGGTGAGGTTGCGGCAGGCGCCCAGGTCCGGGGCCGCCACCGCGTCGACCTGCTGCGGGTCCACCCCTTCCGGAAGCTTGTCAGAGCAGGCGGTCAGGCTCCCCACGAGGAGAACGGCGATCGTCGTCGCAACAACCGCTCCCGACCGGGCGAGACCGCGGGGCCTGGGCGAGGTCGGGCGCACGGTCGGGCTCCGGGTCTAGGGGACGGATGGTGGAGGACCCGGCGATCCTATGTCGCGCCCGGCGGCCGGGCGTGGAGTGTGCGTGGGTCAGGTCTCGATCAGGAGGGCGGCGAGGGTGGCGCCGAGGTCGTACGCCGCGTCGAGCGCGTCCTGGTCCGGCTCGCCGAGCACCTCGAGCACCGGGGCGGCCCGGCGCCACGCCAGCGCGCTGACGATCGACTCCACCGAGCGCACCGCGCCGGTCGTGTCGTAGCGGCCGTGCACGTAGAGACCCCAGGGCCTGTGGCTCCCCGGGCCACGCTGTTCGGCCGCAGAGCCGTCGGCGGTGAGGGCGCCCCCTGCCTCGAGGAAGATCGTGTCGAAGAAGTGCTTGAGGGCGCCGCTCATGTAGCCGAAGTTGGCGGTCGTGCCGAGCACGAACCCGTCGGCCGCGAGGACCTCGGCGGCCCGTGCCTCGAGCGCGGGCCGGACGACCACCTCGACACCGGTGATGGCGTCGTCGTGCGCCCCGCCCACGACCGCGTCGGTCAACCTCTGCACCGAGGCCGAGGGGGAGTGGTGGACGATCAGCAGCCGGGCCACGGTTCGACCGTAGCGGCCCGCGACCACGAATCGCCTAGTCTCGGCTCGTGCCCAGGCCCACCCTCGCGACCCTCGCGGTGACGGCCGCGGGTGTCGGCGCGGTGCTGGTGCTGGCTGCTTGCTCCGGCGCCACCGAGGGGCCGGCGGCAGCGGACGCGCCCGGGTCGCCGTCCGCGACCGCATCGCCCACCTCCGACCTCACCTCCGCCGGGTCACCCTCGGAGTCCGACCCGGGGGGAGGGACCTCGGCTGGCGCCTCTCCGACAGCGGGCGAGTCGTCGCCCGGACCGTCGACCGGCACCCCGGCCACACCGTCCAACAGCCCCGGCTCGACGACCCCGGGGAGGGCCGTCTTCCCGGGATCGACGTGGGCGCGTGCCAAGCCCGCGGCCCTCGGGTTCGACGCGGGTGCGATGCGCCGGATCGCCCGCGAGGCCAAGGCCACCGGCACCACCTGCCTGCTCGTGGTCCGCAAGGGCCGGATCGTCGGCGAGTGGAACTGGCGCGGCTTGTCCGCTGAGACCCCACGCGAGGTCTTCTCCATCACCAAGTCGGTGACCAGCACCCTGGTCGGGCTTGCCCAGGCCGACGGTGACCTGCGGACGGACCAGCGGGCGAGCCGCTACATCCGGCAGTGGCGAGGCACCCCGTCGGCCCCGGTGACGATCCGGAACCTTCTCAGCAACGACAGCGGGCGGGAGTGGGACCTCGCGACCGACTACGGCGACCTGCCTCAGGCGGCCAACCGCACCGGGTTCGCGATCGGGTTGGGTCAGCAGTACCCGCCCGGGGACGTGTGGACCTACAACAACGCCGCGATCCAGACCCTGGACCGCGTGCTCTCCCGAGCCACCGGTCAGCCGACTCGGGACTACGCGGCCGCCCGGCTGTTCGCACCCCTCGGCATGACGCACACCCGGATGACGCCGGACAGCGTGGGCGGCACGAACTCGTTCTTCGGGCTGCAGACCACGTGCCAGGACCTGGCCCGGTTCGGCCACCTGTTCCTCCAGAAGGGGCGCTGGGGCAACGACCGGGTGCTTCCGGCGTCGTGGGTGCGGCAGGCGGTGGGCCGGCCCTCCCAGGACCACAACGCGGCGTACGGGCTGCTGTGGTGGCTCAACCGGCGCGGACCGATCCTCGGCCCCCTCCAGACCGACGCACCGGGTCAGCCGGCCGCGGCCGTGGGACAGCTGATCCCCGGCGCCTCCGCCGCGATGTACGCCGCACAGGGCCTCGGCGGTCAGGTCGCTCTGGTGGACCCGCGGACCCAGACCGTGGTGGTGCGCCTCGGCGATCCCGGGCAGCTGGGCGACCCCGATCGCTACAGCGCCCGCGACGCGGCCCGCTTCGTCACCGAGGCGCTGGTGCGTCCCTAGCCCTGGGCTGCGGGCGGCGGTGCGGCAGCCACCGTCCGCGCGTCCCAGACGGTGGCAGGCTCACCGCCGGACCGGGTCGCGCGCCAAGCGCCGCGGCGGCTATCGTGTCTGCATCATGCAGGCGCGACTCCTCCTTCGCTGCCGTAGCGAGGTCTGAACCAGTCGGACCCCCTCGCTGCGGAGATCTCCACGCGCGCCGACGTCCCGATCGCACCGATCTCCTCGAGGACGACCATGACTCTCCAGAACTCCGGCTTCACCAACACGCAGCGCCCCAGCGGCATGCCGATCCACCGCTACCGACCCTTCCCGCCGATCGACCTGCCCGACCGCACCTGGCCCAGCCGCACCCTCACCCACGCCCCGCGCTGGCTGTCCACCGACCTGCGCGACGGCAACCAGGCGCTCATCGACCCGATGAGCCCGGCCCGCAAGATGAAGATGTTCGAGCTCCTCGTCCGGATGGGCTACAAGGAGATCGAGGTCGGCTTCCCCAGTGCCAGTGAGACCGACTTCGGCTTCGTCAGGCAGCTCATCGAGCAGGGCAAGGTCCCCGAGGACGTGACCATCTCGGTGCTGACCCAGGCCCGCGAGGACCTGATCGAGCGCACCGTCCAGTCGCTGGTCGGCGTACACCACGCCAACATCCACCTCTACAACGCGCTGGCGCCGCTGTTCCGCCGCGTCGTCTTCCACGCCAGCAAGGACGAGATCAAGGACATCGCCGTCCGCGGCACCGAGCTGGTGATGAAGCACAGCGAGAACATCCTCGGCCAGACCGTGATCGGCTACGAGTACAGCCCGGAGATCTTCACCGGCACCGAGCTGCCCTTCTCCGTCGAGGTCTGCGAGGCCGTGTCGGACGTCTGGCAGCCCGACGACGGTCGCGAGATCATCCTCAACCTGCCGGCCACGGTCGAGATGGCGACGCCCAACGTGTACGCCGACCAGATCGAGTGGTTCTCCCGCCAGCTGACGCGCCGGGAGTTCACGACGATCAGTCTGCACCCGCACAACGACCGGGGCACCGCGGTCGCGGCCACCGAGCTGGCCATGATGGCCGGCGCCGACCGGGTGGAGGGCTGCCTGTTCGGGCACGGAGAGCGCACCGGCAACGTCTGCCTGGTCACCCTCGGGATGAACCTGTTCAGCCAGGGCATCGACCCCCAGATCGACTTCGCGATCGACGGGGGCATCGACGAGATCCGCCGCACCGTGGAGTACTGCACCCAGCTGCCCGTCCACCCGAGGCATCCGTACGCCGGCGACCTCGTCTACACGGCGTTCTCCGGGTCGCACCAAGACGCGATCAAGAAGGGCCTCGAGGACCTCGACCGGATCGCCGCGGAGCAGGGCAAGCCGGTCGGCGAGATCCCGTGGGAGGCGCCGTACCTGCCCATCGACCCCAAGGACGTCGGCCGCACGTACGAAGCCGTGATCCGCGTCAACAGCCAGTCGGGCAAGGGCGGCGTGGCCTACATCCTCAAGGCCGAGCACAAGCTGGACCTGCCCCGGCGCGCCCAGATCGAGTTCAGCCGGGTGATCCAGCAGCACACCGATGCCGAGGGCGGCGAGATGACGCCCGAGCAGATCTGGACGGCGTTCCGGGCGGAGTACCTCGACCGGGAGACGCCGCTGCGGCTCAACTCGGTGCACACCTCGGCGGCGGCCGGCGAGAAGGACCAGCTCACGGTCAACGTCTACGTCGACGGCGAGCCGACCACCCTGACCGGTGAGGGCAACGGCCCGATCGCGGCCTTCGTCGAGGCGATCAACGGGCTGCCTCGGGCCGATGGAGAGCACTGGGACGTGCGGGTGCTGGACTACGCCGAGCACGCCCTGTCGGCGGGCGGCGACGCGATCGCAGCGGCGTACGTCGAGTGCCTGGTCGGCGACCAGGTGCTGTGGGGCGTCGGCCTGGACCCCAACATCGTCACCGCCTCGCTCAAGGCGGTGATCTCGGCGGTCAACCGCTCGGTCCCGGCCTGAGCATCACCCCGCCGCACCGGGGCTATGTGCCGCCGAGCGGGTTGATCCCGGACGCCTGCCCGTCGAAGGCGACGAGCAGCAGGTCGGTCATCTCGAACGTGTCGCCGCGTGCGCCCAGGTCGGGGCGGAAGTCCTTGCTCCGCACGATCGAGAACGAGCTGCCCTGCATCGCGCGGTGGAAGGTCTCGGCGACGAGCCGTCCGCCGACGCCGGTCAGCCGACCGCCGTTCAGCTCCGCCTCGCGCAGCACGTAGAACCACAAGGGGGTCTTCTCGGCCACGGCGTCCCGCTGGGACGCAGTGAGCCCGGACAGCACCGCGCCGCCGTCGCCCTGGAGGATCTGGTTGCGCGTGAGGGGGATGACCGGCACGCCGACGTTCGCGAGCTTCTGCGCCATCTGGGGACCCGTGGCGAGCCGGACCATCTTGGCGCGCATCAGGTTGCGGAACGCCAGGTTGCGGCGCCGGTCGTCGAAGCCGATCGAGTCCCTGCCGCCGAACGTGCTGGGCGGCAGGTGCTTGAGGGGGTCGACGAGCAGGGTGTCGATGCGCTTCGCGTGGTTGACGTTGCTGGCGGGGGTGAGCTCCGGGTGCCCACCGGCGGCGAAGTCGTACATCCGCCGCCAGTCGGCGAGCCAGCTGCTGATCAAAGTGAGGTCGCCGCCCAAGGTGCCGCCCAGACCGGAGAAGTCGAACATGTAGTCCAGGCTGCCGGCCTGCCCGGGGAAGCGCCGGTTCCAGTTATAGGCGTCGCGGACCATGCTGTGGCCCAGTCGGAAGGCCGCGACGGAGAACTCCAGGGGCATCGTCGGCACGTCGGTCGGCGCCGCGTCCGGCTCGATCACTCTGCGTCCGTTCGTGAAGACGTCGTCGACGACCGCTGGGTCGACGATCCTGGGGAGGAAGTCGTGGCGGAGCAGCCACTGGTAGTGCAGCGTGACCGCCCGCCGGGCCTGGCGGAACCGCTTCACGGACGGCACCGACGTAGGGATGCCGTCGACGACGGCGTTGTGGAAGCGGATCATCGCCACGTGCGTCTGCGCCACGATCAGGTTCTCGTCGTTGCGCGGGTCCGGGATCATCGCCGTCCGGCTGCCCGGGATGCGCGGGAGGTCGTGGCCCTTCTTGCGGGCGTCGTTGTCGACCCGACGGGTGTCGCCGACCTTGAGGTGGACCCCGTCGTCGGCATAGAACCGGGCGGACCCGGGATTGCCGGGGCCTGCGCCGTACAGGGAGTCCAGGTCGAGACGGGGGGACCGACCCTGCACCAGCTCCGCGGGCGTGATGTCGTCGCCCAGCTTGACCTGGGTGGCGTCCATCGTCAGGTCGTGGTCGACGAACTGGCCGAGGTAGGTGTAGCCGGCCGGCACGTCTCCGGTGCCGCCGCCTCCGACCGTCATGGCCGCCGCGATCCTGGCCGTCACCGCTGGCCCGAGAGCCGGTCCCTTCGGCCCGCACCGGCTGAACCGGAACGGCGGGGCCTGGGCGGCCGCGAGTCGGGCAGGACTCGGCGGCGTGGGATCGGCCGTCGCGTTGAGCGGGTCGCCCTCGCTGCCGGTGCGGCCGCCGGCCTGCGCGCCCAGCACCCCCTCGCCCTCGACGAAGAACGTCTCTGATCCGTGGTGAGCGGCCATCCGACCAACGTGGCACGGGGAGTGGCCCGAGGAAATGACCCGACCGGGTCATCTGGCCGGCGGGTCCAGGCGCATCAGCTCGATCACCTCGTCCGAGCCGGACCGGAGCTCCACGAGCTCGCCGGTGCGCACGAACCCGTAGGACTCGTAGAACGCGCGCGCGGCGGGGTTGGCGACGTTGACGTGCAGGTGGACCTGGACACCGGCCGCGGCGCGCTCGGCCAGGAGCAGGTCGAGGATCGCCCGGCCGTGCCCCCGACCGCGGTGCGCTGGATCGGTCCACAACCCCCACACGTGCAGCCCTCCGTCGGCGGCGAACGTGCCCCCCATCGCGACCGGTCTGGCGTCCTTCACCACGGCTGCGACCGGGCCGGCCAGGCGCCGTCGCCACTCCGCTTCGTCGAAGCCTCGCTCCCGTTCGAGCGTCGAGCCGAAGGCGTCGGGGGAGTCGGCCAGGGCCCGCAGACGCACGTCGCGGAGGAGCTCCCAGTCGTCAGCACCCAGCAGACGCGGCTGGTCGTCCGAGTACGGCGGGTGGTCAGCCATCGCCCACGCCGAGGATGCACGCAGTGCCGACGTCCACGAAGCCCAGCGTGCGGTAGATCCCGGCCGCGGAGTCGGTGGCCGCGGAGAGCAGCACGAGGTCGGCGCCGCCTGCCCGGGCCGCGTCGACGAGGGTCCGGGTGATCGCGGAGCCGATCCCGCGCCCCTGCGCGGCCGGAGCGACCCCGATGCCCATCAGTTCGGCGGCGTCGCCGCGCGGGGCGGCGCTGCCCCCACCCACGACCGCTCCCTGCTCGTCGTAGCCGGCGACGATGACCAGCAGCCCCTCGGCGATCATCCGGGCGCGGGCACCGACTGGCTTGGCCTCCACCGCGCCGGATCCGCTGAACGCCGCGTCGACGGCGCCGACGACGAGGGGCAGGCCGGGGTCGTCGGCGTCGAGGGTGCGGGTGTGCGTCCCCGGATCCACCGGGGTGCCGGGGGGCAGCACGAGCAGCGCGCACTCCTCCAGCTCGAGGGATGCGTCGCCCGCCAGAGCCTCCTGGGCCGCTGCCAGCAAGGAGGGGGTCGTCTCGTGGACCCACTCCACCGCCCGGGGCAGCCCGAGCGCGACCTGACGGTCCAGCACGCGACGTACGTCGTCGGGCGTGAACTCGTGGCGCAGCCCCAGCGTGGGCCGGGCGTAGAACTGCCAGCCGGTCGCCGGTCGCGCCACGAAGAGCGTGAACGGTCCGACCGGCTCGCACGACGCGACCGGCCGCGGCACGGCGTCGTAGTAGTGCTCGATCCGCGCCAGCAGACCGGACGCGGCGGTCGGCGAGGGGGTCATGCGGGCCAGGTTGGCACCGGCGAGGCGGGTCTGACGACTAGATTCGGGGTCATGCTGGTCTCCGAACGCATCGGTCAGCTCTTCGTGACCGGTCCCGACGGCGTCAGCGTCGACCGGCTGGAGTACACCGAGTACGGCGGCGGCGACCGCTGGGTCGTGCTGCTGCACGGCCAGCTGATGCCCCGCCGGATGCAGCAGCCTCTCGCCCGGGCACTCGCCGCCCAGGGCCTGCACGTGGTCACCCTGGATCTGCTGGGGCACGGCCGCTCCGACCGCCCGGCCGACCCGTTGGCGTACTCGATGACGTCGTTCGCCGAGCAGGTGCACGCGCTCCTGGACCACCTGGGGGTCGAGCGCGCCGTCGTCGGTGGCCTCTCCCTGGGCGCCAACGTCTCCTTGGAGTTCGCGGTCAACCACCCGGAACGCGTGCAGGGGCTGGTCATCGAGATGCCCGTGCTGGACAACGCGCTCCTCGCTGGGATCGTCGCCTTCGTGCCGCTGATGTTCGTGGCGCGGTTCGCGCCGTTCATGGTGAGCGCGGTCCGTGCCGTCACCCGCCCGATCCCGCGCGGCTTCGTGCCCTTCTGGGCGGGCATCGGGCTCGACACCCTCGACCAGCGTCCGGCGTCGGTGGCCGCGGTCCTGCACGGCGTGATCTTCGGGCGGATCGCACCCCAGTCCGCGCAACGCCGGAGCATCCGCGCGCCCGTCCTCATCGTGGGGCACCCGTCCGACCCGTTGCACCCCTTCGTGGACGCCGAGATGCTGGCCGAGGAGCTGCCGCACGTGCAGTTCGAGCGGGCGACCAGCATCTCGGAGTGGCGGCTCCGGCCGGATCGCCTCAACCAGGTGGCCGCCGACTTCGCGCTCTCGTGCTGGCCGCCCGAGGCCAGTCGCGACGCGGCTCGGGATGCGGCCGGACCAGTCCGCCGCGCGGGTCGTCGCCGGGCGCGCCGCGTCGACACCTGACTGGTGGTCTCGGGCAGACTGGTCGGGTGCCGCTGTACCGCGACGAGGCGATCGTGCTGCGCGCCCACAAGCTGGGCGAGGCCGACCGGATCGTCACCCTGTTGACCCGCCAGCACGGGCGGGTCCGCGCTGTCGTGAAGGGCGTGCGCAAGACCACCTCGCGCTGGGGATCGCGGCTCGAGCCCTTCACGCGGGTCGACCTCCAACTGGCGGTGGGCCGGTCCCTCGACGTGGTCACCCAGGCCGAGACCAGCGAGCCGTTCGCTGCCGGCCTGGGAGCGGACTACGAGCGGTACACCGCCGGCACGGTGATGCTCGAGACGGCCGACCGGCTGGTGACCGAGGAGGGCGAGCCGGCCGTCCAGCACTACCTGCTGCTGGTCGGCGGTCTGCGCGCACTCACGGCGGGCGAACGCGGGCCGGGGCAGGTGCTCGACTCCTACCTGCTGCGCTCCCTGGCGGTGGCCGGCTACGCGCCGTCGTTCTCCCACTGCGCGCGCTGTGGCGACGAGGGGCCGCACCGGTGGTTCAGCCCGTCGGCCGGCGGCGCACTGTGCGCCGACTGCCGGGTGCCGGGGTCGGCGTCGCCGACGGTCGCGACCGTGGAGGTGCTGGGCGGGCTGCTCGCCGGCGACTGGGACGTCGTCTCGGCGGCGGACCAGCGCACGCTGCGCGAGGCGTCGGGGCTGGTCGCGGCGTACCTGCAATGGCACCTGGAGCGCGGGCTGCGCTCGCTGGAGTACGTCGAGCGGTGAGCCGTCCCGTCCCGCGTCCACCGAACCCGCATCCCTCCGGTGCGCGGCCACCGGCGATCCCGCGCGAGCTGGTGCCGCGCCACGTGGCCATCGTGATGGACGGCAACGGGCGGTGGGCCGAGCAGCGCGGCCTGCCCCGCACGCGCGGGCACGAGATGGGGGAGCACTCGCTCTTCGACGTGGTGGAGGGCGCGATCGAGATCGGCGTGCGCGCCATCTCGGCGTACGCGTTCTCGACCGAGAACTGGACACGCTCGCCGGACGAGGTGAAGTTCCTGATGGGCTTCAACCGGGACGTGATCCGGCGCCGCCGCGACGAGATGCACGAGCTCGGCGTGCGGGTGCGCTGGGCCGGGCGGACGCCGCGACTGTGGAAGTCGGTGATCCGCGAGCTCCAGGAGGCCGAGAGGCTCACGCGGGGCAACGACGTGCTGACTCTGACGATGTGTGTCAACTACGGGGGTCGGGCCGAGCTCGCCGACACCGCGAGAGCCATCGCCCGCGAGGTCGCGGCCGGGCGGCTCGACCCCGACAAGGTGGACGAGCGCGCCTTCGCCCGCCACCTCTACGTCCCCGAGGTCGGCGACGCCGACATGATCTGGCGGACGTCAGGGGAGCAGCGTCTCTCCAACTTCATGCTCTGGCAGGCCGCCTACGCCGAGCTCGTCTTCACCGACCTCCTCTGGCCCGACTGCGACCGCCTCGAGCTGTGGCGTGCCATCGAGCTCTATGCCCGTCGCGACCGCCGCTACGGCAAGGCGTAGCGCGAGCGGAAGCGGGCGGCGGCGTCACGCTCCCGCCGGGGTTAGCGGGCGCAGGCGGCGCAGGTGCCGAAGATCTCCAGGGTGTGGCTGAGGTCGGTGTACCCGTGCTCGGCGGCCATCGCGCTGGCCCAGCGCTCGACGGCGGGACCGTCGACCTCGACCGTGGCGCCGCACGAGCGGCACACGAGGTGGTGGTGATGGGTCTGCGAGCAGCGGCGGTAGAGCGCCTCCCCGTCGTCGCGCCGGAGGACGTCGACGTCGCCGGTCTCGGCGTAGAGCTGCAGCGTGCGGTAGACCGTCGCCAGCCCGACGGCGGACCCCGACGAGGCGAGGATCTCGTGCACCTCCTGCGCCGAGCGGAAGTCGCCGACCGAGCCCAGGGCCGCGAGCACGGCCAGGCGCTGACGGGTCGGACGCGGCGCGTCAGTGCTCGTCATAGTGCTCTCCGTGAGGCGCGTGCCGGTGCCCGCCGTGGACGTAGTCGACATGGTCCCCGTGCTCCACGGCGAGGTGACCGCAGTCCGGCCCGTGGACGTGGTCGTGCTCGGTGACATCGTGGGCCGCCGGCTCTTCGGGGGCGAACGGCGCCAGCAGACGCTGCCGGGACCGGAGCCAGGCGCCCAACGGCCAGGCCGCCGCGAAGCCCGCCAACGACAGCAGCACGATGCTCGGCCCCGGAGCGACGTTGGCGGAGAACGACGCGTACGCCGCCAACAGCAGCCCCCCGACCGACGCCGCGATGCCGAGGACCATTGCCGCGACGAGCGTCGAGCGGAACGACCGGGTGACCTGTTGCGCGGTCGCGACCGGCACCACCATGAGGGCCGAGACCAGCAACAGCCCGACGGTGCGCATCGCAACCGTGACCGACACCGCGGCCAACACGGCGACCAGCAGGTTGTAGGCGCCGACCCGCAGTCCGGCCACCCGCGCGAACTCGGGGTCGTGGGCGACGGCGAAGAGCTGCGGCGAGAGGCCGAGGCAGACCGCGAGCACGACGGCGGCCAGGCCGATCGTGACCCAGACGTCGGCAGCCGAGATGGTCGTGATCGACCCGAACAGGTAGGTCTGCAGCAAGGCGGCGCTCTGCCCACCCAGCCCGGTGAGCAGGACGCCGCCGGCCAGCCCTCCGTAGAACAGCAAGGCCAGCGCCACGTCCCCGTTGGCATGGCCACGGGCGCGCACGAGCTCGATGGTCGCGGCGCCCAAGGCTGCGACGAGGACGGCGGTCCAGGTCGGCGAAGCACCCGTGAGCAGACCGAGCGCGACGCCGGTGACCGCGACGTGCCCGATGCCGTCGCCCATCAGGGACAGCCGGCGCTGGACGAGGTAGGTGCCCACGGCCGGTGCCGCCAGGCCGGTGAAGACGGCCGCCAGCAGCGCACGCTGCATGAAGTCGAGCGAGAGCAGGTCCCAGAGGTTCATCGGCGCGTCCTCAGGCCCGGTCCAGCGGGGAGTCGATGTGCGGCGCGTGGTCGTGGTGCGACTCCACGGTCACGTCGGCGCGGTGGTCGTGATGGTGCGTGTGCGGCCCGGCGTACGCCGGGTGGGCGGGGTCCGCCCCGTCCGGCGGCGGGCCGTCATAGGCCACCCGCCCGTCGCGCAGCACCACCGCCCGGTCCACGAGCGGCGCCATCGGGCCTAGCTCGTGGGCCACCAGCACCACGGTCGCGCCGCCCGCCTTGAGGGCTCCCAGGGTCTCGGCGAGCGCGACCTGGCTGGTCAGGTCCACACCTGCTGTCGGCTCGTCGAGCACCAGCAGGTCGGGCTCGCCCGCGAGGGCGCGGGCGATCAGCACTCGCTGCTGCTGGCCGCCGGACAGCGCGGTCACGCCGTCCCGGCGGCGGTCGGAGAGGCCCACCACGTCGAGGGCACGGTCGACGGCGGCGCGGTCCGCCCGGTTCAGCGGATGCCAAGCCCGGCGCCGGCTGAGGCGCCCCGACACCACGACTTCCCAGACCGAGGTCGGCACGCCCGCAGAGGCATCCGGGCGCTGCGGAACGAAGCCCAGGCGCGACCAGTCGCGGAACCGGTCTGCGGGGGTCCCGAAGAGTCGCAGCTCGCCGGCCGACAGCGGCAACAGGCAGGTCAGCGCCTTGACGAGGGTGGTCTTGCCCGAGCCGTTGGCACCCATGAGCGCGACGAACTCACCGGCCTCGACGGTGAGGTCCACCCCCCGCACGACCGGTCGGCCGCCGATCGCGACAGACCCTCCGGTCAGCTCGACGGGGTGCATCCGTTGGCCTCCTGCAGGGCGGCGAGGTTCTCTCTCATCAGCGAAAGGTAGTCCTCGTCGGCCGTCTCGTCGGTGAGCCCCTCGATCGGGTCGAGGACCGCGGTCCGCAGGCCGAGGTCGCTCGCCAGCGACTCGGTGAGCTCGGGGCTGGCGAGCCGCTCGACGAACACGGTGGTCAGGCCCTCGTCCTTGATCAGCCGTTGCAGTCGCGCGATGCCGGCGGGCGTCGGCTCGGCGTCGGGGGAGAGGCCGGTCACGGGAGCCACCTCGATGCCGTAGCGGTCCCAGTACCCGAACGCGCCGTGGGACGACACGATCACGTGACGCTCGCAGTCGGCCAGACCGCGCTCGAACTCCTCGTCCACGGCGCTCAGCTCGGTGCGCAACGTCCCCGCGTTGTCGGCGTACGTCGAGGCGTGCGCGGGGTCGATCTGCCCGAGCTCGTCGGCGACGGCCTCGCCCAGCTCGGCCAGGAGTAGGGGGTCCAGCCAGAAGTGCGGGTCGTCGGGGCGCACCTGCACGGCGTCGGCGACATCGAGGACCACGCCCTCGGCGGTGGTGGCAGCCGCATCGGTCAGCCCTGGCTGGAGCGCGTCCTCGAGGACGACCAGGTCTGCCTGGGCGAGCTCGACGGTGCGCGCGAGGCTGGGCTCGACGTCGTGCGGCTCGACGCCTGGCTGGGTCATGCTGCGCACCTCGGCGTGCGGCCCGCCGACCTGCTCGGCGACCCAGGCGAGGGGATAGAAGCCCGCGGCGACCGTGACATCGCGATCGTCGGAGAACCCGGCCTCCTCTCCACATCCGGTGACCGCGAGAAGGCCCAGGAGGGCGAGGCCGGACATCCATCGCTTCATGAGAATCATTCTCAGTCAGTTGAGAATGATTGTCAAATGTCTGCTGGTCCCTCGAGATCGACCAGCACCTTGGCCAGCAACCCGCCGAGTTGGCGGCGCTCAGCGGGAGCCAGGGCGCCGAGCAGGTCGTTCTCGTTGGCCAGGTGCTGGGGATGCAGCCTGGCCTGCAGCTCGAGTCCGGCGGGCGTCAAGGCGATGACGCGCCCCCTGCCATCGGTCTCGCTCACGGTGCGCTCGACCAGACCGCGCTCGACGAGCCGGTCGACCCGCTTGGTCACCGCCCCGGACGTGACCATCGTGGTCTGGGCGAGCTCGCTGGGGCTGAGGCGGTACGGCGGCCCCGAGCGGCGCAGCGAAGCCAGGATGTCGAAGTCGCCGTTGCCCAGGTCTGCCTGGGCGAAGACCGGGCGCAGGCGCTGGTCGAGGATCTCGGCGAGTCGGTGGAGCCTGCCGATGACGAGCATCGGCCCGACGTCGAGGTCGGGGCGCTCGCGCGCCCATTGGTCGGCGAAGCGGGCCACTGCATCGACCTGATCGGCCTGGTCGGTGGGACTGTCGGCATCCGGAGAGGGGCGGGCCATGCTTGAGTATATCTTCCCCGGAAGGTATCGTGTCTTCCGTGGAAACTATCTCCCCGCGACTCCTGCTGATCACCGCCGTGGCCCCTGTCGCCTGGGGCACGACGTACCTGGTGACCGAGTCGTTCCTGCCTCCGGACCGGCCGCTGTTCGCGGCTGCCGCGAGGGCGCTGCCGGCCGGACTGGTGCTGCTGGCGTTCAAGCGCCGGCTGCCGTCGGGGGACTGGTGGTGGAAGGCGATCGTGCTCGGCCTGTGCAACATCGGCCTGTTCTTCCCGCTCATCTTCCTGGCGGCCTACGAGCTTCCAGGCGGTCTGGCGGCGACCGTCCAGGCCCTGTCGCCGCTGGCGGTGATGGCCATCGCCCTGCCGATGCTGGGGGAGCGGCCGAGAGCCCGGCGCGTGCTGGCCGGACTGGTCGGGGTCGTGGGCGTGGGCCTCCTCGTCCTGCGCGCGGGCGGCCACGTCAGCACCCTCGGGCTGCTGGCCGGACTCGGCTCGGTGCTGGTCTCGGCCCTCGGCTTCGTGCTGGTCAAGCGCTGGCCGTCGCCCGCCGACATGCTCACCTCGATCTCCTGGCAGCTGGTCGTGGGCGGGCTCGCCCTCGTGCCCGCAGCCCTGCTGGTCGAGGGTCCACCACCGTCGCTGACGGCGGTGAACGTGGGCGGCCTGCTCTGGCTGACCACGGCCGGCACGGCCATCGCGTACGTCTGCTGGTTCCACGGCCTGGTCCGGATGCCGGCCGGAGCCGTCGCCCTGATCGGGCTGGTCAACCCTGTCGTCGGCACGCTGCTGGGGGTGGTCTTCGCGGGCGAGCTGTTCGGCTGGGCCCAGGCGCTCGGCATGGCGCTCGTGCTCGGTGGGGTCGTCGCCGGGCAGGGGGTCCGTGCTCGCGCCGGCTCCCGGCGTACCCGGGCGATGGCGGCCGCGGCCGCGTAGCCTGCCACCTGATGATCGTGGTGAACCGGTTCCGGGTGCCGCCCGAGGACACCGGCGGGTTCCGAGCCGAGCTGCACGCCGCCCGGGAGGCGCTGGCGGCCAGGCCGGGGTTCGTCGCCGGCCGGATCGGGCGCAACGTCGACGACCCGTCGCTGTGGGTGCTGACCACCGAGTGGGAGGGCGTGGGTGCCTACCGCCGCGCCCTGTCGGCGTACGACGTCAAGCTCGCGGCGGTCCCGGTGCTCGCCCGGGCGATCGACGAGCCCAGCGCGTTCGAGCTCGTCGAGCCCGGCACCGACCTGAATATCGCTTTCCCCCGGTCGTTAGGCTGAGCGCTCCCCATCGACCGTCCCGACCGGCAGCCAGCCGGTCAGACCCAGGAGCAGACCCCGTGGCCAAGGCCCCGTCCACCGTCCTCGACACCATCGTCTCCCTCTGCAAGCGCCGTGGGTTCGTCTTCCCGTCCGGCGAGATCTACGGCGGCACGCGCAGCGCCTGGGACTACGGTCCGCTGGGCGTCGAGCTGAAGGAGAACGTCAAGCGCCAGTGGTGGCGGGCCACCGTGACGACCCGCGACGACGTGGTCGGCCTCGACTCGAGCGTCATCCTCCCCACCCGCACCTGGGAGGCCAGCGGCCACCTCAAGACCTTCGCCGACCCCCTGGTGGAGTGCCAGGCGTGCCACAAGCGGTTCCGGCAGGACCACCTGCAGGAGGAGTACGCCGGCAAGAGGAACGCCAAGGGCGATCCCGTCGAGCCAGACGGGGTCGACATCAACGAGTCCGTCCCGTGCCCCAACTGCGGCAACCGCAACACCTGGACCGAGCCGCGGCAGTTCAACATGATGCTCAAGACCTACCTGGGCGTCATCGAGGACGAGTCGGGACTGCACTACCTGCGCCCGGAGACCGCGCAGGGCATCTTCCTCAACTTCGCCAACATCGTGACCAGCGCACGGATGAAGCCGCCGTTCGGCATCGCCCAGATGGGCAAGAGCTTCCGCAACGAGATCACCCCGGGCAACTTCATCTTCCGCACCCGCGAGTTCGAGCAGATGGAGATGGAGTACTTCGTCAAGCCCGGCGAGGACGAGGAGTGGCACCAGTACTGGATCGACGAGCGCACCCGGTGGTTCACCGACCTGGGCATCTCTCCGGAGAACCTGCGCCACTACGAGCACCCGCAGGAGAAGCTCAGCCACTACTCCAAGCGGACCGTCGACATCGAGTACAACTTCGGCTTCTCCGAGCGCGGCTTCGAGGAGCTCGAGGGGATCGCCAGCCGCACCGACTTCGACCTCACCCAACACAGTGAGTACTCCGGCCAGGACCTGTCCTACTTCGACCAGGCCAGCGGCGAGCGCTACGTCCCCTATGTGATCGAGCCCGCGCTCGGCCCCAACCGGGCGATGATGGCCTTCCTCATGGACGCCTACACCGAGGACGAGGCGCCCAACACCAAGGGCGGCGTCGACAAGCGTGTCGTGCTCCGGCTCGACCCGCGACTCGCTCCGGTCAAGGTCGCGGTGCTGCCGCTGAGCCGCAACGCCGACCTCAGCCCCAAGGCCCGCGACCTCGCGGCCGAGCTGCGCGGTGTGGGGTGGAACGTCGACTTCGACGACGCGGGCGCCATCGGGCGGCGCTACCGGCGCCAGGACGAGATCGGCACGCCGTACTGCGTCACGGTCGACTTCGAGACCCTCGAGGACCAGGCGGTCACGGTGCGCGAGCGGGACTCGATGTCGCAGGAGCGGATCTCGCTCGACCAGGTGCGCGGCTACTTCGCCGAGCGTCTCGTCGGCTGCTGAGCCTTCCGTGAGAGCGTGCTGGGGCCGGCGTCGCACCGCGGCCGCTGCCGCGGTCGTCGGCCTGCTCTCGCTCTCGGCCTGCACCGGGGTCGGCCAGGTGGCGGGCTCCGGCGACGCCGCGAGTCCGGTCGACTCCACGACGGCCGCGACGGACACCCCCGACGCCTCCTCGAGCGCGCCCGCCGGGCCGACGCCGTACCTCCCGGTGCCCGACGGCGTCGTGCTCACCGACCCGGGCAGCGAGCTGGGCGTGGGGGAGACCGGCGTGGTGGCCTGGCGGCAGCGCGACGGAGAGGTGGGCGTGCTCCGCGTGACCGTGCGTCGCCTCGAGCGCGCCGACGTCAAAGCGCTCCGCGACTGGCAGCTGAGCCCGTCCGAGCGGGCCTCGGCGCTCTACTACGTCACGGTCCGCGCCAAGAACGCCGGCTCCGGCTCGCTGGGCGGCACGCGACTCCCGCTCTATGTCCTCGACGGCGGCCACACGCTGGTGGAGTCCACGTCCTTCGGGGCGCGGTTCGCGCCCTGCCCGAGCCCGGCCCTGCCCAAGGACTTCGCCCCCGGTCGGTCGACCACGGTGTGCCTGGTCTACCTCGTGCCCGAGCGGGGCGGCCTGGACGCGGTGGCCTTCCGTCCGACCGACGACTTCAACCCGGTGACCTGGGTGGGCAAGGTGCGCCAGTGGAAGCCGCCTTCGAAGGGCAACGGCGGGCGCTGAGGATTCCCGGCCGGGGAAGGCGACCGGGGACAATGACCGGATGCGCCCGCTGCCGACCTCGCTCACGCTCGGGTCGCTGCGCGTCGAGACGCCGGTCGTGCTCGCACCGATGGCCGGCATCACCAATGCGGCGTACCGCCGGCTGTGCGCCGAGCAGGGGGCCGGCCTCTACGTCTGCGAGATGATCACCAGCCGCGGCCTGGTCGAGCGCGACGAGACGACGCTGCGGATGCTCGTCTTCGACGACGTCGAGCGGATCCGCTCGGTGCAGCTCTACGGCACCGACCCGGTCTACGTCGGCAAGGCCGCGGAGATCCTGTGCGCCGAGTACGGCGTGGCGCACATCGACCTCAACTTCGGCTGCCCCGTCCCCAAGGTCACCCGCAAGGGCGGTGGCGGGGTGCTGCCCTGGAAGCGCGGTCTGCTGGCCGAGATCCTCACGGCGGCTGTGGCCGCAGCCGCGCCGTACGACGTGCCGGTCACCATGAAGACCCGCAAGGGCATCGACGACGACCACCTGACCTACCTCGACGCCGGGCGGATCGCGCAGGAGTCGGGGTGCGCCGCGATCGCCCTGCACGGACGCACGGTCGCGCAGTCCTACTCCGGCACGGCCGACTGGGACGCGATCGGCCGGCTGGTCGGCGCCGTCGACATCCCGGTGCTCGGCAACGGCGACATCTGGGAGGCGGGCGACGCGGTCCGGATGGTCGAGCAGACCGGTGCGGCAGGCGTGGTCGTGGGGCGGGGCTGCCTCGGCCGGCCGTGGCTGTTCCGCGACCTGGCGGCCGCCTTCTCCGGGACCGAGGTGGCCACGCTGCCCACGCTCGGCGAGGTGCGCGCCGTGATGCGGCGTCATGCGGAGCTGCTGTGCGAGCACCTGGGCGAGGAGCGGGGGTGCAAGGAGTTCCGCAAGCACGTCTCGTGGTACCTCAAGGGCTTCCGAGCCGGCGGTCCGTTGCGGCACTCCTTGGCGCTGGTCGAGTCCCTGGCGGCGCTCGATGCCCTGCTCGCGGAGCTCGACCCCGACGAGCCCTTCCCCGTCGGCGAGCTCGGCACGCCGCGCGGCCGCCAGGGCTCACCGCGCGCCCGTGTCGCGGTGCCCGAGGGGTGGCTCGACGACGCCGACGGCGCCGGAACGCACGTCCGCGAGGACGCCAACGAGACCACGGGCGGCTGACCACGTCAGGTGGGCGGTGACGGGCGTCACCCGCCACGGGGATCCCGGAATTTGGTACGCGGAGCGAGACATGTGTTTGACTCGAGGCTTCGTGTCCGTTTCGTTATCAACCATCTCCCCCGGAGACCGGACAGACCCTGACCCCAACCGCAAAGGATCAGCGCTGTGGCACACGCTCGCCACAAGCGGGACACCGATGCCCGCCGCCGGCTGACGGCTACCTCCGTCTGCGCCGGCCTGGCCGTCCTGGCGACCGCCCCCGTCGTCGCCGCCGGCGTGCTCGCGTCCGGGCCGGCTGCCAGCCTCCTCGAGGCAGCGCCCGCGACTGCCAGCCTGGCCTCCCAGGACCTTGACCTGACCTCCGCCCGCTTCGAGGGTGTCTCCCGCTCCGCCGCCCGCAAGGCCTCGACCACGAGCAAGGCCGGGCGGGCCAAGGTCCAGACACTGGTCTCCCACGCCGAGACCGCCGAGGCCGTGCTGGACGCCGACGTGAAGCGCTGGACCACCACCGACCTCAACCTCTGGACCGGACCGGGCGAGGCCGCCACCCAGGTCGGCGAGATCCCCGCCTCACGCCAGGTCGTCGTCACCGGCCGCACGGCCGAGGACCGGGTCGAGATCGTCTTCGACGGCGCCAGCCGGTGGGTGACCGCCGGCTACCTCAGCACCGACAAGCCGGTCGGGGCGGCCGCGGGCCTTTCAATGGCGCCGTGCCCCAACCCGGGCGTCGAGAGCGGCCTGACGGCACGGGCCGTCTACGTCTACCGCTCGGTGTGCCACGCCTTCCCGCAGATCACGTCGTACGGCGGGTGGGACAACCACGGCGAACACGCCTCGGGTCGCGCCCTCGACATCATGACCAGTGACGTCGCCCTCGGCACGGCGATCTCCGAGTTCCTGCGCGCCCACGCCGGCGAGCTGAACCTCTACGACATCCTCTGGCGCCAGCACATCTGGACTCCGGTGCGGGCCGCCGAGGGCTGGCGCGCGATGCCCAGCCGAGGCTCCGCCACCGCCAACCACTACGACCACGTCCACGTCTCGGTCTACTGATCCCATTGGCGCGAGCGTGTCGGCTTCGCCGCCACGCTGCCGCGCTGGTCATTGGCGCGAGCGGGTCGCGCTTCGCCGACAAGCGGGACCTTCTGACGTACCAGGCACGTCAGAAGGTCCAGCTTCTTGTGTTCCCGGAGCGGCCTCCGTGCTCGGCCCGGAGTCGACGACTCGTTCGCCCGGCGCCACGGTGAAGGCATCGGCGCCGAGATCATGGGGGCTCACAAGTTCGGGCCGCCCGGCTGGCGGGAGGACCCCGACTGGAAGGGCTGGTGGGGACCGAACCCGCCGTTCCACACCCCGACGTTCGTGCTCACCCATCGTCCGCGGCCTCCGTTGCAGATGGAGGGCGGCACCACGTTCCACTTCCTTGACGCCACTCCGACCGACGCACTCGCGACCGCGCGGGCAGCAGCCCGAGGGCTGGACGTGCGGATCGGGGGCGGGGCCACGGTCGTCCGCGACTTCGTCGCCGCCGGACTCGTCGACCACCTTCATCTCGTGCAGGTGCCGATCGTCCTCGGTCGGGGCGTCCGGATCTGGGACCGTCTCGACGCGATCGAGGACGTCTACGACATCGAGGCTGTCTCGTCACCCAGCGGCGTCACGCACCTGACGTTCACGCGAAGGCCCAACATGGGCGCTGCTTGAGCCACCGCTGGTCGAGGAGGTCGCGCAGCGACCGTCACGAGACCTGGTCAGTGAGGCTGCTTCGTGGGTTCTGCTGGTTCCTGACAGCGCCTCGTTCCTCGGCGACTCCTCAACCAGCGGGGCAGCCTGGTCCCTCGGCGCCCCCTCAACGAGCGGGGCAGCCTGGTTCCTTGGCGCTTGCTCAAGCAGCGGTGTCGAACCACTCCGCCAGCCAGCGCTGCATCTGCAGGATCTCGGCGTGCTGGTCGTCGCGGATGGAGCGGGCCAGGTCGGCGACGTCGTCGTGGTCGACGCCCCGCGCCAGGAGCTGTTGGGACATCATCACCGCGGCCATGTGATGGCCGATCATGTCCTCGAGGAACGTCTCGTCGAGCCGGTCGCCGGACAGGTCGGACAGGTCTCGCATCATCGGCCGGTAGTCGGCCGTCGTGGACTCGTCCGGATACCACTCCCCGAGCCAGGCCGTCATCTGGTCGATCTGCGCCGACTGCACGGCCACGATCGCCGTCCCGAACGCGCGCAGCTCCGACCGGTCAGAGCGGGCCAGCTCCCTGGCCGCGGCGACCGCCTCGCGATGGTGGGCGACCATCTCGATGAGGAACTCGTGCTCGCTCGTCACTGAGGACGAGTGCATCATCGGGCCCGACCCATCCCCTGAGTAGTGCATCCCAGGGCCTGATCCGGTGTCGTCGCTGGTGGCCAGCGCCAGTCCGAACGCGGCGGCCGCCGTGGTCACGACGAGCGCGAGCAGGACCACGACGAGGATCGGTAGGCGCTTCATCGCGGACTCCCTCTGGCTCGACGTACCGTGACTTCGACCTTCGGTCTCCGCACCGATCCAGGAGAAGGGTCGTCGGCACCTGGGCAGGGGGCCGAAGGTCACGAGCGGCTCGAGCCTCGGTGGGACGATCGGGTCCGCACTGGTCCGAGCCGTGGGAGTCGCGATGACAGAACAGCAGGTGCTGCTGTGGTGGCTGCCCGTCGGTGCCGGGGGGCACGTCGTCGTCCACACCAGCCGCTGGTGGGAGGCGCTCGAGGCTCGACGCCAGCACCGGCGCCCGCAGGCGCTGTTCCACGCGGCGCTGGAGGTCGTGCTCGACGACACCCGCCATGTCATCGAGATGGCGCCTGCGTGGGGAGGAGGGCGGCAGGGTCGCGGAGTCGTCGCCACCGGGCCGGTCGGGATGCCGTTCCTGGGCCGGTCGAGGCTGTTCCGCTACGAGGTGCGCTGCTGGCGTGACGGGACCTTGCCGGACCGGGACTTCGCCGTCGGCGGCCCCGTCGTCGTGGCCCTGAGCCGACAGCGCGCACTCGGCCTGCTCGAGCAGACCCGCCATGTCCCCGCCCACACCTGGGGGCGCGACATGCTGCACGTCGGGGACATGTGGAACTCCAACTCCCTGGTCTCCTGGCTGCTGGAGACCGCCGGGGTCGACGCGGGCGGCCTCTCGCCCCCGGGTGGTGGACGGGCTCCCGGGTGGGGTGCGGGGATCGCGGCTGCCCGGACGGACGTGGCCTGACCGCAGGGTCGTCTAGGGTCGGCGCCGATGGACCCGATCGACCTGTACGACGCCGCCGACCGCGAGCGCATCGTCGCCGAGCCGCCCAAGCGGGTGCCCGCGCCGGTGCGCACGCCGTTCGAGCGCGACCGGGCCCGGGTCGTGCACGCGGCCGCCTCCCGCCGACTGGCCGCCAAGACCCAGGTGGTAGGCCCGCAGTCCGACGACTTCGTGCGCAACCGGCTGACCCACAGCCTCGAGGTCGCGCAAGTCGCCCGCGACCTGTCGCGGGCGCTGGGCTGCGAGCCCGACATCGTCGAGACGGCGGCGTTGGCGCACGACCTCGGGCACCCGCCGTTCGGACACAACGGGGAGCGTGTGCTCGCAGAGCTGGGGGAGACCTGCGGCGGCTTCGAGGGCAACGCCCAGACGCTGCGCCTGCTCACCCGCCTCGAGTCCAAGACGTTCGCCGACGACGGGCGGTCGGTCGGCCTCAACCTGACCCGGGCCACGCTCGACGCCTGCCTCAAGTACCCCTGGCCGCTCGGCGAGGCCGGACAGCCGGCCGGTGCGCACGCCGACGGCTCTCCCCGCGTGGTGCGCAAGTTCGGCGTGTACGACGACGACCGGCCGACGTTCGACTGGGTCCGACGCGGAGTCTCAGGACGTCGACTCTGTCTGGAGGCCCAGGTGATGGACCTCGCCGACGACGTCGCCTACTCCGTGCACGACGTCGAGGACGGCGTGGTCGCGGGGCGGATCGACCTCACTGCACTGGATCGCGACGCGGTCTACGCCACGGTGCGGGAGTGGTACCTGCCCGACGTCACCGACGACGAGCTGGACGCAGCCCTCGGCGGGCTGCGCAGCGTGGCGGGCTGGCCGGACGCGCCCTACGACGGGTCCCGCCGGCACCTGGCGGCCTTGAAGAACCTCACCAGCGACGTGATCGGACGCTTCTGCGGGGCCGTCCAGGACGCGACATTCGCGGCAAGTGAGGGCGGGGTGTCCCGGTTCGTCCGCTACGGGGCCGACCTGGTCGTGCCCTCCGTCACCGGGTCCGAGATCGCGGTGCTCAAGGGGATCGCCGCCCACTACGTGATGCGGGCGGGCGACCGCGTCGCTGCGATGGCCCGTCAGCGTGAGATGCTCGCCGAGCTCGTGACCGCGCTGGCGTCCCGTGGCCCCGACTCCCTGGAGCGGCCGTTCGCGGAGGACTGGGCCGCCGCGGGCGACGACGCGGGCCGCCTGAGAACGGTGGTCGACCAGGTCGCCTCGCTCACGGACGCGAGCGCACTGGCCTGGCACCGGCGGCTGTGTTGAGACGGTGTTGAGCGCCGCCGCCGCCGTGGGCGGCGCGGCATAGACTCCGCGCGTGGCCGGGCGGATCCGTGAGGAGGACATCGCGGAGGTGCGCGAGAAGGCGCGCATCGACGACGTCGTCTCGGCCTACGTCACGCTCCGCAGGGCCGGCGGCGGCTCACTGAAGGGTCTGTGCCCGTTCCACGACGAGAAGTCCCCGTCGTTCCATGTGACGCCCGCCCGCCAGTTCTGGCACTGCTTCGGGTGCCAGGAGGGCGGCGACGTCATCGACTTCGTGATGAAGATCGACGCGCTCTCCTTCACCGAGGCCGTCGAGCGCCTGGCCGACAAGTACGGCGTCACCCTGCGGCGCGAGGAGGGCGGGGAGGTCCGCGACCAGCGGCCTCGCGGTCCGCAGCGCAGCCGGCTGGTCGAGGCCAACCGGGTGGCCGCCGAGTTCTACGTCGACCACCTGGCCTCTGCCGAGGCTCTGCCCGGGCGGCAGTTCCTCGACCAGCGTGGGTTCGACCAGGCGGCGGCGCAGGTCTTCGGGGTCGGCTTCGCTCCACGCGACGGCGAGGCGCTGGTGCGGCATCTTCGTCAGCGTGGGTTCCGCGACGAGGAGTCGGTCGCGGCAGGGCTCGCGGCCGTGGGCCGCACGACGTACGACCGGTTCCGTGGGCGCCTGCTGTGGCCGATCCGAGACGCCAGCGGCGATCCCATCGGCTTCGGCGCCCGACGGATCTTCGACGACGACAAGATCGAGGCGAAGTACCTCAACACCCCCGAGACGACGCTCTACAAGAAGAGCCAGGTGCTCTACGGCCTCGACCTCGCCCGGCGCGACATCGCGCGGTCGTCACAGGCGGTGGTGGTCGAGGGCTACACCGACGTGATGGCCTGTCATCTCGCCGGCGTGCCGACGGCGGTCGCCACCTGCGGCACCGCCTTCGGCGACGAGCACGCCCGGGTCCTGCGGCGCTTCCTCAACGACCACGACGAGTTCCGCGGCGAGGTGATCTTCACCTTCGACGGGGACGCCGCGGGCCAGAAGGCGGCGCTGAGGGCGTTCTCCGGCGACCAGAACTTCGTGTCGCAGACCTACGTCGCCGTCGAACCCACCGGCCTGGACCCCTGTGACCTGCGACTCCAGCAGGGCGACGGCGCGGTGAGAGAGCTGGTGGCGCGCCGGGTGCCGCTCTACCGGTTCGTGCTCGGCAACGTGATCGGCAAGTACGACCTCGACCGTGCCGACGGTCGCGTCGACGCGGTCCGCGAGGGCGCTCGGCTGGTGACCTCGATCCGCGACCGGTCCAAGGTCGAGGCGTTCGCCCGCGAGCTGGCCGGCATGGTCGGCGTCGACGTCGAGCAGGCCCGCGAGGAGGTACGCCGCGCCGCCGGCCGAGCCGGGCGGGGGGAGACCCGCGCTGCCCCGGGCCAGGGCGCCTCGACGGAGGCCGGTGCCGTCGAGCGGTCGCCGTTGCCAGACCCGCACGAGCCCCGATTCGCCATCGAGCGCGAGACCCTCAAGCTGGTGCTCCAGCACCCCGAGGCCGTGGGTCGTGCGGCGGCCGACATCGGCGAGAACGACTTCACCCACCCGACCTACCGGGCCGTATGGGGTCTGGTGGCGGGTGCAGGCGGTCCCACCGCCGCATCGGCGGGATGGGTGGCCGGGCTGAGCGGGCGCGCGGTCGACCCCGTCGTACGCACGGCCGTGAGCGCGCTCGCCGTCGAGCCGCTGCTGACCGCCAAGGAGCCCGATGCCGCCTTCGTGGCCGCCCATGTCTACCGGCTCCAGGAGCTCACGGCCTTGCGGCGGATCGCCGACGTGAAGTCCCGGCTGCAACGCACCAACCCGATCGAGCAGGCCACCGACTACAACCGGATGTTCGGCGAGCTGGTCGCTCTCGAGCAGCATCGCCGCACACTGCGCGAGCGGGCCATGGGCGCATGAGGCTGCCCAGGGGCCGACCGGACATCGAGGTCTCCGCCGGCGAACGCGTGCTGGCCTGGACGCTTTCGACCGACGACGAGCTACTCGCCGGGACTCGCGAGGCGCTGTACCTGCCCGGCGTACGCCTGCCCTGGGAGGACGTCGAGTCCGCCTCCTGGAACGACGAGGACCGCCTTCTCCGCGTGGTCGAGGTGGGCACGTGGGGCGAGCTACGGCGCGAGCACACCTTCGCCCTGGGCGATCCGGCCCGATTCCTCGGGCTGGTTCGCGAGCGGGTCACCGCGAGCGTCGTCCTCGTCCGCCATGTCCCGATCTCCGGTCGGCGCGGGTTGCGCGTGATCGCACGGCGCGGCGCGAGCGGCGACCGACCGCTCCGGTGGGTCTACGAGTTCGACGCCGGGATCGATCCCGACGACCCCACCGTCCGCCTCGCTGCCGAGACGGCCCTGGAGGCGGCCCAAGAGGAGGTCGGCCCCCAGCCTTGAACGCCCGTGCGGCCGATTTAGCCGGGTCCCGTCGCCCTTGCTAGTCTGTGCGGGCTCCGATCCCCTGTAGCTCAACTGGCAGAGCATTCGGCTGTTAACCGAAGGGTTGTTGGTTCGAGTCCAACCGGGGGAGCAAAGAAGGCCTTCCTCGAGCGAGTTCGGGCTGACCCGTTGCGCCCGGCTCTCTGCTGACACTTGTTCCTGGTGGAGGTCAGCCGGAACGGAGCTCTTCGAAGACTGGCTGGAGCGCCTTGCCGGTGACGTCGTCGTCGTTGAGGAACGACATCGATACAGCGGTGACTGTGTTCGGTCCCAGCCGGAGCGAAGAGATGTAGAACGCCGCATCTTCGGCGTCGCTTGACGTCATGCGAACAGCGACCGCCTGGTCTCCAAGATCGGATGTCGCCTGCGGCTCGACCTGCACGGTCGACGTCTCACTGCCGGAACCGACCGTGAAGGTCGAGCACGTGTGCGCGAGAGTCTCAATCTGGCCGAGCAGCTCGGCGGCATCCCCTGCACTCCGCCAGCCGGCCACGGTGACGATGGCGAGGGTGCTGTTCTCGTGGTTGTAGCCGCGTGTCTTGGACACTCTCGGCGAGAGTGTCGGTCGCCCGAACAGCACGTCGACGAGGAGCTGGCATGAGGAGGGCGATGCCGAGGGACCGGCGGCGGCCTGATGAAAATCCCTGCGAACGACCCATCCGGCGCCGAAGACCGACGCGTTCGGGAGCAATGCGCTCGCCTCGTCAGCAGTGATCGCCTGTGCGGCGCCGTCGTGCAAGTGGGCTGCTGAGTCGGCTGAGCACGCACCTGCCATCGCCATGAGAGCCAGCGCGCTCGTCGCCGCCATCGCAAGACGACCGCGCATGCGTTCCTCCGTGCTCGCCGACTGGACCGGCCTTCCGGGCGCCGACCGGTGCGGGGCAAACCGCTCACCAGAGTAGGTGGATCAACGCATTGACGAGGCGGCTCTCTGGAAAGCGCCTGCCTGCGATCTGCGTCGGTGCCCGGTCGTGCCGCTGTCGCGGCCACAGGACACGGTCCTGGAGGGGGCGTCTGGGTCAGTCGCCTCCGTGCGGGCGCGCAAGGGCGAACCCCGCGACGAGTCCTCCCAGCGCACCCTGCCACAGCGTGACCATGTCGACGCCCGCCATCATCGGCCAGAAGCCGGGTCCGTCCGGTGGTCGCCGCATCGCCAGCTCGCACGAGGCGAGCCCCTGGCACGCAGCGTGGAAGGCGAAGATGCAGGACTGATCGGACCAGTCCGGATGAACCATCCCCGAGGCCCGGACGCGCTGGATCCGTGCCGCGAGGGCGTCGTAGCTCTCGTACGCCGCGAGCCCGGTCTCCTTCCGAGTAAGTACTTCGGTCGACACCCTCTCGAAGACGAGGCGGAAGGTCTCGGGGTCGGCTAGCGCGAACCCACGGAAGCCCTCCGCGCCCGCCGCCACGAGGTCGCGTCGCGGGTCGTCGGTCTCCGCGACCGCCCGCACCCGTCGCGCGAGGTCGCGATAGCCGCGCTGGGCGAGCGCGTCGATGAGCGCCTGCTTGGACCCGAAGAGTGCGTACACGGCGCGGAAGCTGGTCTCAGAGGCGTCCGCCACCGCTCGCACGGAGACCGCGGGAAGGCCGCCGCTCTGCAGCAACTCTCCGGCGGCGTCGAGCAGCGTCTCGGCGGTGGTCTCGTCGTGGACCTTCGGTCTGGGCACCTTGACAGCATAACGTTACGCTGTAACGTAACGGTGTTACGAATTGCCTCGAGTGGCCCGAGGAGGTCGCCGTGACCACCACCCCCACCTTCGACCGTGCCGTGGTGATCGGCGGGAGCGTGGCCGGCCTGGCCACCGCTACGATGCTTGCGAGTCGCTCCCGCGAGGTGGTGGTCGTCGAGCGGCGCCCTCTCGCCGACGGGACGGTCGCGCCCCAGGGGCATCTGCCGCACGTGATGCTGGCCAGCGGCCAGCAGGTGCTGGAGGACCTCCATTCCGGGATCGGGCGCGCGCTCCAGGCCCGCGGCGCCCACGACGGCGGGCCCGACCCCGACCGAGTCCCGTGCCGGTGGGTGGCCGCCGGCACCACCAGGCGGCACCTCAGGCTGCCCGACACCGGCATCCCCCGGGCCCTGTGCAGCCGGCCCCTGGTCGAGGGGACACTGCGAGAGCGGACCGCCGCCCTGCCGAACGTGACCTTGCTGGCCGACAGCGTCGTCGAGGTGCTGCTCACCGGGGATCGCACGCCGACCGTGACCGGCATACGTCTGCGCGGCCGCGGCGTCGTCGAGGCCGACCTGGTCGTGGACGCGAGCGGCCGCTCGAGCCGGGTCGGCGACTGGCTCGCGGGCGCCGGGCTTGCGCGACCCTCGACCGAGGAGGTGCTGGTCGACCTTCGCTACACCGGGTTCGTCGTGGAGCGTCGACCGGGGGACTTCGACGGCGTCGCGTTCGTCGTCGTACAGAACACGCCTACGGTGCCCCGGATCGGCGTGGCCCTGCCGATGGAGCGGGGCCGATGGCAGGTGGTGCTCGGCGGCTACTTCGGCGACGCAGCGCCCACCGATTCCGCCGGCGCGGTCGCGTTCGCTCGTGGGCTCGCGGACGCCTCGCTGGCCGAGCTGCTGGGACGCCCCTACCTCACCGAGCCGGCCCGCTACACCTTCCGCTCCAGCCTCCGGCATCGCTGGGAGCGGCTACCGGTCGTGCCGACCGGCCTGTGTGCCGTCGGTGACGCCGTGGCCAGCTTCAACCCGATCTACGGGCAGGGCATGAGCTCCGCACTGCTGCAGGTCGAGGCCCTCGCCGCCACGATCGACCGCTACGGTGCCGACCCCCGGTTGGCACACGCCGCGGCGAAGGCCGCCGCGAAGGTCGTCGACCGACCGTGGATGGTGGCGACCGGCGCGGACTTCATCTACCCCGACACGGCGGGGCGCCGGCCACCCGGGCAGGCGACCATCAACCGGTACGTCGACCGCGTCACCCGGGCAGCCGCCACCGACGAGGTCGCCAACGCCGCGCTGAGCGCGGTCCAGCACCTGCTCGAGCCGCCCTCGAGCCTGTTCGCCCCCCGAGTGGCGTGGCGAGCCCTGCGGCCCGCTTGGGTCGCCATGGATGCGAAGGCTCCCGACTCGGCGACCTCCGTGTCAGCTCGGTAGGACGAGCCGTCGGGTTCGATGCCGGCCAGAGGCTCCCCGGACCACCATGCCTCTCGCGGATCGAGTGCGGTGTCACACGAGCCCGCCGGCCGGTGTCTGGATGTCGACAGCCCGTCGACACCCAGGAGGAGTCATGACCACCCGGATCCCAGCCACCGAGATCAGCGGCCCGTATGGTGCGCTGGTCAAGACGTTCAGCAAGCGGATGTTCGGTCGCGTGCCGAGCTCGTTGGGGGTGATGTGGCACCACGTGCCCGTGCTCAGGGCCTCGATGGGGTTCGGCCAGAAGCTGCAGAAGTGGGACAAGTGCGACCCGACCCTGAAGTCGTTCGCACACATGGCCGTGGCGTCGTACATCGGGTGCTCGTGGTGCCTGGACTTCAACTACTTCATGGCGTTCAACGAGGGGCTCGATGTCGACCGGGCGCGGGAGATCCCCCGGTGGCGGGAGTCCGGTGTCTTCACCCCGCTGGAGCGAGAGGTGCTCGAGTACGCCGAGGCGATGAGCAACACGCCGCCGACGGTGACCGATGAGATGGTGGCCGGTCTCCTCGACCAGTTGGGCGCGGCGGCCGTCGTCGAGCTCACCTCGGTGATCGGGTTCGCGAACCTGACGACTCGGGGCAACGTCGCGCTCGGGATCGAGTCCGAAGGCTTCGCGGACGCCTGCGACCTCAAGCCGCTGGCTGAGCGTTCCGGCGTAGCGTGACGGAGATGAGCGCCGACCCCTTCGTCGCGCACCGCAGTCTGCTGTTCACGGTGGCCTACGAGATGCTCGGCTCCGCCGCCGACGCGGAGGACGTGGTCCAGGAGACATGGCTGCGGTGGGCGGCGATCGACCAGGCGGAGGTGCGGGACCCGCGCGCCTATCTGGTCCGCTCCGTCACCCGTCAGTCCCTCAACCGGCTCCGGACGCTCAGCCGGCGACGCGAGGAGTACGTCGGCGAGTGGCTGCCCGAGCCGCTGCTGACCAGTCCGGACGTGGCCGAGGACGTCGAGCTCGCGGAGAGCGTGTCGATCGCGATGCTCACGGTGCTCGAGACGCTCACCCCCACCGAACGCGCCGTGTTCGTGTTGCGCGAGGTCTTCGACGTCACCTACGAGGAGATCGCGGCCGCCGTGGACAAGTCGCTCCCGGCCGTCCGCCAGGTGGCGCACCGCGCCCGCCAGCACGTCGCCGCCCGGCGGCCACGTCAGCATGTCGACCGCACCGAGCAGCAGCAGGTCGTGGATCGCTTCGTCGCGGCCGTGACCGGCGGCGACGTGCAGGCGTTGATGGACGTGCTCGCGCCCGACGTGGTGCTCCTGGCCGACGGGGGCGGGGTCGCGCAGGCGGTGCGAGTGCCGGTGGTGGGGGCCAAGAAGGTGGCGAACCTCCTGCGGCCCTTCCCGGCCATCTCGGTCAACCCCGCGATCGCGCCGATCACCCTCAACGGCGCCATCGGCCTGCGGATCGAGGACGAGGTCGGCGGCACCACGATCGTCAGCGTCGTCGTGGAGGGCGGACGGATCACCCGGATCTTCGCCATGCGCAACCCGCACAAACTTGCCGGGCTGGACCAGGAGGCCGTGCTCACCCGTTGAGCGCAGGACCTTCACGCACGGCCCTTCTTCTGGCTCACAGGCCCGAACCCCGGGGCGCAGGTCCAGTGGCCGCAGACCGAGAATGCAGTCGACCGGTGGCGGCGCCACCGCCTACGGTTGATGACCGGTCGTGGCGTGGCGGTTGCGCTCGGGTGCGTGGCAGATCACCGGTCCTGCGTCATCCTGGTGGGGAGGAGTCGCGGCGGCTGGCTGCCAGGCTTCGGTTCGAGACGCGAGGAGGTGCACCGTGAGCGCCACGACGGTGAGACTCCTCAACGCGTCCTACGAGCCCCTCGGCACCGTGTCGTTCAAGCACGCGGTCCGGATGCTGTTCCGTCAGGTGGCCATCGTCGAGGAGGGTGACGACACCCGCATGCTCGGCCCGCACGCCTGGCCGAGGGTGATCCGCCTGATCCGCTACATCTACGAGAAGTGGCTGGACCGGCCGGCGAAGTGGCACCGGGGCGGGGTGTTCATCCGCGACGGCCACCGGTGCGCGTACTGCGGCCGCAAGGCCGCCACCATCGACCACCTCCTGCCACGGTCCCGCGGTGGCGAGTGGTCGTGGGCGAACTGCGTCGCCGCGTGCTCGGGCTGCAACGAGCGGAAGGGCGACCGGACGCCCGCGGAGGCGCGGATGCCGCTGCGGTTCGCCACGCCATACCAGCCGACCGTGCGCGAGATCGTCTCGGGGCGCCACACCGCCTGATCCACGTCCCGGGCGCTCACCCAAGCCACTCGCCGACGAGCATCGCCAACAACAAGGTGACGAGCCCGATCATGACGGCGCGCACGACCGTCGGGACCGTGCGGGTGTGGCCCACCCGCGCGCCGACGACGGAGGTGACGATCAGAGCGATGGTCACGGCGACGCCGGTGGTGAGGATGCGCACGTTGTAGGGCACGAGGAAGCCGATCAGGATCGGCATCAGGGCGCCGGTCGCGAACGCGATCCCAGCACTGGCGGCGACCGCGATCGGGCGGTCGAAGTCGCCCTCGACGACGTCGAGCTCCTCCTCGACGTGGGCGGACAGGGCGTCGTGCTCGGTGAGCTCGGCAGCGACGGCGCGGGCGAGCTCGGGCGAGAGCCCCTTCTCCTCGTACGCCGCCACGAGATCGTCGAGCTCCGCCCCGGGGTCCTGGCGCAGGAGGTCGAGCTGGCGGTCGATCGCCTCCTGCGCGGCGTCGCGCTGGAACGCCGCCTCGGTGAACGCCGCGCCGGCCGTCGAGAGACTGCCGACCACCAGCGCGACGACGGACGAGATCAGCACGGTCTGCGCCCGCACGTCTGCGGCCACCATGCCCTCGACGATGCCCGCCGTCGCGATGATCCCGCCGTTCGCCTCGATGATCAGCTCGCGCCACGACCGCGCGGACCGGCGGGCGGGATGCGGTCCTTCCGAGTTCAGCGCCCTCAGCTCTCCTCGTCCTCGCCCCAGGCGAGCGGGTAGACCTCGGCGGTGGTCGCGAACGCGACCCCGAGCCCCTGGCCGGCCTGACGGCCGAAGCCCTCGAGGAACTCCCGGGGGTCCCAGCCCTCCCAGCCGAGCCCGTCGATGTACGCCGCATGGGCGGCCAGCGACGCGACCCCGGCGTCGAACGTGTCGGTGGTGTCGACCCCGTGCTTCGCCTGGGGCGACCCGAAGGCCCAGACCGCGCGCACCCCGCCCCATGGCTCGAGCCCGTCGACCAGCTGCTCGTTGAAGATCCAGCGGTTCCCGGCGTCCCGGGCTGCGTCGAGGATGCCTCGCCCGACCGCGATGTGGTCGGCCTGGTTGAGCATCCCGTGGCCGAAGGCGTCCCTGAAGTTCCCGGTCAGGACGATCTCGGGACGGTGCCGCCGGATCACCTCCGCGAGCGCGCGCCGCAAGGGCACGCCGTACTCGACGATGCCGTCCTGGAGCCCGAGGAACTCGACCGTGTCGACCCCCACGATCCTGGCCGACTCGATCTCCTCGGCCTCACGGACGCGCCGGCACTCGTCCGGGTGCATCCCGTCGATCCCGGCCTCGCCGCTGGTGACCATGACGTAGACGACCTCCTTGCCCTGGCCCGTCCAGCGGGCCACGGCGGCGGCTGCGCCGAACTCCATGTCGTCGGGGTGGGCGACGATCGCGACGGCCTTGGACCAGTTCTCGGGCAACAGCTTCAGCGGTTCAGGTTCCATGGGGTGAGCATGGCCGAAACCTCGTGGCCGCGTCACGCCGTCGTGAGCGCGGACGGCGGCCGACGCCCGACTGAGGGCCCGAGAGCGAGCGGGCTCGCCTCGTGACCGTCAGCTGGCCGGATCGGGGAGGTCGCAGCTGACCTTGGGATTCAGTCCGGCGTAGTTGAGCGGTCCGGCGACGATCGTCAGCACGGTGTCTCCGAGGGACTTGCAGTCCACCTCGATGTCGTTGCCGAAGTAGCCGCGTTGGGCGGCGGCGGCCAGGCCGACGCCCAGCCAGATGATCACGGCCAGGCCGAGCAGTGTGCGCATGATCCCTCCTTGCGGCAGACCCGAGGTCGGGCCGCTTCCGTGATGCTCGCACCTCGAGGCCCTGGGGACCGGCTGCGCGAGTGCGTGTCGCACCCGGAGTGAGGTCACCTCGCCAGTCGCCGGGGCCTCGCGTGGATGCCAGTTCTGGGACGATGCGGGGTCCCGAGCGTCACCAGAGTCCGTAGACGGGACCGACCGCGAAGAAGGTCAAGAAGCCCAAGGTGTTGCTGAATCCGTGGACCAACACCGAGGCCCAGAGGGTGTCGTAGTGCAGTCGAACGACGCTCATCACGACCGCATCCAGGCTCACCAGCAAGACCCCGATGAGTCCCTGTTCGCTGTGCATGACCCCGAACAACAGTGAGGTCACGACGACCGCCACCACGAGGGCGAGACGGGACGGACCCAGCACTTCCCGGAACCGAGTGAGCAGGAAGCCCCGGAAGGCGAGCTCCTCGCAGAAGGCTGCGAGGGTCCACGCAAGCAGCAAGAACAGGAGCAGCTTCGGCACGTTGCCCTCGAGGTCTTCGAATCCGCTGAGGTTCTGGCGGCGACCGGAGAGGTGGTTGGCAAGCGGCATGGTCAGGCTGAGCTGCACCAGCGACCACCCTGCTGCCACCGCGAACATCTTCGGCACCAGGTGTCGCGCATGAGAGCGCTGGAGGCCCAAGGTGCCGAAGCCCTGACGGCGCAACGTCAAGGAGATGCACGCCATCACGACCAACACCAGAGAGGGAAGAAGCAGGTCGAGCAGGACCGCTGCGGTCGCGAGACCGACCTCGATCACAGCCAGGCCGCGCCACCACCGGTCCGGCCAGGCGATCACGCGCCTGGACCGCAGGGGGGCATGGGTGTCGACGCTCATCATGTCCTCCGTCGGGCACGTTCGAGAACAAGGTGGGAGCTCATGGATCGCGCCGACGTCTCGGTGTCGGCGCTGATCGCCCACGTCTCATGCTCGCACCGGCAAGGCGAGGCAAGTACCGCCAAAGGTCACCGCCTGCTGCGAACGAAAGTGAGACATCGGCTCACGCTGTCGACCCATGAGTTGTGCCGCGTGCCTGGTGGTCCTGCCCGTGACCGATAAGGTCACCTCTACCCAGGCGAACGTGTCCTTGCCCGGCTCGGGTAGGTCGGGTGCGGGTGACCAGCGGGGAACAGTGGGCGTGGGGCGGTAGCTCAGCCGGTCAGAGCAGAGGACTCATAATCCTTGGGTCGTGGGTTCGAGCCCCACCCGCC